>CAVXEK010000007.1:0-370918 GCA_963760845.1 uncultured Gammaproteobacteria bacterium | reverse complement strand
AAGAATCAAGTCATGACCATTTCTTTGCTAGCTTTAACAAATTCGAAGCTGTTGTAGATGATTATAGACCCCAACTGCTTGCTAAAATTATGCAACGCGCAGCTCACCAAAACGAGCTCTACTTAGAAATTATGACCTTGCCCGACAACGCAAAATCAACAACTTTTGCAACGAATGAGATTAACTTAACCCAATTTGCCGAAGTCCAACAACAATTACTTAACAATCAAGATTTCGCTGCGAATATCCAACACACTGCCGATGAATCTAGCCGAATCCTGCAGCAGACCCGTCAACATTTAGGTTGCGATAAAAACCCAAATCAAGCGGTTTGTAAAATAACGATTAAATTTCAATATTGTATATTACGCGAGCAAGCCCTAGAAAAAATATTTGTCCAAGCCCTTAATGGCTTTGCTGCAGCAGCACGCTCGCCGGATATTGTTGGCGTTAATCTAGTGCAAGCTGAAGACGGGCCTATTTCTTTGCGTGATTATCATCAGCAAATGCAAGTATTTGATTTTCTTCACAAAAATTATCCACAAGTTCATATTGCCTTGCATGCTGGTGAATTAGCTCCCACTCTTGGTATTGACTCTGAACATTTACGTTTCCACATTCATGATGCAATGAGTACTGGACACGCTGAAAGGATAGGTCATGGTGTTGATATCGCCTTTGAAAACGACAACAAAGAATTGCTTCACACGATGGCTAAAAATAAAACTGCAGTTGAGATTAATTTAATCAGCAACAAAAAAATCCTCCATGTTACAGGCTTACAGCACCCTTTAAACGAATACCTTAGCCATAAAATTCCCATCGTCTTATCCACAGATGATGAGGGTATATTCCGAACTGATCTCACCCACCAATACGTCGAAGCGGTTCTACAGCATGGTCTAGACTACCCGATATTAAAAATGATAAGCCGTAATGCAATAACCTATAGTTTTTTACCAGGGCAAAGTTTATGGGCAAACGCAGAACAAGCGCTCCCTATCGCTCGCTGTACCAATTTAAATAGCTCAAGCTGTTTGCAATTTGTGGAAAAAAACGAAAAAGCCCGCTTACAACGCGAGCTTGAGAACAATTTTATTGAATTTGAGAAAAAATTCAGGTGAAAGTAATAGCTCACCTCTCTGCGACGTTCCGCTCCTATACCGTCATTGCGAGGAGCTTGCGACGAAGCAATCCAGCGACCTTTCCTAGCATCTCATAAGGCCACTGGATTGCTTCACTGCGTTCGCAATGACGGTCTAATGTTAAGTTCGGAACGTTTTTCAGCTTCTGTATAGAGGCTCGCAATGACCAGGGAGCTCTATCACGGCTAGTTCGCAAATGGGTCGCGCAGAACAATGGTTGAATCACGTTCCGGGCCCGTTGACAGCATATCAATTGGCACACCAAGCAAATCCTCTATTCGCTTTACATAAGCCAATGCATTAGCCGGAAGCTGCTTCAGATCAGTGAGATCAGCAGTGGATTCTGCCCAACCCGGCATTTCCTCATAAACGGGTTCTAAACCAGCGAAATCTCCTGCGGTTTGCGGCGGACGAGTTAACAAATTGCCCACTTCGGATCGCGGTAAGCTACAGCAATTTTGATCGTCTTTAAACCATCCAAGACATCAAGTTTAGTCAGGCATAATCCAGTGATGCTATTGAGCTCAATAGAGCGACGCAATAACACCGCATCAAACCATCCACAACGGCGAGGACGACCAGTGACTGCACCAAACTCATTACCACGTGCTGCTATGCTACGACCAATTTCATCATGCAGCTCAGTTGGGAAAGGTCCACCACCAACACGCGTTGTATAAGCTTTAGTAATACCCAAAATATAATCAAGGTACTTAGGTCCAAAACCTGCACCATTAATTACACTACCAACGCAAGTATTCGAGGAAGTCACGTAAGGATAAGTACCATGATCGATATCAAGATAAACCCCTTGCGCTCCTTCAAATAATATTGCATCACCCTTTATCCTGTGCTCATGTAAACAAGTCGTTACATCACAAACCATATCGGCTAACGCATCGGCCCAAGTTTGTGCTTCTTCAATAAAGGCTGCAGGGCAATTTCTGGCTGGTGATAATAATTTTTTAAGAGGAAATTATGGTATTGTACTAACTCAGTTAGCTGGGTTTTAAAGCGTTGTGGATGGAAAAGATCACTCACTTTAAGCGCCCTTCTAGCCACTTTATCTTCATAAGCAGGACCAATACCTCGACCGGTAGTACCAATTACAACACTGCCTTTATGATTTTCTCGCGCTTTATCTAAAGCGACATGACAAGGTAAAATTAAAGGGCAAGCCTGACTAATATGCAAGCGATTACGCACATTCACTCCCTTTATTTTCTAGCTCTTGGATTTCATCAAGCAGGGCTTGGGGTGAAAGAACGACACCATTGCCAATATAACACTGCACATGCGGGCGTAATATCCCAGAAGGAATAAGGCGTAAAACTGTTTTTTCACCCTTTATTTTCAGAGTATGCCCTGCATTATGTCCACCCTGATAGCGAACAACAACCTGCGCATCATGCGTTAAGTGATCAACAACCTTACCCTTGCCCTCATCACCCCATTGCGTACCTATTACAACGACATTTTTACCCATGTTCGACTCTTCAACCCGTTTCAGCAAAACGCAGGATTATAATTATTTTTTGCCATCCGCGCTAGCACCAGTCAAAGCGTGCTTAAAATAATCAAAAAAAGCGGAACTTTGATCAAGTATTAATAAGATCTTGTTTACGTGTTGAAACTGCTTTCATAGGCTTTCAAACTGCGATAAAGGCTAAAAAACTCTTTATTCTGACTAAATGCTGTCAGAATAAATTGCTGCAGCTTCAGCCTGGCCGTGTGCACGGAGCACTTGCCCTTCACTTCGCGCCTTAGCAAGCACAACAGTAACTTGCGCATCTGCTGCCGCCTGAATAGCCTCTGCTGCAGCACTACCATCGGCGCGATGGCGGTTAGCAATTTTCTGCATATCGGCACGCATCCGTTGGTAAACAGCATTACTGGTATTTTCTGGTAATTCTATCCCTTTAATACGCACATCAACGACCGAAATACCTAATTCCGCTGCTCGCTGCTCTGCCTTACCACGCAAAGATTCCATAACATCATCACGACCACCAGAAACAACTTCAGAAATTGTGCGTTTACCAAATTCTGCCCGCAAGGAAGTATTGAGTTGCTGCTCAAGCAAGGTTTCTGCTTTTAATTCATTCCCTCCCGTTGATTTGTAATAACGCGCTAAATTTTCAATGCGCCATTTCACATAATAATCAACGATCACATCCTTCTTTTCTTTAGTTACAATACGCGAAGACTTAATATCCATAGTTTGAATACGCGTATCAAAAGTACGTACATTTTCAATAAAAGGCGTTTTTATATGTAAACCCGGCTCTAGAATCAAGGTATTACCTGCTTTATCGTTCACCAAACGACCCAAACGAAGCAAAATACCATGATGCCCTTGAGTAATCGTGAATACACTAGCTAAGAGTATCATAAGTACGACAAATGCCAGGATGCCTAGGGTTGTTTTTGTTGCACTTCATTTACTGATTTCCTCCTGGAGCACTACTATAAGTTCGTCTGCTCACGTCGCGACTAGTGACTGCTAAACTCTCGGTTTCATACCGTGCTAGATTGCAGATTAGCTATTCGCTGATCCTGCATAAGCTGCTTTGGGTAGCAAATTAGCTGTACCCGCCAATTTCTCCAAGGGTAAGTACAAAAGATTACTCGCTTTATCATCAACGATAATCTTAGAGCTCTTGCTTAAAACCTGCTGCATCGTATCCAAATACATCCGCTGTGCGGTCACTGCAGGTGACTGAACAAATTGGGGTAATAAAGCCAAAAATTCAGCAACCTCTCCCTTCGCACGGAAAACAACCTGCTGAGCAAAAGCTTGCGCCTCTTCCATGATACGTTTCGCATTACCCTCGGCAATAGGAACAACACGGGCCTGATAAGCATAAGCTTGCTCTTTAAATCGTTTTTCATCTTCTTGCGCTTTAATCGCATCATCAAACGCATCTTGGACATTTTCAGGAGCGCGGGCAGGCTGGGGTGACACATTAACAATCACAATTCCTGTGTTATATTTTTCTAGGATTTTGGTTAGGGAATCTTGTACATTAGAACCCCAGGCTTCCCGACCTTCGGTGATTATTTGATCAAGCGTTGTAGTACCTACAACTTGGCGCAGCGCACTCGACGTTGCTTGTTGTAAGCTTTCTTGAGGATCAGCCACATTGAATAAATAGGCTTGTAAATCACCAATACGATATTGGACGGCTAAAGAGACAGAAACAAGGTTCTCATCTTGAGTGAGCATCTGGGCTGAATACGAATAATCGGAAACTCGTTCTACATTGCGCACAATTTTGCAAGAAATGATACGTGGGATCCAATGCGGTCCAGGCCCCACTGTGTCTACATATTTGCCAAAATAAAGAATGGCTGCCTGTTCACCCTCATTAACGATAAAGATTCCCGACAATGCCCATAAAATGAACAGAACTAGCAGTGCCATAACTGCTAATAAACCACCGTTTTTATTAGCCGATGGAGTTTCACCCGATTGCCCTGAACCACCGAAGAACGTTTTCTTCAGTTTTTCCTGTAAACGCTTCAATGCTTCGTCTAAATCTGGTGGCTGATTTTTTCCGCTCCATGGATCTTTGCCTTTATCTGGCTCATTCCAACCCATTTATCTCCCCCGCAATTACACAGAAAACTAGAATTCTAGGGGGTATGTCCTGTTTAAGCAAGTCATCGCAGGACTTGGGCCAGCAGTAATGGGGTTAACTCAGCTGAATTTGCCCCTGAGGCTCTTCTGATATACCTTGAACATGTTGCTCGTGATGCATAGGAGGCGTCTCCCCCTTCATTAAATTAACGAGTCTTCTAGTGCGAGTATTTGGAAATCGCCCCGAATACTCACGAACTGACTGCATCGCGGTATATTCCCCGGTTACAATTTTATCTTGCATAGTACTCGTGAATCGCTTGAAAAAATAAGAACCGTCAGTACAATAACTCCAGGTGAAGATCGCAAAACTTCGTTCTTCCCTAGTAAACTCTGCAGGGGAAGGCTCTGTAACCAGTAAACAGGATTGTTCTAGTATCGCCTCTTTTTTTGGCTCTAACCTCATGTTCCTTTGTATCGTCCCGAGCGGGGGAAATTTGTATCCTCGTGCCTCGCCTTGGGGAGAAGGTGCCAGAGAGGCAGATGAGGCTCCATGATCGACATCAGAGCCATTCTCCACTTGCTGAGAGGGTGCCTTAGGGGCAGATGGGGGCCCATCAAATACTAACGATTCAACCAAGAAAGCTTCCTTGCGCGGTAAACCAAAAAAACGCCATATCGCTTGTAACCAAGAACTCTTGGCATAGATAATATCATGTAAGGGATTATCCTTGTTATGACAAGCTCTAACAAACTGCGTAGCCGAATGCTGTGATTGCGCAAGATATTTTTTGACCTCTTCAAGTAACTCAATACGATTAGTCATCAATAGCTGTCTAAATTGCTCATCACGAGGAACAGCAGCGCCATGACAAAGCAGCATTGCTATACCATGTAAAGCTTGTTGCGAATCTCTTCCCTTTGCCAAACGCTCACAAAGCAAATCTATTGGGCGTTTCGGCTTGGCCTCAGCATTGGTAGCCTCCAAATCTAAAGCCGTTCTTGCGTTAGCCAATAAAGTTCCTAGCGACTTTATTTTCCCAAATCTTGCCGCATATAACAGAGGGGTTTCACTCAAATCACCGCAACAACCGTCAATGACAGCCCCTTTTTCAAGCAACGCATAAATGGCCTCAGGAGAATTGCTAAGGGTCGCTTGATGTAACGGTAATATCCCTACAGACTGGCCCAGTAGGGCCATAGGGCTTGGTTCATTTACGTTGATATCAAACTGGCCGCTAAGAATCCCCTGTAAAATAGAGATATCTCCACTCGCTATAACCCTAGATAATAACGTCGTTCCTGTAGTATCGCGTGCGTTAAAGCGCAATGTTTGTGGTGATTCAAGACTACCCTCCTGCAAAAGAACTTCAACCATTTCCCCCCCCGCCCCGGAAACGAGGAGAGGGGTTGGTAGTGCGGAGTTATTTTCTGATGTTTGCTCCGAAGGGCTAGGAAGCTCTCCTTGATCAAACTTAACAAATAGGGGAAACAGGTCAAATTTTTTAAGATCTAACAATAAATGTACTGGCTGCCCTAAATTAATATCCGCTCCATTAGAAAGAAGCCATTTGATATGCTCTATCCTATTGGGCATTCCTATTCTGTTGTTATGCTTACGAATAAGATAATTTAAAACGGTTAACTGCTGCCCTTGCCTATTAAAGGTAAGCTTTAAAAAATCAGGATTGGCCGACTTTTCTGCTGCAATAAAGGATTTAAACGCCTCGTCCCCCTTTTCAATAGCCTGTTCTAACTCAGCAAAATCTTTCATAGTACGTCCCCATCGATTTGTTTAATATAAATTAAATCCCATATGCCATGGCCTAACTGCGTACCTCGCCGCTCAAACTTTGTGACAGGCCGCATCGCTGGCCGTGGTGAAAAGCCACCATCTGCCTGGGCATTCATTAGGGTTGGCTCTTTAGATAGAACCCTTTGCATATGTTCAGCATAATCCTCCCAATCAGTAGCACAATGAATAAAGCCACCAATCTTCAGTCGTTGCACAAGCATCGTTACGAACTCAGCTTGAATTAAGCGGCGCTTGTGGTGCCGTTTTTTATGCCAAGGATCAGGGAAGAATATTTGGATGCCGGCCAAAGAATTATCTGCCAAATGGTATTTAAACACATCGACTGCATCTTGCGTAACTACACGCACATTACTAATTGCATTATCGCGCAGTTTAGCAACCAAACTCCCAATACCTGCTTTATGCACCTCAATACCAATAAAATTGAGCACTGGCTGTTGTAGCGCCATTGCTAATAACGAATCACCCATACCAAAACCAATTTCCACAATAATCTTAGCCTCGCTGCCAAAAATCAATGGCAAGTCCCAGGCTCTACTTCCTAAAGGCAATTCATAATCGTCTAAATAACAATCTAAAGCCTGCTGTTGCCGATTGCTTACCCGCCCTGTACGTAACACAAAGCTCTTAATTGTCCGCTGCATTAATCTACTCTCTCGTTTTTGTGGACAGATTATACTCACTTTTATCCATTTTGTGACCACCCTAGATTAATTTTTCCTTCTCCCCTTGGAGAGAGCGTGTTACAGACTTGCATAATCTACCATTTTTTGCTATAAACCCGCTCTTGTATTTTTACACCCGGCTGATTTGCCTGGCAAAACAGACTCAAATGAACACTTTGGAGTAACAACATGGCAAGAGTATGTCAGGTTACTGGCAAACGACCAATTACTGGCAACAATGTGTCACACGCCAATAACAAAACTAAGCGACGTTTTCTACCCAATATCAAACAACATCGTTTTTGGGTTGAAGAAGAAAAACGATTTGTCCGCCTCAAAGTAAGCACTAAAGGTATGCGCATTATTGATAAATTAGGCATAAAAGCTGTTCTTGACATGCTCCGAGCCAAAGGCGAAAAAGTTTAATTAAATGGGGAAATACCATGGCAGCTGTTACTATCAAAATTAAGATGGAATCCACCGCAGGTACGGGATATTACGTTACTACTACAAAAAATCCACGTAATCACCCTGAAAAAATGGAACTAAAAAAATACGATCCTGTAATCCGTAAGCATGTCCTATTTAAAGAGAAAAAAATTAAATAAGCAGGGTCTTGACTGCACATATCACGCAAGTACTGGATTATCGCCCCGAATCGGTTAAACTTAAGGAAAGGGAAAAAAAACAAAGAGGATTTGCATGAAACCATCGTTGCAGCTTAGTATCGGTCAGCAATTAACACTCACACCACAGCTCCAGCAAGCGATTCGTTTGCTGCAACTTATCAACACTAGATTTGCAACAAGAGATTCAACAAGTTGTTGAATCTAATCCTATGCTTGACGCAACCCCCAATGAAGAAAAAGATGAATCCAGTATAACGAATAAACAAGACCCCGATGAATTTGCAGATTTTCAGTGGTCTCAGCTGTACAGCAATCCGAGTAAAAAAGTCAATTTCGATGACATTGATTTTAACTATGAAAACCTGCATTCCACCACGACCAATTTACAGGATCATCTACGTTGGCAATTGGATTTAACGCCAATGAGTGATGTGGATAGAGCTATCGCTACATCGATCATTGACGCCATTGACAACGATGGTTTTCTAACACTATCTATGGCTGAATTACATGCAAGCCTTGACAGTGAAACTCATCCTTTAGATCTAGAGGAAATTGAAGTTGTACGTCACCGTTTGCAGCATTTTGATCCGGTTGGCTGTGCCTCTTACAATTTAGCTGAAACCTTACTCATCCAACTTCAGCAATTACCAAGTACAAGTGCTGATGTCAATTTAGCAAAACGAATTATCCGTGATGATATCGAATTACTGGGTCAACACAATTATCGCCAATTAATGAAAAAACACCAAGCGAATGAAATCCACCTGGATAATGCTCTGCAAATTATTCAACGCTTAAATCCCAAACCCGGAGGCTTAATTCAGCAAGGCGTAACTGAATATATTATTCCTGACATCACTGTGAAGAAAATTGACGGGGCCTGGCAAGCAGTCTTAAATCCTAATACCCTACCGCGTCTGAGTATCAATAGTCATTATGCTTCACTTATCCAAAGGGCAGATAATAGTGCAGACAATCAGTTTTTGAAAAATAATTTGCAAGAAGCCCGCTGGTTTTTGAAAAGCATACAAAGCCGGCAAGAAACCTTACTTAAAGTGGCCCGCTGTATTGTTGACTATCAGCAAAATTTCTTAGAGCACGGTGAGGAGGCCATGAAGCCACTTATTTTAAATGATATAGCCCTTGCCTTAGACATGCATGAATCAACTATTTCTCGAGTTACAACGCAGAAATTTATGCACACCCCTAGAGGGGTCTTTGAGTTAAAATATTTTTTCTCCAGCCATGTCGGAACAGTTGGTGGTGGAGAATGCTCATCAACGGCTATCCGCGCATTAGTTAAAAAATTAATCGCAGCAGAAAATCGCAAAAAGCCACTGAGTGATAGTAAAATTGCCCAACTAATTGGTGGGCAAGGTATTCAAGTCGCGCGCCGGACCGTTGCCAAATACCGCGAAGCAATGGGTATCGCCCCGTCAAATGAGCGAAAAACAATTCGTAGTTAGATTTTTTATTGAAGGAGAATGTCATGCAGATCAACTTCACCGGCCATAATGTCGAAGTAACCCCCGCTTTAAGATCTTATGCGGAAGAGAAGCTTAATAAGCTAGTGCGACATTTTGATAAAATTACCTCCATTCATGTGGTGTTTGATGTTGAAAAACTACGTCAGATTGCGGAAGCTTCCATCATGATCACAAAAGGTGAAGTGTATGCCCGTTCTGAATCTGAAGATATGTATGCATCCATTGATTCTCTAATCGATAAATTAGATCGACAGCTTATAAAACATAAAGAAAAAATCCGTAATCATCGTGACTGATGAGTCACCCAGGATGATAGCTGTTGTAGAAAATTGCAGCACGTGCTAGATTAATTGGCTATGATAGAGACTAAAATTAAAATCATTAATAAACTAGGTTTGCACGCCCGAGCCTCTGCAAAATTCGTTTCCACTACATCACGATTTCATAGTCACATTGACGTTACCAAAGACTCGCAAACTGTAAACGGCAAAAGCATTATGGGAATTATGATGCTTGCCGCCAGCAAAGGCAGTGAGCTTACTTTGCGAATAGAAGGCCCCGATGAAACTGAGATGGAAAAAGCAGTTGTTGATTTAATTAACAACTGCTTTGGCGAAGCTGAATAGGGTCTGTTTACAATTCTACTATTTTTGGTGCAATTCTATATAGGCAAATAAAATCGCGTAGGTTGGGCCTTGGCCCAACAAGAATGTGGCCTGTTGTGGCAAAATAGTCGCTTGTATCATGTTGGGCCAAGGCCCAACCTACTTCAAATTTTTCGATGCGAGAGTTGCCCCCTACATTTTACGTTGCTTGCGCATACGGTTTAAGGCATATAAAGTTTGCAGAGGGCCAGATAAAGCGTAAATTACGAATCCAGTAAACAAGACTAGGGAAGGATTTGCAGCAACAGCTACAAATAGAATAACCATGAGTAAAAGATAGAGAAAGGGCACCTTTCCTTTAAAATCAATTTCCTTAAAACTGTAATAGCGGATATTACTCACCATTAATACCGAAGTAACAACCGTAATTATCGCAGTAACGATAGAAATTGCAAAATGCTCTAGCTGATGTTGATAACTGAACCAAGTAAAAGAAGACACAATAGCTGCCCCAGGTGGGCAAGCAAGACCTTGAAAATAACGTTTATCCGAAGTTGCAATTTGGGTATTAAAACGTGCCAATCGCAAAGCAACCGCTGCAGTATAAATAAAGGCTACAAGCCAACCAATCTTCCCTAGCTTCTGTAAATTCCAACTGTAAACTAACAAAGCAGGAGCTACACCAAAAGTTACCATATCAGAAAGACTATCATACTCACCACCAAATGCAGTTTGGGTATTGGTTATGCGGGCAATACGTCCATCCAAACCATCAGCAATCATACCAATAAAAATAGCAATAACAGCGCCTTCATATTGTGCTTTCAGTGAAGCAACAATCGAATAGAATGCAGCAAACAAACTAGCTGTAGTAAACAGATTAGGTAATAAATAAATTCCAGAATGACTCTCTTTTTGATTCACAACTCATACCTCCTAAAGAACTTCCCTCATTTTCCCCCTCTCCCCAGACATGGGGAGAGGGGGCCCGAAGGGCGGGAGAGGGTTCGCTGTGCAGAGTTCTTCACTCTAACACAACAGGCATCGGGCCTGCTATTGTTTCGTTGTTTTACCAGATGATGTTATAATAATCATACTGTTGTTAAAATACGTCGAGCATGGCTGGTTCTGAAGACAAAAAAATTATTATCGAAGGTATTACTGAACAAGGAAAACCTTTTCGCCCTAGTGATTGGGCTGAGCGCATGAGTGGCTCTATGGCAAGCTTTAAGAATAGACGAATTCATTATTCACCTCTACTCCAACCAAGCGTTCATACTGAGGGCCACAAATGTGTCTTACTCGATCCAAAACTGAAAGAGTCAAGTCCGCAAGTCTATCAAGCAATCCTCGATTTTGCGAAAGCCAATAATCTCAAGATTTGTGGTGAGGAAGAGTAGGGGCCTCCCAAAGGACCTCCCTCATTTTCCCCTCTCCCCAGAAATGGGGAGAGGGTGCCCGAAGGGCGGGAGAGGGTTGGTGGTGCGGAGTTCTTTTTCGATGTTTGCCCCGAGGTGGCTGGGGCACTAGCTAACAACTTAACTCTTTATAGCCTGAGTCCAGGACTGCAGTTGTGTCATCACGGTATTTAAAAAAGCGGCTGTACTTTGAAAATTCATAGCCAACACACCCGCACAAAGGAAAGCAAGGCCTTTGGGCCCATGTTGTACGCCTGGATTACTTGCGCTTACTAATAAAACACAACCACGAATGAACCAAATTATCCCAGCGGTCTGAATCAGTAATCCCATAGCGCTATAAAAATTATACGGATTGTAGTTGGTGTACGAAAGAACATTACTAACACCAAAGGTAGTATTTGCTAATAGTGTAACTGCCTTTGGAATAAACACGAGAGCTGCTCCTCCTAAAAAATAAGCAAGAGGAACAAATATTTTTTCTTGGGATCGCCCAGCTGCTTCGCCAATCTTTTTCAGTTTCACTAAAGCAATCATAAAAAATAGGATACCGATAAGATAGGCTAGACCTGTAATAAGGTGTTGTACAGGAAACAGTGATCGGCTTAAATTGCCGATCATGGCAACTATATCAGAACTTTTCATAAATTAATTATATACTCTCAAAGAACTTCCCTCATTTTTCCCCTCTCCCCAGAAATGGGGAGAGGGTGCCCGTAGGGCGGGAGAGGGTTCGGCGGTGCGGAGTTCGTTCACGTATTTGTCAATATCTTTTTCGTGCGTAGGCCCTGCCCTGATAGCGCCCTGCTCTTGCAATGCGTAATTTTTTCCCTATAGTAGTAGGTTTTTCTATGTACAATTATAACTTATTATGCAAATTAGTACTTTTCCCATTATTCTAGAAGAAGCTTTTATGCTTTCTTCCTACGTCAAGCATTTTGTCTTTAACGTAAAGAAATCTCCCCCATTCAGCTACCTTCCTGGCCAATTCATTACCATTCATTTTGAGAAGGGGGGCAAAATGCTTAAGCGTAGTTACAGTATCGCCAATGTACCGACACAAAACAATCGAATTGAATTCGCCGCAGGTTATGTTGAAGGGGGCCCCGGTTCTGAACTATTATTCAATCTAAAATCAGGTGACCAAGTTAATATCAATGGCCCGTTCGGGCGTCTCATTCTCAAAGATGATATGCCAAAGCGCTATATCTTAGTCGCGACGAGTACTGGGGTAACCCCTTATCGTTCAATGCTCGCTGAACTAAGGCAACGTCTGCAAATTAACCCTGATTTAAAGGTAATTATATTGCAAGGAGTACAAAAACGTAGCGATATCCTTTACTTAGAAGAATTTATTCACTTTGCGCAGCAATTTCCTCAAGTAAGCTTTCGTGCCCACTTAAGCCGCGCTAGTGAAAACTTAGACGCCTATGAATACTCAGGCTATGTGCAAAGTGCCTTTCCTGAGCTTGCTCTCAATCCCCAAGAAGACCTCATTTATTTATGTGGGAATCCCGGTATGATTGATGAGGCATTCACTTACTTAAAAGAACACGGCTTTGTCATCCAGCACATTATTCGCGAGAAATATATTTCAGGACTATAAAATAGGAGAATTAATACCATGTATCTTGATGAATTATCAGCAACTATGGAAGTACTATTGCAGGAAGGGAAAGGCATTTTAGCTGCTGATGAAAGTAGCGGTACTATCGGAAAGCGATTTGAGTCAATCAACCTTGAAAATACGGAAGAGAACCGCCGCGATTATCGCCTCTTACTTGCTACTACCCCTGATTTAGAACAATACATTAATGGGGTTATTTTGTTTGAAGAAACCTTTACCCATAACGATGATGCAGGAGTACCTATTGCCAAGCTATTTGCTAACAAAGGTATCGTTCCTGGTATAAAAGTCGATAAAGGTTTAATTAACTTACCCAACACTGAGAATGAGAAAGTCACGCAGGGCTTAGATGGCTTAGCTGAGCGATTACAGCACTATAAAACATTGGGGGCAAGATTTGCAAAATGGCGAAATGTTTATTCTATTTCTGATTTCACCCCCAGTTTAACTGCAATTAAAGCAGGTGCTGAAATGCTTGCTCGTTATGCTGCAGCCTGTCAAGCCGAAGGCATTGTTCCCATTGTTGAACCCGAAGTATTAATGGATGGCAATCACTCCATTGAACATTGTGCGCAAGCGAGTGAACTGGTTCTTCAAGAGCTTTTCCAAGCCTTATTTATCCATCAAGTTGAACTTGAGCACATGGTACTTAAACCCAGCATGATAACCTGTGGTAAAAGCGTGGCCCCTTTTAGCTCACCTGGTGAAATTGCCGATTACACCATTAGTGTATTCCGTAACAGCGTACCTGCTGCAGTGCCTACAATCAATTTTCTCTCTGGTGGACAAACCCCGCAGCAAGCCACAGCTAACTTGCACGCGATCAATAGCACAGGCCATCAACCTTGGAACCTAAGCTTTTCCTACGGCAGAGCTCTTCAAGAGGATTGCCTACAAGCCTGGGGAGGTAAAAAAACAGCTATTCAGGCAGCACACGATGCATTGCTAAAACGATCTCGTTTAAATAGCGCAGCATGTTTGGGTGAGTATCAAAGCGGTATGGAATAGCAGCGTCATTGCGAGCGCAGTGAAGCCGTCATTGCGAACGCAGTTCCCCGTCATTGCGAGGAGCGCAGCGACGAAGCAATGACGGGGAACTGCGCTCCTCGCAATGACGCTTTATTTGAAAATATGGAGGCGAAAGGTAAGTAGTCGAAGATTACAATTCGAAACGAGCTAATAATGGGATATGATCAGACAACATACGCCATGGTTTTCCCTGCAAGCACTGTACATCGATAACTTCCATACCCCGGTAATAAATACGATCGACACAAAGAGCTGGTTTTATCGCAGGGAATGAACGAGCATGGCGTCCTTTTAAGCTATAAAAAGCTTCTTTAATCCCTAACTCATTAGCCAAAAGCCCAGATAAATGATGACGCCAATCATTAAAATCACCTGCCATCAGCAAAGGCTCATGCACAGGTACAGCCTCAGAGATCCGCTGCATGATTGCTTGACATTGTGTAATTCGCTCTGCCTTGAATAAACCAAGGTGGACACAAAGTAAATGAACCGTGACTTGTGGATCAGGCCCTATTTTTATCTGACTGTGCAAAATACTCCGCGATGCACGATGTATGGATGATAAATTGATATTCTCGAAACGCTCAAAAACATACTTACTTAAAATAGCATTACCATGATGACCTGACTGATAGATCGCATTTTTTGCATAAAGAAAATGAGGCCAAATTTCTTCGGCAATGTACTCAAATTGAGGTAAATCAGGCCAAGCATTGATCCGTTTTTCCCGACGCCGATGCTCACCTTGCACTTCTTGGAGGAAAACAAAATCAGGATTCAATGTGGATAAAGCCTCACGCATCTTTGGTAATAAAAAGCGAACCTTGCCTAAACCAAATCCCTTATGAATATTGTACGTTATCAAAGATAGGCTACGTCGCGATTGCTGCATATCATTAAATATAATTGGGTTATATGTCTAGCATAACATTTACACTAATGTCTGTCGTCATGCGGGTTGAATAGTTATTATTTTGTATTATTCTAGGTTACCATTTAATCAATAGCCTTTTATATGAATGCAACAATCACTATCCCAGGTTTTACCATTGCCTATAAAACTTGGGGTAAGTCTAATTTACCTCCTCTTATTGCTTTACACGGTTGGCTCGATAACGCCAACTCGTTTGAATTATTGGCTCCTTATTTAGCAAAACAATTTTACGTAATTGCGATTGATTTACCCGGCCATGGCCACTCATCCCACTTACCTGCAGGCTGCTATTATCACTTTTCTGATGGCATTTTTACCATTTTACAAATCGTCAAGACATTAGGCTTTAAGCAAATCCATTTACTCGGTCATTCAATGGGAGCTGGATTAGCAAGTCTTCTTGCCGGCGTCGTGCCAGATCAGATTCTGTCTCTGGTATTAATAGAGGGTTTAGGCCCCCTTGCTAGCCCAGAGGATTCCTGCTGTGAGCAATTGGCTACATACGCTGCCCAACTAGCTTACGAAGTGAGCGCCAAAGAGGCTAAACCTTATCCCTCAGCTGAGTTAGCTGCCCATGCCCGTGCTAAAAAGGGTTATTTATCACAGCAGTATGTGGAAATTCTTGGCCAGCGTGGCTTGCAGAAGAAGCAAGATACCTTCTACTGGCGCCATGATAGGCGTCTGCTGATCGCAACCCCCCTTCGCCTAACTGAAGGTCAAGTGCTATCTTGCTTAAGCAATATAAGCAGCAAAAGCTGTTTGATCTACGCGACAAAAGGGTATCCATTCAATAATAAGCTAATGGAGCAACGAATAGCAGCGGTCAAAAATTTACAAATTTGCCAACTCGAAGGTGGGCATCATATTCACATGGAACAGCCAGGCACTGTGGCACAATGCCTAGCAAAGTTTTATTGAAACGTAGAGGTCGCATGTTCGTCATTGCGAGCGTTAGCGAAGCAATGACGGTCTAATGTTAGTTCGGTACGTTTTTCAGGTTCTGTATAAAGACTCGCAATGACGGGTGCAGCGCGCAAGAATCATACTTTATCCCCACTTTGCGCAAGGATTGTTTCATCTCATCCACGGAGAACCCTTGGTCCTGCGCAGCACTAAGAATCCCACAGCCAGCCTCCTCAAAGTGCGTATCCGGAGTCCAATAGTCCATGTTCGCTTTAACCATTACCGCAAACGCTTTACGCGGATCCCAACCTGGATTTGTTGCCATTAGATAAAACAGCCGGTTAAAGACACCACTAGAGAAATGAACATCCATACCTTTGCGGTACTGGGAAGCCGAATCAATAGACCGGCCATCACGACTAGGTTGCCCCATATAGCGTAAAGCATCAACTCCACTATCTTCTTTCATAATTTCCGATCCGATTAACCAGCTATTTTTGCCAGTAGCATAGAATTCGGCAGTTTGCGCAGCCATATCGGAAAACGATTCATTAAGAGCACCAGCCTGACCTCGGTATGCAAGATTTGCATTTTGTTCAGTGAACCCATGGCTAATTTCATGAGCAGTAATCCCTAAAGACACTAAGGGATACATCAACGAATCACCATCACCAAAAGTCATTCGTTTACCATCCCAGTAGGCATTTTCATAGCCCTCGCCATAGTGAACACGCATAATTAACCGCATCGATTTTCCCTTCTTAGCAAGTGCGTCAACGCCATACCAATCCCGATACATACGTTTAATCACTTCCCCCGAGTACATGGCATCGTTAGTTGGGGAAAAAGCACCATTTTCTTTGTCGTAACCATCACCCCGATAACCGGTCCAAAAAGTGAGTGAATTGCCATCCTGATTTTTCTTACAATCAAAGCGCATGGCAGTATTGGGAGAAGAATATTGTTGCTCCATGTCAATCACTTTCACTGCAGCATTTTCCATATAACAAATCTTATCTTTATCGTCATACAATAGATCCAAGAGTGGGTAAGTTTTGCCAAAAACATATTGCCCTGTTTTGTTATTCCCACCAAAACCCATGCCTTTTACTGAAATACGCGTGGCTGTTTTAATATCATTCCACTGCGCAAAAAGTTTATAGGTTTTAGCAGCGATAATTGCGGTGGGTCTTTCAGGTATTTTATGATCATGGCGGATATAAACGCTCACTTTATAAGCCCAGTGTGCTTGATGTTTAGCATCGATGTAGACGATGGGTATCGCATACTCTTCACTTAACTCCATACCCTGATATTGTGCCTTAAATTGTTGTAAGGCGAGCGCGGCATTGCCAACGAAATCCTGGGCTGGCTCTCCCAGTTCACTTTGCAAACCACGATACACACTACCATTCATAGTCACATCGTCTGTAAGTCTATGATTTATCTTATTCTTACTGTGGATGACGGCATAACCACCGTAGACATCAAAACCAGAATATTGTTGTTGCAGGCGAATATGAGTTATCCGATTCTCATCCGTTCGCTGTCGAATAAACTGCAAAATATTAGGCGAACTCGAGGCGAAAGATTCTTCATCGGGTAACAACAGCTGGAATTGCTGCTGTAAGTTTTTGAATGACTCATGCTGTAGAGAGACTCGTTCAGCTGCTTTAGCTGATGTCACTGTAGTTAGCGCTAAACAAATCATCAGTTGAGATAAACAGAAATTGGATTGCATTTACACTTCCTCCTTAAATATCCATGTGAATTCCTGAATTTTAGATTGAGCGATTATCCTGAGGTTGGCGGCACTAAAATTCATTTAGGGTCTGTTGTCAACAGACCCTAGTAATCTTAACAGGTATTTCCGGCTAGTATAGTTTTTTTTAAAAGGATATATTCCCTACTATGAGCACTATCACTACAAACATTGAGTTAGCCATCCTACAGTTAAAACAAGGTAATATTGTTGCGATACCTACTGAAACTGTGTATGGCCTCGCAGGGAATGCTGAGGATGAGCGAGCGATAAGAAAAATCTATGCGCTAAAAAATAGGCCGCTTAATCATCCATTAATTATGCACGTTGCGCAAGATTGGGATTTATCACAATGGGTAGCAAAAATCCCTAATTATGTTTACACGTTGATGCAACATTTTTGGCCGGGGCCTCTTACACTGGTTATGCTCATCAAAGCCAATCAAGTGAACCCTCTAATAACTGGTGGTCAAGATAGTATCGCCCTGCGCTGCCCTAAACATCCCATCGCGCAAACTTTGTTAAAAAGACTGGGTTTTCCTCTCGTGGCTCCCTCGGCAAATCCTTTTGGTAAAGTGAGCCCAACAACAGCTGAGCATGTCCAATATAGCTTCAAGCATGAAGAGCTATTAATTCTCGATGGCGGTCGCTGTCAAGTAGGTATTGAATCAACAATCCTTGCAGCAACTAACCCAGAAGGTTATGAGATTTTACGCCACGGCTTAATCACTGAGCAGCAAATCAATGCTATTTTGCCTGCCATGCGCTTAAAAAGCACAAGTGCGATAAGAGTACCAGGACGATTAGCAAGCCATTATCAGCCAGAAAAACCCCTGTACTGTTTTCCTGATAGTGCAGCAATAAACCGATTTTGCCAGCAAACATCAGCGTCCGTTTACGTTATTTCTTTTGCCGAAATGATAGAGTTGGGTGATAATTTTTACTATCAACTACCCAATTCACCAGAAAAAGCAGCTTTTGAACTTTATTACCAACTCCGCCAAGCTGATCAGTCAGCAGCCCAGCTCATTGCGATTGAACTACCTCCAGAGCAAGAGCAGTGGCAAGCTATTAGGGAGCGTATTCTAAAAGCGGGCACAACTAGGGTCACCACGTCTTCCTGAGCACAGCGAAGGATCTCCTTGGTTGAGCACTATGCCACACTCAGGAGATCCCTCACTGTGTTCGGGATGACGTTTTAGAGGTCATCGTGCTGGCATCTTGCCGAGATCATCGTATATCTAGACATTATCACAAAGTTCAGGCAGAATCCGATGAATTTGGGTAAACCAATTTATAATGAAAAAAATACTTGTTCTGCACGGACCAAATATAAATCGGCTTGGATTACGCGAGCCTTCCCTCTATGGTTCAACAACGCTTGAAGAGCTCAGTGCTGCACTTAGCCAGCAGGCTAAAGCTGCTGGTTTCTCATTGGATAGTAAACAGAGGAATTCTGAAGCAGAGCTGATCGACCTAATCCACCAAGCCGGCGACGAGAAAGTATCCTATCTTATTATCAACCCTGCAGCTTACACTCACACTAGCATTGCTATTCGTGATGCCTTGTTGTCAGTATCCATTCCTTTTATTGAAGTTCACATCAGTAACATCTATGCGCGCGAGGTTTTTCGTCAGCATTCTTATATTTCTGATATAGCTCGAGGTGTTATTAGTGGGCTTGGTGTTAAAGGCTATTTTTTAGCATTGCAGGCAATCATAGACGAATTTTATTAATCAGAGAGTTAATCGATGGATATTCGTAAAATTAAAAAATTGATCGAATTACTAGAGGAAACGGGTATTTCAGAAATTGAGATCAAAGAAGGTGAAGAATCAGTTCGTCTGAGTCGCCACAATTATGCGATGGAAGCACCCATACCCATGCGCTATATGGCTGCTCCCCCTGCCTATCCTGTATCAGTAGCTCAAGTAACACCTTCGGCTGCAGAAACCGTCACTGCAGTTACTAAATCGGGGCATAAGGTACGTTCCCCCATGGTAGGGACCTTGTACACTGCACCCTCTCCTGAAGCTCCTCCTTTTGTTATCGTCGGTCAAACAGTAAAAATCGGTGATACCCTGTGCATTGTTGAAGCGATGAAAATGTTTAACGAAATCGAAGCTGATCGAGCTGGCAAAATTGTCGATATTTTAGTCGGTAATGGTGACCCCATTGAATATGACCAACCCTTGTTTATCATTGAAGAATAAGGGGTATATTGATGCTCAGTAAAATTCTTATCGCCAACCGCGGCGAAATCGCACTGCGTATATTACGCGCCTGTAAAGAGCTAGGCATTCAGACAGTTGCTGTGCATTCCGACGTTGACAAAGATTTATTGCACGTCCGACTTGCCGATGAAACAGTCTGTATAGGCCCTGCCAGCTCCCAAAAAAGCTATCTAAATATTCCGGCCATTATTTCTGCTGCCGAAATTACTGATGCAGTGGCTATTCATCCAGGCTATGGTTTCTTATCTGAAAATGCTGATTTTGCTGATATTGTAGAGCAAAGTGGCTTTCGTTTTATCGGTCCCAAAGGTGATACGATTCGTTTAATGGGAGACAAAGTTTCAGCGATCACTGCCATGAAAAAAGCGGGTGTCCCTTGTGTTCCTGGCTCCGATGGCCCTTTACTTGATGATGACGCGCGAAATTTAACAATTGCTCGCAATATTGGTTTTCCCGTGATTATTAAAGCTGCTGGTGGCGGTGGTGGTCGAGGAATGCGGGTCGTGCATAATGAAGCAAACCTGCTTAATGCGATTGCTCTTACGCGTAGTGAAGCAAAGGCAGCTTTTAACAATCCCATTGTTTATATGGAAAAATTCTTAGAAAATCCACGACATATCGAATTCCAAGTCTTAGGTGATGGCAAAGGTAATGCCATCCACCTAGGGGAACGCGATTGTTCTATGCAGCGCCGCCATCAAAAAGTACTGGAGGAGGCACCAGCTCCAGGAATTACCCCGGAGTTACGGCAAAAAATAGGTAATTCGGTTGTCAATGCTTGCTGCGAACTTCACTATCGCGGCGCTGGGACCTTTGAATTCTTATACCAAGATGACTGTTTTTATTTTATCGAAATGAACACTCGCATTCAGGTTGAACACCCGGTTACCGAGATGATTACTGGTATTGATCTTATTAAAGAACAAATCAAAATCGCCAGTGATGTGCCTCTTACCCTAAAACAAAAGGATATTCACTTGAAAGGTCACGCCATTGAGTGCCGAATCAATGCAGAAGATGCAAAAACTTTCATGCCTTCGCCAGGAACGATTCGCTTATTGCATCAACCTGGCGGACCTGGGATTCGCTTTGATTCGCATATCTACAGCAGCTATACTGTACCACCTAATTACGATTCTATGATCGGTAAATTAATCAGTTATGGTGAAACACGCACTGAGGCCATCGCTAGAATGCGTAATGCCTTGGATGAGATTATCATCGATGGCATCAAGACTAATATTGAGTTGCACCAGCGGATTGTGCGCGATAAAGCATTTATACAGGGTGGCACCAATATTCACTATCTGGAAAAAATGCTCAAGGAATAAACCGGTGTGGTACCAATTGCAAATCGAACAATGTCAGCCTGATGAGGCACAAGCGATCAGTGAAGCCCTGGAAGCAACTGCTGCCTTAGCAGTTACCCTTACCGATCAAAATGATGACCCAATCCTGGAGCCTGAGCCTGGCACAACGCCGCTTTGGCCAAAGGTCATCATCAATGCCCTCTATAGCGATGAACAGGAAGCACAACTGAGCAAATCAATAGTAGCGAGTCAATACCAGCACTTAGTTTCTTCTATCCAAAAGCTAGCCGATCAAGATTGGCAACGTGTCTGCATGGCTGATTTCAAGCCACAACGTTTTGGCCAACGATTATGGATTTGCCCTTCATGGTTTGACCCTCCTGAGCCTGAGGCAGTTAATTTAATCTTGGATCCCGGTTTGGCTTTCGGTACTGGCACGCATCCAACCACTTCTCTTTGCTTACACTGGCTTGATCAGGCGGATTTGGCCAACAAAACAGTCATGGATTACGGTTGTGGTTCAGGTATTCTTGCCTTAGCCGCACTCAAGCTGGGTGCTAGTTATGTGCAGGCAGTTGATATTGATGAGCAAGCTTTGCAAGCAACTGCAAGCAATGCAAGCATTAATGCAATTGACTTAAGCCAAATCCATATTGGCTTGCCCAATCAATTACAAGCGCCTGTTGATGTACTCATTGCCAATATTTTATTAGCTCCCCTACTCGTTTTGCGTCGATCAATTTAAACAATCACTCAACAATAACGGAACATTGGTCATATCTGGTATCTTAGCTGAACAAGCTTCATCACTGATTACCGCATATCAACCTGACTTTATCCTTCATTCGTCAACCAATAAAGAGGGCTGGTCATTGCTAGCTTTTACCCCTGTGAGCCAATAATCATGCAAGAGGAATTCATCACTTTTACCCCCAAGCGAGCCTTATTAAGTGTTGCTGATAAACGCGGTTTAGTTGAATTAGCACAAACGTTACACGAACAAGGTGTGGAACTTGTCGCAACCGGTCATACAGCAGCACTTCTTAATAAACATCAGCTTCCTGTTATCGACGTGAGTGAGTGCACGCAATTTCCTGAAATCTTAGATGGTCGTGTTAAAACACTCCATCCCGCTATTCATGCAGGCTTATTAGCACGTGAGCTACAAGACGATGAGGCCACCTTACAGGAGCACCAGATTAGGCACATCGATTTATTAGTGGTTAATTTATACCCGTTTGAGCAAGTTATTAGCAATCATCATTGTGATTTTCACCAGGCCATTGAAAACATCGATATCGGAGGGCCAGCAATGGTTCGTTCCGCGGCAAAAAATCACGCCCGTGTTGCTGTTATAGTCACGCCTGATGACTATGATGTATTAAGCAACTACCTACGCACTAAAAAAGTACCCGCTAACTGGAAGTTTGAGCTAGCAAAAAAAGCGTTTGCTCATACCGCTGCTTACGATGCTGCCATTTCAAACTATTTAGGTACTCTGAATGAGGAGAAATCCCCCTCTGGTTTTCCAGCGACACTCACCTGTCAATTTAACAAGCGTTATGAATTACGTTACGGTGAAAACCCCCATCAACAAGCGATCTTTTATGCTGATAAAAACCCGCCTGCTGGTTCATTGGCAAAAGCCCAACTCATCCAAGGCAAGCAACTTTCCTACAATAATTTACTTGATGCCGATGCAGCATTTGACTGTGTTAAATCGTTCCCCCTTGAGCTACCTACTTGTGTCATTGTCAAACATGGCAATCCCTGTGGTATAGCTATTGCTGATACTCAGCTCAATGCCTATTTACGTGCTTATCAAACAGATCCTGTTTCCAGCTTTGGTGGCATTCTAGCATTTAACCAATCCCTCACTGCTGAAACAGCTGCAACTATTCTCGCTAAGCAATTTGCTGAGGTTATTATAGCCCCGGCAATTAGCTATGAAGCTCAAGCAATTTTGGCTGCGAAGCCAAACATTCGAGTACTCAGTACTGGCAAATGGCAAAATGAGAGTGAATTTAAATTGGATATGCGCCATGTAGACGGCGGACTACTTGTTCAAGAGCACGATGATTTGCTAATCAGCAGTGACGAATTTAAAACAGTGACCGAACAAAAACCATCTGCCCAACAAACCCAAGACCTCCTGTTTGCCTGGGCAGCTGTCAAGCATGTAAAATCCAATGCCATTGTCTTTGCCAAAAATGGTGCAACCATCGGAATTGGTGCCGGCCAAACTAGTCGCGTTATGAGTACCCGCATTGGCCTATGGCAAGCAGAACAGGCTAATTTTATCACTCAAGATTCAGTTATGGCTTCCGATGCGTTTATCCCTTTTGCTGATACTATTGAATTAGCAGCTAAAGCAGGGAGCAGAGCTATTATTCAACCTGGGGGTTCCGTGCGCGATCCAGAAGTTATCGCAGCTGCAGATGCAGCTGGGATTGCTATGGTGTTTACGGGTTATCGGCATTTTAAGCATTGAAGAGAGCTAATGTTGGGCCTTGGCCCAACTATATGGTGAAGGTGCGGATATCACATCAGGTACTACCCAGCTAATGCTTTATATATATCCACAAAAGTAGCAACCCTGTCTATATTGATCAAGACATGCAAGCGTCTAGCAATGTCAGAAACAGAAAAAATGCCGCGGATATAGTGTTCTGCCCCATCAACAACCAGGAAATGCTTTTTCCCTTCATTCTTGAGCGCTTCAACAATATCGCGAATTTTTGCCCGTTTAACGTCGTCAAATGCAATGGCCCTCAACTGGCTTTTGGGCGTCATGATTTCAGCGACTAGAATATCAGCTCGCGGCACATGACGAGTTTTTGCCATCATTTTTTCACTGACTAAATCCTCATACGATAGAGTACCAACAAATTTATCGCCATCTAGTACTAATTTTAAGCGAACGTGTGTTTTTTTCATTAGATCTTCAGCAGTCATTACATCCAAGGATTGGTCAATAACTAACGGAGCTGTCTTCTTAAAATCGGTAAAAATGTCGAGCGCAGGAGAATCAAGATTGACCTCATAATTTTCATCAGGGGTAATTAAATGATCAACATTAGCAATCTCACATGTTTTTAAGTTCATTATCGGTTTCCTTTTATACCTTATTAATAAAAATAGAACAAAATTAACAACAACTCAATTAGGGAATTGCATAATTTGTTCATAAAACACACCGTCATTGCTAGACTATATATAGATTCTTTACAATAGGGATATTACGCTATGGAACACCAACATGAGCACTGCTCTCGCCAGGTAACGGAGAAAACATCTAAGCAAGCAGTCGGCGCAATCCTTTATACCTATTTTCTCGAGGCGAAACAAAATAACGTGAAAGGATAACTTGATGAGTGAACGCTACGATGTACCAGAAAACGAAGGGTATGAGTCCGGTTCTAACAACACAGTCTTGAAAAATTTACTGGGCATAAAAGATCTGGTAACAATCGAACAACTGGAAGCAAAAGAGTTGGAGCGAGTGAGTTTGGAGCTGATTAAACTCTACAGCGAAGACTGTCAATTCACAATCGAAGACATTTGTAATATCCACGAATCCTGGCTTGCTGATATTTATCCTTCCGCAGGAAAATACAGAACAATCTTCATGAGCAAAGCTGGTTTTCCCTTTGCCAACCCTCTATTTATCCCTAAACTGATGTCTGAGCTTGAGACTCTCTATTTACAGAAATACACCCCATGCCAGGGATATGACGATAAAACATTAGCCTCTGCCTTAGGTATTATTCATGTGGAATTAATCATTATTCACCCTTTTCGTGAGGGGAATGGGCGAGTTGCCCGTTTACTCGCCAACCTAATGGCCTTACAAGCCGGTAAAGATATGCTGGACTACTCTCCAATCGATCGAACAAAAAATGCTACTGGCTACGATAAGTACATTCATGCCATACAAGCAGGGTTCAAGGGCAACTACAGCGAAATTGAGCAAGTTTTTTATCGCTTGCTTGTAAAAATTAGCCTCTAACACGAGCTTTGATTTTCTCAAGCCCTTTCTTTGCTCTGGAAGAATCGATACTGATGCTGTCAGAGAGCGACGTAACGACAATACCCTCCACTCCGCAAGATGAGCGTATGGAACGCTTATTGGATGCTTCTCGATGTTCCTTATTCGTTAAGTAGGGATTTGTTTCTATTAATGGTTTCATAATGTTATTATAACACAAACCTCCAAAAAACATTCCCCTGAAAAATGAAAGCGAAGTAAGTTAACCCTTTTTAAAGAGCGAAAGGAAGGGTGCAATTATGCACAACTCAATTAGGGAACTGTTTCATTGCTAGACTATATATAGATTTTTTACAATAGGGATATTACGCTATGGAACACCAGCATGGGCATTGCTCTCGCCAGGTAACGGAGAAAACATCCAAGCAAACAATCGACGCAGCCCTTTATACTTGCCCTATGCACCCAGAAATTCGCCAAGAAAAACCTGGTAGTTGTCCCATTTGCGGGATGGCTCTTGAGCCTCAGGCAGTTAGCGCAGACGAATCAAGCAATCCCGAATACATCGATATGCGCTTCCGCTTCTGGATAGCCTTAATACTCAGTATACCCGTATTAATATTGGCAATGGGGGAGCCTATTTTTGCAAGACGGCTCTCTATCCCTTTATCAATAGAGATACAAATGATCCTTGCAACTCCAGTTGTATTATGGTGCGGTTGGCCTTTTTTTCAACGCGCCTGGCAATCCTTAAAAAACCGTCACTTGAATATGTTTACCTTAATTGCAATGGGCACGGGTGTAGCCTGGGGCTATAGCCTGATCGCAACCTTATTTCCTAATCTTTTCCCGCTAAATTTTCGCTCTCAAGCCGGCATGGTGGGCGTTTATTTCGAAGCAGCTGCTGTGATAACCGCTTTAGTTCTATTAGGGCAAGTTCTCGAATTAAAAGCGCGCGAAAAAACAGGGGGGGCAATCAGAGCCTTATTGAAATTAGCGCCTGAAACAGCACATCGCCTCGATAGCAATAATCAAGACACCGACGTGCCACTTGCGCAGGTTTTGGTAGGCGACCTACTACGTGTCAGACCAGGAGAAAAAGTGCCTGTAGATGGAGAGCTTGTAGAAGGACAATCCAATATCGATGAGTCAATGGTCACCGGGGAACCCTTACCTGTGATAAAAAAAGTTGGCGCTAACTTGGTTGGGGGTACGATCAATTTAACGGGTAGCTTCGTTATGAAAGCAGTACACGTTGGTCGAGACACCATGCTTGCACGCATTGTGCAAATGGTCAGTGAGGCACAACGCAGCCGCGCTCCTATCCAACGATTAGCCGATATAGTGTCTGGCTGGTTTGTCCCCCTTGTCATTCTTATTGCCCTTCTCGCTTTGATTTTGTGGACGATCGTTGGCCCATCCCCTTCGTTTAGCTATGGACTAATCGCTGCTGTTTCAGTATTGATCATCGCATGCCCTTGCGCGTTGGGGCTCGCAACACCCATGTCGATTATGGTAGGAATTGGCAAAGGCGCAGGACATGGGGTACTCATCAAAAATGCTGAAGCCTTAGAACAAATGGAAAAAATTAACGCCTTGGTAGTCGATAAAACTGGCACATTGACCGAGGGACGCCCCAAATTAACTCATCTCATCACTGTACATCATCCCGAACGAAGTGAGGGATCTCCTGAATTTGATACGCTTTTGAAACATTCTGAGATCCCTCATTACACTCGTGATGAAGTCTTAATGCTTGCCGCCTCTTTAGAAAATCACAGTGAACATCCTCTTGCACAAGCCATTGTAACCGCCGCGAAAGAGAAAAATCTGCCTCTTGCTTCAGTAAATGACTTTGAGGCCCTTGCCGGCAAAGGAATTCGTGGGCTTATCAACAAACAGCAAATTGTTATTGGTACAGCACGATTAATCC
The DNA here is from genome assembly GCA_963760845.1 of uncultured Gammaproteobacteria bacterium. Lineage (GTDB taxonomy): Bacteria > Pseudomonadota > Gammaproteobacteria > Legionellales > Legionellaceae > Tatlockia. The sequence goes on along the minus strand of CAVXEK010000007.1, from coordinate 343,849 downwards.
AGGAATTGGGAATAGCTAATCAAGCAATGTCTGATAAAGCAGATGAACTCAGAGAGGGAGGTGCCTCCGTCATGCTTATGGCAATTGATAAGCAAATTGCTGCTATTTTTGCTGTCGAAGATCCCATTAAAGCCACAACGGCTTCGGCAATATACGCCTTACAAAACAAGGGTATTGAAATTGTTATGCTCACAGGTGACAACCAAAAGACTGCAGCAGTAGTCGCCAAAAAACTTGGCATTAAACAGGTAATGGCAGAGGTCTTATCTACCGATAAAAGCCGAATTGTGGCTTCTCTACAGAAAAATCACATGCTTGCTATGGCCGGGGATGGGATCAATGATGCACCTGCACTGGCAAAGGCAGACGTTGGCATCGCAATGGGAACAGGTACTGATGTTGCCATAGAAAGTGCAGGGATAACCTTGTTACATGGCGATTTACAAGGCATCGTTAAAGCTCGTCATCTTTCCGAAGCGACCATGCGTAATATCCGGCAAAACCTTTTTTTGGCTTTTATTTACAATGCATTAGGTGTCCCTATCGCCGCAGGCGTACTTTATCCTTTCACAGGCATATTATTAAACCCAATGATTGCAGCCGCTGCGATGTCGCTTAGCTCTCTATCCGTTATTTTAAATGCACTTCGCTTACGATGGATTAAGTTATGACAGAATTGTTTTAATTAGGAATTAACATAATCCGCTAACTCCATGTTTTTTAACAATATTTAGAAGTTTAAGAATAGCCCCATGGGCATGACGTTGGCCCTGCTCTAAATTCCGTGTAAATTTAGATTAGACTCCAAGGAATTTATATTACTTATTGCCAGATTACCAACGTTCCATCTTTGCTTAAGGTGGAATTTTTTTATCTCTTGTTCTGATTTTGAGCTCTTGGTATGTTCATCATAATAGCAGGGTAAATATGTTTTTAGCTCATTTTGAAAAATATTAATGATTTCATTTTTCGCCTCTTGATTGTCATTAGAGTTAATCTTGTTTGCCAAGGTATAAACTTTGTCTGCAATGGTATTATTGCCGAGCATTTCAGTAATGGCATTAATAAAATTTATTCCATATAAAGCACAATTTTCATCATGTTCTTGAAGTTGCAAATGATGTGAAACATCAATAAAGGGTATTTTAACTTCTTCTTTAATCACAAACATATAATCAACGTTTGGATTTTTTAATAGAGTGCCAATCTTTTCATCATAGTCACCACTTTGAGAATCAGGATTAACAAAACAAGCAACCCTATTTTCACTATTAATTAAAAGAGAATTTTTTTGCTTTTCTATATCCAAATGTGGAAAAAATTGAAATAAAGCAGGATTTGTATTTTGGCTTATTTCAAATCTTTTCTGTATGTACTTAGTGTACTCTACAGTTTGATTGCTGTTTAAAAAAAGTGATACTAGGATCTTGTGTGTTCTTGGATCTAAAATATGAATTAGAGTTGAAGCATGATTATCTTTCCAGTTAGGGGTAAGTAAAAATTTTATTGGTTTTTTATAATAGTCCTCACACTCTTTAAGAGCTTCTGCATTTAATACAAATGAAGAAGAGTACCCATCTAAAAATTGTTTAATATCATAGATATCAATAGGGTAATGAATATAGAGATATTCAGAACAATTTTTATTTAAATTAAGAAAAAAATTTCTGAAAGATTTTATAGGAGGTGTGCCCTTATTATAAAATAAAGAACTGGTTGCGTAGCCTCTAAAAGGTATGACTTCTTGCATATATCTATATATTTTTAACTCATAGTAATCTGTATTATTTCTTCCTTGTTTGTTTTCAGCATTAACCAAATCTGGTTGAGTCCGTAAAATGCTGTAAATTCGAGATGACAAATTAGGAATTGAGTCATCGCTAAAATTCGGTACTATTGAGTTGCGAAACAACAATACTAACGAGGAGATTAGCGATGACGGACTATAATGTTACCGTAGGCAAAGAACTGCTTCCAGAACTTTTATCAGGCCAAGACGGATTGGCTAAGCTGATTGAAAGCGTTTTAAACCAAGTATTAGAAGCGCAGGTGAGCGATTCTTTAGGTGCACAACGTTATGAGCGCGCAGAAGAACGCGTAAGCTATCGCAATGGTTATCGTGCACGCCAACTATATACACGGGTTGGCCCTGTTGTCTTACAGGTCCCACAGACACGAATGGGTCGTTTTCAACCGAGATATTTAAGCGCTATCAGCGTAGCGAACAAGCCTTTGTATTGGCCTTGATGGAAATGGTAGTCAATGGTGTATCTACCCGTAAAATCACAAATATTACGGAGGAGCTTTGCGGTGTCAGTTTTTCTAAGTCAACCGTAAGTCAATTGTGCACAGGACTCGACCCCAAAGTACGGGCATTTAATGAGCGCCGTCTTGAGGGCGCTAAATTCCCATTTATTTTGGTTGATGCCACATTTATTAAAAGTAGAGAAGGCGATCGAGTCGTTTCGAGGGCGGTTCTTATCATCTCAGGCATACGAGAGGACGGGCATCGAGAAATTCTTGGTCTTAAAATTGGTGATACAGAGAGCTTTGCAACATGGGAAGAAACCTTTCGCTGGCTTAAATCTCGTGGTCTAAAGGGCGTTTTATTTATTGTTTCTGACCAGCATGCAGGCCTTGTTGAAGCCGCCGGAAAGCATTTTCAGGGTGCTACTTGGCAACGGTGTCAGGTGCATTTGATGAGAAATATCTTAGGCTCTTGCTCAATTCGACATCGTAAGGATATTGCAGAAAAAGCAAAACTGGTTCTACAAGCGCCCGATATAACTGAAGCTAGGCGCCGCTTAAATGAGTTTGTGGAGCAGTTTGAAAAGCTAGCTCCAAAGGCTGTGGTCTGTCTTGAAGAGGCTTTTGAAGATGCAATGGCTGTGATGTCATTACCGGCTAAATATCGTAAGCGGCTCAGAACAACGAATATGCAGGAAAGATTGAATGGAGAAGTGAAAAGGCGTGTTAATGTAATACGCATCTTTCCAAACGATGACTCCGCTTTGCGGCTTATTGGGGCTCTATTAGCCGAAACAAATGAGCAATGGCAATCGAGATGCTATTTGGATATGGATGAATTTAATGAGTGGTTAATAGAAGCCGAAAGAGCTAAAACAAACGTAATTGAAATAAACAAAATGGCAAATTAAATAACTAACTCAATAGTTCGGATAAATGGGAATTTACAGCAAATTTTGGACTTGACCCCAAATCTGGGTGATCATCAACAAAAGAGATTTGGCTGGCATCTCTCGATAAATAATCACGTATGATTGGTTCCTCAAAGAATTGTTTTCTAAGATTTATATCAATCAGTATTTCCTTAATGCCTTTTTGATATTTGTTTTTAAAAAAAATAATTTTTTCAATAAAGTTAGATCTGGAAACTTGATTTAGTTCATGGCGAATTTCTGTAGGAGCTTTCATAATGTACAAATATTCTCTATAGTATGGATAAATATTATTAATTATGATGAATAATATCACGAATTGAAATAAATTAGTAATATTCTAAACCACCGGGTTCAACTCTCGCATAGACAAATTTAAAGTAGGTTGGGCCTTGGCCCAACATGATACAAGCATCTACACTGTAAGAAAAAATGTGTACCCAAAACAAACGACGACTATTTTCTCACAGCATGCCACATTCTTGTTGGGCCAAGGCCCAACCTACGCTATTTTTTGCCTATATCGGAGCTGTGGTGCTTATAGATGCAATAAATAAAGAGGTTTATGCTCAGACATTGTGATATTCTCTTTTTCATTTTTAGAAAATAAATGTAACCAAAATACCCCATTATCTTTTTTAAAAGCGTAACTCCCCACGTCATCCCGAGCGTAGCGAGGGATCTCCAGCAAACGGCACATAGTTAAAAATTGTGCCACTGCATGGAGATCCCTCGTCGCAAGCTTCTCGTGATGACGTACCTGGGGAGTTACTTAAAAGCTAATATACTTTAGATTTATACAACCCGAGTGATTGGACAATGAATTGGTATATAACTCAAGCAAGTTTAAAGAAGATTTCGACACCTCCCTTCTCCCCTCGGGGAGAAGGTGTCGCATCGCGACGGATGAGGGTCTTTACCAATAGCCCTTATTCATGAGCACAGCTTTGTATAGTGCAGTTTTTAGCATGGGGTGTGCGCTTTGAACAATGTCCGATTGCAGTTGACAATGCGGTAGCACGATCAGGGCCTGCACCAGAAAAAGCCGTATTCTTAGAATTCAGAACCTTGCAAGTCCATGCTGCATTTGCTGCGCCTACACTAACCAGAGATAAAATCGCAACTGACATTAATATATTGATAATTTTCATTACTATTTCTCCCTAAATAAGTAATTGATCAGAAACACTAATTCTATCCATAATAGGTTAATATATGAACTTTGTGATCAAATATTAACAATAAAACTGTAGTAGACTTCCCCCAAGTTTGTCAAATACTCATCACTTTAATCCAATAAACCCAAAGATTTCACCGTATCCCGCTCCTGCCGAAGCTCAGCCAAGGTTGCATCAAATTTAGCTTTGCCGTAATCATTAAGTTGTAAATACTCAACCACACGAACTTCATTACGCTCATAACGGCATGGAAAGGAGAAAATTAAGCCTTCATCTACCCCGTATTCGCCTTGTGAACTACGGCAAACTGAGAAAGACTCCATCGCTGGTGTGTCATTGATCAAATTACCCACACCTTGAATGACTGCATTAGCAGCAGAGGCTGCTGAGGAAGCTCCACGGGCTTTAAGTATTGCTGCACCACGTTGTTGTACAGAAGCGACGAACTTCTCTTTCAACCAAGTTTCATCAATTACTGTCGCGGCCGAGAAACCATTGACTTTTGCATTGTAAAAATCAGGATACTGCGTTGAAGAATGGTTGCCCCAAATTGTCATTTGACTTACACGGGTAATATCAACTTCTGCTTTTTTTGCAAGCAGCGAACGCGCACGCAACTCATCTAAAGTGGTCATCGCGTAAAATCGATGATTAGGTATGTCTTTAGCATGATGCATGGCTATTAGACAATTCGTATTGCAAGGGTTGCCTACCACAAATATGCGAACACCTTGAGCCGCATAATCATTAATGGCCCGCCCCTGTTCGATAAAAATTCCGCCATTAATTTGCAGTAAATCTGAACGCTCCATACCTTGCTTACGTGGAACAGAGCCAACTAATACAGCCCAATCGACACCATCCATTGTTTGTTTTAAATCAGACGAATAAACAATCCGCTTAAGAAGTGGGAAAGCACAATCATCCAACTCCATGACAACCCCTTCTAAAGCGGGTAAAGCGTGTTCCAACTCGAGTAATTGCAGCTCAACGTCGGTGTTCGGTCCAAACATTTGACCTGATGCAATTCTAAATAACAAAGCATACCCAAGTTGTCCTGCAGCACCAGTAACAGCCACTCTAATTCGCTTATTCATCGTTCGCTTCCTCGTTCTAACCATTGTTTTACTAAAAAAAGCGCAGCAATACTACGCGCTTCAGAAAAATCAGGACGTACCAGCAGATCATTAAAGGCACTCAGTGGCCATTCTACGACCTCGGGACGTTCAGGCTCATCTCCAGCAAGTGGTGAAGAAAATAACTCCCTAGCAACAATTAGCTCAAGTTTTGCGCCAAAATAAGCAGGAGCTAGAGTAATCGTTTTCAACCAATCGAATCTTTTTGCTGCAAAACCAACTTCTTCCCGCAACTCACGATTAGCCGCTGCGAATAATGACTCCCCTTTTTCAATCAGACCTTTAGGAAAAGCTAACTCATAGGAATCTGTTCCAGCAGCATATTCGCGCACTAACAGCACCGACTCACTCGCTGTAAGCGCGACAATTAATACAGCCCCATGGCCATGACTGCGAATTCGCTCAAAATGACGTTGTGCACCATTTGCAAAGCGCAGATGCACTTCCTCGATGGTAAACAATCTCGATTTAGCAACAACCATTTTTTTAGTGCAAACTGGTTTTTCTCGCATCCTGGCAATTCACCAACTGTTAATAGGGGTACAAAACGAACTATGATACTATTGCACTCTTAAACAAGCCAGTCTGATTAGCCAATGCCATCCACTTCCTTATATATCCACATCCCTTGGTGCATTCGCAAATGTCCTTATTGTGATTTTAATTCTCACAAAAGCCCAGAGAGCTTACCAGAAGAGCACTATATCAAAGCGCTTATCGCAGATTTTAAAGCAGACTTGGCTGATTTTCCAACAGGTAAAATCCATAGCATTTTTATCGGTGGAGGTACACCTAGCCTACTCTCTGCACAGGCTTACGAGTCTTTATTTGTGCAATTGCAACAGTTGGTTCCTTTTGCTCACGACATTGAAATTACTTTAGAGGCAAACCCAGGAACTGTTGAACAGCATCGTTTTAGTGCTTACCGACAATTAGGAATTAACCGATTATCCTTAGGGATCCAAAGTTTTAACCCAGTACATCTAAAAGCCCTTGGTCGCATTCATGATGATAAACAAGCAAGTAAGGCAATCGAAGCTGCTCGCCAAGCAGGTTTTACTAATATTAATATCGATCTCATGTATGGCCTGCCACAGCAATCGGTTACTCAAGGATTAGACGATTTAACTATCGCTTTAAATCACCAACCTGAACACCTATCCTGGTATCAATTGACAATCGAACCCAATACCGTTTTCTATAAACAGCCCCCTACTCTGCCTAATGAGGATGAAACTTGGCTACTGGAGGAGCAGGGTTTGACCAAATTAGCTGAAAATGGCTATCAGCGCTATGAAATCTCAGCATTTTGTAAAGCGGGGAAATTTGCCCAGCACAATTTAAACTATTGGCTTTTTGGTGATTACTATGGCATTGGCGCAGGTGCACACGGCAAAATCACTACAACGAATACGGCGCAAATCTTCCGCACGCGTAAACAGCGGCAACCAAACGATTATTTAAACCCAGAGAAGCCCTTTCTTGCTGCAAAAGAACAGGTAGGTACAGATGCCTTACTCTTTGAGTTCATGCTCAACACAACTCGTTTACAGCAAGCTATCGCTAATTCCTTATTTAGCGAAACAACTGGCCTTGCATTCACTTTGTTAAAACCACTCCTTACCAAGGCTGCAAACACCGGTCTTATAACTATGGACGCCGATTCTTGGCAAGTAACACCCCTTGGTCGGCGTTACACAAACGACTTACAAGCCATGTTTTTACCCGATTGATTTAAGGTATCTTCGGCGTTTTTGAGCAGCCAGTTATTGTTGGGCCAAGGCCCAACCTACGTATCCATAGATCGTAGGTTGGGCCTTGGCCCAACAATAACCTTCTGAGTTTGCACTTCACAACCAGTTCACTTTGTTTAATAATGAAATCTGATTAGACGTTCTAATTAAACAGGCCTTGGAGACATATAATGGCAGCCCTATCATTTATTCTTTTTATTGTCATTGGTTACCTGTGCGGCTCAGTTTGCTCTGCAGTCATTGTAAGCCGACTCTTCTCTCTCCCCGATCCACGTTTAGCTGGCTCACGAAACCCAGGCGCAACTAACGTCCTGCGCTTATCAGGGAAAAAATACGCAGCAATCGTTTTATTAGCAGATATGTTGAAAGGGCTCTTCCCTGTTGTCTTGGCGCAAATATTCAATGCTGAGCCAATTACGGTTAGTTTTACTTGTCTTGCCGCTGTACTCGGACATATGTACCCTGTTTTTTTTGGTTTTCATGGCGGTAAAGGTGTTGCTACCGCGATGGGTGCTTTAGTTGGTTTACACTTTCTATTTGGCGTGGCGGTGATTGCAACATGGCTATTAGTCGCGAACTTTACCCGTTACGCATCCTTAGCCTCAATTATTTCCATGGCTCTCGCACCATTATACGTACTACTTATTGTAGGAAGATTGGATGTTTTCCCACCGATATTTTTTATTACTTTGTTTATACTCTACCAACATCGCAATAACATCACTCGATTAATCGATAAGGAAGAACCCAAAATTCAATTTAGCGGAACATTAAACGAAGAAATAAGCTCAACCCTCGCAGAACAAGCAGAAGAAGCCCAGCTTGAAGAAGAGGAAGAAAAAGAAAAAGAACCCTCCGAGACCTTATCACCACCGGTAGAGAAAGAGGCGAATAAAAAATAAGCGCGAGTTTAAGTCAAAGGCCACCGTGCTTTTACCTCTATCGCCTGACTTAAATCTTTACTCCCTTGCATTAAACGAAGATAACCAGCATAAGCAACCATAGCCCCATTATCTGTGCAATATTCTGGTCGGGGAAAGTAAATTTCAGCACCTAATTCCTGCGCTAAATTGGCTAATGAGGTGCGTAAACTTCGATTAGCACCTACTCCACCCGCTACCACTAATCTTCGACTTGCGGTCTGCTTTAACGCGCGTTTGCACTTAATTAAAAGAGTATCTACTACCGCTTGCTGAAAAGCCTTGGCAATAACCGCTTTTGCCTTGCTATCTTTTGCACTATTGTTCCAAGTGATAACTGCGTGTGTTTTAAGACCACTGAAACTAAAATCCAGACCAGGTTTTTCGGTCATCGGCCGCGGGAACGGAGCTACTGCTGCGATTGCCTCTAATGGGCATTGATCAGCTAGCTCAGCTAAAATAGCTCCACCCGGATAAGGTAAGCCAAGCAATTTTGCAGTCTTATCGAAAGCTTCACCTACGGCATCATCTAAAGTGTCCCCTATTAAATGATAGTGACTAAAAGCCCGTACTTCGATTAACTGAGTGTGCCCTCCGGAAACTAACAAAGCAAGAAAAGGAAAATCGAGTGTTGGCGAATCGAGTTTTGCGATCAACAAATGCGCTTCTAAATGATGAACTGCCACTGCAGGTTTATGCAAGCCTAGCGCTAAGCTTTTTGCAAAACAAGCTCCAGTTAACAAAGCACCAATCAAGCCTGGGCCTGCGGTGTAGGCTATTGCGTCAAGATCTGTTTTCATTAACCCAGCTTGCTGCAAGGCAGCTTCCAGCAAAGGCACTAAATATTTAACATGGTCACGCGAAGCAAGCTCGGGGACTACTCCTCCGTAGCGTTGATGCGTAGCCACTTGCGAATGAAGTACATGAGCTAGCAATCCCTTTTCAGCATCATAAATTGCTACCCCAGTTTCATCACAGGATGACTCAATTCCCAAAACTCGCATTGATTTCCCCTATGAGACAAAAAACCCCTGAATACCACGTGCCCGTGTAAATATTTTGACGACGTAAACGCTTGCGTCTGCGTTACCGAACTAACCTAGCTAATCCATGAAGGTAGTATTCTAAAAAAACTCCCTCCTGGACTCAAGCAATTACGGTAACGCAGACGCAAACGCAAGCGTTCACGTAGTTGTCAACATCTTTTTCGTGCTTAGGCTTTGGGTTGATTTACAAATAAACTTGACGAGTGCAATAACTGGCACTAAAATTGCCAACCTATTGTATTTAATCAAACCAGAGGAAATAGTTAATGCCTACCGTTCGTGTGAAAGAGGGCGAAAATCCTGAATACGCACTGCGCCGTTTCAAGCGTTCCTGTGAAAAAGCAGGAATCCTAACCGAATTACGTCGTCGCGAATTTTATGAAAAACCAACTGCTGAGCGCAAACGTAAGCAAGCTGCTGCAATAAAGCGTCATCTTAAAAAGATTTCTCGCGATAACACCACCTCTCGCCGTGGCGATAGATACCGACGCAAGTAATCATGACAATTAAAGACCGCATTAATAACGACATAAAAGATGCAATGCGTGCCAGAGACAAAAAAAAACTGGATACCCTGCGCCTCGTTACTGCTGCTGTCAAACAAGTCGAAGTTGATGAACGGATCGCCGTCGATGATGAACGCATGCTTATCATTCTAGATAAGCTCGTCAAACAACGGAAAGAATCCATTACTCAATTCGCAGCAGCCAACCGCGACGATCTAGTTGCCCAGGAACAGTATGAATTGGGTATTATTAACCATTATTTGCCTGCACCTTTATCAGACACAGAAATTGCAACGCTTATTGCTAAAGCCCTTGCTGACAGTGGTGCCACTAAGGTGAGCGACATGGGTAAAGTCATGGCATTATTAAAGCCACAGTTGCAAGGCCGAGCCGATATGAGCAAAGTTAGCCTCATGGTAAAAGCTAAGCTGAGTTAATAACTCATGTCTGGTTATAGCTCAGGTCTCCTCCCAAAGAACTTCCCTCATTTTTCCTTCTCCCCAGGCCTGGGGAGAAGGTGCCCGAAGGGCGGAAGAGGGGATGCTGGTGCAAAGTTCTTTGCTGATATTTGTCCCCACGGGACTTGGATTCTCCTATGTCAATGCTTACTCAAACAGTCGGGGGGTGATCGCTTACCATGTCTGGCTTAATCCCACAGCCTTTCATTGATGAGTTACTTAGCCGGACTGATCTTGTAGAGCTAATTGACAGTTATGTTCCACTCAAAAAACGGGGAATGAGTTTTATTGCCTGCTGTCCTTTCCATAATGAAAAAACGCCTTCGTTTAATGTCGTTGCTAAAAAACAGTTTTATCATTGCTTTGGCTGTGGAGCTAGCGGTAATGCCATTAGCTTTATAATGAGTTATCTGCATCAGGGTTTTACTGATGCAGTAGAAACCTTAGCCTCTCGCCTAGGTATGCAAGTCCCGCGAGATAATAATGCAGAAAAAACTCAACAATCTCTCAGCTTATACCAATTATTGACGCAGGTGAGCCAATTCTATCAACAAACCTTACGTACAACAGGAGAAACCGCCATAGCCTACTTACGAGGACGCGGTCTGAGTGGCGAAATAGCTAAATTATACCAATTAGGCTATGCACCAGCAGGTTGGCAAACACTTGAAGAGCGTTTTATGCGCAATAAAAATGAACTTATAGCATCCGGAATGCTCATTCGAAAAGACGATGGTAAAACCTATGATCGCTATCGCCATCGCATTATGTTTCCTATTCATGACCGCCATGGCCGCATTATCGGTTTTGGTGGGCGGGCGATTGATGCAGAACAAAAGCCGAAATATCTAAACTCCCCAGAAACAACGATTTTTCAAAAAAGCCGCGAACTTTATGGTTTGCATCAAATTCTTCAGCAGCACAACCCCATTGATAATATAGTCATCGTCGAAGGCTATATGGATGTTATTGCCTTAGCTCAACATGGTATTAACAATGCAGTTGCCGCTTTAGGAACTGCAACAAGTCGATACCATATTCAATTACTCGCTAAGCATACTAAACAACTCTTTTTCTGCTTTGATGGTGACACAGCCGGGCGACAGGCTGCCTGGAGAGCTTTAGAAAGCTGCTTGCCAGAATTAAACAACGACCTCGATGTCAGCTTTATTTTTCTCCCAGAGGGCCAGGATCCAGATAGTCTTGTTAGAGAAGAAGGCAATGAAAAATTTAATCAGCGGTTAGCAAATGCTACTCCCTTAAATCGCTTTTTTTTAGATACTATCGCCAACGGAATTGATATATTCAGTGTTGCTGGTAAAAGTCAACTAATTAATGCTGCCAAACCTTATCTGTTGAAAATGCAAGAGGGACCCTACAAGCAACTATTATTAAATGAATTATCGCGCATGACTCACATTGAAAATTATCGCATTACGCAAATCCTCCACGATAATTTGCCCCAAAAAGCGAAGGAAGCAAGTAAAAAAATTGCAAACTCTCCAATTCGCCTAGCAATCGCTTTGCTTATTCAAAACCCCGAAATCTATAACGCTTGTAAAGTCCAGATAAATGCTATAACGCTTGATGGTCCTGGACAGGAAATATTACAGACACTTCTTCAGCAAATTGAAAAATCGCCAGGATCAAATACCGCGACCCTTATCGAAATTTGGCGAGATACCTCCTATTTTGAACCGCTAAGTAAGCTAGCCGGCTGGGACCATCAAGAACCTGAAGATGAGTTAATAAAAAAATTCACTGATATCATTTTATTCTTACAAAAACAAAATTTAGAAAATAAAATTAACCATTACCTTGCAAAATCAAGAAATCAAGGCTTAACTGATGCTGAACGATTAATGTTGCAGGAAATGATGAAGCAAAGGCATCAAACTGCAGGATAAAAATAAACAACTAATATTAATATTGGGGGTTCCGATTACGAAATCGTATAATATGCTAGCAAGTTTGTAATAGCGGGTTTATAATCAAACCTTTTGTAATTTTTAATCATTTCATCCGATGAAAGCCTATGACCATCAATGACCAAGACCAGCGCTCGCAAATCACTAGAGTAATCAGTTTAGGTAAGGAACAAAATTACCTCACTTATTCTCAGATTAATGAACTGTTACCCAATATTGTTGATACCGAACATTTTGATGTCATCATCAGCATGTTAGAAGATATGAACATTAAAGTATTTGAACTACCTCCGAGTGATGATGAATTAGCGCTTTTAGGTACCACAGAGGAAGCACCGGAAGATGTTGAGGAAGCAGCAGGCCTTCTTGCTTCGGTGGACAAAGAAACTGGACGTACGACGGATCCAGTACGCATGTATATGCGTGAAATGGGTACCGTCGAACTCTTGACGCGTGATGGCGAAATACGGATTGCTAAACGTATTGAGGAAGGAATTTATCAAGTCCTAAAAGCACTCGCTCATTACCCAGAAACCGTACAATTAATTCTGGAAGATTACGAACGAGTCATGCTAGAGGAAATGCGTCTAAGCGAGATCATCAGTGGCTTTGCCGACACGGAAGAGGTACCAGCAACAAATATTGGCTCCATGCTCGAAGAAACTCAGCAAGAAGTTATCATTGAAGAAGCGATCCTCGCTATTGAGGAAGAGGATGAAGATGGCGAAGGTGGCGGAATAACTGAAGCGGATGAAGGCCCAAATCCTGAGCAAGCAAAAATCTACTTTGACGGATTACGAGAAAATTACGCCATTGCAGTGAAAATAATGAAAGAGCACGGACGTACCCACCGCAAAACGACAGCGCGGTTGGAAGTCATGGCTGAGTCCTTTTTAAAATTGAAACTAACCGCTCGGCAAGTTGACAGACTAACACGTCATTTCCGTCAGTTACGTAATCACATTCGCGAATTTGAACGTAGTATCATGCGCCTGTGTATCGAAAAAGCACGTATCCCACGTAAACTCTTCATCGATACCTTCCCAGGCCAGGAGACTGATCCTCAATGGCTGGACGACTTGCTTAGTAAGCATAGTAAGAAACTTGATATAGATCGAATTGAAGAGTTCCGTAAAGAAATTCAGCACTTGCAATCAAGGCTTGTCGCCTTTGAAGAGGAGTATGGCCTAACAATCAGCGAAATTAAAGACATTAACCGCAAAATGTCTATTGGTGAGGCAAAAGCCAGACGAGCCAAAAAAGAAATGGTCGAAGCAAATTTGCGCTTGGTGATTTCGATTGCTAAAAAATACACCAATCGTGGTCTGCAATTTCTTGATTTGATTCAGGAAGGCAATATTGGTCTGATGAAAGCCGTGATAAATTCGAATACCGTCGCGGCTATAAGTTCTCGACTTATGCTACCTGGTGGATACGGCAAGCAATTACTCGATCCATTGCTGATCAAGCTCGCACCATTCGCATCCCAGTTCATATGATTGAAACGATTAATAAACTCAATCGTATTTCACGCCAGATTCTGCAGGAAACAGGCCGTGAGGCAACCCCTGAAGAATTGGCTGAAAAAATGGAGCTGAGCGAAGACAAAATCCGTAAAGTGTTAAAAATTGCTAAAGAACCGATTTCCATGGAAACGCCTGTTGGCGATGATGATGACTCTCATCTAGGTGATTTTATTGAAGATATCAATATCGAATCACCAATTGACTGTGCAACAGCTGAAGGCTTACGCGAAGCAACCCTAGAAATCCTGGAAACACTAACGCCAAGAGAAGCAAAAGTACTACGCATGCGATTTGGTATAGAGATGAATACTGATCATACGCTAGAAGAAGTAGGCAAACAATTTGATGTGACACGCGAACGAATCCGTCAAATCGAAGCAAAAGCATTACGTAAACTACGCCACCCATCCCGTTCTGAAAAACTACGCAGCTTCCTTGAAGGGGACGAAAAGTAATTAGCTAACAATGAATCGGCCTCATAATAATTTTGTGGCAATAAACCATTTTAGCAATTACAATGGCAGCTCCCTTCGGGCCCATAGCTCAGTTGGTCAGAGCAGCGGACTCATAATCCGTTGGTCCTAGGTTCAAGTCCTAGTGGGCCCACCAATTAAAGCCAGTAAAATCAATAAGTTACACTTTGATACCCTAACCCCCTAAAAATCCACTTCGGGACTTTTTCGGGATTCCAGTTTAATTATACCTGCATTAGGAGCCATTTCTAGCACATGTTTTTACTCATTAAAATCATTTAAATGCCAATTTGACAAATTTATACTCCAAAAAATGAGAAGCGATAAATTAAAAATCCGTTGGTTCTAAGCAGCCCCGTTGACTCAAAGTAAAAGGTAACCGAAGGTATGATAGAAGAACTTTCCCTAGTAGAAGAGGGTGATGATGATTACCCGAAATGGATGGAAGAAAATATAAAGCTGGCAAAATCCTACTTTGAAGATGACTCAAATTTTATCGAGCTACCCTCACAGGACGATCTCGATGAATATAAAATAATGGAAGATTTTGCTCATTCACTAACAGACCAGCACAACCAAGATAAACTTTTAATCGCATTAAGTGGCAAAGGTGCTTTTAGAAGATTTAAGGACACTGTTATTTTTCTTGGAATTGCTGATAATTGGTACAAATATAGAGATGAGCAATACAAGGAGTTTGTTCTTGAATGGTGCGAAATGAAAGGAAATGCCTGCAATACGCTAGTTTATATTTTTGAGCGTGACTTTTATCATGTTAAAAAAATTTCATTATGTTAACTTGAGTCCATTTGAATATGTTTCTAATGAAAATTTATTATCCTTCACAATTAAGAGTGCATGGCCATCTTTAGTATCTGGCAGATTAATATTCCACAATTTTTTATACCAAGAATCGTCCTTAGAGATAGGCTTTTTAATAAGCTCAAAAGCTAATGCTGCTTCTTCGGTGAGATTGCCTTGTTGATATTGCTCTTTAACAAAATCAATATCAATTTCTAGCCAATCTAGTGATTCATTCATCTCACGAATGGTAAATTGGTTCCAAATACAAGTAAAAGGTGCACCCATATGACCACTAATCCAGAAATTTGGCATAAAATGTGATATTAGCCGTGAGAGTAAAGGCTCTTTACCGGGGCTCACGTGAGATACAAATATAGAAGGCTTATCTTTGTTTTTAATCTGCTTATATAAAACACCAAATTGATGTAATGTCGACCAAACTTTTCCTCCTTTACCAGCAATTGGCTGATCAAATAACTTTTTGCTAGCAAGAAAATTACCACCCAAGCCATACAAGGAGAATTCAAGATTCTCTCCATAATGAAATTCATAAAAATGATGCTCATCAAGCAAATGCAAATTATTAATTTGCAGATCCGTTCTTAATTGTTTCAATACTTGCACATCTTCATGATTTCCCCAAACAGCATATACAGGAACGGAGAATTGTTTTTTACCTGAAATGCAATCTGGAAAATCTCCTAATAATTTATGTTTTTTTACAATCTCAATAAAAATTTCCTTCTTGGTTTGCTTGTCAACTTTATATTGCCGCCAAACTGGAGAATGACATATCAATAATCGCAACTCTCTGGGATTGAGGCGGTGAATACTCTGATCATCGTAAAATCCAAAGTCACCGGCATGAATAACCATATCAGCATTGGTTTCAGCCACCTTTTGATTGATGATATCCAAATTTCCATGAGTATCGCTGATTAATAGAATTCTGCGCATAGAGACATAGCCTTAATTTAACGTCATGTTAACAATACTCAAATAATTTAACTTATCCGACTTCTCATGTTAAAAAAATTGAATTTTCTTAACATGAGCCAAGATTCAAGTATACAGAAATACTATATTAATATAGAATTTTCGTATACTTAATTAAATAATCGCTTTAAGTAGACAGATATGCTATAATAATATGGTATAAACGTCCACTTAATTACACGTATGAATAAAGAACACGCTATTAATGTACTGAGAGAACAGGATAGACAAGACAAATATGTCTTTTCTAATCATGATCTACATAAAATTTTCCCAGAAGACTCCTTTAAAACTTTCAATGAAGGACTAAAACGGCTGATAAAATCAGGGCTACTTAAGCGTGCCTGCCGGAATGTATACGTTAATGAAGAGGCCAGGCAATTTGACAGCTATACCATTGAGCGTATTGCAAAAACACTGCGACGAGGCGAGTATAATTATGTCAGTTTAGAATCCATCTTGTCAGAATATGGTGTTATCTCACAAATCCCCATTGATAGAATAACAATTATGACCACTGGCCGAAAAGGCATCTACAACACAGCCTATGGTGTTATTGAGTTTACACATACTAAACGCACGGTCAAAGATATTCTCAAAAATACTACCAAGATCAATGAACGACCGCTTAGGATCGCTTCTAAACAAGCAGCCTTACGGGACTTAAAGCGTGTTGGCCGTAATATGAATTTAGTTAATATAGAAGAATTAGCATGATTAAACCCACCCCCATAAACCGAGAAGATTTTAATTTATTGGTAGAGCTTGCCATGCGAGAGGAAGGCTTTTCCCATATGAGGCCTGTGATCGAAAAAGAACTGTTACACTACGATTTGCTCTTTGCGTTGGATAAACAGAGATTACTGGATAAACTAACCTTTCAAGGCGGCACATCGCTTCGGTTATGTTATGGCTCTTCACGATTTAGTGAAGATCTCGACTTTGCTGGAGGCTATGATTTCACCACGTCACAGCTAATGGATATTAAAGATTGTATCGAAAGCTATATCGCTTCCCGATACGGCTTGGAAGTTTCAGTAAAAGAACCCTCAGAAATGTCCAGCGAACCCAAGTACCAAGACATCAAAGTTGATAAATGGCAAATTGCCATTACAACATCACTCACCCGAAAAGACTTGCCAAAACAAAAAATTAAAATTGAGGTGTGTAATATTCCTGCATATACAAGAGCGCCTCAGGCTTTAAATGCTAATTATGATTTTTTACCTGACGGTTATGGTGATGTTCTTATAATGACTGAAAGTCTGGATGAAATTATGGCTGATAAGTTAATCTCTTTGGTCAATACAACCCGATATGTACGTCACAGAGACATTTGGGATTTACGTTGGCTGAAGCAACGTGGAGCCCAAATGGATAAAAAATTCATTTTATCCAAAATTCATGATTATAAGATTACTGATTATCCTGCCAAACTTGATAACACGATTGCAAGTATGGAGAAAATTATCTACAGCGAAGGTTTCCATAATGAACTGTCACGTTTTATTCCACTAGATGTTCAAGAAAGAACGTTGAAGAAAGCAAAATTTAAAGATTTTTTAATTAATGAAACCCAGTTATTATTATTCGATTTGATGGCATTATTTGATGATGAATCAAAACAGGATGAGTTTTATATTTAATATCGTGAATTGGTGATATGACTATCAGACTTGATTTGCATGCACATCGAAAATTGCAAAATACGCACAAAGAAAAGGCTGCGTGTAGCAGATCGCCTATTTCGTCCTGCAGCGCTTCTCTTCCTTCGGGTGACTTCAAATGTGCCTCAATCTCTAAACACTCACTGCGAATTTGTGCCATGATTTGATCTTTAGTTTCCCATTGCAATCCAAGTGCAGCGGCTTCTTGCTCTAAATATTCAATTCTTTCTAAAACCGTCATAATAGTACTCGTTTCGTTAATTACTTTGTAACACACCCGCTACCCATCAAAAAAATCATTCATTTAATCGTATTAAAGCCACTCTCCACTTGCTACAAAGAACACTTTACCCCCGACCTGGATACGGAGTTTTTCTCTAATCTTCTCCGCTTTAATTTTAATTAGAGAAGGCCGATGAATTTCATACCCTTGCTCTATTCGTAGATTTACCCTGTTGGCGTGGAAAAAATTATGCTCCAAAAGATAACAAGCTAAGTTTCCATTAGCACTTCCTGTTGCTGGATCTTCAAAAAAACCTTTGTCATCCATAAATACGCGCACATGTAAGTCATTTTCTTGCTTTTGAACGTCTGGAGCAAATACAAGTAAGTTAGCCCTAATAACCTCATCAAGGAACGTTTGATATTTTTCATGGTTTATCACACATTTTCTAACCGCATCAAGTGTTCTAACAGCGGGAAGCCCGGTAGAAACTATTTGAATAGGGTAGCTTGTATTAATATCTGCTTCATTGATATGCAAGATTTCAGCAATTATCTCAGGCTGAATAATTGTCCCGAAATTGGGTTCCTTTTGTTCCATCCACAATTCGCTTCTATCGTCTTGCATAATTGTAACAGGTATCTGTCCAACACCGAGATTCAATAGGATTCGTTCGTTTTCGCTTTTTTCCAGCATGTTAGAGATTATAAAAGCTGTACCAAGAGTAGGATGGCCTGCAAATGGGATCTCCACATCAGGAGTGAAAATACGAACGTCATACCCCCCATTAGAATTTTTATTTGACAGGATAAATGTTGTCTAAGAAAAATTAATTTCTTTAGCAATTTTTTGCATCTCTGCGGCAGATATTTTATGCTGTGGAATCAAAACAGCGAGTTGATTTCCTTGATATTTCTTTTCGGCAAAAACATCAACAAGATAAAAATGCATAAAATATTTTCCTTCGTTAAACGATTTAATTCTTAATAATATTGGTTAAGTCTTTAAACTGCTGTAAATTCGCAATGGCTTCATAGGTGATTGGAGCCATCACATAGATACGTACGCCGAATGCTGTATAAATCCCTGTCTTTCTGGAATAACGTTTTGTTACATTTGCGATGGTCCCTGATCACCTGTTATTTCATTAAGAAAGTTAATTCGGGCATCTCGTACCACATTCACATTGTAAGAATGATTAAATAACAACCAATTTCCGGTTAAGTATTTATTTATTCCATTAATTATCAATCCAATGCCTGTAATGTGGGTAATAAAATTAGTAATGATCTTTAAACAAATCCTTAAACTATCAGGTGCAATATCTAAAGCCTGATATAGGGGTCAGACCAAAATATGTTCTTTATAAACAATAGCATACCTTATAAAAAATCCTGATTTCCATCTTTAGAAGCTATTTTTAAGATTAAAAATGGCTTCTAATTTATATCGCGTAAACTTAACCTTGCTTTTCTAGAACAGAAAAATATAATCGCAGCTTCAAGTCCAAATACTAGGAATAACATGCCTCGAGCAAGCAGGATATTTGAACCTGGACAAGTGTTTCACATAACACACAGGTGTCACAAACGTGAGTTTTTATTAAAATTTAGACAAGATAGAGAGCGATATCGATACTGGCTTTATCAAGCAAGGAAACGGTATGGATTTTGTGTTTTAAATTATATGATTACATCAAATCATATTCATTTATTGGTAATGTGTACAACTGAAGATATCATACCTTCATCCATGCAGTTAGTTGCCGGACGAACTGCTCAAGAGTACAACCTGAGAAAAAAGAGAAATGGGGCTTTTTGGGAAGACAGGTATCACGTCTCTATTGTTGAAGCTGGTGAGTATTTTCATCGTTGTTTTATTTATATTGATTTAAATATGGTTCGGACTGGTAGAGTTCACAATCCCCTTCATTGGGAGTTTTGCGGTTATTATGAACTATTTTATGGCAAACAACGATATCAAGTGCTTTCAATAAACGGGGTACTTGAGCTTTTAGGGTATCAGTCCATTAAAGAGTTTAGAGATAATCATCCACTATTGATAGAGGAAATATTGAAAGAAAACACGCTACCCAGAGAACCTCTCTGGACTGAAAATAAAATCATTGGTTCAGAGCTTTTTCAAAAAAAATTTTCCTAAGCACCGTGTTTATTGGCAAAAAATCTAAAGCGGGCGAAAAATCTAGACCATTTTAGTAAAAAATTAAGATATAATTTCTCACTCAGTTTCTGTTAGTATAACGTCACGGTGCAGGCGGGGACGCCGATGACCGTGACGCGATCTAGGGCGGCAATGCTGCCCTTATCCATTGCCCCGAGTAGACGAATCGCGTCTATAAATATCCCGGGGTTTGGGGCGGAGCCCCATTTTGACCACATTGCGCGATAGCGCATCATTTTAGTTAAAAATTTGTCGATGAACTGCACCCGGAGTAAGTCCTCCGAGGCTTTGGTGAGGCCTTTCCTCATTGTAAAACTGATAGTATTCTCTCAGGCCATCCCTTGCAGCCGCTACGTTTTCCCATTCATGTAAATACACACATTCATACTTTGTGGAGCGCCAGAGACGTTCAACAAAAATATTATCCGCCCAGCGTCCTTTGCCGTCCATGCTGATACGTATATTGCCTTTTTTAAGGACGTCTGTGAAGCCTGTGCTTGTAAACTGCGACCCTTGATCGGTATTGAATATATCGCAGCTTGAATGCTCTAAGACTCCCTCAAGTGTCTCAATACAAAATTCAGCCTCCATATTGATACTCAATTGCCAATCCAGTACGTATCGACTGTACCAATCTATAATTGCCATCAAATACACAAAACCACGCTGGAGCCTGATGTAGGTTATATCGGTGCTGAATACCTGGCAAGGCCCTACAATCTCAACATCATTGAGCAAGTAAGGATAAATCGTATGCTCTGGATGTGGCTTACTTGTATGGGGGCCGGGAGCAACGGATTTCAAACCAAGTTGCTCATACGCCCAGCGCGTTTCGTGCCGTCCACAAGGATACTTATGCAAGGTAATATAATCACTCATTTGTCTCGTACCAAAAAATGGATGCTTTGTATAAATTTCATCACTGGACTTTGGACAAACTTCGATCTGAACGGGCCCGGGCCTGTGGGCGAGCCCGAGCCCGCCCGAGCTCCGGCTAATCTACTTTTTGCGCCATTTTAGTCAACATCATAACAATGCGAATAAGTAAATCTCTGGCTAAGCGATAATGTTCTTCATGTATAATGAAACTATAAAGCAACCAACACAAGTGCAAAATGATTTTGAACGAATTATTCGAATGATTGGGACACCAGCTCAACCACCCAAACCCCGAAAAAAATCCCTTGGACGACAAGCGGGGAACATTCAGGTAAAACGCATGCGCCATCCTATCGTTAAAAAGTGGAAAAACACGGCTCTTGATGAAAAAATCATTGCATAATCAAGATAAAATAGTCAATAAATAGTGCAGATTGCGCGTTGTTATGCTGGAATATTGCTAATAATCTGGATTTGATTGTAACTTATCACTGTTCGGAGCTCGGGCGGGCTCGGGCTCGCCCACGGGCCCGGGCCCGTTCAGATCGAAGTTTGTCCAAAGTCCAGTCATCAACTAGCCTTAGTAAATTCAATTGACCCTCGCTGGGCACCTTGGGGCATGGCACATAATAAATGCTGGATCACCCTACATTCAGTATCTCGCATTGCTGGCGAACTGACAGCAATGCATTATCTACCTCAATCCAGCTGCGCCTCTCATTCACGGAACAACTCAGACTTTTTTTTTAAAAAATCATTTTCAACCTTTAGGCGACCAATTTGCTCATATAATTCAGCCAGTTGCTTTTCATGATCTGTTGCTTCTTGCTTGTTTTTATCACTAAATACATCCGGCAATAATGCGACTGCCTGTTTTTTCCATGTATTTATTTGGGTCGTATGAACACCCATATTTTGAGCTGATTTGTGCCAATGTGTGCTCGCTCCTGATCGCCTCCAATGCTATTTTAGCCTTTTCTGTAATGGTCAATGATTTAGGACACTTTTTAAAATTTTTTTCTTTACAAAATTCCTCCCTACTGACGCACCGCTTCCGCGGTTTGTCGACTACTCAAGCCCGCGCCATCCTGGCGCTCCTGCTTGAGCATTTAAGCTGCTTTGCGATAAAATTCCTCCATAAGCTAATGGCGTTTTGTAGGCTAAAGTCGAATTTATTCTTTGCCCATTATAAAAGGCGATATAGTCAAGAATGCATAATTTTGCCATCGCTTTATTAGCAAGCCTTTCATAGTTTAGACATTCATTTTTTAGGCTCCTAAAGAACTTTCTTTCGGAATTGTCCCAACAATTGCCTTTACGACTCATACTTTGTCGCATACCCATTCGCTTTAATTGCTCTCTATAGTCATTGCTCGCATACTGACTGCCACGATCAGAATGGTGTAATAACCCCGACTCTCGTTTTTTTCGCCAATAAGCCATCTCCAATGCTTGCAGGCATAACGAATTTTCATATGGTCATCAATAGCCCAACCCACAATTTGGCGCGAATATAGATCCATTACTGTTGCTATTTGTATAAAGCCCTCCAATGTCCAAACATAACTGATATCCGTTGTCCATACCTGGTTTGGTCTAGTAGGGTTAAACTGACGACACAGTATATTAGGGACAAGCGCTAACTTATGATTGCTATCGGTTGTTGTCCTATATTTCTTAGGTAACGAGCTTCCAGTCCAAGTTGTTCCATTAGCTTTCTGCTTTTAAAGCGACCAATTTCAATGCCCGCTTCTTTCATCGCTTTGACTATGCGCCTGCTTCCATAAGTGTTCCTGCTTCTCTTGAATAGGGCTCTTATCTTGTCTTTAACCAAGGCCTCTTCTTCATTTGGCACGATAGGACCGCAGCTACGCCAATTATAATAAGCGCTACGACTTATCTGCATAACTTTACATAATATTTTAACTGGATAAGCTTTCTCTTGCTCTTTGATAAATTGACATCTTATCGTTGTTCTTGAGCAAAGAAAGCGGCGGCCTTTTTTAATATTTCTCGCTCCATTTTAAGCTTGATATTCTCTTTCCTTAACCGCAGTAACTCGTCATGCTCACTTAAAGTCAATGCATTACCAGTTATAGAATTATTATTTTGATTACCACCTTCTTCTGCTCTTACCCATTTCCTTAATGCACTTTCTGATACCTGAATATGTCACCAAAATAAATTGAGGAGCTCTCATTGCTTCATTAGATCAATGAGATAGAATTATTTTCGCGAAAAAACGATTCACCCACTGGGTGAAACAAGGGAGCGAAAATGATCATGACACAGGGCGGATTACCATTCCAGTATCAATCTGAAAAAAATCAGTCAGGATTAACAGGATTTGCTGGTTTACCACTCTATTTGGAACTTGCCAGTCAAAGTGGACTCGTTCAACATATCAATGAAACGCTAAAGACGAAGGTGCGAGGATGGACTGATGCTGAGATGATTCTGTCTTTAGTGTTATTAAATCTGGCTGGTGGTGACTGTATTAGTGATATCGAACGCCTTGAAAATGATTCGGGGTTAAGGACGTTGCTGCTGCAATTGAGTACCCATGGAGTGAAACGCAAAGAACGACGAGCTTTAGAACGGCGATGGAGAAAGGCAAAAAGCCGTGGCTTACCGTCCAATGCGGCGATTCATCGTTATTTACCCCAATTTCATTCACCCGAGGAAGAAAAAAATCGTGCGGAGGGTGAGGCGTTTATTCCTAAACCAAATGATAAACTGAGCGCATTAATTGGCTTGAATAAACCCCTGGTCGCATGCGTTCAACAGCAATCACCATCGACTATTGCGACATTAGATCAGGATGCAACGCTGACTAACACGTACAAACGGAAGGCACTGTATTGTTACAAAGGGTATAAAGCTTACCAACCCTTCAATACCTACTGGGCAGAACACGGTATTTTATTACACAGTGAGTTCCGTGACGGCAACGTCAATGCCGGTTTTGATCAATTGCGTATTTTGAAAGAAGCGATGGCGCTCTTGCCATCCGATGTGAAACACGTGCATTTACGCTCTGATAGTGCTGGCTATCAAGAAGATTTGATACGTTATTGTGCAGAAGGTAGTGACACTCGTTTTGGCGTTATTCCATTTGCCATTGCGGCGCGTGTCGGTGCTGGGATTAAAAAAGAAGCCTTATCTCTTGATGAGAAACATTGGCATCCCATTTACCAAGAGGATGCCGATGGTAACAAAATAAAAACGAATCAGGAGTGGGCTGATATTTGTTTTGTGCCGGACTGGGCAGTAAGAAGCAAAGCCAGTTATCGCTATTTAGCCATACGGGAAGCCATGAAACCATCGAAAACTAAAAATGATGATGAATTGGATTTAGCGTTTCAAACGATTAAATTAGACGACGTGAGGTATAAATTATTTGCGGTTGTCACTAATCGCGACATCGATGGTTCTGATTTGATTCAATGGCACCGCAAGCGTTGCGGTAAAAGCGAGCACGTGCATAGCACGCAAAAAGAAGGGTTGGCTGGCGGTCAATTACCCTCAAATTTATTTGGGGCAAATGCGGCATGGTGGGCGATGATGGTGTTATCGTTTAATCTGAATCGGTTAATGCAGATTACGGCACTACCAAAAGACTTGAAAGAAAGCAAAATGAAGGCATTACGATTTCATATCATACAATTGCCAGGGCGCGTTATTCATCATGCAAGGCGCATCTATGTTCGGGTTGGAGGTCATTGTTGTATACTGCTGCAATTGATAAGAAACAAAATTGCCAAGCTACGCAGTGGAATGGGGATATGTGTTGTTAATACATCATAAGCTGGTGTCGCTAACGCGACCTGTTTTTAACCCCCCTCACCCTAACCCCCCCGCCACGCTACACACGCTGGAGAGGGGATGGATCGGTTTGGTCTGCGAGAACAGATTTATGATTTATTTTTCGAAAATGCGAGTAAAAATGACAAACTCAACTTGAAACCAACCGTTTTTGTTTGATTGTTAGCTAAAAACAGCCAAATTAAAGGACAAATCTGCATTGATCATTTTTTTGCCGATCAATTTAGGGATACACCGAGACAGTGTTTTCTAATTTCAAAATGAGTCTGAACGAATATGATAATTAAATACACATTGTTCTTATAGTCTTCATTTTTTGTTATTAATTTTTATAAAAATTTGTTATTGAGCCTGTGGGTATGTGGTCGCGAAGCCAGCGAGTGTGGTCAAGCTGTGGAGAACGCGTCTTTTTGCGTTATCCATGGCTTGTCCACACGTCCCGGAGGGCGCTGGCTGCTCCGAAGGACGCGTCCACATATCCATAGGCTTGCTTCCTACACACTAAAATTTATTTAAGAAACGGGGAGCTGTTTTTTGCTATCCTCGGTAATGTGCTTAAATAATAGCGTACGTTGCTGTTGTAAGTAATCAGCAGCCTCATTATCTGTCATCTTATTGGCAATGTCATCCAGCATTTTGAAGGTCACCTCAGCCCTTAAATACTGTTCTGCTTCTGGGATAGATTTAAATTTTTCATAGGGTGTCATCATATCTTTATATTCATATTTTTTTCGCTCTTTTCCCTTTTTATCAATAGTGATAGTTGGATAGAGACAGGGGCGATGGTAGTTCACGTATAGGTTTAGAGCGTTTTGATTAAACTCATTAATACGAACAGCATATCGTTGTGGGATATGGGTGTATCCAAAAATTTTGCGTACAACAGCAGCATTTTTTCCTTCCGCTAAGGCATTATCATTTGAATGCCTTGGCCTTGATTTTGTAAATTCAATCAATAACTTACTTAATAATGTTGCGACGGTTTTATTCACATACTCCCCGCCATTGTCTGTGTGAAAATTTAGTACTTTGAATGGAAATGTTGCTAGAAGTGTTTCGAGGACGGGATGTAGATAATGCTCAGAAATCCTTTCAACGCTAATGACTACCTCAAACTGAGTCACTTCATCCACTGCGTTAATATGATAGACCCCTTTACAGCCATCTAAGTCGCCCTGATGCACTGTGTCAATACGGATATAACCAGGCTTTCCGTTGGCCTGTGGCTTTCTGCGTTCGCCTATATGAACCCCTTTCTGACTTTTTGTTTTTTCATAATGGCATCTATATTTCCTATAGCCTGAAGATTTCCGCAAATTATAAATATGCGCCACCGATATCCTAGATAAGCGTTCATAGCTTTTTTCATCGAAACAATTATATGCACGCTCGCATAGCTTCTTCACCATAAACCCATTGGGTGTAGCATGTCGTTGATCTAACTGGGCCAACAAGACCACATCCCCAGGCGTATAAATACACTCAAATCCATTGTCAGTCCTTTGGTAGCGCCTTACACTACCACACTCCGTGTAACGTTGAATCATCCGTCTAAGCTGCTGCCTAGAGTATCCTGTGATTCTTTCTAAAAACCGAATAACAGTTCCTTTCTCATTGCGCTTGAGCTGTCTATATGAATAGCGTTTTAATACACCGTCTACGAATTTATAGCGCTCATCCTTTGTAGAGGCAATAGCAAATGCAATCGTTTGGCTACCATCTAAAAATAATCCCATTTCTGATACTGTTAACTTGTCTATATTCATGATCGTTTTCATCCGTTGATCATGAAGACTATTTATCGAGTGTCCAGACTCATTTCATGTTGGAATTACGGGACACCCTTCAGACTCATTTCATATTGGAAAACTCTAAGACTGGTTGCTCCTTCCTGAATACTATATCCTTTAGACAAGACTAGTTGTACAGCATCTTGTTTAAACTCCAAACTGTAGTACGGTTTCTTTCTTTGATTCATTTCTATACACTCCTATTGGTTGATATTTTAACCTATAAAAGTGTCCAGTCATATTAGACCACTGCATTTCGGCTGCTGTGTATCTTTTACGCTTCTCGCTCATTCTATTGTCCTTAGTGTGCGGCGAGAATTATATCTTATTTACCTCACTTTCGTGGTCTGAATTTCTTGACCCACTATAATCATTATGTTCTTAAAAGCTATTTTTGGATTTAAAAATGGCTTTTAAGAACATAAATAAAGGTGTCTTTTGAGATATCCTATTGTTTATTAATAGAAATTTTTGGTCAGCCCCCTAAGACCCTCGAATTTTCCGAGGCGTAGCTTAAATATAAAGTTCCGTAAAAATGGGGGGGAAAGATTCAATAACATTTCACCTAATGTAGAGAAATACGAATAAAGTAAGAAAACGGTATTTGGATACCTTTGACTAAGCGTTTGCACTAATTTTTTTGCCATTCATTTACGCCAATGTTGATTATTTCAATATTTTCAACTGGATGAAATCGCTTGAACAATTCCCGCGATGAAATACTCAGTTCAAGCTTTTTAAGCTTAATTTTGCATGCTATCTCTGCAAATGAAATCGACATGATATAAGCACAATATGACACTGTAAATATCAATCCTTCAATAAGTGGACATTCTTCCTGGCCAGCAGAGTAGCAATGTAAACAGGCCCTATGTATGCTATGGCCCCATGTTCATGTTGTGGTACTCAGGCTGTTGCTCGTCCGCACCCCCCGATTGATTCGGCTCCCCATAGTCATAGTTCTCCCCATAACGCGCAACCCTTTTCTTTTGTTGCGGCTCAAATTCCAGCTTATACCAAGCGAATGTTGCTGCCGCTGCTGCAGTAATCACTCCTCCCACTACACCAACAGTGAGCCAAACCCAAAATAACGATGTTGAATTATTAGACGGCGACGTATTAAACAGAGTGGCCAGAGTATGGTACAGTTTCCCATGAATGTCCCAAGTGATATTAGGTGGCGTAGTACTATTGCTTACAAATTGAATTTGGGAATTTTTCACTTGAGAGTATGTAAAATTGATGATGGGAGTGGAGCTATTGACCAGTGTAAAATAGCCTCCTTGAACAGAACTAACTGAAAGATCAAGATTATTTTGAATTGTTCCGGTATATGTAATTTGCAATGTTTCCGGAGTTATCAGTGTGGTTGCATTGAGTTGAACGGCGAGATTAATGGCCGTGATGTTGAATGTATCTTCCGTTGGGGTTGGAGTTGGAGTCGGAGTTGGAGTCGGAATCGGTGTAAAAAATGTATTTCGTCCAAAAATCACATAACCGGCCCCATTACCTCCGGAGACCCCCGTAGCCCCCTGCACCAAATCAGCAACCTTATCGCCATTCACATCACCCAAAGCGACAGAAGCACCTAAACTCCCAGCACTCGCGATTCCCGGCACGCTAAAGCCATTGGTGCCATTAAGGGTACTCAAATCAAATTGAGCAGGAAATCCACTGCGCCTCCCAAAAATCACATAAATAACCCCATTGCCTGAGTTTGCAGGGTCAACCCCCAGCGTCAAATCGGGGATACCATCGCCATTCACATCGCCCGCACTGGCGGCAGGAGTACCTAAATTTAGAGCACTCGCGATTCCCGGTATCCTAAAGCCATTGGTACCATTGAGGGTACTCAAATCAAATTGGGCAGGAAATCCACTGCTCCTCCCAAAAATCACATAAGCAATCCCATTGCCTGAGTTGTATGCCACCAGCACCAAATCGGAGACCCCATCACCATTTATATCTACATTGCTGACTGAAATACCTAAATTTCCACCACTCGCGATTCCCGGTACGCTAAACCCATTGGTGCCATTGAGGGTACTCAAACTAAATTGGGCAGGAAATCCACTGCTCCTGCCAAAAATCACATAAGCAATCCCATATAGCCTGAGTTGTAGGCCCCCAGCACCAAATCGGGGACACCATCGCCATTCACATCCGCACAGCTATTAGTGCCTAACGCCCCAGAAACCACGATTCCCGGCACACTAAATCCATTGGTGCCATTGAGGGTACTCAAATTAAATTGGGCAGGAAATCCACTGCTCCTCCCAAAAATCACATAAACAATCCCATTGCCTGAGTTTGCAAGGAAAGCCCCGAGCGCTAAATCCGAAACATTATCGCCATTCAAATCGCAGCTGCCGAGAGCAGTACCTAAATATCCTCCACTCGCAATTCCCGCTACGCTAAAGCCATTGCTACCATTTAAGGTACTCAAATTAAATACGGCAGGAAATCCACTGCGATTGCCAAAAATCACATAGCTGGCGCCATAGGCTGAATTTGCAAGGAAAGCCCCGAGCACTAGATCCGTAACATTATCGCCATTCACATCGCCTGCGCTGCTGAGCGTATTACCTAAACTTCCCCCAATCGCAACCCCCGGTATGCTAAAGCCATTGCTGCCATTGAGGGTACTCAAATCAAATTGGGCAGAAAACCCTCTGCTACTGCCGAAAATCACATAAGCGATGCCAGTTTTTGAATTTGTATTCCAAGCCGCCACCACTGAATCATCAAAACCATCGCCATTCAGATCTGCGCAGCCAGCAGAAATACCTAAATATCCAGTGCTCACTATTCCAGGCACGCTAAAACCATTACTGCCATTCAATGTACTTAAATCGAAAACGGCTGGGAATTGTGTTTGTTCTATCGAGCGCTTTTTCTCTGAAGAGGACGATTCAGAGGTTTTTTTGAAAGCATTTCCTTCATCATAGTAGGATTGAGAAAGCGCTATACTATATTCCTCATCTTGCCCTGAAGAATCCATTTTTCTATGTTCTTGCACCGGAATATCTATTGATAATACAGGCAACAACATTTTTAATTTTCGTTTTAAATTTCGGTCAGGTAATCGCTTTACCTCCTCCATGATAGGCTGAAAAAATTGCTGTTGATAAAGGTTCAATTCCATAGTAGGAGCAAAATTTACATAAGCCGTATAATGCTGGGCCAGTTCATCAATTTTTCCTAAACTTGCGGGATCATTAGGATTTTTTCGAACATTTTCGAGAGCAGATTTTAAATGTTGAATGCATTCTTTTAAACCAGCTACATAAATAGCCTCTTGTCTTTGTGCAATTTCTTCAGGAGAAGGTGAAGACGTGGTACCCCAAAAGCGTTTGTTTAAATAATCCCATTTATCTCTTAACCCCTTTCCAACTCCAAGCCAAAAGTTTTCTGCAGTTCCTTGTCCAAGAGCAATACCTGCAGAAGCACCACCTTGCGGTGTAGAGGCAGAAGCATGATTTTGCGGTGTAAAATCAGACGCATTAGGAACGCTACTGTTCCCTGAAGCAGTGGTATTCGTTGCGTTAAACGGCATAACTAACCTCCTTTTAAATATTAACTTTCTGTAACTCCCCACGTCATCCAGAACCCCTCGTCATCCCGAACCCCTCGTCATCCCGAACGAAGTGAGGGATCTCCTGAATGACATACCTGGGGAGCTACAACTCTCTGATTGAGATAGATATTGAATCATCAGTAGCCTTACCAATCAATAGCAATTCCAGGGATTCAGTTAAAAGGGCCTGTTTACAATTCGATCCGAGACGCGACCGTTAGGGAGCGGATAATCTGAATCACAAACATTCTTCGATGGCTGAGTATTTTCCAATCCAAGAATGAGCCTGAAATAGTGCCGAAGTCGTCACTAAGTTAAAGGGATGTTTTGTTTTTATTTTGTTTAAAATAATATCATTTATTGTTATTGTAATCAAAATTAATTTGGTTGTGGGTGAAGTGTGGATAAGGCTGTGGTCGATAATGTTGATAACATCTTTTCGTTATCAACATTTCGTCCATAGTCTTATCCACACGCCCCATAGGGTCATCCACAGCCTTCATTAGCGTGTGTTTTGTTTTTTACTGTGGCGGAATATTGTGTGATTCCCTAAACAAGTGATAAGCATTATTCTGGCTCAGTTATCAGTTGCTGAGCCAGTATTTTCTAATCCAGAAATGAGCCTGAACTAGGCCGAAATCGAGATGGTTAATTAGACAACAAGATTCTATCAAAAGACCTTAAAATAAGAAATTGTTATTTGTATTAAAACGAGCCCATCTGTCGATAACTTGTGATGCAAGCTGTGGGTAGCCTGTAGCGCAGTTTACTGCGCCAGGTTATCCATCAGTTTGCTCACATGTTATCGATAGATTCCTTTTCCTTCTCCCTGGGGAGAAGGTGCCCAAAGGGCGGATGAGGGGGTTTAAATAACCATCATACCTTGTTGAGTGGTAATGGTTCACAGAAGTAACTTATAAGTAACGTTATTTATCATGTAATGTTACTTATATGTTACTTTATATTTTACATTACTTTATTTCTAAACTCTAAAAGCCTGAGGTTGAGAGGCGCCATACTCTTTAGTCACATTTGGGGCCTCTTAAATGTCGATAGCCTGACCTAGGAGTCAAGGTCTGCTTCACGCATTGAGGGCTTCTTAAAAATAATTTGAAACATCTTTCTTTGTGCTTGGCGCAGCTTTTGGGCCGCTTGCAAATCAGTACAGCTCAAAGCAATCTGCTCTAATGCTTCAAAATTGAACCCTTCTTTTAAGTACTGCTGCGCATGCTCGAGTGATTTTAGTTTCTCATAGGGCGTCATCATGTTTTTATAGGGGTATTTTTTAACTTCCTTTCCCTTGGCATTCACACTCACTTCTGGGAAATGGCAGGGCCTATGGTAATTTAAGTAGGGTACTAAGTAGTTTCGGTTAAATTCATTAATCACAGGGGCCCATTTCTGTGAGATATGGACATAACCCAAGTACTTCCTTACTACAGAGCCATTCTTAGTCTCAACCAGTGCGTTATCATTTGAATGCCTGGCGCGTGATTTGGTAAACGCAACATGAAGCTTATTGAGTAATTGGGCAACCCTCTTGTTGATATACTCGCTGCCATTGTCCGAATGAAAATTAATAACCTTGAATGGAAAAGCCTCTATAAGCTCCTCTAGCACAGGAATTAAATAATTTTCACTGATGCGCTCAACACTGATAACAACCTGAAACTGGGTTACTTCATCCACTGCATTAATGTGATAAACCCCCTTCACTTTGTCTAAATCGCCCTGATGGACCGTGTCAATCCGAATATAGCCTGGTTTGCCGTTCGCCTGCGGTTTGCGACGCTCACCAATATCTACTGCTGTATATTGGGTTTTCGTAAAATGACGCCGTTGACGTTGGTAGAACGTACTTTTACGCAAATTATAAAGGTGGGCAACCGAGATAGTGGCCAAGCGAACGTATGCTTCATCACCATACACATGATAAGCGCGTTCAAATAATTTTTTCGTGGTTGAACCACTCAATTGCTGATGCAGCTCATCCGTTTTAACCAACAATAAAATGTCCTCACGAGTATAACGGGTTGGAAAGGTTGCTTTAGAATGACTCCTCTTGCCAATCCAATGCTGGGTTTTATACTGCTGGATGAGCCTTGTTAGCTGGGAACGCGAATACCCCGCACCTCGTAACAAGTATTCCTTTATCACGACCTTTTCTTTTTTTCGTAATAAAAAATACCCCGTCCGTTTTAATGTACCCGCTATCCATTCATAGCGTTGCTCTTTACTGACTGTAAACTCAACCTTGTCAGCACCCGTCAAAAATGTTCTGATAGCATCAGGGCTATCTAGCTTGGAATCGTTCATTGTGATCATAACACCTTATTTTGAACGATTTCGGCTTCGATGGCCCTCTTTATAACATTTTCAGGCTCATTCCCATTGGAATCACATCAGATTTTCAGGCTCATTCTGCATTGGACAAGACTGAGCCTTTCCTTGCAATGCTGGATGGTGATACATTACATCAGCGGAGGCTCCATTAAGTATTTGCTTAAATAGCTCTGATTGCGCCTTTTTCAACGCTTTAGCAGCCTGTAAGTCAGAGCTTGATAGCATTTGTAGGCCAAGGGACTCAAAGCTCGTATCAGTATTTAAATAGCTCTCTGCATTGGGTAAGGACTTTAATTTTTCATACGGGGTCATCATGCTGCGATAAGGATAGATTTTTTTCTCCTTCCCTTTTGCATCAATTTTTATTTCAGCAAAATAACAAGGGCGATGGAAATTTAAGTAGGGTATTAAGAGCTGTCGATAAAATTCATTAATCAGTGGAGCCCATTTTTGGGCGATATGAGTATAGCCCAGATATTTTCTGACAATAGCACGATTCTTTGATTCTGCTAATGCATTGTCATTTGAGTGCCTTGAACGTGATTTTGTCATTTCAATATGCAGTTTATTTAAGAGCTTTGCGACCACATGATTGATGTATTCGCTACCATTGTCTGAATGAAAATTTAGGATAACAAAAGGAAATGTTGCTAATAGCTCCTCTAGAACCGGAATTAAATAAGCTTCACTGATCTTTTCAACGCTGCAAATGACCTCAAATTGTGTAACCTCATCAACCGCATTAATATGGTAGACACCCTTTTGTTTATCCTGATCTCCTTGATGGACCGTATCAATCCTGATGTAACCTGGCTTACCCTGTGGATTAGGTTTTCGTCGCGCTCCTATTGCTATCGTTGTTTTTTGTGTCTTGGTAAAGTGACGGCGTTGTCTCTGATAAAAATCACCTTTGCGTAAATTGTACAGATGGGCAACTGATATACATGAAAGGCGCTCATAGGCTAAGTCGCCATATACTTTGTAGGCTCTCTCAAAAAGTTTTTTGGTGGCTGGCCCACTTAATGTTTGATGTGCTGCATCTGTCTGAACCAATAAAAGAATATCACTTTGCGTATACTTCTTTGCAAATGTATGGCGATTAGAGGCTCTCTTGTCTATCCATCGCTTTTCTCTATATTGTCCAATAAGACGTTTTAATTGCGACCATGAGTAACCCGTCATACGCCCCATATACTCACGTACTGGACCTTTTTCTTTCTTGCGTAAGTTAAAATAGTTTGTACGTTTGAGTGTCCCTGCAATCCACTCATAACACGCTGTCTTGGGCACTTTAAATTCAACCTTGTCAGCGCCACCCAAAAATGTTTTGATAGCTGAGGGGCTATCCAGTTTGTCGTCGTTCATTGTGAGCATAGTACCTTACAGTTTGGACGACTTCGGCTGGTTTAGCCCTTTCTTGCTTTTTTCAGGCTCTTTTGTGTTGGAAAGAACTCTCTATTTCGGGCTCATCTTGTATTGGAAGAGACTAGCATTTGCTCCATCGACTTCAAATCGCTTATCATAGCTGCAATATTGAGAAGTTAATCCCATATCATGAAATATGCACCCAACATAAAGTAACTCAGCATCGAATTTTAATCCACGTTGCTTACCTGCTAATGACGCCCAATAATAAACACGGCTGGAATGATTAAATAACAAATCATTTTCGGTGGCTCTAACCATATCTGTTGCTTCCTGTATCAATTTAGTATCAGGAATAAAAACATCATTGATATTTAAAGACATATTATTTCCTTATTTAGTTGTCCAAGAGGATGCCTATAACTATAAATCATATTGCTGACGTGGTCCGAAGTAAGGACTCCTTCTGATATGGATTTATCTTTCGGCAGTATATTCAGCTTTGTAAAGTTGATTTTCCAACCAACTTTTAATGTCCTTGGGTTTTTCGACAGTGGCCATCTCTTTATTAAAGATCAGTTCAGCTACTTTAACAGCGGTCGCAACTTCTGTTGCTAAAATGTTGCTTTGGGGTGGAAATAACATGCCGCGTTCACGTTCTGCTGGATCAACTTGTGCAGCAGTAGCACGCGCAGCTTCAATAAATAACTCATCCGTTATGTGTTTGGGTCGAGTAGCATAGACGGCAAGACTGACTGCAGGAAAGATATAAAAATTATTGGCCTGCCCTGGATAAAATACTTTATTGTTGAATTTAACATTAGAAAATTGTACTCCAGCAGCAAATAACGCTTTGCCCTGAGTCCAGTTGTAAGCCTCTTCTGCGCTACATTCTGCTTTATAGGTAGGATTAGATAATGCAAATATGATAGGCCTTTCGTTAAGCTTGGCCATGGTTTCAACGACTTGTTGATTAAACGCTTTACTTTGAGTGCTGACGCCAATTAATATAGTTGGTTTGAAGACTTGTATCGCTTCTAACAAATTATTAATCGCTGCGTGTGATTTGGCGTATTTTTTCTGGGATGGCGATAAATCTTTACGCGATGTTTCAATTAATCCTTGTATATCGAAAAGAGTAATAGCAGATCGTGCATCTTTTTCTGTCATACCCTCTAATTTCATTGCTGAAACTAATAGATCTGCTATACCAAGCCCTGCAGATCCTGCACCAAGGAAAAAAATACGTTGCTGATAGAGTTTTTCTTTTTTAGCTGCTAATGCTGTCATCAAACCTGCCAAGACAATGCTTGCTGTGCCTTGAATATCATCGTTATAACAGCAAATTTTATCACGATATTTAGCTAAATATTTAATGGCATCAGTACCTTTCCAGTCTTCGAAATGCACGCAACAGCTAGGAAATACTTTTTGTGTTGCCTGAATAAATTCCTCGACAAATTCATCCATTTCAGTATCGCTGGGACGGGGTTTACGTAAGCCTAAATAAAGAGGGTCATGCAAATATTGCTCATTGTTTGTACCACAATCTAATAATATAGGGAGCAAGGATTCGGGCGGAATGGCGGCGCAGGCGGTGTACAATTGTAATTTACCAATAGGAATACCCATACCATTAACCCCTAAATCACCCAGACCTAATATTCGGCCGCCCGTACTCACACAAATGAAGCGGACATCTTTCACAGGCCAATTACGCAAAATCTTTGCAACGTTTCCTTTGTGGCTTAATGAAATATACATGCCCCGAGGACGTCTAAAAATATGATCGAATTTTAGACAAGCTTCACCAACCGTGGGATCGTAAAGAATCGGAATAAAACGCGCGGGTTCGGACATAACAACGTTATAAAAGAGAACTTCATCACGATCGAGCAAGCCAATCAAATAAATATAACGCTCTAAATCCGTTGACTTCGTAGCTAATTGCTCCATAACACGTCGCCGTTGTAAATCGAGGTCATCTACTGCATCAGGAAACAATCCAGTAATATTTAATTTATCTCGCTCTTCAATAGTGAATGCAGTGCCTTTATTAAGGATTGGATTTTCAAGTATCTCAAAGTTTTTTAGGGTGGGTTCACGGTCCATGTGTGTACTCTCCAAATTCAATAATATTTAGTATAGTCTATAAATAATGACCCATTACTCTGCTCATCAGTAAGCTTCCCCATTAATGGCTATCAGTAAAATTCAAAACATACCGGAATGGGAGCGTTTTACATGGGTTGGAATTTGATGCAAAAATTACGTGTTTAACATTCCTCTTAATACATGTTGTAAAATTCCACCATTTATGTAGTAATCCAATTCATTTATCGTATCAATTCGCAAAATAAGATTAACTTCGGTTTGATTTCCATCTTCTCTATGGATAACAACTTTTACTGGCATGCGTGGCTTCATCTGATGAGTAAGACCTATAATATCAATGAGTTCGGTGCCTGTGATTTGTAGCGTTTTACGTGTGACCCTTTCAGGAAACTCCAGAGGCAGAATTCCCATACCGATCAAATTTGAGCGATGAATGCGCTCAAAACTTTCTGCGATTACTGCCACAACACCCTGAAGCTTCGGTCCTTTTGCCGCCCAATCTCGAGAAGAACCAGTTCCATATTCCCTACCAGCAATCACAACCAATGCTGTACGTTCATTTTTATAACGCATCGCTGCATCATATATCGACACTACTTCTCCACTGGGAATATATTTTGTAAAACCTCCTTCAACCCCAGGAATCATCTCATTTCTAATACGGATGTTAGCGAACGTTCCCCGTACCATGATTTCATAGTTTCCACGACGTGATCCATAGGAATTAAAGTCTTTGATTGCGACACCCTTGGATTGCAGGTATTGCCCTGCAGGACTATCTGGCTTTATGGAACCGGCGGGTGAAATATGATCTGTAGTGATGCTATCGCCAAATAGTGCCAAAATTCTTGCCCCTTTAATATCCTTAATTTTTTCTGGGGTCACGTCCATCCCATCAAAAAATGGTGGATGTTGAATATAAGTTGAGTTCAAAGGCCATGCATAAGTATCTGATTCAGAAATTTTCATTGCCCGCCACTCATCTGTTCCAATAAATATGTTTGCATAGGTGTCATGAAACATTTTGCTAGTAATAGTTGCTACTTCATGTGCAATTTCATCATTAGTTGGCCATAAATCTTTTAAATAAACAGGATTCCCCGATTTATCCTTTCCTAGAGGATCTTTTGTCAAATCAATCAAAGTACCAGCAATGGCGAATGCAACAACAAGCGGTGGAGATGCAAGCCAATTTGCTTTAACAAGCGGATGGATACGCCCTTCAAAATTTCGATTACCTGAAAGTACAGCTGAAACAATTAAATCATTTTCAATCACTGTTTTTTCTACAGGTTCGGGGAGAGGTCCAGAATTCCCGATACAGGTTGTACATCCATAGCCTGCTAATGTGAATCCTAGCTCATTAAGATATTTTTGTAAGTTAGTTTTTTCTAAATAGAGAGTGACCACTTGAGAGCCTGGTGCAAATGAGGTTTTCACCCAAGGTTTTCGTGTCATTCCTTTTTCAACTGCTTTTTTTGCTAACAATCCAGCTGCAATAAGTACATTTGGATTCGATGTGTTGGTGCAGCTGGTGATGGCAGCAATAACAACGTCACCATGATGCAATTCATAATTCGCATCGGTACTAAACGATTTTTCTTTCTCTTCGCTACGTTTGTTTTCTGCTAAGAATTTATCAAAGGTTTTAGCCAGATTTGACAATTCAACCTGATCTTGTGGACGTTTTGGGCCAGCAATACACGCTCGGATAGTTGATAAATCCAGTGTAACCAAATCTGTATAAACAGGTTCAGCTTTAGGATCATGCCATAAACCCTGAATTTTTGCATAAGATTCAACAAGATCAACGCTTTGTGTCTCCCTTCCACTTAAACGCAAATAATCGAGTGTGGTTTCATCAATAGGAAAAAAACCGCATGTTGCGCCATATTCAGGTGACATATTGCTAATCGTTGCTCGATCTGCAATGGATAAATGACGTAGTCCATCACCAAGGAATTCAACAAATTTACCTACAACACCTTTTTCACGTAAACGATGCGTTACAGAAAGAACTAAATCAGTTGCTGTAATTCCTTCCTGCAATTGTCCTATCAGTTTTACGCCAACCACTTCAGGAATTAGCAGAGAAATAGGTTGTCCTAACATAGCGGCTTCTGCTTCAATACCACCGACTCCCCATCCAAGCACACCAAGACCATTAATCATTGTTGTATGACTGTCTGTACCCACCAATGTATCTGGGTAGGCATATATTTTACCGTTGATTTCCTGTGTCCAAACTGCTTTGGCCAGATATTCCAGGTTAACCTGGTGGCATATTCCAGTATCAGGTGGTACAACACGGAAATTTCGAAATGCTTTTTGTCCCCATCGTAAAAACTCATAGCGCTCATGATTCCTTTCCATTTCCATTTTTGCATTTATCATAAAAGCATCGGGTAGGAGAAACTGATCAACCTGTATGGAATGGTCAATAATAAGATCAACAGTTGAAAGGGGATTGATTTGTTCCGAGTTTCCACCAAGCTTTTTAATCGCAGCGCGCATTGCAGCAAGATCGACAATGGCAGGTACGCCAGTAAAGTCCTGCATTAAAACACGTGCAGGACGGTAAACTATTTCACGATCGGATTTTTTTTGTTTTAACCACTCAATGACTGCTTTGAGATCATCTACTGTAACAGTGTGTCCGTCTGTATGACGAAGTAAATTCTCCAAAAGAATTTTTAAAGTGAATGGTAGTCTTGATAAGTCATTAAGACCTCCTTGTTCAGCAGCTGGTAAACTATAGTAATGATATTCAATGCCATTTAGCGAAAGAATTTGTTGTGTACTTTTATGGAATTCACTGGTGAGAACAAGGTTTGATGCAATTGTATGTTGTTTTATTTCATGTGTTCCGGCTGCCCAAGAAGGAGGATCGCTTGCTGGAAATGATTCCTCAGAAGACTCATTTATAATAGCCTGATTTTTTTTTGGTTTTGCACCGATGATCCAATCTATCCAATTTTTTATTTGTAGCATTACGATATCCTTATCGGAACATTTTGTAGGGCAGAATTTAGGAGTTAGATATGTATTATAGTTAATTATTTGTATGAATAATTCAAAATAAGTCTTTTTTTTTAAACTTTGGAGATTTGTCTAGGCTTCCATAGTTTTATTGAAACAGAATCCTACATTCCCGCGATCTAATGGATGGTGCCAAAATATTTTGTCGTGTTCGTAGTTATTTACTTACCGCTCAAAAACAGGGGGTAACACCAACAGATGCACCGCGCAACTATAAGCACAACATTAGGCATTTTATACCCCGCACATTTTCTTGGACATAGGTTCATTTTATCAGCTAATGAAATGTCTCTTTGCTTAAAATTAAATGTTTGTTATAATCAACATTTATCCCATTAAAGTTGATTATAACAAACATGTCTAAAACTAATAAACTATCTAAATCGTTACCAGCAGAGGTAGAGAAAATATTATTTCAATTAGGTCGGAATATCCATACAGCGCGTTTGCGGCGCAAGATGCGACTGGAAGATTTAGCAGAGCGCGTAGGTGTTTCTCGTTATTTGATTTCAGACATCGAAAAAGGGAAACCTACAGTCGCTATTGCTGCCTACATTGGTACCTTATGGGCACTTAAATTGACGGATGATTTATACAATATCGCAGATCCCGATCATGATCTCGAGGGTAAAGCTTTTGAAAATGCTCGAGCACCAACAACAGCCGCTAAACGAAAAAAGGGCATCGATAATGACTTCTGATCACGAATGCTTTATTTATATTGTCTTGCCTGGTATGACAGAGTTTGTCACTGCAGCACGTTTTCATATTACACAAACACGTGATGGCATCCCTCTCGGTAAATTCGTGTATGGGAAAAATTATATGGCACGCCCAGATGCCGTTGAATTCGATCCAGTCGAACTGAAAATTAGGGAAAATCGCTATGAGACAGTCAGAATGCAAGGTTTCTTTGGTGCAATAAGAGATGCTATGCCTGATTTTTGGGGAAGACGTATTATTGAACGCAATGCTGGCAAATCAGAATTAGATGAATTTGATTATCTAATGCATGGGCCCGATGATCGAGCAGGGGCTTTAGGATTTGGTTTGAGTGTTGTACCTCCAGCGCCACAGCGTCAATTTAATCGTACCATTGATTTGGAAACACTCCAAAAAATAGCAAATGACATCATGATTAATAATATTCCTACTGAAAATCTTGCTGATGCGCGCCAAATACATGAACTTCTTTTAAATGGTACTTCAATGGGCGGAGCCCGACCCAAGGCTGTGGTTTCAGATGATAATAGTCTCTGGATTGCTAAGTTTAGTTGCCCACAAGACCGTTGGAATCAGCCACTTGTTGAACATGCCTTCCTTAATTTAGCCAAAACATGCGGCCTAACTGTCGCTGATAGCAAGATAACTTCTGTAACAAACAAAGATGTCTTATTAGTTCGGCGCTTTGATCGGGACAACACAAACTTTGGATATCGACGTTATCGAATGGTAAGTGCTTTAACATTGCTGAAGTCGGAGGATACTTCGGTTGTTAGAGAAAACTGGTCCTATTTATCATTAGCGGATGAAATTCGCCGCTGTAGCGCTAATCCTAGCAAAGATTTACGCGAATTATTTGGACGCATGTGTTTTAATGCTCTGGTATCAAACTTAGATGACCATCCGCGAAATCATGCTATTTTAGCGAAAGAAAAAACTTGGCGACTAAGTCCTGCCTATGATTTAACACCTACTCTTTCTGTAGCACAGGATACTCGTTTTTTAGCAATGGATTGCGGTACTTATGGTCGGTTAGCATGCCAAGAAAACTTACTAACGGGCTGTGGGCGCTTCCTCCTTTCAAAAGAAGAGGCAACAAATATCATCGAAAATATGGTTAATACGATAAAACATACATGGAGAAGTAACTTGCGCCGTGCCGGTGTAAATGAACAAGACTGTACGACACTATCACAATCGTTTATCTACGATGGCTTTTTTGCCTCAATAGAAAAATAGTTACTCCCACCACATCATCATATAACAAGGTTTCAATATACTGCCCCCACTGTTCCAACGCTTTCTTACGTTGCAACATTGTTCAAGTAGAAACTCTTTAACCGTTGGAGATCAGTTGCAAAACAAAATATCTGGATACAATCGGATACAATGTAAATGTTATTTTGCTTGCCCCCTTTTATCCTGATAACCAACTTTCAAGAGCGTATAACGGTATTTCAATAAGCTTTCCGTGTTGAGAAAAAGGCCCTGTAGATATTTTTAGGCCATACTTCGAATTAGGATGGGACTCCAAAAACAAGTGCAAGCTTTTCATACCGCCTCTTTGTGCGGATTTTACTTCTATAGGGATTATTTCACCATTTTTTAGCAGGATAAAATCGACTTCTGCATTACTACTTTTTGCTTCACGATGCCAATAGTATAATTTGGTTTGCTTGTGAAAACTCGCATAAGCCAACAGTTCTTGAGCAACAAATTGTTCAGTAATTTCTCCTTGATTTGATAATCGTAACGGCTTAACTAACCATTGTTTAATATCTAACCCCAATAATCTTTGGGCTATGCCGATATCAAAATAAAACACTTTGAATTTTTTATCATTCTGCATGGCTCCTAAAGGGGGTTGCTGTGCAGAACTGTGGTGACAAAAAATAGCAATACCTGCCATTTCTAATAATTTAAGCGCATTTTTTATTACATCAACTCGTGTATGCTCATCAACATGCGAATAAACAAATTTTTTCCCTATGTTAAGGGGAATGGTTTCAAAAACTTTAGTAACATAAGGTATTTCATGCTGTTTAGCATATTTATGAAAATCGATTTGATAAGATTCAATAATCTCATCTTGTATTTTCTGACAAATCACAGGATTACGGTCTAATCTCCACGCATCAATCACCGCTGGCATTCCACCCAACCACATATAGTTTTTTAAATGCTCAATTAATTGATGAGAAATGACAGGATCATTTTCTTGTTTGAAAAGAAATTCTCGTAAATTTTGTAGTTCGAGTACAGTAAGGTATTCTCCAAAAGACAGAGGATATAGTTGCATAAATTGTATGCGACCTACAGCAATTCCTAGCTTATTGAGCGCAAAATCAAGTAATGACCCTGCTGCAATAATATGTATTTCAGGTTTATCTTCTTTAAAATACCGCAATGACTGCAATGCACCATCACACGCCTGAATCTCATCAAAAAAAAGTAAAGTCTTTCCCGCTTCTATTTTGGTATGAGTATAAATGGATAATTTTTCCAAAATAACATCAACATTTAAATCACCAGAAAAATATTGGTGAATCAATTTATTTTTTTCAAAATTAATTTCGACAAAAATATTAAATTGCTTACCAAATTCGCGTATTAGCCAAGATTTTCCCACTTGCCTGCAACCGCGAATAAGCAGTGGCTTTCGATGAGGATCAATACGCCAAGTCTCTAAATCTTTTAGTCGATCACGTTTCACTTCACTGCGCATTCCAAAAAGATACTTATTGTAATATAACGTTAAAAAGGTAAAAATACAAGGTTATATTTACTATTTTAACGTAGAAATACAAGGTTCACCTGTCCCATCGAATCCGATTCAACGCGAAATTTTTCATTATCCAGAAGTTCACCCAGTTCAAAATGTGCATCTTTAATTTGTGTATCTTCACAAAACATAAGGACTCCTTCTGATATGGATTTATCTTTTGGCATTATACTCAGCTTTGTAAAGTTGATTTTCCAACCAACTTTTAATGTCCTTGGGTTTTTCGACA
This sequence comes from uncultured Gammaproteobacteria bacterium, assembly GCA_963760845.1. GTDB lineage: Bacteria > Pseudomonadota > Gammaproteobacteria > Legionellales > Legionellaceae > Tatlockia. Next base: position 301,207 of record CAVXEK010000007.1, on the reverse strand, counting down.
GTGGCCATCTCTGTATTAAAGATCAGTTTACGGGGTACTTGAGCTTTTAGGGTATCAGTCCATTAAAGAGTTTAGAGATAATCATCCACTATTGATAGAGGAAATATTGAAAGAAAACACGCTATCCAGAGAACCTCTCTGGACTGAAAATAAAATCATTGGTTCAGAGCTTTTTCAAAAAAAATTTTCCTAAGCACCGTGTTTATTGGCAAAAAAGCATTATGGTCTTAAAAGCTATTTTTGGATTTAAAAATGGCTTTTAAGAACATAAATAAAGGTGTTTTTTGAGATATTCTATTGTTTATTAAGAGAAATTTTGGGTCAGACCCCTATAACCCTTTCTCAACACTTTGAGCTGACCTTGCTTGAGTTTTTCATCCAACATTTTTTGCTTAGAGCGTCTTGATCGCCGCTTCTTTTGTCGTTTTATTTTTTCTATTCTTTGCTGTTCTTTTGTTTTTTCATCGCTCAACATTGAGTGTAATTTTTCGCAAAGCCGCGTTCTTGCGAAATACCGGTTATCTTCTCGGCTTCTGGAGTACTGGCACTTTATTTCTAAATTTGATGGCACATGTTTTAAGTAGACCGTTGATTCCGTTTTATGCAGCTTCTGCCCACCCTTACCACTACCTAGGATAAATTTTTCGACAAGATCTGCTTCATTGATATGAAGTTTTGCCATCCATTCTGCCAATTTATCCCATTTATCTTTACTAATCATGTTGGAATCTCTAAAAAAATGAAACTACCACTCTTTTGCTAATAATGATTTTAATCGGTTAAGATTTTCTTTGCCGATTTTTGCTTCCACTTCTTTCTCTAATTCATGCAATACCCGATAACCAGCTGCCTTCATGGCTTCACCTTGCTCAGTGAATTCAATTCGCTTATCACGAGCGTTGTCTGGAATAGGTTCAAGTTTTAATAACTTTGCTTTCACAAGGTTACCCACAGTTTTATGGACGGCTTGTCTTGATAAATCCAAACGACGCGCTACTTCTGAGATGGTTAGAGCTTCACCACGAAGTGTAGCAAGTATTCGAGCTTCAGCATCAGTCAACATTTTGTATTGGGTTGCTAACCTTTTTTGCTTAAACCGCGCATCGAGTAACCATAATTTTTCTTGTAGTAAACCTTTGAGGTTTGAGGTTAAGAAATCATCTTTTTCATCTTTGTTATACATTGTAAAACTCCAATTGTCATTATTAGTTGACATTATGGGCCAGTTATTTGTTAAGTCAATTTGATACTATATATTGTCAATATAGGTTGACAATATAATCACTTTTGCTATAATGTCATCGTGTGTTGACATTTTTTATTTAAAAATAGGAGAGTAATTATGATGTTAGTACTAGGTGGTAACAGTGTTTTAGGCCGCATGGTTATTTCAAAACTACAAACAATACTAAATAAAGATCAACTAATCATTAGCGTCAGGGATCTTAAAAAAGCACAAGATTTAATGGATTGTGGATATGAAGTAAGACATGCCGATTTTGATGATATAACGACTCTTAAATCAGCATTTTCAGGGATCAATAAATTATTTTTTATTTCTGGGACTGCGCCAACAACTAAACGCATTCAACAACATAAAAATGTAGTTGAAACAGCAAAAGAATTGGGGATTAAACATGTTTTCTATACCAGCTTTATTGATGTGGCCGCAAATTCACCTTTTGAATTTAGTGCTATCCATGCAAAAACAGAAGCTTTCATTAAGAAAAGTGGGCTTATTTATACAATATTACGGAATAACTTATATGCCGATTTTCTTGCGCGTCTTACCCCGGATGCAAATGATTGTATTAGCTTACCAGCAGCTGGGGAGCGTGTTGCGTTTATCTCTAGAGAAGATATTGCTACTTTTGCAGTGAAAGTGTTGCTGAAATCTGAAATTCACCAAAATAAAATTTACAAGTTAACAGGTTCTAAAGCTTATTCTTTTTTCGAGATTGCAGAGTTAATAACGAAAAGAAATAAAAAAATTATTTCCTATGTGCCAGATACTCCGGAGAAGTTTACGAACAAATTGGTTCAATCAGGAATGCCCGAATGGGTTTCACATGCAGTTACCAGTATGTATGAAGCAGTTAGCGATCAGAAATTAGGCTATGCAAAAGTAAGTCCAGATTTTGAAAAAGTGGTAGGCCGTTCTACTCAAGATATTTCCCTATTTTTACCTCACTTAGGATAACAAATCATGCAAATGAAACTCGCAAATACATTTAAAGAATATACCGCTAACCCAGATGATTATTTATCCATACTGGGTGTAGCACCTGAGATTGTTTCTCGTTTACCTGGATTTGCCGATTTTGGCATAGATGGCGATAAAATGGTGGAGGCTTTAAAACTTGCTGGGAACCCATTTTCACCAGAGTGGTCGGTTAACTTAATGGCCTACGGTGATGAAGCCATGACCCGTGCTAAGAAAGTAGAGGGTGAAGTCAATACAACACTTGCTGAACGCGAATATTTTGAAGCTTCATTTTGGTACTTCCTGGCACGTTTTCCTTTCATTATGCATGATAATGCAAGAAGGGCTTATGAATTACATATTCAAGCTTATCTTCAAGCAAATAAATACTCCATGTATCCAATGGAAATGATGGAGATCCCAATACGAGGGAAAACAGGGCGTGCATTTTTACGTCTTCCAAATGCAACTCAATCAACATTTCCAGTAGTCATGTTAGCAGGTGGAATTGATACTTGGAAAAGTGATCTTGAAGTGCATAGTTTGAGTAACGCCATGCTAAAACAAAGAATGGCAGTTTTGTTGATAGATATTCCTGGCACCGGCGAATGTCCAATACCAAGCTCAAGCACAGCACATGATTGGTTTTTGGCAGCTATAAAACAACTCAAACAACATTCGCGAATTGATGGTTCATCGATAGGTTTTTATGGCTTAAGTTTTGGCGGTTATTGGTCAACTAAGCTTGCTTTTATTGTGCCTGAGTTAGTAGGTGTGGTGAATAATGGTGGCCCAATTCACCATACTTTTCAAAAGTCATGGTTGGAAAATAAACCGCTTGGTCTAAAATTGGCATTGTCGCATATGATAGGTGCAAAAGAAAATGACGATGTGAATAATACAATTGAAACAATGGAATCATTTTCATTATTGAATATGGATGCTTTTTATGAAAAAAAATATGCTCCTCTATTAAATATTAATGGTAAAAAGGATACCGTTGTGACTATCCAAGAAATTGAATTTTTGAACGAACACCAGATTTATCAAGATACTTTACTGTTTGCTCATGATAGACATGTTGCTAGCCGTAATTGGCGGTTACATGAAAGTTTTGCTGCTGAATGGTTAGCTAATAAATTAATAACAAACCCTAATTAACTAATGACTGCTCGGATCTTGGGCGGGCTCGGCTCGCCCACGAGCCCGTTCGGATTATCCAATATATCATAGCGGTATGCTTGACGATGTATAAATTTTTACCTAATCTTAACAAAATAAGCAGAATTGCAAGGAAATTATTATGGAATCAGTTGGATTTATTGGTCTTGGAAATATGGGAAGTAAAATGGTGGAACGGCTATTAAAAGCTGGGTACACAGTCATTGGCTATAATAGAACAAAAGAAAAAGCCTTACCACTCATCAAACTTGGAATGCAATGGGCAGACTCTCCAAGAGATGTCGTTAAAGCATGCAATATAACCTTAATGTCGTTGACTGACGATAAAGCTATATTAGCAATTATAGAAGGTGAAAACGGTATATTATCTGCGTTAACAAACGGAAAATTGCTTGTTGATATGAGTACAGTGTCTCCAAATTTTAGCCGTAGTATTGCAAATAAAATAGCTGAAAACCAAGCACATCTGTTAGATGCTCCTGTATCAGGAAATCCACTCATGGTAGAAAAAGGGCTAGTGACTATTATGGTGGGTGGAGATCACGCTGAATTTTATTCGAGTGAAGCCAATTTTAGAATCAATTGGCTCTAAAGTTTTTTACGTAGGAGAAAATGGACATGGCCCTCGTTTTAAAGCTGGCTATAAATATAAGTTTAGCTGCGCAATTTTATGCATTTTCTGAAGGAATGTTGCTTATTCAAAAAGCTGGTGTTGATATGAAGAAAGCGATTGAAATTATACAACAAAGTGCAATTGCTTCTCCTAATATTCAACAACGAGCCCCCTATATTCTTACACCACCGGAACAACCTTTGTTTAGCATTAAATTGATGCAAAAAGATTTGCTTCTAGCACTTGAGCAAGGACGTCAACTGGGTGTTCCATTACTTAATACTGCAATAGCAAATGAAGCATTAACTGCTGCTTGTGGTCAAAATTATGGCGACGAAGATTTATCTATATTGTTTACATCTATCAAACAACAGTGTAGATCAGGCGGCTCTGGTCGGTGATGGTGTACTGCGTGCTGGGCATGATAAATTCGGAACAGAAAATAGCGTTTTCCGATTTTGAAATGTTTGGGCAATATTATCTTTTAAGAGGATTTTATCAATGAGATTAGTTTCTCGGCAAAGCAATAGTAAATCATGATAATCTTTCATCCGACTGTTAGCGGCACCACGAGAAATGATAGTTTCGAGTTTTTCGGCAAAAATAGTTTCCACTGGATATACATGCAGTGAGATGAGCTCTTCAAACATTGGCTTTTCTTTGTATGTGAATGAAGGCCAAGCCAGTGATACTGGCTCCACAACATCACCTACACCAATATCTACATAAAATTTATCACGCATCACCCCAAACTGAATTGCTATTCCCGCTTGAAACCCAGGATAATTCATATGCTGATGATCCAAATCGTCAAGTCTGATAAACTGCATTTGAAATCCATCCGTGAAGCGTAATAAACAGATTTCCTGCAAGATTTGTTCAACATGTGATTTTTCAGCATTTAATCGTCTGGCAAGGAGATCAATATCAATAGTTTCTCTTCCAATAACCATGTAATAAGAAAGTAGTAATCCCCCTTTAAATATGAACTTATCAGAATACCCAGATCGAGAAAGTCTAGCTAAAAATCGTTCCAGAACTAGCAACTTCCAGACTTCATTGAAGCTCTTGCCCTGCTCTCTAGCAATATGTTTTAACCGTGTTTTTAATGCTTGCTCATTCATGTAGTTACCGTCAAAATGTACGGGTCAAGATTAAGGCTAAATTGTTTGGCATATTGCTGAAGCCTTTTAATATCCAATTTTTTTCCGCTCCTACCACTTACTGCCAGTTTAAGCGCTTTGATAGCAATCTCTTTACTCAGATAGCGAAAAGCATCGACAATCGTTCTTTCTCTATCAAAAATGATTACCGTTTCCTGTCCAATTGTATGAACTGTTTTACCTGTATTCATATCACGCATTCTAACAATACGGGTATTCTCACGTTTTGGTGCAGTAGTAGAATGAGGCACAGCTATCCAATGCTCTCTGGGTATCTCATCTGTCAGTTCATATAGTGCCAGAGCAGAGATTAAGCATACTGCACCTTGTGGAATACTTTTAGCAATGATAACCAAACCTTCCCACTGAAAATCTGTATCAACAGAAGATTCGATACCGCGATAAACACCATGACCAATACGTTCTATTCGATTAGTTTTTACATAATAGCTGATTCGGCTAGGATGAATACCCGCTTCGCGAGCCTCAGCAGCAGAAAAGACCGGCCTTTCAAATAGCTCTTTCAATGTGCGTTCATTAATTAGTTTCATATTATAATTTTAATATTAAAACCCAGTTAAGTCAATTGGGTTTTAATATTAAAATTAAAACATAAAAATCCATTGTGGGGTCCAATGGTTAATTCTTGGTAATACCCTCTAAATATTTTCATTTTGGTTTGACACAGTTTTAATTTAGAGAGTTGACATCAATAGATAAAATAATATACACTTTGCATTTTTTAAATAGAGATCCCTATGCCAAATCCATTAGTTATTTTAGAAAATCATTATGATACTACCGCAGCGAAAAAGTTTATTATTAACAATGCGGGTAACCTGAAAAGTTTAGGCTATAAAAAAGTCCTGCTCGAAGTGCCCAAAGAACACTCCCCGGCAAGTTATAAGTCACAGCTAAAGCGATGTGTGGTATTAGGACAACAAAATCCTAATAGCCTCGAGGCAAGTACGATGGCTCACGCAAAGCCGATGCTTGAGATGTTGGAAACTTTAGATAAATATCAAATTCCCTATGAATTTATTGACCCACGATCTGAATCTGACGATCAAAAGATGCTCTTGGAAGCAATGCAAAAATTTCGTTCAGGAGGCTATAAGTCAGAACAGGAGATGAAAGAACAATTAATAGCTGCCAACATAGCCAAGGCTAAAGTGCGGGATAGAGACATGTCGTCTACATATACTCAACAAGCAAAGGAAAACGATGGTGGTGTTATTTTCCATGGCGGATTTATGCATAAAGAATTGGTTACCTTTTTACAAACAAACTCCCCGAATTGTCGTTACGCAATCTTTAATAACAGCCTTGAAAAGCTTCCTATAGTGGGGGATCCACAAAGTGGGCTGCGCCAAACATGGTCTCAACTATCTGATGATGCATTTCGAAATCAATTCTTTGGCGCTCATGTAAGTTATTTCGACTTAGCCACAAACCCCTCATTTCTACTGATTGAATCAGCTTGTCGATTAACAACTTCGGAATCTTGCTTTGAACCGGCTGCTGGACGGTATTTAAGCCAGTCCACAAAACAAAAGTATAGCTATGTTATTGATAAGGAATATGTTGTTTCCGCATCAACCAACGTTGATAATGGAGATGTAGAAAAAGTTGCTAGCACAATAAAAAATCGCTTTCCTGGCCTCCGATTTTTTACTGAAAAGGAATTAACAACCACATCGCTTTCAATTCCTGGAATTAATTTGCCAGAAAACAAAGATGCTTTGACAAAAGGGTTTACTGACGCAGGTGTTTATGAATGCCTGAGTCAACCGACCATTTTATAGAAAGTTGGTGTATAAATTGTTCTGTTCTCAAACATATTCGTAACTCCCAAGGTACGTCATCCTAAGTGTAACAAGGGATGACGTACCTGTGGAGTTACAGATATTCCATCAACTCAGGCAATATTGGATTGATTTCTCTTTTTGTGGTTTTTCTGTTGAGAAGTCTTCGCAAGTTGACTGACATAGGGACTGTTGTTTGTATAATTGGCTCAATTACTGTGGAAAATTTGCCAGGGTCAGCGGTTGCAACGACTATCCAAGGTTGTGCATTGAGTTTTTTACGTGCGTAAAACGCGGTTGCTGTGTGTGGACAACTGATATATTGAAAACGCTGATAGATAGTTTGAATCGTATGGCCTATTTCTGCATCAGTCACGGAAATAGCGCGAACATGTTGTTTAAATTTCTCAAAGGTAGGAAATAGGTATTGCAAGCGCTCAAAATTACTGGGATTTCCTACATCCATTGCATTCGCGAGTGTTTGGATACTCGGACGAGCAGTATAGTCCCCACTACTCAAATAATCTGACAGCACCGTGTTGGCATTGGTAGATAACACAATCTCGCGAATGGGAAACCCCATAGCCTGAGCCCAGTATGCAGCCGTTGCATGCCCTAAATTGCCAGAAGGAATGATAAGGCCTGGGGAGATATGGTGTTTTCGATAGAATTCAACGCTGGTATAAGCATAATAGGTCATTTGTGGTAACAAACGTCCAATATTGATGCTATTTGCGCTTGAGAGATTTCCGAGTGATTGTTGAAATGCCGATTTCACCAACTGTTGACATGCATCAAAGCTGCCACGCACTGCGAAAGCAAGAATATTATCATCCCAACAGGTGAGTTGTTGTTCTTGTACAGGAGAAATCTGTCCTTTAGGATATAAGATGATGACGCGATGCTGATGACTGTGATAAAACGCGCTGGCCACCGCAGAACCTGTATCACCCGACGTAGCAACCAAAATAGTTCTTTGGCATCCTGAAATGGCTTCCAAGCACCTTGCTAAAAAACGTGCACCAAAATCTTTGAAAGAGGCTGTTGGGCCATGAAAGAGTTCCAATACAAATGTTGTATCATCCAGTTTTTTCAAAGGGACCGGAAAAGTAAACGTGTCAATAGACAAGTCAGGTAATTGTGGCACTAGACTGTCTTGTTCAAAAAAAGGATATAATAATTGTGTCGAAAAATCTGGATAGGAAAGCGTGATTGGCCACCCTTGCCAATCTATTGTTGGTAATCGTTTGGGGATAAATAACCCACCATCCGGCGCTAATCCTTTTGTGATAGCGTCAGATAACCTAGATGGTTTTGTTTGTTGTCGTGTACTGATGTAATACATTCAATTCTCCTCGATCGCCCCAGCCCCTTTGGGGCAAACATCAGGCAAGAACTTTGCACCAGCGAACCCTCTCCCGCCCTTCGGGCACCCTCTCCCCATGTCTGGGGAGAAGGGAAAATGAGGGAAGTTCTTTGGGAGAACATGCGCAGCTTTTGTGCTAATCGGACCTATCCAACAATCAGATTGGGTATTTTCTTTTTGCAAAGCCTGCTTCATTGCATCAGCAATTTGATGAGCGCCCTCCTCCGTTTTAGCCCAAGCAAAAACAGTGGGACCAGAACCCGATAAGGACATTCCCAACGCACCATTTTGAAGTGCTGCCTGTTTCATTTCATGAAATGCTGGAATAAAATGCGAGCGTTGAGGCTCAATCAACCTGTCTTGTAAGGCTATTTTCAACAAAGATAGATCGCCCTGATATAACGCGGAAATAAACGTGGCAATTGAAGCAGATTGTTGCACGTGATCGGCGAGTAAAACCTGCGGGTTTAAAATGGCTCTTGCATCACGTGTCGCAATATGAAGATGTGGATGTAATAAGACACAATAAATAGGTGGTAATGGTAATTGAATCACCTGTAACGGTTGTTGTGACGCAATTAGGGTCAGCCCTCCAAATAAGCAAGGAATCACATTATCGGCATGTGCGGACCCACTTGCCGTCTTCTCTCCTAGTAATGCAAAGTCGGCGAGCTCTTCTTTTGAAAGAGGATGTTTTAAAAAAGCATTGCATGCGACCACTGCTGCAACAGCAGAGGCCGCTGAGCCACCTAATCCAGCGCTTAGAGGGAGCCCTTTATGAATTTCAATAGAAAACCCAATGTCTAAATCAAGGGCTTTGCATAGGTGCATTATTGCAACCGCAGCAGTGTTTTTTAATGGATCTAGCGGTAGTGGTTCTTTCGAATGCACTGCATCAATAACTATTTTGCGATCCATCCTTTTCATGAGCGTAACGTAATCACCAATTGCAGGAAACGCAAATCCTAAGCAATCAAATCCAACTGCTACATTAGCGCAAGTTGCCGGTGCGAAAGCTGATACTTTTTCAAGAGAGTCTTTTAATCTATTCATAATGTATCTCCTACTATAAAACTGAGACTAAACGGAGCAAATCTGAGAAAATGCCGGCTGCTGTAACTGCAGCACCTGCACCAGGCCCCTGAATAATCATTGGCCTGACGTCATACCGTTCAGTTTTAAAGATAATCATGTTATCCGTGCCTTCTAATCGAGCAAAAGGATGCGTTGATGCAAACAACTGCATATCGATAGTCAAACGCCCGTCCTGATGAATGATGCCGACATAATGTAAGCATTGATTGTGTACACGTGCTTTCGAAAGAGGTTCTTCCAGTAGATGATCATATTGTGGTAATTCTGATAAAAACTGTTCGAATGAACATGATTTTAGGGCTGGTGGTACCAAATCATGGACTTTTACGTCGCTGAGTGTCACTGAATGCCCTAACTCACGAGCAAGGCAAACCAACTTTCTTGCAACATCCATACCGGAGAGATCTTCTCGTGGATCAGGTTCTGTGAAACCACACTTTTGAGCCTCCAAAACAACTTCAGAAAAAGCTCGTCCCTTTCCCATTTCATTAAAAATATAGCTTAAAGTGCCAGATACAACACCAATAATGCTATGGACTGTATCCCCTGTTTTAATCAAATCCTGTAAGGTACTGATGACGGGTAATCCTGCGCAGACAGTTGCTTCGTAAAAATAATGTGCATGATGTCGACTTAAGTTTTTGAGAGTTTGATAATATTGAAAATCGCCTGCATTTGCATGTTTGTTCGGTGTAATCAGATGAATGCCCTTTTCCATGATAGCTGCATATTGCATTGCAACGTCCTGGTTTGCCGTACAATCCAAGATGGCAACATTAGGCGTGTAGGAATTTGCTACGTGATTGATAAAATCATCCCTATTCGCAGGGACTGCTTGTTTTTGAAAAAGTTCTTCCCATGCATGCAATGGAATAGGCGCGTCGAATAACAACATGTGTTGGCTATTCAGGATGGCGCGAACCTCTATCTGTATATGGTGCTCTCTCAAAAGCGTTGGCAGGGCTTGATGTAGCTGGCTCAATAGATCTTTTCCAACATTACCTGGCCCAATGAGGCCAATAGAGAGCGTTTTACGGGATAAATAAAAGCCGGCATGAATCGCTTGAACAGCGCGATGAACATCGATACTTTTCACCACCACAGAAATATTTCGTTCGGATGCGCCTTGCGTTATGGCTCGGATACTGACATTAATATTTGAAAGCGCAGTACACAACTTAGATGCGATTCCTGGCGTTCCTACCATGTTGTCTCCTACTACAGCAAGCAATGCCACCTCTTCGTCTACCCAGATGTTCGCAATATGTTGATGTGTACGTTCAGGATGCAGATACTCAGAGAGCAACTGTAGCGTTTTAGCGGCGAGCGGTTTGGGGATGGCTAAACAGAGCGAATGTTCAGAACTTGCTTGTGCTATAAATATCACGCGAATATCATGCCGATTGAGCTGATCACAAACACGAGCCGTCATACCCGAAACGCTCAAAATGCCAGTTCCTTCAATGTTGATGAGCGCAATATCGGTTAAACAAGAAATACCTTTAATTAAGTAGCTTGAAGAGTTTGTCGCATTCGCAATAAATGTGCCTTGCGCAGAGGGGCGAAAACTATTTTTGATATTGATAGGAATTTTTTTAGCAGCAGCTGGCGCAATGGTCATGGGATGTAGGACTTTGGAGCCGAAGTAAGCAAGCTCTAATGCTTCTTGGTAAGAGAGGTTCTCAATCACAAAAGCAGCTTTTACTAATTTTGGATCAGCACTATAAACACCATCCACATCTGTCCAAATAGTAAGAGAAGGTGCATTAAAGAAATTAGCAAAAATGGCTGCAGAAAAATCACTCCCATTCCGCCCTAATGTTGTCCGCTTACCATCTAAGTCCGCTGCAATAAATCCTGTGATCACTAATTGGTCGAAAACCATCGAATCTAAATATTTCAAAAGCGCAGCTTCGCTTTTTTCCCAATGAATAGTTAGCATGCCATCTTTTTCATAGACAAACAGAACTTTGGAGGCATCAAGACAAATCACTTTGCGATTGAAAATTTTAGACAGATAGGCAGCAAGAAGATGTGCCGACCATAGCTCACCGTAACCTAATAATAATTGCTGAATGCTTCTTTCATAAAATCCAGCTCGTGCTATGGCTTGTAAAATCTCATGAATATGCCCTAGATCTTTCTGGATCATTTTCAAACATTGTTCATCCAACTGTAATACTTGAATAAGCGTTTCATGTTGTTTCATTAATTGTTGCAGTGTTTTTTGATGTTGCTCATGAAGCGCGTCATCGAGCGCTTGTTGTAGTTGTGATGTGACACCTTGTAATGCGGAGACAACAATCAGTTCATTCCCTTCTGGTAATAATTCAGGAATTACCCTAAAGCGCTCCGCATTCGCGAGACTTGATCCACCAAATTTGTGCACAGGACGTGCAAGATTCTTTAACATATCGAATACCCCATATAAAATTTGATAAAAAATACCGTCAGCGTGCTAAAACACCCTGTGCTTATTTTCAAAAGTAGATAAAAACACCGATCGCCCGATTAGGCGGTGGTAATTGTTGTGGTGGTAATTGAGGTCGTGGTAGTAGCAGAGAAGTAGTTCATAGAAGCGTGTGATGATCGTAGCTGCAGACACAAAGCGTTCTGCAATGAGCAGACCTGATGCATGGCATTGTCCTCCATGTTTGAGTTAAGTAAATTATTATCTTACCTGTTGCGTATAATTAATGCAACTCAAGGATCAAGAACTTTAAAAAAGTATAGGGAATTCAAAGTACCTATTTCTCACTTTTCAAAATAATTATAAATCCAAACCACTTGGATCGGCATCACCTTCCTATAGATTGGAGGGACTATGTTTGCCTGTACTTGCTTGTTGAGATATAAGCTCAAGCTCATTACTAATGATATCTTTTAACCGTTCCATATCATCATCTTCAGGTACATTGGCGATTGGTGTTACCTCTGCCTTCCTCACCTGAGTGTCTGTCTTTCTCTTTTTAGAAGAATGTGCTGTATCGTATTCTTCATTTGGTCTCTTGGACGCAGTGTTGCCGGGCTTTTGGAAATATTCTCCTGGCACAGTAGCTTGGTGGAAGGTTAACTTCCAGGTAGTCATGTACTTATTCATTTCATGTTTGTCCTGATTAAAAGGCGACCTATCGATTGCTGCCTTGATAACGGGTTGTAGTACTTGAACTATGGAAGTTATCTCGTCTTCTGATACTGCATCAGATTGCTCTACCGTGGCTAGAAATTCTTTGATTCCCCGAAGGGTCATTTCCCACTCCAAGCTATTATCAACTAGGCTTTTGAATAAAGTACTGTAATAAATCGCGGTCCTTAACGGAGTAGAAATCACATTGGCCCGATTGGATAAAGATGGATGAGGGTTAATGGCGCTGATTACCTTGGGGTAAAAAAATTCAAATTGTTGACGTTCTTTCATGGCTTTGCCCTCACTGTGGTGCTTAGTACAAAATTTATTTTGAAAGCAGGCGTTTGTAATTTATTAACTCCAAAAACGTTTGGGATCTAATTCACATTAAATCAATCACCAAGCGAGGTATTTCACCTATCATATAAAAGGGAATCGATAATATTTTTCCATCATAACTTAAAGGATGTTGAGAAACTCGAATACCTAGTTTAAGATTTTTTTCTTTCATTAATAGATGTAACGATTTTAGTTGGCCCGTTGAACCTGCTTTTACTTCAATCGGTATTATCTGAGCTCCGACGGTGGTGATAAAATCAACTTCAGCCATGCTGGATTTTTTTTCTCTACACCAGAAATAAAGATGCCCTTCATCATAAACAGGAGAGTAAGCTAGTAGCTCCTGACCAACAAATTGTTCAGCTAATGCTCCTCGATTTAACAAAATAATATCATCTAAAAACCATTCTGAAGGGACGTGACTTGCATAGACCATAAGACCAACATCAAGAAAGATTATCTTAAATTTCTTTTCATTCGCTAACGTAGCTAATGGGATGATGCCTGAAGCAGCAGTACTATAAACTGGATATATCAATCCGGCATTTTCCAACAGCTCTAAGGCGGATTTAATCTGATAAGTACGTACGTCAGGATCTACCTTGGAATATTTAAAATGATCACCAACCATCCCGGGTGCTTTTTCGAACACATTCTGCACGTGTTTGATTTGGGTATGTTTCGCATATTTTCCGAAATCATTGCGATAGGTGCTAAGGAGTGTTACTTGCATTAATCGGCATTTTTCTAATTCATAAGGAGCCATCACACCTAATTCAATTTTCTCGGAATCAATAAATGTACTTATTACTCCAGGCATCCCACCTAATCCCATATAACCTCTTACCAACTCTAGCAGCATGTTATGATATATGGTTTCAATTGGTTTCTCTAAGGTTACGTGCTCTATCATTTCTCTTAATGCATCATCACCAATACCTGTTAGAAATTCTTTAAACGATAAGGGATGTAAGTACAGCGATTGTATTCGTCCAACAGGCATTCGGAATTCGGCATCATTTAACGTAAACTCGAGTAATGAGCCAGCTCCTATAACATGTAACTGAGGTAATTGCTCCTTAAAATAACGCAGAGCACGAATAGCATTGGGACAATCCTGTATTTCATCCAGAAATAATAAGGTTTTGGTTGGCTCAATGTTATGACGCATTAAAATAGATAATTTTTGAATAATTTCATTTGGATGCAAATTTTCAAAACATGTTCCAAGTTGTGGCAGCAGCTCAAAATTAACAACTAATATATCGTCGAAATGTTTGCGTCCAAAGTTCTCTATCACATAGGATTTACCAACCTGCCTTGCACCGCGTAGAAGTATCGGCAAATGACTTTTTTGGTCCTTCCAGGCAATTAAGTCTCGCTCAATGTCACGTTTCATGATAATTCTTAGGCCGTTGTTTCCCTTTATTATTACAAATAATTTGCTAAAATACAAGGTTGTTTTGGCAAATTATTTGATAAAATACAAACATCTCAAGATGATCTTTGCGATTCAGAGCTTTTGCTGTGTATTTTCTTGGACAGTTTCCTAATTTGGCTGTCAAATCCTCCTCACGCATGGATTGACGAAGCCAAAGGTCTGGTTAACAATAAATAATTTTAACAATCACGTTCGCTGAATTGTGGATTGATCCGCTGGATTTATCATGAAAAAATAGGTCATGTGAATAATGGTCGTTACTTTGATTATTTTCAACAGGCGCGCATCGAATGGTTAGAGAGTATTAACTTTAACATGAAACAGAGATCGGCCCGGTGGTGGTCCACGTTGCTTGTACCTCTGTTTATGCTACAGCATAAGCTAATCCTACATTACCACCCCAAAACTTTCTGCCACGATTATCAAGTGAGTGGTTGTATTCAGCCGTTACAAAGATGCTAAATCCTTGTGTTAATCGACTGGCAAGTCCGCCTTCGATTTCTCCCCATGTACCGCCAATTAAAGAATAAAAATTCATTTTGCCCGTACCATTTAAAGCGGAAACACTAGTTTTGGCATTGCGAATAAATTCATGCCATACATTTCCAGTAAGCCAGCTAGCAATTTGATGAGAATTTGTCATTGCTAATACCCAATCGCGCTGCAATCGTAAACCCATACGACCGCGTACGCTATGGTTATGAGCACTAGCAAAATTGGCAAATCGATCCCGTGCTCGATTATTTGTTATTCCTTCATAAACAATCTGTGCTTCTGGCTCTAATGCTGTTCTGTCGTAAATATCGAATATATAACCGCCTTCAAGTGATCCAAGAGCTCCCCGCGTATTAGGTTTAATTTGTTCTCCGACTCTTGCAGTAGCATTAGTATTGTAATAACTGCCTTGCAATACTAAATCACTATACCAACGTTCAGCTAAATGGGTCCAGTATGCACCTAAACTATAGGCATTCATTTTAACCTTTCCGACATTTCCTGTGCCTATCAGGGTTCCTCCGATTATCGGGGCATTCACATCAGATGATATTCTGCCGTATGCAACATAAGGTCCTACATTATCAATTGCGTTCGGCGTTTTTCGGGTAAAAATATCCGTACCAATTTGAACACCGCCTAACCTATAATCATACCTTGGTCCATCCCTAAAGAAATCACCCCGGGATTTTTGATGACCGCGATCACCAAATAAACGCAACCATACATTCCTCTCTTCACATACCGGGTTCATTAGGAGCCCGTCTTTGTCAACTCCCTGCGGTAAACGAGGACACGACGCGTTGTGATAAGCAATTCTGTCATGATAAGTTCCGAGTAATGCATGACCATACTCTAATCCCAAAGGTGGAATCGCCATGTTCACCTGTACTCCGGCTCGCGGCGGGGCTGGCAATTCCATCACTACTCCTAGCACTCCTGGCACTCCTGGAGCTACTAGCATTCCTACATTTACAGTACTCCGTAAATACCAATTACCATCAAAAGGATCGCCACCTGCAGCCGCATTGCCACCTTGACGCAAAAAGTATTCAAAAGCACCCGCTTGTACACTGTTTGATAAAACAAAAACTCCGTGGGCGGATGCCATTTTATTTAATACTTCGACAAGTAAAATCCCATTGTTAATCGTTTGAGCACCTTCACCATTGAAGTTATTAACTGTAATGGCATTAGGACCACTGCCCATTGCTGTTGAGTCAACGACTAATACATCCGACAGCGAATTGATACCACCCGCGTTGAGGACAGTATTTAGCAGCAATTTACCCCCATTATTGGCAACGAACACCCCGCCGCCGTTCTGACCGGCGATTTGGCCACCGGAAATCACCAGTACATCGCCGGGCACCGGATTGGCGGTGAGGTCGATTATCCCCGAATTGTTGAAAGTCTGCACGCCGAGGATCTGCCCTTGCACCGGACCGTTCAGCGTCATGGCGTTGAGAGCATTGCCAAGCGGCAAATATTGCCCGGTCGTATTCAGCATCGTCACCGGCGCAGTGCCCGCGCCGAGTAACTCGATGGTTCCAGTGTTGTTGATGACGTTTGAGCCCGAAGTACCCAAGTTGGCAACCGCGACACTAAGCATCGTGCCAGCAAGGTTGCGCAGCCCCCAAGTGCCTGATTGATTCATCGTGTTGACACCGCTTCCTAGTGTCATGAAGCCCGTGATCGTGCCCATATTATTGATAGTCAAAGGACCAGTCGCTAAAGCACTGGCATCGACAGCAAGATCGGTCGAGGCGCCGATGCTCCCGTTATTGTTGATCTGCGCCATCGTGAAATTGTTACCGATTCCCACACCGGTCATCCCTAAAATGCTCGCCCCATTGGTGAGTACGAATGTCGCACCAGGACCTGTCGCCGTCGCCAAGATACCATCGGCCAGGAGCGAGGTTACCGGTGCAGTATTAGTGATGTTCATTGCACCGGACATAGTTGTCGTTTCGATGCCCGCGCTGTTGGCGCCAGTGGTGCTAATCACCCCGCTGTTCATAATGATGATGTTGCCGAACGTAGTTGTCGTTAAGATGCCTTGGCTATTGGCGCCGGAGGTAGTAAGCATCCCACTGTTGGTAAGGGTAATGTTGCCAGTGGCATTTGTCGATTCGAAGGCTGGGGAGTTGGGGTTGGTGGTGTTAATATTATTCATGTTGTTAAGAACGAAATCGATGCTGTTGGCGGTTCCTGCCAGAAACAGTATCGCTAGGAATGAAATCCCTGAGAGTATCCGTCTCCACACCCTGGTCGATGCTTCGACCGAGCTATTTTGTAACATACTTGTCTCCCTCACTTCTTTACTATGCAATGGCCGAGGCAACATCTCCAGCCGTTGGTCCGATCTTTGGCAAATTGTTTCGCTACATTGCCATGAAGTGACCCCGTTGTCTAGCCTACTGACCATGATTTTAAAAAGATTGTAACTCCCCA
Organism: uncultured Gammaproteobacteria bacterium; assembly: GCA_963760845.1. GTDB lineage: Bacteria > Pseudomonadota > Gammaproteobacteria > Legionellales > Legionellaceae > Tatlockia. Next base: position 283,924 of record CAVXEK010000007.1, on the reverse strand, counting down.
CCACGTCACGAGCTAAGGGTGCCTCTCAACCAGAGAGCAAGATTAGGAATACAGAGCCAGTGATCATACAAGTTAAGACGATTTTTGTTTTAGTAATATGCTCTCGTAAAATCCTTACGGAGAGAAAAAGTGCAACCAAAATAACCGTTGATCTTAATGCTAACACGCTCGGTGTTGCTGCAAATAAAAACGCATAAATTACAATTGCATAACCGATTCCTGCTAATATTCCTGCACTCAAATAGAGCTGATATTCAGTTTGAATTGCTTGCCAAGTGATTTTATGGAGACAGACGACGGGGGCAAGCAACAAAAATCCTTTGATGATAAACAACCAACTAATATAGGTTAATGGATTATCCACAGTTTGAATCCCATAGGTATCAACCAACGAATAACAACAAATAAATCCACTGGTAATTAATGCATAAGCTATTGCTTTTTTACTCATATGTGCACGATTAGTAAAAATAAAACTAATAATACTTAATGATAATGTTATTACGCCGATATATTCCCCTGTTGAAATGCTCAATCCTCCATAATAATGCCAGAAACCAAGGGTCAACAATGGCGGTGTGCCAACGATTAATGGAAAAACATTACTTAAATCAGCATACTTATATGAAAACCCTAAAAATAGGATATACCCTGTCTGAATGCATGAGGTTAATAATAAAACTTGGGTATGCAGTTGACTAACCTACCCACTACATGTAGTGTTTGGTACCATGAGTATTTACCCTGCAAATTTGGTCGAATTGATGGATCTTTTTCCAACAGAAGAGTCATGCCTGGAATATTTAAGTCTAATCCGATGGCCTGATGGTTATGTTTGTACACGCTGCAAAAGCAAAGATGCGTGGAAAATGAGCAGCGGGCTGTATCGTTGCCAAGCATGCAGATATGATAGTTCGGTAATTTCTGGCACCCTTTTTCAAGACACACACAAACCACTTCGATTATGGTTTCATGCCATATGGTATGTGGTTAGCCAAAAGAACGGTGTCAGCGCACTCGGACTACAAAAAGCGCTTGGGCTGGGTAGTTACCACACAGCATGGGAATGGTTACACAAGCTGCGTAGGGCGATGGTTAGGCCAGGTCGCGATAAATTAAGTGGTATTATCGAGATTAATGAAACCATCGTGGGTGGAGAGAGTACAGGTAAGCGTGGACGTGGCGCAGAAGGGAAATCGTTGGTGTTGATAGCCGCGGAAGATACTCCAAAGGGTATTGGACGCATCCGACTTTCTACTATAAGTGATGCCTCTGGCGATGTGCTAATGAACGCAATTCAACAGATGGTTTCCGAAGACAGTACGATACGTACCGATGGATGGCCTGGTTATAATGGGTTAAGTAATCTTGGCTATGTTCATTTGCCGATGAGTAATCATAACGTGAAGGAAGATGATGTAATTGAGGAGGCTCACCTTGTGGCTTCTCTGCTTAAGCGCTGGTTAATCGGAACGCTACATGGCGGCGTTAGTCACAAAAATTTGCCTTATTACTTGGATGAGTTTACCTTCAGATTTAATCGAAGAACATCCAGCTCACGAGGGAAACTTTTTCTTCGACTAATAGAGCAGGCACTTGCAATTGATCCGGTTCCGGCAAAGTCACTAAACACTATATGTAGTGGATAGGTTAGTCAACTGCATACCCAGGTAATAAAAAATGCAATGTCTTTTGTGATGGGAATGGAACAACAAAAATAAAAGGAATGCACAAAAGAATTTGTGGGATCACCATTAACGCTGCAAAACGGATTCTATCGTTGGATTGCTTTACAAAAGTATTCCAAACAGCACTACCAACCACAGAAAAAATGACAAGTATCAATACGAATAATTTTGCACTCATTTAGGTTTGACCTAAATAAAAAACAAAGCGATACCTTTAAGTTTAGTTGAATTGTCTATAAATTGAATAAATTTGCACTCTTTATAGATTTATTTTTTGATCGGAAAATTCCATAACCCATTGATCCTATTTGGACTTTGGACAAACTTCGATCTGAACGGGCCCGGGCCCGTGGGCGAGCCCGAGCCCGCCCGAGCTCCGGCTAATCTACTTTTTGCGCCATTTTAGTCAACATCATAACAATGCGAATAAGTAAATCTCTGGCTAAGCGATAATGTTCTTCATGTATAATGAAACTATAAAGCAACCAACACAAGTGCAAAATGATTTTGAACGAATTATTCGAATGATTGGGACACCAGCTCAACCACCCAAACCCCGAAAAAAATCCCTTGGACGACAAGCGGGGAACATTCAGGTAAAACGCATGCGCCATCCTATCGTTAAAAAGTGGAAAAACACGGCTCTTGATGAAAAAATCATTGCATAATCAAGCTAAAATAGTCAATAAATAGTGCAGATTGCGCGTTGTTATGCTGGAATATTGCTAATAATCTGGATTTGATTGTAACTTATCACTGTTCGGAGCTCGGGCGGGCTCGGGCTCGCCCACGGGCCCGGACCCGTTCAGATCGAAGTTTGTCCAAAGTCCAGTAACTGCAGAAACTGGAAAAATAATATTATCTGGGCTCAATTTTTTTTCAGCCAGAACATGATGTATCAAATATCGATGAAGACGCCCATTACCATCTTCTAATGGATGAATAAACACAAATCCAAAGGCAATGATAGTTGCAGCTAATACAGCATCGAAATCACTTTCTTTTAATAGCTGGTTGGTTGCAATTAATCCATCTATGAGTGGGAACAAGTCTTGCCATCGTGCAGAAATATGCTCAGGAACAGGCATGCCTGATCTTTCATGATAACCCACAAAGCCACCTTCATTTCTATATCCTAAGTGAGTAAACCTGAAATCAGAAATAATGATTTGCTGTAATCTGAGAAACTCATCATGGTATGTAAAGTAGTTTATTATGTAAAGTATATATAATCACCTCATGTATATTAAAGGATGTTATGCTTTTCAACTATACATAACATATTAAATATTTCTGGTTAACCATTGCAATAGATCTTCTTTGTTTTGTTTAGAATACTTGCTAGTAACACCTAAAGAGACACTATTTTCTTCAAGAAATTTCCTTTTGAGTTCCGGGTTAGTCTTAGCATAAACTTCTGTTGTAGTAACGGATACATGCCCTAAAAAATCGCGTATGTATATTAAATTCACCCCTGCTTCAAGTAAATGCATTGCTTTACTATGCCTCAAACAATGCGGGGAAATAGTTTTTTTAAAAAAGTTAGGCTTTTGTTTTCTGCCGATTTCTATATATTTATTTAATACATAGTTAACGCCGGCTCTTGTTAAAGGCCGTTGTTGTCTGTTTTTAAATAAATTTTCATTTGGCGTTATAATTGCATTATCGGTTATATATTTCTTGATGATATTAGCAGTGTCATTACCAATGGGAACAACTCTAGTTTTGTTGCCTTTGCCCTGCAAATATATAATTGGTTTTGAGTCGAGCCTAATTTGTTGTAATTTTAAGTCAATAAGTTCTTGTACTCTAGCTCCTGTATCGTACAAAATTACAAGCATTGTTAAATCTCTATACTCTTGTTTTATATTTTTATTGGGCAGGCTAAACAAAATTTTTATTTCATCTAAGCTTAAATACGATAAGGCAGACAAGGATTTTCTTTTAAACCTAATTGATAAGATACTTGTACAAAGATTAAAGTAGATAGGCTCTCTATGTTGCACATACTTAAAAAACGAATGAATAGCAGCCAACCTTTGATTTCTAGTGGCCATTGATACTCGTTTTTCTGCTTCTAACCAAAGTAAAAAATCTTCTATAGACGACACTGTAATATTATCAAATGATAATTTGTTGCTTTTTATTTGATATTTTTTTTCGAAAAAATTGATAAGTTGTACAAATGCATCACGATACGACTTTATGGTGTTAATAGATGCAGCCAGATTGGATGGCAAATATTCACCAAAAAATTTTGTAATATGAAACCCGAAGTCATTCATCATCATGCGCCACCACTTTGGGAAAAACATCTTGATAAATATTATCTGTTAATATTTTTACACTATCATAATTTTCTTCAGTAAACCTTAGATAGTATTCTGTTTCAGTAATCTGCTTATGGCCCAAGAATTTACTCAGTAGAGGTAACGAAGTATATGTATCGTATCCATTAGAGACCATCTTTTCTAATGAATGCACTGCAAAAGTGTGACGCAGATCATGTATTCTGGGATATTTATATCTGCAATTATCCTTTTTTTGTATTCCTGCTAAAGCTAAAGTTCTATGATATAAAGCTTTAAATGTGTGGTATGGAATTGGCGTGTCATTCGTTGTTCTAAAGAAATATTCCCCTTTTGAAGGGCATATATAATTTAAATGATATTGTGTAAGTTTTTCTCTTAGAGAATCAGATGCAACAATTAATCTGCTTGTATGGCTTTTGCTATTAAGTATTTGTATTGCCCCCGTAGTAAAATTTATATTTTGTAATTTTATATTTAGCAATTCAGATATCCTAAGGCCACAAGTATACAAAACAGCCAGCATAACTATAAATGTTGGTGTATCCACATGTGTTGAATTATCGATTTTATTTGCAGCTCTGAAAATATCTGTAATTTCATCATGCGAAAAAATGTACGGAACAAAATTTGATTTCCACATTCTATTATTGGCAATTAAAGGCACAAAAACATTATCATATCCAATTGATGCTAAATATTTTGCAAGCACCATAAATACTGAACAACGTCTACCTTGATTTGTATGCGCCTCATTACCTCTTTTAGCTATCCATAGGTCATACATTTCCTGAGTCATTTCTACCGTGCTGTAGCCGTGTTTAGATAAAAAAGTATCAAGCTCTTTAAATCTTAAAATTGTTGCCTTTTGATACTCATACCCTAAGCCTCTTTGGTGGTTTATGAAATTGGGCAATACATCTTTGAACGGCCCAATAAATTCTGGAATATTATACATTCGGCACATCCAGCGATAAATTCTTAAGATTTTTCTCATCAACGGTTAAATATACTTCTGTAGTCCTTGTGCTTGCATGGCCCAACACGCTAGATATCGCACTAATTGGAACATTGTTGCTCATTAGATTGGTTGCAAGGCTATGTCTTAATGCATGCGGCCCACGGTGCCTAGTGGAATAGCCAATCTCAGCCTTATCCATGTACTTATTAACGATTCTCTGAAAACTACTGGTAACAAGTTTACTAAAAGGAGCATAGGTTGAGATAAAAACATAGTCTTCATCTGAGGACTTAGGATGTCTTTCATTTTTAAGATAATCAATGAGTGGGATTTTAACACTGTCAAGAAATGGTAAAGTTACTAAGCTATTGGTTTTTAGTTGTATAATATTAATCGTATTATTGTTCCAGTCTAAACTATTAAATTTTATATTGGCTACATCGCTTACCCTCAAACCTAAATATACTAATATTGATAATATCGAAAAATCACGTCTACCGTGTGTACAGTCTAAACAAACGCTGTCTAAAAGCTTTTGTATTTCTTCCTTTGAAAAATAGGATAGTATTTGTGTATCAGGGGCTTTTCTGATAATCGGAAAAGCTTGTCTGCCTGTAAAACGAATTAATTTTTCAGAATGCAACCACTCAAGAGTTTCTCTTAATACGGTAACAATTACATGTTTTGTGGCACGAGCATATCTATCTAATGTATTTACATAAGAGTGAGCAGTATCTACCTCTATAGTTGTTATATCATTTATTCCAATTTTATTTAGGTACATGAGGAATTCAGACATTACCCATAATTTTCTCTTTTTACTGTTAATAACGATATTTTGAGAATTAATAAAACTCCAAAAATTAAGGTAAAAATCTTTGAATTGTGCAGGCGTTTCGATTGTTCTTTCTTTTTGATGCGTTTTACAAAATGTTCCAGTTAGAAAAAATTCGTAAAGAATCAAGATCGGTCTTCTTAGAACTGTTTGCGCAGAAGAAGAAGGGTTGTAATAATCAATATCGTATTTTTCTCTTAAAAATTCGGCCATTATTGGAACTGTAACCGTCGAAATACCTCTTTCATTACAATATTTTTTAAAATGATTTATTACCCATATGGTGTTAGATAAGACTTCTTTGCTATATCCATTACTTTTCATCTTTTGCAACAAACCCGTCATTAGGTTTTCAATATTTTGAGTATCCATGCGAGTTGCTCTTTCAATTGGGATATACAAATATTAGATCATTTTTGATCATCCGTTACTAATTACAAGAATTAGGGTTTCCAACAGCAACTTGACATTGTACTGGTTAGGTAGTACACTCTTGTCATGAAAGAAGAAAAACAAAAAACATATGAATATATTGCTTTTGAGGGAGAAAAATTTCTCATTGAATGGTATTTTGATTCTAAAGGTAACAGTATTGCCCTAGATTACTTTGAGTCTTTAAATGAAGATGAACAAATCAAGTTGTTGAGTTTATTTGAATTGATGGGAAATATTGGTGTTATCAAAAATGAAACTAAGTTTCGTAATGAAGGTGATAAAATTTACGCTTTTAAGCCACAACCACATCGATTTTTATGTTTTTTCTTTACAGGTCAAAAAATTATTGTAACAAACGCTTTTCATAAAAAAACAGATAAATTACCGCCCAAAGAAAAAGAGCGGGCATTAAAAATTAAAGAAAACTATGAATCGCGTATTAGCTCTGGAGATTATTATGAATAAGCCATTATCTACTTTTGAAAGAAAAATGCAGGACAAACAATTTAAACAGATTTATGAACAAAGCTATAAAGAGTTACTTTTTTCTGAGTTATTAATCTCTATAATGGACGCTGATGATAAATCTGTTCGTGGTTTAGCAGAAGAAGCCCAATTATCACCTTCTGTCATACAGGATCTTCGTTCTGGTAAACAAAATGATATTAAAGTAAGTAATTTAATAAACATAGCTAAAGCATTTGGATATGAAGTTATTCTGCAAAAAGGTAAAGAAAAATTGGCTTTACATGATGAAATAAAAAATAAAAAGCACCACTTAAGTGTGGTTGCATATGCCCAATGATGTAGAACCATACTAATGTATGTTTAAATGTTATGTATAGTAGGAAGTATAAAATCCTTTAATTTATATGAATTTTTTTGGCATCCTTTACATAATAAACTACTTTACATACCATCGCGATTACGAAAGTAATGGAAGCGTACAGGTTATGCTGTTTGCTGATCGATTGGAGATTTGGAATCCAGGCGGGTTACCCAGGCAACCGCATCTAAATTAATCCTTTTATAAGGGTTGTACGCACATCATCGTTAAGAGCGGCCATATGCCTCTTACGTTTAACGCTTGCATCGATAGAGGTATTACGACGAAGGATGTTAAGTGCAATATGCCTGAAGATGGCGTAATTTTCTGGTGCTGCATCTTTTCTAATTCGAGATTCGTCTTCTCGGAATGTCACATCTAACGTCCAATGTAAGGAATTTTCAACCCCCCAATGCTTTCGGCTAGCATTCAAAAGAAGTTGAGCGGAGGCTGCACAAGAGCTAATGTAGAATCGCGTATCAAAGGTTTTAAAATCACGCCCGTCTCTGATTGTTTCCACCATAACCACGCTGGTTAGTTTTTTCCATTTCATGCCTACAGGCATATGCTTTTTATACTTTTTAAAATCAACCGCATAAGCACGCCGGGTCTCGACACGACCATGTCCTGCATCAATTTCTTCATGAAAGTCATGCTCGATATTCTTAAAGTTAGCCTCTTTTGCAAGAGTTAAAAATGACGCCACTTCGTCATGGAAATGCCCCTGGTTGCCTTTTAACGCAAGCAAATAGTCACCTTTTTGCTTCACAATTTGCTCAGCTATGTTTTTCTGACAGCCCATCGCATCGATAGTGACGATACATCCTTTAATAGCCAAACTAGTGAGTAGCTCTGGAATAGCCGTTATTTCATTGCTTTTTTCGGCTGTTTTTTCTTGTCCCAATACAACGCCATTAGCACTACTCCAGGCGCTCACCATGTGGATGGGCGACTTCCCGTCGCTTCTATTGAAACTACGACGCAACGTTTTTCCATCAATGGCAATGACATCTCCATTCGTTGCTTTGGCAACTGATTGAACCCAGCCTGTAAAACAACTTGCAAACTGTTTCGTATTGAGTTTCCTCATCACCCGCGCTATGGTGTCATCAACGGGAATACCATTCTCATAAGGTAGAAATTGCCTTAACCACTCTAGCTTGAGTAAACCAAAATCTCTGATAGATTTCCAGCCTTCACATCCAGAAATTGTCGCACTGATAATCAAAAAAATAATTTCAATCAACGGATATCGTTTAGTTCTATCGACTCTTGGATCGTCTAGTGTTTTAAAGTGTGATAGCAAATCGGCCTGCATGATGTTCCCCTGTAAAAAAAGAAACATTTGATCATGTCTTCCTTCGTTTGTCGATCCCCTACATAAACAGATCGTCTAAATTATGGTTAAACATAATTTAGACGATCTTGCCCTGGCGGGTTACCTCCTTCCTTAACCCTAGAAAAATTACGCCATCCACATGGCTCTGTCCCAAGAAATCCATTGCTTGCGGAGCCGTTGTATTTAACGAAATATATCGAACGCATGGGGACTGGTACTGGCGATATGATCCGTCGGTGTCGTGAGGTTCGGTTGCGAGAGCCGGAGTTTTCTATATCAGATGGATTTAAAGCGACCATTTGGCGTAAAAAATTACAAGATACCGGACAAGTTACCGGACAAGTGGAACCATGGGTTGAGCAGGTACTACGAGCCTGCGCATTGAGAGGAGAGTTGAAAAGCGTAGAGCTACAAGAGGCAGTAAGGATCAAGCACCGAGAAACGTTTCAACGTAATTATCTTGATCACTTACTCAACGAGCAATTGATAGAGCGTACTATTCCAGGTAAACCCAAGAGTAAATTGCAAAAATATCGTTTGTCCCAGAAAGGACAACTTCTATTGGAAAGTTTATCCAAAAATGAAAAATAAAATTCCGAAAAATTTTTAGCGATCTCATAGATTCGGTCAGAATCTTTGCCTATCAATTGGGATTTAAACCAATATTTACTTTTCAATATATAGAATGTTTCACGTGAAACATGGTAGCTTAAGCTCACTGTCTGACCACCTTATATAGCGGGGCTGGGGCGCTCAGGAATATATTGTGGGGCATCTATTTTGTATTTTTTATATGCAATAAGATTGTTTTTATGTATAATGCTCAACCCATTATTTGTAAAACCAGGATAAAAGATGTCACGTGCTAAAGAAGAACAACCCTTAACTTCAAATGATTCTGGCAATGTTTTTGGAGTCTTAAACAATGATCTTGCGGGAGTAATCATCAGTCACTCCTCCATTAAAGACACTTCAAGCCTAATACGTGCATCTAAAACGACTTATAATTTATTCAAACCCAATTTAACTCTACTGGACTTTGGACAAACTTCGATCTGAACGGGCCCGGGCCCGTGGGCGAGCCCGAGCCCGCCCGAGCTCCGGCTAATCTACTTTTTGCGCCATTTTAGTCAACATCATAACGAATAAGTAAATCTCTAGCTAAGCGATAATGTTCTTCATGTATAATCCTAGAAAAAGCAGTTGAAGCCTACTGCGCAAGCCAAATGCACTGAATCTGCTCGGCTTTTTTGAATTTTTTCGCTCACCGTAGTGGTGACTACTGCTTTCGCGAAAAAATTCAAAAAAGCCGAACATCTTCAGCACCTTTGACTTGCTCGCTACGGCTTCAACTGCTTTTTCTAGGATAATGAAACTATAAAGCAACCAACACAAGTTCAAAATGATTTTGAACGAATTATTCGAATGATTGGGACACCAGCTCAACCACCCAAACCCCGAAAAAAATCCCTTGGACGACAAGCGGGGAACATTCAGGTAAAACGCATGCGCCATCCTATCGTTAAAAAGTGGAAAAACACGGCTCTTGATGAAAAAATCATTGCATAATCAAGATAAAATAGTCAATAAATAGTGCAGATTGCGCGTTGTTATGCCGGAATATTGCTAATAATCTGGATTTGATTGTAACTTATCACTGTTCGGAGCTCGGGCGGGCTCGGGCTCGCCCACGGGCCCGGGCCCGTTCAGATCGAAGTTTGTCCAAAGTCCAGTAGGGAAACGAAGCAATAATAAAGTCTATGAATCAGCCGAGGATAGGCAAAAACTATAGAATGAGGTACGTTATGGTTAAGTGCCCCTGCTTTCAATGAATCAGCTTTCTTTAGGTCTTTTGTATTCGCGAAAATGACCACATTCTTTATATCCTAACTGCCGATAGAGCGGGTAGCCTTCGCTAGATGCCTGTAAAACAGCAATGTGATAGCCGAGATCTTTTGCTCGCTTTAATCGATATTCTTGCATGGCTCTACCATAGCCTTTTCTGCGTTCAGATGGGACTGTTGATAACCAATGTAGTCCTGCAACTTGGGCAAAATAGCAGGATAAGCCCCGTACAACGGGTTTTCCATCAACGTAACCGACATAATATTCAATCGGGTCATCGTCGGTTAAAATTGAAGCAACCCACGAAAAATAGGTCTTGAAAGAGGATTCGTCATTAGCAAGCACTAGCGCAAAATCGTGTAACGTTTTTTCGTCTGTTGCGCGAATAATTTGAAGTTTTGGCATGGAAAAAATTTGACCATCCCAGGCGTCTAAATCAAAATACATGGCGCAATTATTTTCTGTATTCTCATAGCCATTATTTTCTAAATGTCTTGGTAAGTCCCTTGGTTGATCATGAGGACTTACCCACCATGAAAATGGGCTATTTTTCTGAGTAAAATAATCAGTTACTTCCAAAATTTTTTTATTAGCGTTTAATGAAGAGAAATCCGCGTCTAGCGCATAATTAAACGTGTCATCTGCTAATCCTGAGTTAACCAGAGTAAAGCCTGGTACTCTGACTAATTCAACCTGATTTAAATATTGAGCAAAATGAGTCATATGAACATTTAGGTTGGCTTCCATTGCTTTGACTAGCTTTTTATGAGACCAGTCTTTAGCCATAGGGCCTGTGCTTGGCGGTAGATAATCTCTTTTTCTTTCCTTCCAGAGTTTTGCTTTGCTATCGATTTCTTGAGCTAATTTGTCTTTCCCAGAAACATAAGAGTAGATATCATCAGCAAATTTAGCAGCTAACTGAATCTTAAGCTCTGCATAATCACGAGCCACTTCAGGATCTTGAATAAGATAATCTCTAAAGTTTACATGGCGACAAATTTGAGGACTGCCTCTTTCATGTAGGTGTAAATGAAAACGTAGAGCTTGATCCTGACGTTTTGTAAAAAAACTCACATGAGGAATGACTTGCCGTCGAATAGGGTCATAATTTAACTGAAGTAATTTTTCAGCTATTAAATCAATCTCATCTAAATTATCAAACACTAGCATCATATCAATGACAGGCTTTGCAGGCATTTCAGAAATACTGGTGCTACCAATATGATAAATTTCTTTAAGGTACGTTCCTAATTTTTTTTTAATGCGATCAGCCTCGTTTTTGAAGAGAGTAGGCCAAAGTGAATTATAAGGAACTATTTCAATTTTGTAGGTTAGGTCTGTTTTCATTCGCTAGCCACCGCATTACCTCAGCTTTATTGTTAAAAACAGCACTGCTACCAATTTCTATAAACTCATTATCAATGAGATCAGCAAGTATATCCGGAGGATCAACCCTATCAAGCAGTTGCGTTTCTTGTTTAATAATCTGGTTAATAAGCGTGTCATGCATTATTTTTACTCATGAGTTCATTTTTATATTGTTACGTAAGTGAAGTTAATTCTCAATTGTCTTCTTCATAGTACCGAATCTATTTTTTTGTATACTGAAATGTTTTTGTGTATAATTATTACTCATTTTTATAAAACGAGTAGAACATGTCACGTGAAAGAGGCGATCAACCCTTAACTCCAAATGTTTTTGGAGTCTTAAAGGAGAGCCCCATCGTCCAAGAATTACCTACCGATATATTAAGCATTGTATTTCGTCATATACATCCTAAGGATTTTTTTACCTTAAGGGCAACGAGTCATTTTTTCAATGTGCTTTTTATTAATTTTATGTTGGATATTCTTTTTAAAAGTCATAAAAAAGAATTCGTTACTCATTTGAATCATCTACTTGAACATCACTCAGACGGAGCAAGAAACATTAAGATAGACTATCTTATGGACGCCGTTCAAAATCCTTCGCTATCAACAATGGGTCGAGTGAACGGTCTGCTAATTATTGCTCGGAGAAAAGAAGCCAAATTGGAGATTCCAGACGATCTCTTTACCCTAATCTACAAGCGGATGAATGAAAACCACGTGCAAACGAAGGAATCTGCCATCGGAGTGATGAGCTATATCATACCCTTTCTCTCGGCCAAGCACTGCGAAAAAGCCCTAGAAGGATTAGTAGAGCAAGTATTGGATGGAAATGACATTCCCATTCAGTCCAAACCATTAAATGCCCTGAAATGCGTAATACCTCGAATAGATACGCAGTCCATTTCTTTTCTCTTTAATTACATAAATCGAAAATTGGAAGGCGAGTTTTTTATTTCACAGGATAAGTTATTGACTATAATGGCAATGATAGGAGATCGTCTTGACGCAACCCAAGTCGATAAAGCATTTAATAAAATCACCGCGAAATTTATCAATCATAGCCACCCCCATATTAACAAAAAAGGAATAGAAGTGCTCACCGCGATGGCTTCTCGACTCTCAGAATCACAGGTCACTCAGTTTATGGGAATAATTGGTAGCAAGCTTACCAAGAAAAAACGTGAGGCTATCGGTACAAAAACCGTCTTGGGAGACGCACTATTGGCTCTCTCCGAACTCCTATCTGCGCCACAAATTGAATCGTTCAGTGCTCAACTACTGGATCTGCTTCATCGAAAGACAGATAATACCATTCGCGCATCCCTTCTATGCTATTTGATCACACTTTACCCCTATCTGAAATCAGACTCAGCACTGGTAAGTCTCATTCGAACTGAGTTACCTGCTGTATTTAATTATTGGTATATCATACATGTCCTTCCTGAGTATTTAGTGAATAGCTCTTCGATTGAATTGCTGATGAGCCTCGCTATAGATGAGAGTGAGAAACATCAAAACAAAGAGGTGATACCCTTTCTATTGCAAATGACACCTAAAGCACCCACGTCATGTAGGAGCAAATTAGAAAAACTGGCGCAGCAAGAGTTAGTGAGCCCTTCATGTAGCAATGAACTTATAGTAAGAGCATGCGCGTTTCATGAAATCCAATTAGAAGCCAATCAAGTTATCAAGTTAATTAAAGACCAGTTTGGATCTTTTAGGTATTTTACCTATTTATACCGAGTGAACGTTAAACGTTTATTCTCAATATTAAATCCGACAGCACGCAGTGAAGTCATTTCGTTCTTGGAAAAGGAACTTGATCAAATGGAGGGTTTTTCTGTCAGTAGAGCTTTCAATGCCTTGACCTTAATGACCTCACTATTAACAGAACAACAGTTTAATCTTCTCCTACAAAAGGCAACATTGAAACTAAATAACAGAAACTGGGATGTGCGTGAGTCTGTTCTACAATTTTTTACTGCAAGTGCTTCCCGATTTACCCAGGACCAAGTGCTAACATATCTTAACTATGGGTTGGCTGCACTGAAAGAATACTGCAGTCCCGTGTGTAAAACTGCTTTACATCTCATAGGCACGCTAATTCCGAGAGTTAGTGATGTAAGTTTATTAAATTTAATCTACAAAAAAGTGACGCCTCTCTTAGGGGATAATAATGACGGAGTTCGCCAAGAGGCTGTGAAGCTACTGAGCAGTTTAACCTGTAAAAATATTGGGTCTCTTGAGCCTATGCAGACTCATTATTCCGAATATACCTTAATGCAAATCCTCCAGAACATGTGGAAGCAAATTATAGATGTGAAGCCAAATTCCCGTGTAGGTTCAGGCTTCTTTGATAAAGATTCGGAGAGGCTTTGTAGCGCAACCCCTTGTGCGGATCTGCAAGTAAATTCAAATGCCCCCTCCTCTTGAAATAGCTACATGTTTAAATTTCTATTTCTTTATATGGGGCAACAAACTACACTATCGATGCAGCACTCCAACCTAATCAAAAAGGATAGAATTATGAAAAATGAGCTTAAACCTCACGATGGATCATTGCATCTTGATCAAAACTACAAACATTTTTTAAGCGGCATTAAAGAACGACTAAAAACAGCCCAAATCAGGGCAGCGCTCGCTGTCAATAGTGAATTAATTCAATTCTACTGGGAGTTAGGCAATGAATTAATTAATAAGCAAAAAAATCATCAATGGGGCTCAGGTTTTTTGGAGCAGTTCTCTCATGACATGCGGCAGTCATTTCCCGAAATGCAAGGCTTTTCTATTCGGAATTTACAAAGAATGAAACAGTTTGCAACACTTTACCCCGAGCTCTCAATTACGACACAAGCTGTGTCGCAATTACCCTGGGGGCATGTTGTTCGTTTAATGCAGATGATCAAAGACGATATAGAGCGAGCATGGTATGCCCAGCAAACCATTAAAAACGGCTGGTCACGCTCCGTATTAGAAATGCAAATTGAAAGCGAATTATATGAGTGGCAAGCTGAGGCTGGGAAGAAAATCAACAACTTTCATAAACAACTACCCGCCCTACAGTCCGACTTGGCTAATGAAATGTTGAAAGATCCGTACAACCTAGACTTTTTAACAATTCAAGGTAAAGCACATGAGCGTGCAATCGAGGACGCATTGGTCACCCATATCCGTGACTTTCTTATTGAACTCGGACAAGGTTTTGCCTTTGTTGGTTCGCAAGTGCCGTTAACATTCGATGATCAAGAGTTCTTCATTGATTTGCTCTTTTATCACTTGCACTTACGTGCGTTCATAGTCATTGAGCTAAAAGCCACCAAATTCAAGCCAGAACATACTGGACAGCTCGGTTTTTACATGGCGGCAGTTGATGACCTTATGCGTAAGGAAAGTGACAATCAAACTATTGGTATCATCTTATGTAAATCTAAACATAACTGGACTTTGGACAAACTTCGATCTGAACGGGCCCGGGCCCGTGGGCAAGCCCGAGCCCGCCCGAGCTCCGAACAGTGATAAGTTACAATCAAATCCAGATTATTAGCAATATTCCAGCATAACAACGCGCAATCTGCACTATTTATTGACTATTTTATCTTGATTATGCAATGATTTTTTCATCAAGAGCCGTGTTTTTCCACTTTTTAACGATAGGATGGCGCATGCGTTTTACCTGAATGTTCCCCGCTTGTCGTCCAAGGGATTTTTTTCGGGGTTTGGGTGGTTGAGCTGGTGTCCCAATCATTCGAATAATTCGTTCAAAATCATTTTGAACTTGTGTTGGTTGCTTTATAGTTTCATTATCCTAGAAAAAGCAGTTGAAGCCGTAGCGAGCAAGTCAAAGGTGCTGAAGATGTTCGGCTTTTTTGAATTTTTTCGCGAAAGCAGTAGTCACCACTACGGTGAGCGAAAAAATTCAAAAAAGCCGAGCAGATTCAGTGCATTTGGCTTGCGCAGTAGGCTTCAACTGCTTTTTCTAGGATTATACATGAAGAACATTATCGCTTAGCTAGAGATTTACTTATTCGTTATGATGTTGACTAAAATGGCGCAAAAAGTAGATTAGCCGGAGCTCGGGCGGGCTCGGGCTCGCCCACGGGCCCGGGCCCGTTCAAATCGAAGTTTGTCCAAAGTCCAGAACATAAAGTTGTTGCAGAATATGCGTTACGTAACATGAGTGCGCCTATTGGCATCTCAGAATATACCCTCGCTAAAGCATTGCCTAAAGAACTAAAGGCCAATTTACCTTCAGTTGAGGAAATAGAGGCTGAGCTCAATGGGGTATCTCGTGAAAAATAACACACATAAGACCAGCAATGGTGGCAATGGCAATATTTAACATATGGTCATTTAATGGATATTCTATAACTGAGTACATGCTACTATTTGTCTTTTGCTTTGCTTGATTTTTAAAAGCAATTTTCATTCAAATACTCCTGAAGAAGTTAATTCTCAATTGTAACTTCTTCCAGAATCAGTTGGTTAAAATGCGTTATTATTTTGTCAGCATGTTGAAGTTGATCCTTTTTATAACTGGTCAATACAGCAACAACATGCATCCCAGCAGCTTTCGCAGCTTCTACCCCATGTGGCGTGTCTTCTATAACTAGACATTCGCTAGGAGAAACATTAAGTCGCTTAGCGGTGAGCAAATAACCCTCAGGAGAGGGCTTACCCTGTTGTACATCTTCTGAGGTTACAATCGTATTAAAGTAAGTTTGTAATTTACCTTGTTTTAATTTCGTAAGCACGGCCATAATTTCATTTCGAGTAGAGCCTGAGCAAATAGCAACCTTAGGTATTTTTTGAGAAATATAATCTATGTATCGATCAACAGAATCAATCATAGGCAAGCTATCAACCTGTCTAATTATTTCTTGGTATTGCTTCGTCTTTTCTTCAATAAGAGCATTAATTTTGTCCAATGAAAAACTGAAATTTCTTGAAGAAAAAAGCTTAGGGAACATTTCCTTATCCGAGAAACCAAGGTATTTTTCTACATATTCCTCATAACTTAGTGCTAATCCCGATTGTTTTAAAACAAAAGAACAGGCTTCATAATGAAGTGGCTCACTGTCTAAAATCACACCATCAAAATCAAAAATAAGCGCTTGAAACATAAATTCCTCAAGATTTTCCCTTTCATAAAGAGATCGATATAAATTTAATCACTAAACGTTAAAACCATCATGTGCTCATCATAAAAGCAATTATTAATTTTTAACGAATGGGGTTCTGTTCCATAGATAACAAATCCATTATTCTCATATAAATTCAAAGCGGATTTATTACTAGTAACAACAGTTGTATGTAATTGGAGAACAGATTTTTTTGCATGATCAATCACTGTCTTAACCAATAAATTAGCAATACCCTTATTTCTACATGATAGTGCAACATACATGGAAAATAAGACACCTCTATGACACATTTTGATTGGCGATTGAATAAAAAAGCCAGCACACCCAACAAGAGCATTTGCCATAAATGCGCCAAATATATCGCATTCTTTATAACCCTCTTTAAAGCTGTGGGGAGACATCATGGACTCCTCTTCATACGAAGACCCAAAGGCCTCTGGATGTGATTGTAACGCACTAAGTCTTAGCGCTTGGAAAGCAAGCCAATCTGCTTCCGTTTTGAGGAGCCGAATCTCTAAGAGTGGTACGTTTGGTTTGTTATTCATTTGGTTGCACATGCTGAAGTATTTCTCAATCATTCTAATGAAGAAGACCAAGTTAGTCACTTTTGATTTCAAAATTAGGGCACAGGTTGCTCCCCAATGGCCATGACCCCATTGGGGTGACCCCATTGGGGTTGACAAATAACCCCGTATGGGGCTAGTATCTGTATTATGGAAATAATAAAAAAATTACAGGTTGTTGTAGAGACCTCCGAGTTTTTAAAGAAAGCAGCAACTTGCATGGATGAAGCAAGTCGAAAGTCATTTATCGACTTTATCGCAGCAAACCCTTTAAAAGGGGATTTAATTGTAGGAGCGGGTGGGGCAAGAAAAGCTCGGTGGGCTTCTGATGCTAATACAGGAAAAAGCGGCGGAGTTAGAATAATTTACTATTACCATAACCAGCAGATGCCAATTTTTCTTTTTACCGTTTATGGTAAAAATCAGAAGGCAAATCTTTCGCCACTAGAACGAAATGTAGTGAAAACAATTATTTCACAAATTGTAAATACTTATGGAGGAGCTACTCATGAGTGATGTAGGAAAAAGTTTAATTCAAGGGGCAATGGAATCCTTAGAATACGCCAAAGGTCAAACTAAAGGCTATAAAGCCCATAAAATTAGCGTGCCGGCTCAGGTAGACGTTGCTGAAATTAGAAAAAAACTACATATGAGCCGTCAGCAATTTTCAGAAGAGTTTGGTTTCAGTGTGCGGACTCTCGAAAAGTGGGAAAGAGGCGAAAGATTACCGGAGGCTCCTGCGCGAGCTTATCTTACGGTAATCGCTCAAAACCCTAGTGCCGTTGTTGATGCGTTGAAGAGAGCGGAGTAAAGCAAAATCTCTCATAATAATTTCCTTATTTCGATCAATCATTGTAATAAAGAAGGCCAAGTTAGTCACTTTGAAAATCAAACTTCTAAAAAAGTTGCAAGTATTTTAGGGTCTGTATTGGGTGCCTTATTTCAAAATCTCTGCAGCTTCCTTTTGTGTAAGTATCCTCTTTATTTCTGGGAGAGCCCGCTCAAAATTAAGAGCATTAAAGGATTTTAAGTCATCAAGAATATTTTTCTTTTCGGAAATATTGGTCGGTGGTAGAAGCCGTTCAAGCATTTCTACGATATCATTGTCGCTCATGTCCTGATAAATAGGTTTGTCGATAGCTCTTATTTCATCATCGGTTGCTCTTTCTTGTAACAAGCTTAAAAAGCTTGTCTCTTCATCATAAAAATGAACAAGATTAGATGCATAAAATTTTCTAAAATCTAAATAGATCAGTTTGCCCTTGTACAGCCTTGATTGAGACGGCAAATTCAAAAGCACTTTAAGCTCTTCAATTATTTTTTTTCCAACACCCTCAAGCTCAGCGTGCTCCCCAAAAAAAAGCAAAACGTCATTCTTAATAAAGAACTTATTAAAAATAAATTCCTCCTCCCATCGGGCATGATTCTCGAGCGTTGTTACGTAATCCTCAAGTTGATCGCAAATAACTGCGATTTCTTGTGAATTGCGAAAATCAAGCTTGGCCAAACGATTCAAAATTTGACTTCCAACTTCCTCAAGAAATTTATGGCAAGCAAATAGATGTGACTCTCTTTTCATTGTTAGATTGCTCCATTTAACAGTAGGCAAGCGCACTCAACCAAATTTTTCGCATTGATCTGCAATTCTAGTTGTTGAGATAATAAAAAGCTAGCGTAGTTTATGGATTAAATTGATAAACCAAATCCAGACTTCCTATCCAACAGTCCGATTCAATATGGATAATAACGCAGATCCAACAAGGAGCAATAAACCATGACCAAAAAACAAAAGTCTCAGCTTATTATTTATCAAGCCGAAAATGGGCAAACCAAAATTGATCCAAGATTAGCAGACGACACTGCCTGGTTAACCCCGCCCCAGATGGCTGAATTATTCCAAACGACACAACAAAACATCAGTCAGCACATTAATAATGTTTTTGAAACGGGCGAGTTGACTCCAACTTCAACTCACAAGTAATTCTTGTTAGTTCGACACCTACCTACACCTCAATCTGACCTGGCGCATGAAATATTGAAAGATCCGATCATCGGCTTTTTTGGAGTCTGAGTTTTTGCAAAGAAATAGCGGCTTTACCTAACAAAATATAATCTAGATTGAAAAAGTACCACAAAGTGGTATACTAATAAGAGGTACAGTATGAGAGTTTTTAAAACAAAGTTATTTAGTCGGCGGGCAAAAGATATAGGGTTAGACGATAGCGCTCTATTTAATGCAGCGAGAGAAATATCGCAAGGCCCTTTTGAAGCGAATTTAGGCGGGAATATTTACAAAAAGCGCATTGCTTTAGGCAATCGTGGTAACAGTAGTGGTGCAAGAACCATTGTAGCGTTCAAAATAAAAGATAAAGCTATTTTTCTGTATGGTTTCCCTAAAAATGAGCGGGGGAATATCACTCAAAAGGAAGAAATAGCTTTAAAAGACTTGGCTGAAGTATTTTTAGCCTACAGTGATAATGAAATTAATAGTACTGTTAAAACAGGCGACTTAATTGAGGTGTATGATGAGCAAACCTATTCAATCTCCAACAAAGAATGTTAAACCTAAGCGAAAAAAAGAGAAACACAGCGATATTTTGGCTAATGTGCATGAAACAGCTAAAAGCCTCTATGATTCTGGTCTGATGAATATTGAGACAATGCACACTTTTGATGTGATGTGTTTACCTTCAGTTCGCGATCTGACTCCTAGAGAAATTAAACAAATTCGCCTGAGAGAGAAATTAAGCCAGCCCGTTTTTGCCGAATATTTAAACGCCAGTGCATCAACAATTAAAAAATGGGAAACCGGTGAAAAACACCCAACAGGCCCCGCGTTGAAATTATTAAATCTGGTTGCAGATAAAGGATTAAGCATTCTGACATAGCTTTCTTTTTTTAATCCGCTGGTTTCCTTTAGGTGGTTTAGGCTTACCGAAGAGAATTCAGAGGTCACATTACTGCCAGGAAAAGAGGAGTAACCAAAGCATGTCATACAGAGCAGATATTGAGCCCATTTATAATTCCATAGGAAAAACTTACGATACAACTCGAAAAGCTGATTCCGGTATTACACAAAAAATACTTCAATTTCTTTGCCCAGAACAGTCTAAGCATTTCTTAGATATAGGTTGTGGGTCAGGAAATTACACCACGGCTCTAAATAAATCAGGATTAACGATCGATGGGGTTGATATTTCTCCTGAGATGCTAAAGAAAGCCAAAACTAAAGACCCTAATATTGATTGGTATGAAGGAGATGCTAGGAATTTGCCATTTCATCCAAACTGCTATGATGGCGCAACCTGCGTGCTTGCTACTCATCATATTAAAGATATCAGCGTAGCTTTTAAAGAGGCATTTCGTGTTTTATCACAAGGACGATTTGTTATATTTACCGCAACGCCAGAACAATGCCATCAATATTGGCTACGCGAATACTTTCCAGAAATGATCGCCGACGCTTGTAAAATTATGACTAGTTTTGAGCAGCTACATGATGCTCTATCTCAAGCTGGATTTAAAAGCATTTATTCAGAGCCTTATTTTGTAACAAACGATCTACAAGATTGGTTTTTACACGCCGGGAAGTATCGCCCTGAAATGTATTTAGATCCTGTTGTGCGAGCAGGAATTTCCTCTTTCCATGTTTCCTCATATGGGAATGAAGTAGAGTTAGGGCTGGCAAAACTTCAGCGCGATATTCATACAGGACAAATTCAAGAAGTAATCCAACGATATGAGAGTTCATTGGGCGACTATTTATTTGTTGTCGCGGAAAAGATCGAGGAGTATTCATGATAAATGCTTATGATCCGCGATCGCTTCATTAATAGTGCGTAACGCTCTTTTTGCCTCAAAATTCATATCGGTTTGTTTGTTAACAAGATACATCATCGCTTTCCATAAAGCCCAGGCTCGTCCTCGTGCCCAAGCCTTTGGGTCAAGTTCTAGGGTTTCTATAAAAACGTACTAACTGGCCACACTTGCTATTTGTTATGAGTTAATTCCTAGGCTACCCGTTATGGGAGACAGTTTCCTGACTCGGCGCTTCTGAGGTATCCTTTAGTTGGTTATTCTGCACACCTCCCTTACCTGTCCAAAATTTTTTGAAAAATAGATCAGGATGCTGTGGAGAAAAAATCCTAGATACACGATGATTGACTAATGACTCATCAACGAGTTTATTTTGTTTAGGTAGCAACCACGCTAAGATACGACTCACTACCTCAATAGGTAACATGAATTGCCGAGCTGCTGAAACCATAGGTAACAAAGCTCTTAAAAATGCCCCTTCGCCATTCTGGCTTAAAATAAGCCGTCCATGTTGCTCGTAAGGGCTTAAAGCATTTAGCACTTCATCACGTTGACCTGCCGATTTACCCGTAAATAAGCGGTTATCACCCAGGTTAATCGAGCAAATTGCCTTGGGAATAGCAGCAATAATTTGGGCTAATTCGCTAGGAGTTCTTTGATAGAATCTATTATTGCTTAGATCAAGTGAAGTTATAGTATCGGGAATTGCAGCAAAGGCTTTAACTAATTCAGCATCAAATTTTTTGCCAAAATCATTTCCCCTTAAGTTGAGCGAAGTCACAGTAGTTGGGATAGCAGCAAAGGCTTTAGTTAATTCAGCACCAGACAGGTTACCAAGCTGATTCCCACTTAAGTCAAGCGAAGTTACAGAAGCTGGGATGGCAGCAAACGCTTTAGCCAACGCATCACCGGAATTGTTACCAAAGTCATTCACACTTAAATCAAGCGAAGTTACAGTGTCAGGAATTGCAGCAAAGATTTTAGCTAATTCATCACCGGATTTAGTGCCAAGGTCATTCATGCTTAAATTAAGAGAGGTTACATTAGCTGGGATGGCGGTAAGGGCCGTCGCTAACTCATCGTCAGATTGCTTGCTAAGCAAATTAAAGCTTAAATTAAGGGATCTCACATTTAGGATAGCCGCAAAGACTTTAGCTAATTCATTGCCAGATTTATAGCCAAGCTGATTCATGCTTAAATCAAGGTATGTTACACTAGCTGGGACGGCGGCAAGGGCTGTCACTAATTCATCGCAAGATTTGTTGTTAAATTCATTCCCACATAAACTAAGCCAAGTTATAGGAGCTCGAATCGCGTTAAAGGCTTGAGCTACTTCAGTACCAGATTTGTTACTAAGCTGACGTATGTCAAGCGAGGTCACATTAGCTGAGATCTCCTTAAACACGTCTAGGAATGTATTGCCCGTTATGTTCTCAAGATTGTGTAATTTATAAGGCATTAATTAATCTCCTCTATATCAAAATAAGGTTAGCAATTTGGCTTGTTTCTGGTAAGGCGAGATACCTAATGAGAGGGAGTATCGCCTTGAGAAAAGCCGCTGCTTATTTCATGGCAATGTATCCACTTCTTAATGAAAGCTAGATCAGACTAGATAGGTCAATCAGCTCTTCCCTATTCATCCTCTTGGGAAAAGACACATCGCAAAGGTGGATAGTTTAACTTATTATTTATAAATTGGCCAGTATGGTATTAATATGCATATTAATACCATACTTTACCCATAAGATCGCGTTTTAAAATCTAATAAATCAGGCGATTTTTGAAAGCTATTGCAAACAAAAACTGACCTTGATATGATGAGTACAAACTCAATGAGTAATTAATCAAATGAGCCAAACTAATCGATCGCGACAAAAAGAATCTACTCGTAAGCATCTTCTTGAAACCTCACTTGAACTCTTTTCAAAAAAAGGTATCTCAGGAACTACTACTTTAGAATTAGCGAAAATTGCTAAGGTAGCACACGGGACTGTTTTTGTTCATTTTAAGACCAAAGAACAGCTGCTTTTTGAAGTCATCAATGAATTTGGCAATAAACTTTCTCTTCGATTTAATGAGACAGTGAAACAAGCTCAAAATACAGAATCCATCCTGAAAGCACATCTGAAAGTTTTAGCAGAATTCGAGGATCTATATACCAGCTTAATTGAGTCCCTATCTTCGCTTCCAGATCAGGTAAAAAGTCGGTTCTATCTTTTACAATCCTCTATTTCTTATCATATGTATCTTTGTTTCGAGCACGAAATAGCGAAGGGAGTAGTTAAGAATATCGAGCGGTCAAAACTTTTTAATACCTGGATTGCCTTGTTACACTACTATTTGATCAATAAATCCGTTTTTTGCCCGCAACAATCCCTTATTTCTACTTATGGTGATGAGCTAATTACCCATTTTCTACATTTAATTAAAAAGTGAGAAGACTATGAATGATAGATGTAAATCGTGTAACTCCTGCGGCTTTCCGATGAAACTGGCAAATGATTATGCTTTATCTACTGGACTTTGGACAAACTTCGATCTGAACG
This sequence comes from uncultured Gammaproteobacteria bacterium, assembly GCA_963760845.1. Taxonomy (GTDB): domain Bacteria; phylum Pseudomonadota; class Gammaproteobacteria; order Legionellales; family Legionellaceae; genus Tatlockia. The sequence continues at coordinate 260,249 of CAVXEK010000007.1, read as the reverse complement.
GGCCCGGGCCCGTGGGCGAGCCCGAGCCCGCCCGAGCTCCGAACAGTGATAAGTTACAATCAAATCCAGATTATTAGCAATATTCCAGCATAACAACGCGCAATCTGCACTATTTATTGACTATTTTATCTTGATTATGCAATGATTTTTTCATCAAGAGCCGTGTTTTTCCACTTTTTAACGATAGGATGGCGCATGCGTTTTACCTGAATGTTCCCCGCTTGTCGTCCAAGGGATTTTTTTCGGGGTTTGGGTGGTTGAGCTGGTGTCCCAATCATTCGAATAATTCGTTCAAAATCATTTTGAACTTGTGTTGGTTGCTTTATAGTTTCATTATCCTAGAAAAAGCAGTTGAAGCCGTAGCGAGCAAGTCAAAGGTGCTGAAGATGTTCGGCTTTTTTGAATTTTTTCGCGAAAGCAGTAGTCACCACTACGGTGAGCGAAAAAATTCAAAAAAGCCGAGCAGATTCAGTGCATTTGGCTTGCGCAGTAGGCTTCAACTGCTTTTTCTAGGATTATACATGAAGAACATTATCGCTTAGCTAGAGATTTACTTATTCGTTATGATGTTGACTAAAATGGCGCAAAAAGTAGATTAGCCGGAGCTCGGGCGGGCTCGGGCTCGCCCACGGGCCCGGGCCCGTTCAGATCGAAGTTTGTCCAAAGTCCAGTTATCTAATATTCACCAATTATTTTGTAAACATTGCACTGATGAAGAAGGTAGACTCTTACCCTTCGAAACTATTTTAGAAGCCAATGTTCAGTATTATGTAAGTTCTCAAGGTATAGCCAGAGAAGCGGCTCTGAAGATGGCAAAAGATTTACTAGCGACCATGCCTGCTTGGAAAAATAAAGGAGAATAAGAATGCGAATTGATGTCTATAGTTTAATTCATAAAGCCCAAAGGGAGCATCTTTTTAAATTGTCGATAAAATTAGCCAAAATGGATTTTTCCAATAGCAATGAATTGATTAAATTAAAAGAGGAACTAGCAGAAATGATAGCTCATCTTCGCAAACACAGTGAAAGTGAAGAACGTTTCATCCATCCTTTTTATGAAAATTTTCAACCAAACTGTACTTTGTTAGAATCGCAACATGAGCACTTTGAAAACGAACTGGCTGCCATAGAAAATCTATTAGATTCTGCTGAGTTCCAAGATAAAATTTATAGTCTATTTAATCGCTTTATTGCACAGTATTTACTGCATATTGATCAAGAAGAACAGATGCAACGTGAAATCCTTTGGCAACATTATAGTGATAAGGAATTGGGGAAGATTTATTTGCATTTTCAACAAAGCTTAACCTTAGAAGAAAACATGAAAAATATGGAGTTTATGTTACCTTGTCTCAATGTCAATGAAGTAAAAAGGATATTTTATTCGACAAAAGAAAACGCATCTAAAGAAATTTTAGAAAGAATTATTGGCTTAATAAAAAGTGCATTCTCACCTTTAGAATGGCAACAAATTAACGGCTAAATAGGAGGATATAATGGATCTTAAAGAAGCAGCCAAACACTGTGATCGCGCATGGCAACAATATGCTGAAAAATTTCAAATTGTTCGTGATATCGGCGGTTTTTATAAGCATACGGTTTTGTTTGTGCTTTGCAGATGGCTATGAAAGCCCGCAGAAAGATAGCACCACATCGTTATTGTACTAAACCGCTGCGCGGTAATTGCGTCCGCAAGAGATCGTAAGCCTTGATTAACCTTCTGAGTATTTTCTAGGTCCATAGAGGAGAGTTTTGATAATTCAAGATGAGATATTTTAAACATAGTGCCCCGTTTTGTTGAATAATGCGGTTGCGAAACTACATACCAAACAAAACAGGAGCGTTCCTGTGATGTTTATGGTTTCGCAACCCTATAACACACAACAGGAGCGGCTATTATGCCAACTTTACGTGAAAAAATGAAGCAAGAAATGACGTTGCGTGGTTTTGCTTTAGGCACTCAGGAAAATTACCTTAGAGCAGTCATCAAATTGTATGAGCACTTTAAGAGGAATCCAGCCAAATTAAGCACAGAAGAAGTCAAGGACTTCTTGCTCACTTTAGCCAACCAACCTATCGCCGCCAGCACGTACAATATTAACATCCATGGCTTAAAATTCTTCTACGAGATTGTTCTGGACAAACCGATGGTCGCGATTAAATTACCTAGAAAACGCGAACCCCAAAAATTACCCGATATATTAAGTGCTCTAGAGGTAGAGCGTATTATCAAAGCTACAACGAATCTTAAGTATCGTACGCTTTTTATTCTTATTTACGGTGCAGGGTTACGTGCATCTGAAGCTGCAACGTTACGTATCGGTGATATCGATCGTGCTCGCTCTGTTATCCATATCCGCTGTGGTAAAGGCAATAAAGACAGGTATGTTATTTTATCACCCATGATGTTAAATGCATTAAGCAATTACTGGAAGCAACATCGCAGCAAACAGCGGGCCAAAACTCAACAAGATAATGATTGTCTTTTTCTGGGCTCAACAGGGCAGGTATTGTCATACTCCAGCATTGGCACAGTATATCGACGATCTAAACTTGCAGTTGGCATTAAAAAACAAGGTGGCGTTCATTCACTGAGGCATGCCTTTGCGACTCATGCCTTAGAATCAGGCGCTGATTTATTCGCCATCAAGCAACTTCTGGGGCATTCATCCATTACATCAACGGTACGTTATTTGCGCATGACTGATAAAACGCTTCAACAAATTCAATCCCCAGTAGAAAAACTTAGCCTTTAATCTAATCAGTTGTACTCCTTGTGTGTACCTCGACTGGTAAACAGGCACGCCCTGTTGAATTAGCTGATATTTTTTCTCAACATGCAGATGCTTATATCGCGCAGCAAGGTGTGTCATCTATTCAACACAAAGCGATTAATGCGATTTCTCATTACCCCATGAGTTAAATCCGATTGCTTCCTATAATCCATCTGTCATCTATAACCTATTGTTTAAGGCAGCATGGGCTACTGTTAATACATTGGGGCATGATAAAAAACGGCTCAACGGCCAAATAGGGATGACTGCTTTCTTGCATACATGGAATCAGAAGTTAAATCAACATATTCATCTGCACTGTATGGTTCCTGCGGGAGCCATCCATGATGTCGATGGAGAGCTGCAATGGCGTGCATCCAAAGAAAATTATCTGTTCCCGCATAAAGTCATGTCCAAGCTGTTTGGTAAGCTCTTTCTAACGGAGCTGACCAAAGCATTTACAAACCAAGAACTGAACCTCAAAGGTTGCATCGCTGACTTAGCAAAAAAACAGCAATTCATGAAATTTAGAGCGCATCTGTCGACCAAATCATGGAATGTTTATGCTAAGGAACCTTTTAATGGAGCTGAGGGTGGAATGGAGTACCTTGCCCGTTATTTTACAAAAACTGCTATTGGCAATGAACGTCTAATATCGTTTGATACGCATCAAGTAACCTTTAAATGGCGAGATTCTCGTCACAACAATCAAACAAAAACCATAAAGCTTGAGGCTCATGAATTTATTCGTCGATATTTATCGCATATCCTACCTGATGGATTCATGCGTGTACGCTATTTTGGTTTTCTTGCCAACGCAGTGAAGGCTAAAAATATCACGCTTATTCGTTCGCTATTGTCAAAAGATAAAGAAAGTGACACTGACGTTAATCTAGCGTTAAAAAATGTAGCGAATAGTTCAGAGCTAGTTGGCGCAATAGCAATATCACATTGCGCACTAGTGAATTGCGCCGAGCCTGCTGCAAGGGTCGCAGAAAATCAGCCATCGTATAATATATTGCTATCCGATACCCCATACACCACATCTACTCAGGATACCAAGAAAACAGAGCCATCCGAGACCATCGCCGAACTCATGAAACGTGTTGCTGGCATTGATATAACACTTTGTAAACAGTGCAAAACAGGACATCTTGAAAAGATACAGGTTATCTTACCCAATGTATTACAAATACCAACCCTATGGGATACATCATGATAGCAGCAAAGCCGTGGGTTTATGGTACATATCATATTGTTAAAGATTCTAGAAAATCTGGAAGAATAGCTCTCGCCTGTATTTTATCAAAATCGATGTGGAAGGCAAAACAGAGTAAAATACCGTCAAAAAAATCGAGGAATGGCATGGAATTCAAGGTAAAAGTAGATGGATTTTTATTCAGTCATCCGAAATTAGATCAGAACTTTGTCAGCCAACTAGGTACCAATTAAAAGCAAAACCCATAACCCCCTCGCATCGAGTTCAGTGAAGCGGTTTAGTCCAATGTGTCTTTTTGACAATGCGCGCGCAAAATTGGGAGCATTTGCCTAGATCTTTCTGCGCGCACTGTCAAAAAGACACTATTCATTACATGGCTTTTGTGCAACAACCGAATTAATTAAGGAGGTACCAAAATGGATGAAACTAATAATGAAGAAATAGAACGACTGGCCAAAAGAAAACAGGAACGAATTGGCAATGCAAAGATATACACCAATTGCTTTGCTAGTGCCTCGTTAGCTATCGGTAATCTACACGGTCGGTTAGATTCAGGTGAAGCAATGGATAAGTTGCTCAATAGCGCCGAAAAAATAAACAAGGGTAATATTAGCGAGATAGAAGAGATGTTAATAACGCAAGCTAAGACGCTTGATTTCTTATTCTACAACTCAATAAATAAACTGGTTCATCTCGACATGATTAATCAAATTGAAGTATTTACAAACATTGCCTTTCGCGCTCAGGCACAATGTAGAAAGACATTAGCGACGCTAGCTGAAATAAAACATCCTAAACGCACCACATTTATACATAAACAAAATAATGCCATACAGGTTAATCATGCTGTAAAATCTTCTCCTGAAAAAAATAAAATTTCATCAGAAGTTGCAAACGAATTATTGGAGGTTAAAAATGAGCAACGGTTGGACACCAGAGCGGCGACTTCGCCAGTCACAAATGATTCAACAATGGAAACCGTGGCAATCCGCCGGAGTGAAGACAGTTGAAGGCAAAAATATCAGCAAAATGAATGCTCATAAACATGGTGCTCGTTGTGCTGAGATAAGAAATATGAGCAAGCAAATTACGAATTGCAAGCGTATATTAAGCCAATTCATTGAAAATAAATTTTGACAAAAAGAGGCAGTTAAATTGAATAATGAGTTTAGTGATTATATTGTTTATGTTGATGAAAGTGGCGATCACAGCTTAGAGTCTATTGATATAAATTACCCTGTTTTTGTTTTGGCTTTTTGTATCTTTAATAAACAAGAGTATATAGAGCAAGTCAGTCCGGCTATTAAGAAATTTAAATTCGATCAGTTTGGTCATGATATGGTTTTATTGCATGAAAGTGATATCCGCAAAGCTAGAAACGAATTTGTAATATTGATTAATGAGAAACGGCGCCATGCTTTTATGGGGGCGATCAGTCAGCTTACCAGCGAATCTCCCTTTACAGTCGTGAGTGTGGTTATTAGAAAAGAGCGATTGAAAAGCCACTATGCTGATCCTTCAAATCCTTATCATCTAGCTTTAGTATATGGATTGGAGCGCATTTACAGCTTTCTTAGGGAAAGACAACAAACGCAAAAGCGAACCCATATTATTTTTGAATGCAGAGGTAAGAAAGAGGATAAAGATTTAGAGCTTGAGTTTAGACGTGTTTGTGATGGTGCAAACCAATGGGGCGTATTACCTTTTGATATAATTTTGGCAGATAAAAAATCTAACTCATGTGGTTTACAGTTGGCCGATTTAATTGCTCGCCCTATAGGACGATATGTACTTGATCCTCAACAAGAAAACCGCGCTTATTCAATTATTGAAAAAAAGATTTACTGTGATAAAGGTGGGAAGAAAGAAGGTTGGGGCATTAAATGCTTCCCCTAGAAAGCGAAAAGCCCCGATATTCACCGAGGCTTAGACGCCGACTGGGATTCCCCAATCCACTTAATTACAGTCTACTAAAGTGAGATAGGAAAGTCAAATTAAAAAGTATAAAAAATACTCAATAGAGCACGGCTTACAGGCGGTTATCAAGTGAGCCAATCTAATGTATCTTACACTAATTTATGTTTCTTAATTGTAAATAGATAAAGAAATACTATTGGTAATAGTACAATCCCGGCCATTATTAAGGCGGCTCTCAGTGAGATTAACGTAGCCACCAGACCTGTTAAAGGGCCTAATAGAATTTGACCAAGAGCGTTTGACTGACTGCTCATTGAAAATACGGTGGCTCTGATATTTGAAGTAATATTTTGATTTAGCCAAGCATTATATAGAGGGCCGTTTACTTCTCTTAGAAAATAAACCAGCCAATAACCTACTAATGCCCACGTGAAGTTACCAGCCAAACCAAATAAAATAACACTACTCATTAATAGGACGTTAATTACTAATAAAGCCCGAGCAACGCTTTGATGGCTGCTAAGGTCTACCCTTCTTTTAGAAACCTCAGTAACTACGATTGTTAACATCATTCCCGCGAAGCTTATAATACCGAACCAAATAATGGGCTTAAAGTGGCCAATCGCAGGAAAATTAAATTGCAAAATATAAGGAGTCCACAACCTATCAAACCCTTCTGAGAACATACCAAAAATGCAACCAATAGCCATTATTATTAATAAAACATGGTGATTTTTAACAGCCTGTATGCTTTCCAAAAAAGTATGCGCCAAGTGTTTCCATCCTGGTCTTTCACCTCTTGGAACAGGTTGATAATGCTCTTCCTTCATTAGAAAGGTTAAACAGATACCCCAAATACTGTAAAGTACCCCACCTAAAATAATTGGAAGCCTAATATTGAAGCTGGCTAATGCAACAGAGATAACGATTCCAATCATCGCGCCAAATTGAGCTAATTGTTCGGCATGCAAAAAAGCTTTATTTGCTTTATTTTCACCAATTTCATCGGTGATCCACGCTTCTCTTGCCCCACTGATGAATGCTGCTCCCATGCCCCAAATGACTTGAGCCAGCATTACAAAAAAGAATGTGGGAAAAGAACCCTCAACAACAAATCCCAAACCAATTAAAAATACACCAATAACAGTAGACCATTTTCTGCTATGTATATCCGCCATTAATCCAGTCGGAATTTCTGAAAGGAAGCATACAGTTTCAAGCAAGGTTCCCACTAACACCAACTGTAATGGATTTAGCTGAACTACGGTTACCTGATAAACTAAATTAACTGTAACAATGGATGTGAATAATAAGGCTTCTACAAATCGGGTTGCTAAGTAAACATGATATGGAGTCATTATTTAATTCTTTTGGTAATATCGGTCATATTTAATCGCATCTTGTAGTGCGGAACAGGGTGCCAAGAAGCTATAAATTCTCCTATGATATTAAATCCCGCTTTTTTGTAAACATGCACTGCCCGAGAATTACTTATCTCTGGATCTATAAGAACTGGACTTTGGACAAACTTCGATCTGAACGGGCCCGGGCCCGTGGGCGAGCCCGAGCCCGCCCGAGCCCGCCCGAGCTCCGGCTAATCTACTTTTTGCGCCATTTTAGTCAACATCATAACGAATAAGTAAATCTCTAGCTAAGCGATAATGTTCTTCATGTATAATCCTAGAAAAAGCAGTTGAAGCCTACTGCGCAAGCCAAACGCACTGAATCTGCTCGGCTTTTTTGAATTTTTTCGCTCACCGTAGTGGTGACTACTGCTTTCGCGAAAAAATTCAAAAAAGCCGAACATCTTCAGCACCTTTGACTTGCTCGCTACGGCTTCAACTGCTTTTTCTAGGATAATGAAACTATAAAGCAACCAACACAAGTTCAAAATGATTTTGAACGAATTATTCGAATGATTGGGACACCAGCTCAACCACCCAAACCCCGAAAAAAATCCCTTGGACGACAAGCGGGGAACATTCAGGTAAAACGCATGCGCCATCCTATCGTTAAAAAGTGGAAAAACACGGCTCTTGATGAAAAAATCATTGCATAATCAAGATAAAATAGTCAATAAATAGTGCAGATTGCGCGTTGTGATGCTGGAATATTGCTAATAATCTGGATTTGATTGTAACTTATCACTGTTCGGAGCTCGGGCGGGCTCGGGCTCGCCCACGGGCCCGGGCCCGTTCAGATCGAAGTTTGTCCAAAGTCCAGATAAGAACTTCATCCACATCAGAAAACTGGCTAATTAAAAATTTGTGGATCATCTGAACAGCCCATCCTTTTCCAATATAATCTAATCTGCAAATAAAAAGATCCAGAGTAATTGCGTTTACTGAGGATTCAGCAGTTTTTTCTACTTCAGATGTTATAAGATAAGCAAATGGGGTTTCTTTATCATAAGCTATCCAATGTGTAGCCCATGAAGAATTATCATTAACAAAATTTTCTAAATCCTCAATTGTATTTTTTAAGCCATCACCATGAAGCCATTCATTAATATGTTTTTGTGCAATCCACTCCTGGATGAGGTGTTGTTGGCTTTTATTCACTGGTTTAAAGGAAAAGCGGGAATTATTTTTCATGGTAGCATCCTAATTAAAGCATCTTTTATTTATTCTAACTTTGGTAGTTCATCAAACCGTTTCAGGCCTATTACTTTGTCTTCCCAAGATGAACGACTTGCATAAAAGATATGGGCTGTTGGATTTAGAAAATTATCATCATCTAATGTACCTGCTGGCAAAACCACCTGACATTTTCCGTCTTGTCTGGGAAGAGGGCTACCGCACGTCTTACAGAATGCACGCTGTTTTCTTGTATTTTCTAAGTTGAAATAGGCAATATTATCATTACCTTTTTCCCATGCTAATTGAGCGTCGTTAAAAAAAACGTTGGCGCCATGAATTGTGCCTGTTTCTTTTCTGCATCGGCTACAATGACATAAGTACATTGCCTTTGGCTTTTGTCCGGTAATGACATAGCGGCAAGTTCCGCATAAACCTAAAAAACACAGTTGAATTCTGAGATAATTCGTCCCATCATTGATTTTTAAAGGTGTGTGGAGTGAAATTACCAGAAATAGTGTCTCACCAAAAAGGTGACCATCCAGAACCTGAAAAAAAGCCAAATTATTTGTTAAGTGACGATACAAAACTGGCCGTTGACACGTTCGGTGGTCGAGTCCATGTTGAATGGGATCCGCAATCATCGGTAACGCCTTTAGGGCAACTTCCATTTTTTATCGAATTTTTAAAACTAGGCAATTTGCTAGATCCATGGATTAATGATTGCCCTTTACATTTAACAAGCCCGAATGCCCCAAGTAAGCGCGATGTATTAGGCACTTTATTGCTTTCCATATTATCTGGTCATAGACGCTACGCCTATGTAACAACGATTCGATGTGATAATGTTAATCCAAACTTGCTGGGTATGAATCAGATCGTGAGTGAAGATTCGCTGCGTCGAGCCTTATTGAAAATTGCAGAAACAGATGAAGGAGTCACTTGGTTACAGACCCATCTTTACAAGTGCTATCAGCCCTTACTCGATGTTCCTTGGGTATTGGATGTTGATACAACAGTAAAGGTTCTGTACGGGAAGCAAGAGGGAGCTGTTGTGGGTTATAACCCTAAAAAACCTGGTCGTCCCTCACACACTTATCATACCTTTTCTATAGCTAACTTACGTTTAATTTTAGATGTTGAGGTTCAAGCAGGTAATGAGATGGCTGCGAGTTATACGGCCCCCAGTTTATGGTCACTTCTGGATAGAATCCCACGAACTCAGTGGCCTCAATTTATCCGTGGTGATTGTGCCTTTGGGACGGATGCTGTTATGAGTACTCGTGATTTTTATGAAGGTTTGACCGGCATGTGTACTCATGGAAAAACGTCAAAAGTTAAGAGGCTTTTGAATCGAATCGTGACCTTTTTTAAAACATTAAAAGATGCGGAGCAGTTATCTTCTGAACAACGATGGTACATAATTCTCAGTAAAGCGTTAGAAAAATATCTGCATGGTCGCCTACTTCAGCCCCCAATTTTAATGCCACAACCTGGATAAAATGATTTCTTGTGTCAATACATCGGCAATGCTTCGATCAATTTTAATCGATGATGGATCGGTGTAACTGCGTTTTTTAGGATTAATGACTGAGCAATATCTGAAACGGGTTTGCCTGGAATCATCGGATAGCCTGCAAATGGATAAGGATATAAATCTGACGGTTTTCCAATCCACTGCGGTGCTGAGAGTGGGAACGATACTTGGCTGGCAATATAGGGCAGCAATGCTATTTCGTTTTCCATACAAGCTAACCCAAGCTCTCTACGAGGAAATCGAAAAATATAGGTTTCATTCACCAGATAGACTAGATTGTCCCAACCCTCATCCAATAGATGAATTGTTTTAACGATAAGAGAGTGTTGTGACTCAATAAGCTGTTTGGCTTTCTGTTCATTGATATCAATGGATTGATTCCAAGCGTGAGTCATATATAACTACCTGAATTTAAGATTGGCGAGATTATACATCAAAAATTGCCTAATAAATTGCATGCAGGAACGGTTAGAGGAACGTTTTTGAAAATTTGAGTTTGATAATTTCGAGCTAGGATGCCAAAGCCCTTTCTAGGCTTGGCTCCCCGGGACGGGCTCGAACCGCCGACCTAATGATTAACAGTCATCCGCTCTACCGACTGAGCTACCGGGGAATGAGGCGGAATCTTAAATGGATTCCAAAGGTGGGTCAAGGGGATGGCTAAATTTTCCTCATTTGCAGAAACGTTGTAGACGTGCCATGGCGTCTTGTAGGGTTTCCATGCTGGTGGCAAAAGAGAGGCGTATGCAACCTTCGCTGCCAAATGCTGAGCCTGGGACTAGTGCTACCCCTACTTCTTGTAACAGTCTTTCGGCAAATTCGACGTCGTTGGCAAACTGGCGTCTTTCAATGATGGGTTGAACATTAGGGAAAATATAGAAAGTACCATCTGCCGGAATGACTTCAATGCCGGGAATTTCATTTAGACGTTCAACGACGTAATCATGACGTTTATGGAAAGCAGCAACCATCGTTTTTATTGACTCATCGCCACCATTCAAAGCAGCTACCGAGGCTTTTTGGGCAATGGAGCAGGGGTTTGATGTTGACTGGGATTGCACTGTTTTCATTGCCTCAATTAATTCAGCAGGGCCTGCCGCATAACCTATGCGCCAGCCTGTCATCGCATACGCTTTGGACACGCCATTTAAGACAATGGTGCGGGAATATAACTCCGGACAAGCATTTAAGATGTTGGCGAAAGGCATTGTCCAAAGAATATGCTCGTACATATCATCGGTCGCGATGAATACATGAGGATGTTGTTTTAGCACCACAGCAAGGGCTTGTAACTCTGCAAGGCTATAGGCGATCCCAGAAGGATTTGAAGGGCTATTTAGCACGAGTAATTTAGTTTTAGCAGTGATGGCTTTAGCAAGTTGAGCGGGAGAAATTTTGTAACGAGCGGCAGGAGTTGTAGGCATAACTACCGGCGTGCCACCTGCTAATAAGACTATATCCGGGTAAGATACCCAGTATGGCGCAGGAATCAGCACTTCATCGCCTTCATTGATGAAGGCTTGGCACAGATTATAAAAGCTCTGCTTACCCCCAACAGAAACCAAAATTTGATTCAATTGATAATCGAGATTGTTATCCCGTTTAAATTTATCTTTAACCGCTTGCTTTAATTCCGGGATCCCATCGACGGCTGTGTATTTGGTAAAACCAGCCTCAATAGCTGCAATTGCTGCTTGTTTAATATGCAACGGGGTATCAAAATCGGGTTCACCTGTACCTAGTCCGATGATATCTAAACCTTCCGCACGCAATTTTGCAGCTTTTGCAGCTACGGCAAGCGTAGGTGACGGTTTTACTTGGTGTATTCGCTCTGCCAACGTGATATCCATTTTAAGCTCCTGTATTATCTCTGCTAATCAAGCCTTTAGCGTCAAATTAAAAAAGTGCAATCCCCTCTCCCGCGCTTAACTTTTTGTTTTTGACGCAGTTTCTCGCGCGGGAGAGGGGGCAACTCTTGCATAGACGAATTTGAAGTAGGTTGGGCCTTGGCCCAACATGATACAAGCGTCTGCATTGTAAGAAAAAAAGTGTACCCAAAACAAATGACGACTATTTTGTAACAATGCCACATTCTTGTTGGGCCAAGGCCCAACCTACGCGATTTTATTTGCCTATATGAGAGTTGCACCCGGAGAGGAGGGCGCTTCTCTCAGCTTGGCAGATACTTCATTAATCAGTTATAGTTTATAGTTATATTATGAAAAATGTATTCAAAATTTATGCAAATTATCAACCCGCCGGTGATCAGCCAACTGCCATTGCTTCGTTGATCAATGGCCTTGAATCCGGATTAGCACGCCAAATACTTTTAGGTGTTACCGGTTCGGGTAAAACCTTTACCATTGCCCACGTTATCCAGGCGATGAAACGGCCTACGTTAGTCATGGCGCCAAATAAAACCTTGGCGGCCCAACTTTATGGTGAATTTAAGGCCTACTTCCCGGACAATGCAGTGGAATATTTCGTTTCTTACTATGATTACTATCAACCTGAAGCCTATGTTCCAGCTTCAGATACCTTCATAGAAAAAGACGCTTCCATTAATGAGCACATTGAGCAGATGCGCTTATCAGCGACTAAAGCGTTGATTGAACGTCGCGATGCTATTATCGTAGCGACTGTCTCAGCTATTTATGGGTTAGGTGATCCCGATTCCTATCTGCGTATGGTATTACATCTGTCCCGCGGAGAACAATCCGATCAGCGTAAAATTTTAAGGCGTCTTGCTGAAATGCAATACATTCGCAGTCAGCAATCCCTGGATCGAGGGCAATTTCGTGTCCACGGTGATGTGATCGATATCTTTCCTGCTGATTCCGAGAAAGAAGCAATTCGTATCGAACTTTTTGACGACGAGGTGGAAAATATCGCTCGCTTTGATCCACTGACTGGCGAAGTGTTGCAGCGTTTGCCCCGCGTGACAGTTTTTCCTAAAACCCATTATGTCACTCCCCGTGAATGCATCTTAAAAACCATTGATTTAGTCAAGGAGGAGTTACAGGATCACCTTGCTAAGCTCAACGAGCAAAACAAATTACTGGAAGCCCAACGTTTACAACAGCGAACCTGTTTTGATATTGAGATGATGTTGGAGCTGGGTTATTGCTCAGGCATTGAGAATTATTCACGTTATTTATCAGGACGAAATGAGGGTGAACCACCGCCAACCCTGTTCGATTATTTACCCCCCGATGCTCTGCTAGTCATTGATGAATCGCATGTGACTGTGCCGCAAATTGGTGGCATGTACCGTGGTGATAGGGCGCGCAAAGAAACACTTGTTCAGTATGGATTTCGCCTTCCTTCTGCACTGGATAATCGCCCTCTGCGTTTTGAAGAATTTGACGAGCGCTCACCACAAACCATTTATGTGTCTGCAACACCAGGGCCTTATGAGCTTGAGCACAGCGATAACATTGCAGAACAAGTCGTTCGTCCCACGGGATTAGTTGATCCCCAAGTCATGATTCGCCCGGTTAAAAATCAGGTCGATGATTTGATGTCTGAAATTAACCATATTGTTGCCCAAGGTGAACGTGTTTTGATTACCACTTTGACGAAGCGAATGGCAGAGGATTTAACCGACTACCTGCGCGAGCATGGTGTGAAAGTACGTTATTTGCATGCTGATATTGAAACGGTTGAGCGGGTCGAAATTATTAGAGATTTACGCTTAGGTGAATTTGATGTCCTAGTAGGTATTAATTTACTGCGTGAGGGCTTAGATATGCCAGAGGTCGCTTTGATTGCTATTCTCGATGCTGATAAAGAAGGGTTTTTACGTTCTGACAGATCACTGATTCAGACAATAGGACGAGCTGCTCGTAACATAAATGGGCGAGCAATTTTATACGCCGATCGCATAACCGGTTCTATGCAGAGGGCCTTAGATGAGACCGAACGCCGACGAAATAAGCAGACGGAGTTTAATATAAAATACGGGATTACTCCCAAAGGCATAAAAAAATCGATCATGGATATCATGGAAGGTGTGCATAGCGCCCGCTCTAATAAAGCAAAAATTGCCGAGCGGCAAATTGCTTATCAGACAATTCCACCCGATCAGTTACTTAAGCAGATCAAAATCTTGGAAAAACGTATGCAAGAACACGCAAAAAATATGGAGTTTGAACAAGCTGCTAAAGTGCGCGATGAGTTCTTAATGCTTAAGGAGCAGCTGAAGTTACCCTAGGGTGGGTCTGTTGGCAATTCGCTAGTTTGCGCCGAAAGCGTCACCATCCTGAGCGCTACGCCCGCCATCCGGAGCGCTACGCCCGTCATCCTGAGCGCTACGCCCGTCATCCTGAGCGCTACGCCCGTCATCCTGAGCGCTACGCCCGTCATCCTGAGCGCTACGCCCGTCATCCTGAGCGCTACGCCCGTCATCCTGAGCGCTACGCCCGTCATCCTGAGCGCTACGCCCGTCATCCTGAGCGCTACGCCCGTCATCCTGAGCGCTACGCCCGTCATCCTGAGCGCTACGCCCGTCATCCTGAGCGCTACGCCCGTCATCCTGAGCGCAGCGAAGGATCTCCCTGGTTGAGCACTTTGCCACATTCAGGAGATCCTTCGCTGCACTCAGGATGACGTGGCGCTTTCGGCCAAAATAGTAGAATTGTCAACAGACCCTAATCTGTTTGTGGATCCTGATCTAAATTCCCATGCACAGCCTGGTGAATTTTGTTTTCTAGTGAATTAATAAACTTAGTCACCTGCAGGCGCTGTTGCTCTTGTTGCTTTTGACAACTGATTAATTCGTGACTGATATTCAGTGCCGCAAGCAGCAACGCTTGGAATTCATCAAGCTGTCTGAATTTTTTCTTACTCTCGATTAATCGCTCGTTTAGCTTTTCAGCAGCGTGTTCGAGATTGAGTTGCTCATTATCAGGGCATTTAACTTCGTAAGTTTTATTCAACAATTTAATGGAGCAGGTTTTTGATGTTGTCATAGATGGTTACTGTAGCAAGTTGACGTATTACTTTAATAGTAGCAATTTTGGCATGACCGAGCAAATCGGTTATTATAAGCGGGGGCAACTCTCGCATAGACAAATATGAAGTAGGTTGGGCCTTGGCCCAACATGATGTAAGCGTCAACATTGTAAGAAAAAATGCGTACCCAAAACAAACGACGACTATTTTGTCTCAACATGCCACATTCTTGTTGGGCCAAGGCCCAACCTACGCGATTTTATTTGCCTATATGAGAGTTGCACCCATTATAAGCTCTGTTTAGATGTCATTGCGGACACCTAAGCGGACCCTAATTGATACAACTGAGTTTATTATGCGTGCTGAAAGTTCCTCCATTCATCTGCCTGACTATCAGAGCTTTACAGATGCTATTTCTGCTCTATCCTTGCCTTTTTCTGGAAGTGAACTGCATGGAATGATGTGCGGTTATTTATGCGCAGGAGAAGCAATGGCAGGAGAAGCGTATTTACATGCTTTAACGCCGAATAAAAAAGATGAATCCATGCGTACAGCAGCTCTGCTCCTTTTTGAAGTTTACACGATCACTCAACAGCAATTGGGTAATTTTGATTTTGCATTTCAGTTGCTGTTACCCAGCGAGGACGAACCGCTAATGAGTCGCGCCCAAGCGTTCAGTGAATGGTGCGATGGATTTACCCAGAGTATGTTAGTTTCAGGGGTTGGGGCTGAGCAATTTCGTGAAGTAGAGTCTCGAGAAGCTTTACGGCATTTGCATGAATTTGCTCAATTAGATTATGAATCGTTACAGGTTGATGAAGACGACGAAAAGGCGCTGATGGAGGTAAGTGAGTATACCCGTATGGCTGTGTTACGTTTATATGGGGATTTATTGACGAACAATGGTCATCATGGCTCTTCGAATATAACACATTAGGGTCTGTTTAAATGATTACTCAGCAAGAATATCAGGCAAGGCGACGTGCCTTAGCAGCAAAACTACCCGCAGAGGCTATTGCGATTATTCCTGCTGCTAATGAAGTACTACGCAATGGTGATGCACATTATCGTTTTCGCCAAGACAGTGATTTTTATTATTTAACTGGTTTTAATGAGCCTGAGGCTCTACTTGCTATTACCGCAGGTAAGTCCAGTAAGGCTTATTTATTTAATCGCTCACGCAATCGCGCCCAAGAGCAATGGACCGGTACGCGGTTAGGACAAGAAGACGCTTGTGAAACACTTCAAGTTGACGAAGCTTACCCTATTGAAAGCTTAACGACGTACTTGCCGGATTTATTGGCTGGGAGAAGTGCAGTTTACTATGCGATGGGTCGTCATTCTCTGTTTGAGCAGCAACTTTTCAAAGTATTGCAACAAGTGAAAGGGCAGATCAGGAAGGGAGTTAAAGTCCCCGAATCCTTGAATGATCTTGACCCCTTATTAAGTGAAATGCGGCTATTTAAAAGTGAAGCAGAACTTGATCTGATGCGCCGTGCTGCTGCAATTTCAGTTGCCGCTCATCAGCGGGCTATGCGAGCTTGTAAGGCAGCAGAAAATGAATGCCAATTAGAAGCGGAACTTCTTTATGAGTTTACTCACAGGGGTTGTCGCGCAGTAGCCTACGATCCAATTGTTGGTGGCGGCGCGAATACTTGCATTCTGCATTATACAGCCAACAATCAGCCTCTTCGTGCAGGTGATTTGCTGTTGATTGATGCAGGTGGTGAGTTTGAAAATTATGCCGCTGATATTACGCGAACCTTTCCCATTAATGGACGTTTTAGCAAAGAGCAGCGCGCAATTTATGAGCTTGTCCTCAAAGCTCAAAAGGCGGGAATTGCTTGCATTAAACCTGGTTTATTGTGGCATGAAGCGCAACAAACTATGGTGGGTATTTTAACGTCGGGTTTATGTGAATTAGGTCTACTTAAAGGTGCTGTAGATAAGTTGATTGCTGCTGAGGCTTACAAGCCATTTTACATGCACAATTCAGGTCATTGGTTAGGTTTGGACGTGCACGATGCAGGCCGTTATAAACTGAATGGAGAATGGCGTCCTCTAGCAGCTGGAATGGTCCTTACTGTGGAGCCAGGATTATATATTAGTGCAGGTATGAATGCAGTTGATCCGCGTTGGTGGAATATTGGTGTACGTATTGAAGATGATATTTTAGTCACTAACCAGGGTCATGAGAATTTAACCGCTGCCTTGCCGGTGGAGATTGATGACATTGAGGCCTTATTACGTGGCTGATCGACAAGTTGACATCCTTGTTGTTGGTGGCGGTTTAATAGGCGCTGTGCTCATGCTTGCTTTAGCCAATAGGGGGTTTAGTACCTGTTTAATCGATAGCAATGCCCCCAGTACAAAGATCGATGCCAATTTTGATGCACGCACTCTCGCGTTGTCGCCGGCAAGTGTACGTATTTTGCAAATGCTAACTATCTGGCCTCTCTTGCAGCCAGATGCGACTCCTATAGAATCTATCCATGTCTCAGAACAATACCACTTCGGCAGTACTAGGCTAAAAGGCGAGCCCAATAACCCTTTAGGTTATGTCGTGGAAATGCAGCATATTAACCGCGCATTGTATCGATTAATCGATGAGCAACAGATTTTAGCCCCTAGTAAGCTTAGTGCATTGAACAAAGAGCAAGGTTTAGCCACGATTAGTACAGTGAATGGCGAACAGGTCATCCAAGCAAAACTTATTGTTGCGGCAGATGGTGCAGATTCACCAGTGCGCCAATTAAGCGCGCTGCCGGCAAAAATAAAAGATTATCAGCAAGAGGCTATTGTGGCCAATATAGGTTTAGCCCGATCACATCAAAACCAGGCTTTTGAGCGTTTTTCGGCTTCTGGCCCCTTGGCCTTACTGCCTATGAGTGAACAGCGTGTTTCTTTAGTTTGGGCCTTGCCTCCTAGGGATGCGCAGCGTTTAATGGCCATTACGGAAGCAAAATTTTTACAGGAATTACAAAAAGCATTTGGCTATCGTTTGGGTCGCTTTATTCAAGTGGGTAAGCGGGTGCTTTTCCCCCTCCGCCAAGTGACTATGCCGCAAAAAACCGCATGGCCTCTGGTTTTTATCGGTAATGCCGCACATACTCTCCATCCAGTGGCAGGGCAGGGTTTTAATCTGGGCTTGCGCGATGTAGCAAGTTTAGCGCAATGCATTATCCAACAGGGAATGAATGAAGCGATGTTGCAGAGCTATCAGCGCATGCGCCAGCATGATGAGATGGCAATTACTCGCTTTACCGATGGGTTGATTAAAATTTTTACCAGTCGGTTACCAGGCCTCGCTGTAGCACGTAATCTAGGCCTGCTTGCTGTTGATAATCTGACACTCTTAAAACGCTATTTAACGCATTATACTTGTGGTTTTGCAGGAATCACGCCTGATTTAGTTTGTGGCATTGCGCTCAACAGGGAGGAGACAAAATGAGCCAGCAGTTTGATGTGGTAGTTATTGGCGGTGGAATCGTAGGTTTGACTGCAGCATTGGCTATGGTATTGCGTGGTTTCTCTGTAGCAGTGATCGATGCGGGAAAAATGGACGTTAATCTAGCCGCTCCGGACCCGCGCGTTTATGCTATCAACCAAGCCTCAGAAGATTTGTTGCAAGAATTGGGGGTATGGGAGCAGTTAGACCCGTCACGTGTATCCCCATACCGCCACATGTATGTTTGGGATGCAAGCAGTAGTGCACATATCGAGTTTGATGCACGTATAGTAGCTACTGATCATTTGGGTACAATTATCGAAGAATCCATGCTTAAACACGCCCTGCTGCAGGTATTAAGCAGGCAAGAAAGAAAATTGACTTTTTTTGCGCACACGACAGTGAGCGCGGTCGAATCTGCTGAGCCTTGGGTTAAAGTATCTGCTGACCAGGAGAGCTGGGAGGCCAAGTTACTGATGATTGCTGATGGTGGCAACTCCCCTTGCCGCAAATTATTAAACGTGCCATTAACAACGTGGCCTTATCATCAGCAAGCATTAGTTGCCTTAGTGAATACCGAAAAATCACATCAACAAACGGCATGGCAAGTTTTTAATGTGCAGGGCCCCCTAGCCTTCTTACCTATGGTTAATGAAAAGCAGTGCTCTATTGTCTGGTCAATCAATCCAGCTCATGCAAATAAGTTGATGGCACTCACGGATGAAGAGTTTAATTGCAATTTAACTGCAGCGTTTGCCGGGAAATTAGGGGCGGTTAAATTAGCGGGTAAGCGTCTGCAATTTCCACTGACTCATGCGCCATACGAAACAATATGCTGGCTCCCGCTGGCTTTTGCTAGGTGATGCTGCTCATACCATTCATCCACTTGCAGGCCTTGGTCTTAATGTGGGATTGGCTGACGTAGCGACCTGGTTAGCTTGCCTGAACAAAACTCGAATCTTTGCGCATTGAGCAAAGCGCTAGGCTCGTATCAACGTCAACGTAAGCATGCAGTTTGGCAAATTATCGTCATGATGGATGGCTTAAAAATGCTGTTTACTAATCCATTACCTCCCTAATTACTTTACGTGGGTTAGGCTTGCGAATCTGCGATAGCTTAGTACCACTCAAACGCATGTTTATCGAGCAGGCGGCAGGTAGAAAATATTTCCCAAATCATGTATAAAATCATTCGGAATCGCTTTTTATGGGACGGGGCGGGGCGGGATGACTAAAAAAAATATTGCTGCGGTATTCTTGGGTTGTGCTTTCGCAACGAATGCATTAGCGATTAGTAGAATTGCTACCTATGATGATGAGGGAGGTGGATGGCCTTTTGTCGCGACCTTTAATATAGGCCCCGCATGGGCAAGACCGGGAGAGGCGCACACTATTACTCTGCAAACGAACATATTTAAAACCTTTAGCCCTTTACCGACTAGTCGTGCACTGCAATTTACTACTACGGCAAGAGGAACGGATACGTTAGTGTCAGGCGAGCTATTTTTTGGTTTTTATGGCTTAATCAACCAGGTGGTTACCGGCCAGGTAGGTTTGGCTGTAAGTGCTTCATCGCAGGTTAAATTAAAAGGGAATGTGCTGGAAGATGGCAATCCTTCCTTAAATAATTTTGCCTACACCTATGGTGTACGCAATACGCGTGTGGGACTTAAAGTAAAATTTTTATATGATCCCAATTATTATGATTTGTTTCCCTATATTAGTGGCAGTGCTGGAGCAGGCTTTAACCATTCCTCAGGATTTAGCATCAGGACTAGATTATTTTAGGAAGTCCCAGCGCCTTCTTTTCCTGATCAGGGTAAAACCTCGTTTAGTTATACCTTTGGTGTGGGTTTAGAAACCCCTCTAGATGATAACTGGCGACTTGGTCTTGGTTATGAATTTGCTGACTGGGGAAAGAGTGCTCTAGGCCGTGGGGCGGCTCAAAAGTATAGGCGAAGGCCCTTATATAAACAATCTGCGCACCCATGAATTACAGGTCGGAATAAGCTACGTAGCTTAGGGTAAAATACACTGCCATTAAGTTAAGGGATGTTTACCTTATTCCTACGTCCCGCGACTTGTTCGCGGGATCCAGGAATCTCTCAGCATCCCTGGATCCCGCGCATAAAGCGCGGGACGTAGACAAGGTACGTTTAATGGTAGTGAGGGTAAAAATAGGGATTTGATTTATGAAGAAATTTTTGTCCTGGCTGCATCTTGCAGTGGTGATGCTACTTTCTATCACCGCTGGAGGTGTGCACGCTACTGAGATTAAATTCAATATTTTCCCCGTATTGGTGGCACCTAGCAGTTATTCCATCTAATGGGGTTGCTCTAGCTCAATACCTAATTACGAATAACACGGCAATCACCCGAGAATTAACTATAGTACCTATCTCCGGTGTTTTTCCCTTCGTGACTGGATTGGCTGAAGGTTGTAATTTCCCTTTTGTCTTAATGTCAGGCCAGACTTGTCTGCTCACCCTACGAATAATTGGACCCACAATAATTAGAGGGGTGCATTCAGAAATTAAGGTATGCAGTACTTTATTGCCCGGCAGACTATCCCGATCCTTATCTTTGCTCGCGAACTGTACCCGGGGCGGGGATAGAGTTAGACTTAGGAGTCGCATTTACAACAACATTACGGTAACGCCTAACCCGTTAAGTTTTCTGTTGGTAAAAGTGGTGTGCTAACTGTGACCAACCCAAATCCAATTATTATCGCCCAAAATATAGCCGCCAGCCTTCTTAGCGTTTGCTCCCATAGCAATAACTGCGAATACTTGCCCAGCACTACTACTCCCAGGAGCCTCATGCACAATATCGCTGGGTGCAATAGCGGCGGGAGCGACAACCTTGTCTATTCTAGGAATGAATACGAACCAATTGTTTGTTCCCATAATAGCCACCTCTCCTTAAAAAAATGAGTCAACTACAAGATGCACCGCAGTAAGCCAGGGAAATTCTTCAGTAAGCGATTGTTTTAAGGTTTTATAATCTTCTTGGGTTTCCGCGCTAATTTTGACCCCGGAAATAAAATGGCAACCGCTATCACCCTCTAAACGTTGATCATTTAGCCCTTTCACAGAGGTAAAAAATTTTTGTCGCATAACGTTGATTCCTAGTTTCCACGATATTATTTTTACAATTTATCTACATAAAAACCAATTATACTAGCCAATACTTCATTTACTGGACTTTGGACAAACTTCGATCTGAACGGGCCCGGGCCCGTGGGCGAGCCCGAGCCCGCCCGAGCTCCGGCTAATCTACTTTTTGCGCCATTTTAGTCAACATCATAACAATGCGAATAAGTAAATCTCTGGCTAAGCGATAATGTTCTTCATGTATAATCCTAGAAAAAGCAACCAACACAAGTTCAAAATGATTTTGAACGAATTATTCGAATGATTGGGACACCAGCTCAACCACCCAAACCCCGAAAAAAATCCCTTGGACGACAAGCGGGGAACATTCAGGTAAAACGCATGCGCCATCCTATCGTTAAAAAGTGGAAAAACACGGCTCTTGATGAAAAAATCATTGCATAATCAAGATAAAATAGTCAATAAATAGTGCAGATTGCGCGTTGTGATGCTGGAATATTGCTAATAATCTGGATTTGATTGTAACTTATCACTGTTCGGAGCTCGGGCGGGCTCGGGCTCGCCCACGGGCCCGGGCCCGTTAGAATCGAAGTTTGTCCAAAGTCCAGTTAGTCTAGTCTGTTGTAATAATGGTTTCAACGAGGTTGCCCCTATGCCGATAGCTGGATAGCTGGATAGCTGGTATAATTGGCGTTTTTTTACCAAAGAGGATAAGTATTATGGCTTTTGTAGATTTTTTTATACCTCTTCCTAAAGAATTACGCGAGCACCCTGCTGTTCGAACGCAACCTACAACTCTACGGACAAAACTTAATGATACTTTTTTTGCATTTGCGGGAAAATTAGCTATCTTCATAGTCGAAAAAGAGAAAAGCAACCATGTTTTCCTAGCCCAAAATCCTCGGATGGGAATATTTGATTATCTGACCTTAGGAATTCCTAGATTAGCTTCGTTGCTAGGCCGCGGTGCAGAGGCGCTGGAAGGCTACACTATACTATTCTGGGTATCATTTGTTTTATTTGTAGTATCTAACATCATTCTCCTGCCTCTCCGTTACTCTGTTGCCGTAACGGCCACAATCGTAGTCTCTCCACTGGTCTTAGTGATTCACCTCTTTTCAAGTCTTGTTGGATCCAAACAATACAACGAAAGTCTTGCGATCAAAAATGATCGTGGACAAACCATTAAAAAATACCTTGAGCAAAATGACATGAGTACAGACGAGTTACGTTTAACTAAAATTGATGCTGGAACACAAGGTAGTACTAGAACAATTACATTAGAGTTTGAAAAAATGCAGTCACGAACACCTTCCTCGCATCAACCCTTTGTTGTAAATTTAACTCAGCAACAGACAAGTGATGGAGAGTTTGGAGAACTTTCTCAGAAACAAAGCCTAGACGCACTGAAAAAGCTTAATATGTTTAAAACTTATTCTCGTTTAACTGCATGTCCAGTAAAAGTTGTCGTCGGCCAAGGTGCTAAACCTCCCCACGAAGATGTTGCTCGCCTCAATCTCTTGGATGATAGGATAAGAGATGCCATTGTTCCAGAGGTACATCTATCACCCGGTGCACGATAAAAATCGCATATTAAAGCGTCATTGCGATCATTAGCTCCGTCATTGCGAGGAGCGTCGCGACGAAGCAATCCAGTGACCTTTCCTAGCATCTCATAAGGCCACTGGATTGCTTCGCTAACGCTCGCAATGACGGAGCTAACGCTCCCAAAGAACTTCCTTCATTTTCCCCCTCGCCCCGGGAACGGGGAGAGGGTGCCCGCAGGGCGGGAGAGGGGATGCTGGTGCAAAGTTCTTTGGTGATGTTTGTCCCACGGGACTAGGGTACTCGCAATGACGGAGCTAATGATCGCAATGACCGTGTGCTTGCTCGCAATGACGGCGTGTTTTATGAACAAATTATGCAATTTTAGATGATTTCTTTCTTAGCTTGACGGCTATGACGCTCAGAGGCAAGTAGAGTTCAGTCAAAATACTTCTGTCTTGGGTGAAAATATGATTTAATTTTAACCACGAAAATTGGCAGGGTTGAGGTGAGTGGCTTTGATAATCAATTGGCTGGTGTTGCTGCTTGGCGGTTGTTGCGTAGCATGTAGTTCATTGCTTGCCGCAAATGCACCGGCTGTAAAATCAGTCGAGTCAGCTAGTTTATATCGCTGGGTCGATAAGCCCGGGGAAGAGGCTGCGCTCGTCAGTGAAGCTGAACAGCGTTTGCAGAATGCAATAAGCAACCCAGAATATGTGCTCGATAACTGGGTAGATTTACCTACCTCCCCAGAGGTTCGCCATAAAAAAACGCAGCATTTAACGTTGAGAGAAGCCATTTTGCTTGCCCTGCGCTACAACCCTAACATCCAGAATGCTGAGCTGGACCGCATTGTGCAGCGCTATCAGTTACGTTTAGCCCATAATGAATTTGAGCTGCAGTACGCATTGGCAGGATCGGCAGCAATAGAGAAAAGCCGCTATAGTGGCGTTGGCAGTACCACCAATAAGAGTTATATCGCCTCGCCTGAATTTAATTTGAAAACCAAAGTAGGTACCCAGGTTGGCTTACATATTGATAATAATGTAGCGAATTATAATAGCTATTCCCCCGTACTTAATTTTACCATCAACCAGCCTATCCTCCGCGGTTTTGGCAAGGCAGCCAATGAAGCGGATTTATTGGATGCCATGGATAATGAATGGCTGAATAAATTGAATTTGCAACAAGCAGTCATTGATCAAATTACCCAAGTCATCATTGCTTATCGGACATTACTACTCAGTGGTAATAACTTGCAAAACCAAAAGTTACAGCTCAAAGAAGCGCGCAAGACGTATGAAATGAATGAGAAAAAGATAACTGCAGGCCAATTGGAGCCCACTGGTAATATTCAACAGTCCTACCAAATCGAATCACTTAATTTAATGGTGGAACAAGCTGAAATTGAATTTAAAACCGCGGCCCAAGATCTGCTGCAATCGATAGGCCTCGATCCACAAATGCGTCTATCAGTGCCTAGTAATGTGCACCTCGCTAAAATCACCGTGCCCCCTCTTCAGAAATCGATCGCATGGGCACTCGATCACAACGCGCAATATCTAGCGCAAAAAATGGTTGTACGTGCCGATGAAAGAGCCTATGCGGTGGCAAAAAATCAGCAACTCTGGCAACTTGATGTCGGCGCTAATATACAAAGTGGCCGGATAAATGCGATTGATGGGCCAAGGGGGTCCCATGGTGTTTATAATGGCCAAAATGTCAATGAAACAGCACGAGTAACTTTAACAGTACCTTTGCATGACATTAGTCGTCGCAATAAACTTATTTCTGCCAAAGTGAAGTTAGAAAAAGATCGGCTAAATCTCATTGCCATGAAACGAGGCTTGGAAACGACAATTACTAATACGATTAATACGATAAAAAGTTTGGCAAAGCGCTATCAACTTGCTGAAAAACAAGTCGCTTTAGCCGCACAATCCTATACGCTAGAAAAGAAAAAACAACAAGCAGGTATTGCTAGCGCCTTGGATGTTAATAATACCCAAAATCAACTGATTCAGGCGCAAATGGGTTTAATTGGCGCTAAAATCGCGTATCTTAATCAATTGTCTACTCTTGACCAAATCTTGGGGAAGACGCTCACTCATTGGCATATTAAACTTAGGTATGGTGGATGAAGGTTAATTACTTAAAAACAAGCACGAAAATGGCATTAATTATTGCCTTGATCAGCCTATCGTTAAGTTGCGAAAGGACTGCGCAAACGAAGAGTGCGACACAAACCTATGTGGTGCAAGCGGAGGCGGTGCACAAATCCCTGTATTTTACCGGTACAATCCAACCTCTGCGTGAAAGCATGCTCACTAGCCCGATGGATGCTGCGATTTCAACAATGCATTTTCATTATGGTCAGGAAGTGAAAAAGGGTGATGTTGTTATCACCTTAAATTCCAGCGAATTACAAAAGCAATACAATGATACGTTGACGGATTATCTCAAAGCAAAGGACAGCTTCACTGTTGCCCAAGCGAAATTTCATGGTACCCAGGAGCTTTGGAAGGCAGGCTTGATAGCAAAGAACAATTTTATCAGTGAAAAATCAAGTTTAGCGACTGCGCGAGTGAGCTTAATCCAAATGACGCGTAAACTGCGTGATATGTTAGAGAAAATGGATGATGGCAGTTCGAAACGGTTATCGGCATTGAGCATTGCCGAGTTTGATAAAGTAAGGCAAGCGTTGACCGGTCAACATAATTTAATCCACTTGAAAGCGCCAGCTTCTGGCGTCCTACTTTACCCACCTAAATCGGGTGAGGAAAAAATGGGTAAATTAAGGGTTGGTTCAGCAGTTAAAGCGGGGCAAGTTATTGCGCTCCTAGGTGATTTAACTGGAGTGAGTGTTGAAATTGATATACCTGAGATTGATATTGATAAAATTCATCCGGGTATGCTAGCGGATATCACTGGGGTTGCTTTAGGAGGACAAGTACTAAATGGCAAGCTTATTGTGGTTAATGCGCAAGCATCAACTACGGCGGGGAGTAGTACTCTGCCATCATTTAATGCGATTGTGGAAGTCAAAGCACTGAATGAAATTCAGCGGCGTTACATTAAAGTGGGTATGAGTGCAACGATTGAAATTGCAATCGATCAGGGTGAGCAATTACTTGTGCCTATCGCAGCCATCCATCAAGAAAAAGGCCTACCCATGGTCAAATTACAAAAAAATGGTTTAATCCACACCCAAGCGATTACTACAGGTGCGGCGCTTGCGGATAAAGTCATCGTTGCTTCCGGGCTGAAGACCGGTGATGTGGTGGTCTATGACTAAGCAATCGTTGATTGCATTAAGCAATATAACCAAGACTTATAAAGTGGGTGGAGTCACTAACAGGTATTAAGAGAAATTTCATTGACTCTCAGTGAAGGTGATCTGCTTGCTATCGTTGGTGCTTCCGGTTCAGGCAAATCAACTTTACTGAATATTATTGGCTTGCTTGATCAAGCAGATGCAGGTAATTATTTGCTGCAAGGTAGCAATGTCGTCGGTTTGAGTGACGATGCTCTCGCTGGTTTGCGCAATCAAATGATTGGTTTTGTCTTTCAACAATTTAATCTATTGCCACGTTTTAGTGCTAGACAGAATGTGGCTCTGCCTCTAATTTATCGCAATATGCCTGCTGGAGAAATTAAAGAACGGGTGAGTGCAGCACTTGCGCAAGTGGGTATGCAAGCGTTCACTGATCATCGCCCTACACAATTATCAGGTGGCCAGCAGCAACGAGTGGCGATTGCCCGTGCCTTGGTGGGTGGACCCCGTGTTATCTTAGCTGATGAACCTACGGGTTCCTTAGATTCCCATACTGGCACTGAAGTGATGAAGCTATTTTTAGCGCTACATCAGGAAGGGCGCACAATTATACTGGTAACTCACGATGAGCAAATAGCAGCGCAATGCCCAAGGCGAATCACTCTCGCTGATGGTCAAATCATTGATAACTTTGGCGCAAGTGGGAGACCCTCATCCGATCTTCAAGTTTGTGCTAACTTGGGAGACCCTCATCCGCCCTTTGGGCACCTTCTCCCCAAGGGGAGAAGGGAATAATGACTTTAGTCAATCATTTTCAGCAAGCTCTCGTTAATTTGTCGGCGGCAAAATTAAGATCCCTACTTGCGGTACTCGGTATTTTGATAGGTACAGCTGCGGTTGTGGCTTTACTTGGCTGTGGGCGATTAGCCACCGAGAGGGCTTAGCTCAATTTAAGGCGCTTGGGACTGATTTGCTAGCAATCTCAGTCTACCCCAAAACAACAAGTAAATCAGGAAGTGTTCATGATCAAATACCACTTTCCGTCTGGCGACAAATCCCTCTGCAGATTCCCGCTGTTCTGCGGATTGCACCGTATAGTACGGGTTATCAACCAATCAGTTTTGCTGGGAAAGTTTTGCAAGGAGCAATCATTGGTGCTGATGAAGCGCTAGAAAGTATTATAAAGGTGAAGCTTGCTCGGGGCCATTTTGTCTCGTTTGTTGAATCGTTTGAGCATTTCTGTGTGATTGGTGATGGGATAGTTCGGCAAGTACAACAAGTTATGTTCACTGATCCTATTGGCAAGCAATTACGCATAGGCCAAGCGCTATATACCATCATTGGTGTTGCCAAGCCCTGGCAGGAAAATGGTTTTTTTAACGAAGATATTAATCAGTCTGTCATTATCCCTATCGCTGGAATGGCCTTAGTCAGTAAGAATAATAGGATTAATAATGCGGTTTTACGATTAAAACCAGACAGTCCAATCGACAAGATCATTGCGCAAGTTAAACAAATAATCAGCTCACAGGCACCCGAACTGAACTTACTTCCACGCAGTGCTAAGCAAGTTATCGCGAGCATGGAAAGCCAAGGACACATTTTTACTCTCCTGCTGGCTGTCATTGGCGGTATTGCCTTATTAGTGGGTGGGATCGGGGTGATGAATGTGATGTTGGTTTCCGTGAGTGAGAGGAAAAAAGAGATTGGCGTCCGCAAAGCAGTAGGGGCAAAAAACAGGGAAATCCAAGCTCTTTTTTTGACGGAATCGATTATGCTCGCATTTTTAGGGGGTGTGTTAGGTGTATTGTTAGGATTGATGTTTACCCGCGCGGTAGCTTATTTTACTGACTGGCCTTTCACTGTCTATTTTATGCCTCCCTTAGCTGGGTTTGCGGTATCTGTAGCCACCGGCATCTTTTTTGGATTTTACCCAGCAAGACGCGCCGCCAAATTGCCGCCAATGGTTTCTTTGCGGAATGAATGAGTGTGTATGACAATGATGCTATACTGTCATTGCGAGGAGCGTAGCTCCCCGTCATTGCGAGGAGCGTGGCTCCCCGTCATTGCGAGGAGCGTAGCGACGAAGCAATCCAGCGACCTTTCCTAGCATCTCATAAGGCCACTGGGTTGCTTCGCTAACGCTCGCAATGACGGGGGTGAACGCTCGCAATGACGGGGGTGAGCTATCACGCCAATACAGCAATAGGTGACAGAGCAAACAGACAACTCTCCTTATTATCCTCCGCTACATTCTCAAGATCGACCAACAAATTAGTTACGGCCTCCTCTCTAGCAGTTGCTGCCTTATGAAAGAATGGAGTGTAACCGGCTAACCAGCGCCCTCCTAAAATAATTAGCCCTAAACCAAAGAACAATGTACTAAGAAGTACTACTACGTCAGCTACAAATCGTTGAGTCTCTTGTCGGTGGGTAAAATTCCGGTGCGCTGCAGCTTTAATCCCCTCTGCTTGCTCTTTGATGGGCTTGTCAGATAAACGAATAGCTAAAGCTGATTCATAAAATAAATTCACTTCATTAACGAATTTGATGTCCGTGTCAGGCTTGCTAACTTGCATATCCCGAAAGTTTTTCAAAATCAATAAATCTTGCCTAACTTCATGAGGTAATTTTTCAGAAGTTGAGCTGGAGGCCATAGCATTCCATAGGAAGTGATCACGTAATACTGCCTCTCTTAATTGTGTCGCTGTTTCTGTTGTTCCGCGGTTATTGTCACTAGGTTCTAGCCGCTGCATAGTGGCAGCGATAGTTTGAATTGAGATGTCTGTAGCGATGTACTGTTGTAAGCCCTGATAAAGCTGATTATCTTCACTCAGTTGATTAAACGCTTTTTGGTAGGGAATTTTTACAGCATCGGGTAACGCATCAAACGCAGTTCGCAGAGCTGTAAAACCTACATCATAAGATAATCTTTGCGATAGTGTTGGTAAATTAATGTACTGTTCATAACGTTGCAGATAATTCGCCTCTTTTGCGTAATCTGCTGCACTGTTCCGATATTGGGTCTGTAAATTAGCAGGAAGATTCTTAAAGGCATCTTGCAGTCTGCTATTTGCGGCAATTTTGTCCCCGGTGTTGGGGGCGCTTTGGAACGCTTTTTCTTCTTCCAGATATATCGTTTCTTTAATCTCAGCTCGAATAAGGTACAAACGCAGTATTTTTTTTGCAGGATCATCAGCTCGCTGAGCAAAATCTGCCTGAAGAGAGCCATTTCCAACACGCTTCCACAGAGCCTCATTACTGACAATGCGTTCTACTAGGGGGCTCGGTTCAGAAGAGTACAATTCTTCCAAACAGATAGTGACGAGCTGATGAGGGCTCATTTTCTGCAGCTCATCATCGCTAATGGGGTAAAAGAAGTGGCTGCCAAATTCAGGAAACTCTAGTTCGTCTTTGCTGTGTTTCTTAAAATGGTCTCGTAAGGCAGTTTCAGAGTTTACAAATTCGCTTAGTTGGGATTTAGTTTTTTCTAAATCAATTGGTATCTTATTAGCTAATGATTCTTGAAGGGAGGTTATAACGGTCCTACCTGCAGTCAACGTGGATTCAATTTTTGCCCAGGCTGAGTCTGGATATTTGCTGAGATACCTATCTCTCGGCTGTTCATAGGGTACAATACGAGAGGCTTCTTTTAGGTTATGGTAAGTATACATCTGGCGTAGAATTGTGCTCTCGCGATATTGGGGAACAAAAGCCCAACCCATCTTGGCATTATTATCCCCTTCATAAAAATCGACAAACTGATTGCAGTTATCTTTAGGATCCCAAAGAGCATGCAGTTCTGCTTGATGCGCGGTAATCCCTACATAATGGTTAAATTGCTGAATGAGTAGCTCTAGATTAACCTTGGATAAATCAGGTTGTTGGGCGGATTGCGCTAAGGTTGTCGACCAGCTTTCGAGTAGTTCGGGGAAAGACATTCCCGGATCCACTTCTATAGTAGCTGGAGTCGATGATTTTGGGCCAAGATCTACGAACGAAGCGGCAACTGAACTTGCATCCAGAGTTGATTTTGCGTCTACCACGTAACTTGCATACATCGACGTAGGCTGAATAGATGCAGAATTATTGGTTTCTTGCAAATGAGTTAACTTTTCTAGACGTGAAGATAATGTGTTTATGAATGTTGTAGTTAGTTGCCCGTACTTGTCTTCGGGACTAAGGTCTTCTCCATCAAATTTTATGGACATATATTGAGCTAAATCGTCAATGCTTTGCTCATCTCGCAGTTCAGCCGGTATTCCCGCAAATATCTCGCGAAAAATCTCAGCAACCTTCTCGAAAGGTAATTTGTCCTGTAACATTCGGGCATGGTTTGCCATGCTCGATAATAAACCATGAATATTCCTGTAATTCGTTATGTATCCCTTGGTAAGCCAGGCAAGGTTTAACGTTCCTTTTGTGTATTCACGGGGTACTAGAATATTGCTATTGTTGTCCGGATGGGCAAAGTCACGACCAGCAGCCCCATAATCAATCCCAGCAAATTGCTTAACTTCCTTGCCCTCGTCGGTATAGATATTGCTTTTTTTCAAAATAACAATATTGCCACTGTGTACGCTATAATTTCCCACAAGCAGCGATAGCAACAGAACGAATGACAGGCCAAAATAGTTGCCTTCGCCTTGCTGAGTCAGCAGAGGATAAAGACGAGGCCCTGCGACCATCTCGTAGAGAGTATCGCGATCAGAGCCATCCCGATAACCCGTACCGATGCATCTAAACAGTTCCTCAAATTCCTCGCAAGGCTGAATAAGTGCAAAGCCCCCTTCGTCGCAGGGGATAAAGTCGGCACAAATAAAGGAGCGATGATATTTGTCCTCAATCAGCCCTTCCTGCTTGAGTTTTGTATAAAATCGGCCTATTAGCCCTTCAATGAATAGCTCACGTTTATCGTCTGGTTTTTTAATAAACCATTTTCGCTGTTGCTCTAAACATTGCAGGAAAGTGTCTAATGTTCCCTCTTGTTGCAGAGGTTGTAGGAGCGTGTTGAGTTCTGGATCGTTTTGCCCCAAGCTTTCTAGAAATTTCTTGGGTTCCTGCCCTTTTTCTTTCAGTTGTTTCAAGAGGTTACCGAGTTCCCCTTTTTTGGCCAGTTTTTCTTGGAGCTGACCAAAGTTTCCAGCAAGTTTCTCTACGTAAAAACCATCAGTTTCACTTTTATTTTTGCCAGCAGTTTTGGCTCGATATTTTATTAATTGTACGCCGTTATACTCTAACATCTTTAAATATCTCCTATGAACATCGGAGGTAATAGATTCAGTATAGTAATGAAGCAACCTTAAGGGAATATTAAGAAGCTAGAAATTTCCTCTACTAAGGCAAAGAGGTCATCTCATTCTTTTCGCGCCCGCACAACCGTCATCCAGAGCGCAGCGAAGGATCTCCTCCCCACGTCATCCCGAGGAGCTTGCGACGAGAGATCTCCTTGCAGTGGCACAATTTTTAAATACGTGCCGTTTGCTGGAGATCCTTCGCTGCGCTCTGGATGACGGTTAAGTCAGCTATACTTATTATATGGATAACTCACTCAGAATATTGGGGATTGCCATGGCAAGTACAATTTTTTTAGCAAAAGTAATTGGCTGGTATTTTGTAATTTTGGGGCTGTTTTTAATTGCACGCAAGCAAACCATGAAAGCAGCAATCGCTGATCTTGTTCCTGATAGTGGCTTAATGGTGATTATTGCGACAATCACTTTACTACTAGGCTTGCTCTTGGTAATAAGCCATAATGTTTGGGTTATGGGCTGGCCTGTAATTGTTACAATAATCGCGTGGCTAGTATTGATTAGTGGATTGTTACGCTTGTTTGCGCCGGAAGTCAGTGTTAGGCTCGGTCAGAAATGGGCTGGAAGTCCAACATCTGTTATTGTAGCAGCCATAATTTACATAATTGTCGGTTTATATTTGCTTTACAAGGCTTATTATAAGGCTCATATGGGTGTTTAATGCCCTTGAATACCCATGTTGGCTTGTGCCACAATAGTTTATTTTTATCCCTATCTTCATGTTCCTAACGAGCAATAAAATTCTATGGCTAGTGTTGACTCACATCATCATTATTTGTCTTAGCAATATTCTTGTGCAGCATCCTTTCATCCTTCTCGGTTTCCACACAACTTACGGTGCTTTCACCTACCCATTGATTTTTATTTTGACTGATTTAACCACCCGCTTACTTGGTCAAGCTCAAGCAAGGAAAGTTATCTTGCTCGCTATGCTTCCTGGACTCGCTTGTTCGTTTCTAATTTCCAACTACTATAGCCAAGGTGATTTGCTTGCTCACAATACTGTAGCATTGCGCGTTGCTTTGGCAAGTTTATCGGCTTATGTGCTAGGGCAGTTACTTGATATCACTATCTTTCAAAAATTACGGCAACGTCCACAATGGTGGGTAGCACCGAGTGTTGCTACAATTTTCGGTAATCTATTTGATACCTTTTGCTTCTTTTTTGTTGCTTTTTATCGCAGTTCTGATTTGTTTTTAAGTAATCATTGGCTAGAAATTGCGATGGTCGATTTTGTTTTTAAAATAATGATAAGCCTATTGACGTTTGTACCACTCTACGGATTTATCTTGCAATGGATTTTGCGTAATAGGATAGATCCTAATGGCTCACTCCCCTGCGATACTCCGTCCCTATCCCGTCATTGCGAGGAGCGTAGCGACGAAGCAATCCAGCGGCCTTTTCTAGCATCTCATAAGGCCACTGGATTGCTTCGCTAACGCTCGAAATGACGCCGCTACGATAGATCCGCGCTTATCTCTCACTGATACCGCTCGCTATGATAGACTACTGACCAAGAGCAGTTAGCACAAACTATTGACCGGCATGATTCCTGCTTGCCAAGTTTGGATTCAAGCATAAGGGGAGTGAGCATGAAAAAATTGGGGGTTAAGATTGCGACATGGTCTATGTTGATTTATTCGTCATTTGCCTTTGCGAATCAACAAAGCTGGAGTAGTTGGGTTGCTGAGGTGAGAACACAAGCAATTGCTCAGGGCATTCCCCCCGCCCTATTTGATAGGGCTTTTGCGGATATCCATGAGCCAAGTCGTACAGTAAAAGGTCTAGCCCGCTCACAGCCAGAACACCGTCTAACATTTAGTAATTATTTACATTCTCGCGCTGATAGCTACCGCATTATAATGGGGCGTAAAAATTACGCTAAAAACAAAGAATTATTAGACAATGTCGGACGGGATTTTGGTGTTGATCCTTGCTTCATTGTCGCTTTTTGGGGTATGGAAAGTAGTTATGGGACTTACATGGGTAATTTCCCGGTAATTAAATCGCTGGCTACTCTTGCTTACGATTCAAAGCGACAAGATTTTTTCCGTAAGGAATTATTTCTTGCCCTCCAAATTCTTAATGGGGGCCATGTGACTCTTGAACACTTCAAGGGAGAGTGGGCAGGTGCCTCAGGGCAACCCCAGTTCCTACCTTCAAGCTGGGTACAATTTGCAGTTGACTACGATAAGGATGGGAGAAAGGATATTTGGGAAAGTAAACCCGATGTTTTTGCCTCAATTGCTAACTACATGAAGAAAAATGGTTGGCAAACTGGTGAACCTTGGGCTGTGCAGGTGAAATTACCAGCAAAATTTGATCTGGGCATTAGAGGGTAAATCAACTGTCAAACCTGTCAGTGAATGGAGTGCATTAAATATTCGTACTGAAAAAGGTGAGCCCTTACCCTATCCAGAACTACAAGCCAGTATCGTCCAACCTAATGGTGGACCTGTTTTCCTAGCCTATCCTAACTACAAGATGATCTTACGCTACAATAATTCAATCTATTACGCAGGCGCTATCGGCTATATGGCTGATAAGATCTGTAATCGGGTAAATTAATGGGCTAGGGGACCAGAGCGATTTTGTTCTAACCGGTGCCCTAAATATGGATAAACGTAAAATACAAAATGCGGTTGTCATTGTTGCCGTTGTGGCGGCCGCTTACGCAGCCTTTCATGCCAATACAAACTGGCTATCACCACGGGGAGAAAAAAATCCCCGTGAGCGATGTTATGGTATTGCCGGTGCTGGGCAAAACGATTGTGCAACTGCAACTCATTCCTGTGCTTTTCAGGCAAAGCGTGCACGTGATCTTAAGGAATACATCATGGTTCCTGAAGGATTATGTAAACGGATAGAGGGAGGTAAAAGTGTCTGACACTTTGGAATTACCCCTTCGAATTGAAAAGGAGATCGTTGCACAGCAGTATAAAAGTGAATTTGTGGTTGCTGGCGTACAATTAGGTGTCGCCCTTTTGCTAGTAATTCTTAATTTTCTTACACCTGTCGGCTTTTCACCCGGCGCGCCCGTTCATTCGGCATCCTTAGGCTTAAGTCTATTCACCATCATCATTTTATTTCGTTTGTGGCTTGTTTATAGCGAACAATTAAAAGCCGGGATACTAGGATTACTTGTTGTCGTTGAAATGAGTTTACTCTTATTTATCATTTGGACCTATCACTTACAATATGAGACATCGGAACTGATTAATCTCAAAAGTCCATTGATTCATTTTATTTATCTTTTAATTTGCTTACGTGCCTTACGTTTTGAGCCAAAATGGGTTTTATTATCCGGCTTTACTGCAATTATTGGATGGGGATTGATCGTATGGAAGGCTGTTTCTAATCAGGGAGTTGATAGTATTACCTGGGATTATGTTACCTATGCCTCCACTCCAAGAATCTATTTTGGAGCCGTTTTGGACGAGCTTTTATCAATTTTCCTAACAACAATAATTATTGCTTTTGTCCTGCAACGGGCAAGAAAAATACTGCTTCAAGCCGTGAAACAGACAAGTGCCGCAAAGGATTTATCACGTTTTT
The DNA here is from genome assembly GCA_963760845.1 of uncultured Gammaproteobacteria bacterium. Lineage (GTDB taxonomy): Bacteria > Pseudomonadota > Gammaproteobacteria > Legionellales > Legionellaceae > Tatlockia. Next base: position 225,026 of record CAVXEK010000007.1, on the reverse strand, counting down.
TTGATGCCGGAGTGGTTGAAAAGATAACGAGGTCTGATACGGAATTACAAGCAGGGTATGGTGAATTAAGAAATGCTGCCATCCTGTTTATTGATTTGCGCGGTTTTAGCGAAATGTCAAAGAAATTATCCCCCAGTGCATTGATTGATTTTCTTAAAGAATATCAATGTTTATTACTACCCATTATTCAAAAAAATCAGGGAAATGTTGATAAATTTATTGGGGATGGCATTTTAGTTAGTTTTGGGGCTGTGGTGGTATCTGAGACTTATGCTGCAGATGCTTTAAGAGCTGTCAATGAAATATTGGTTGCTGTGGAACAGTGGAACCAGAAACAGAAAAAACCTGGCGATAGTAAAATTGCAATCGGCATGGGTGTTGCTATCGGGGAGATCATATTTGGGATTATCGGGGTTCAAGATCGCCTTGAATATACTGTTATAGGAGATACTGCAAATCTAGCCGCCAAGCTAGAAAAACATAATAAAGTTCAAGGCTCTAAGGCACTGACCACAGCAGAAACCTTAAAGCTGGCCTTAAAACAGGGTTACCGGCAGGATAGGCCAAGCAAAACCTATCAAGCTGTCAAAATCGAAGGTATTCCTGTGGCGATTGATTTAATTCTCTTGGCTTAATGACCATTTAATGGGGAGATAATGGAAAATTACCTTGATAAGACAGTCAGTTTAACTCCGGCTGCCAGGCGGATTATCTGTGATAAAGCCACTGAATATCCAAATACAGGAGCCTACGATACCGTAGCGGAGAAGGGTTCTTATCTTTGTCGACGCTGTGGTTTAGCTTTGTTTCGTGCGACAAGTCAGTTCCACTCTGGTTGTGGGTGGCCTAGTTTTGATGATGATATTGTGCAAGCAGTCAAACAAGTCCCCGATAGCGATGGTAAGCGCACTGAGATTGTTTGTGCGCGTTGTGATGCTCATTTAGGTCATGTTTTTGTTGGGGAATATTATACGAATAGCAATCTTCGCCATTGTGTTAATTCAGCCTCTATTGATTTTGTAGCTGATAGCGAGGTGCTTGATACGGAGGAGGCCATTGTTGCCGGAGGCTGCTTTTGGGGTGTGGATCATTTCTTGCGCCTTGTGCCTGGGGTGATCAAAGTTGAGGTAGGCTATTGCGGCGGTATTGTTCTCGACCCAAGCTACGAGCAAGTCTGTCGTGGAGATACTGGCCATTATGAAGCTGTTCGCGTTGTTTATGACCTGTCAAAAACCGATTATCACACTGTGTTAAAGCGCTTTTTTGAAATTCATGATCCCACTCAGCGCTCCGGCCAGGGTCCTGATATTGGACCACAGTATAAAAGCGCAGTATTTTATTACAACGACGAACAACATGCTGAAGCACAAGAGTTGATACAAACCTTACGTAATCGCGGCTACGATATAGCAACTCATTTACTTGCCGTACAACCTTTCTGGCCCGCTGAAAGCTACCATCAGGACTATTACAGCAAACACCACAAGGCTCCCTACTGTCATAGGCCAGAGACTCGGTTTGGGGAATAAAGAGGCTGGGTTTCACAATGCGGACATCATTGCGATGGCGGTTGTAGCGTTGTCGTTGTAGGCTGAGCCGACTGTTTATTTGTTGTATTCGTATTTGCTGCAAATACTTGTGCAGTGGGATTACTCCACATAGAATTTGTCGCGAGTCCTACTGTACTGGACTTTGGACAAACTTCGATCTGAACGGGCCCGGGCCCGTGGGCGAGCCCGGGCCCGCCCGAGCTCCGGCTAATCTACTTTTTGCGCCATTTTAGTCAACATCATAACAATGCGAATAAGTAAATCTCTGGCTAAGCGATAATGTTCTTCATGTATAATCCTAGAAAAAGCAGTTGAAGCCTACTGCGCAAGCCAAATGCACTGAATCTGCTCGGCTTTTTTGAATTTTTTCGCTCACCGTAGTGGTGACTACTGCTTTCACGAAAAAATTCAAAAAAGCCGAACATCTTCAGCACCTTTGACTTGCTCGCTACGGCTTCAACTGCTTTTTCTAGGATAATGAAACTATAAAGCAACCAACACAAGTTCAAAATGATTTTGAACGAATTATTCGAATGATTGGGACACCAGCTCAACCACCCAAACCCCGAAAAAAATCCCTTGGACGACAAGCGGGGAACATTCAGGTAAAACGCATGCGCCATCCTATCGTTAAAAAGTGGAAAAACACGGCTCTTGATGAAAAAGTCATTGCATAATCAAGATAATATTGTCAATAAATAGACCAGATTGCACGTTGTGATGGTGGAATATTGCTAAAATAATCTGGATTTGATTGTAACTTATCACTGTTCGGAGCTCGGGCGGGCTCGGGCTCGCCCACGGGCTCGGGCCCGTTCAGATCGGAGTTTGTCCAAAGTCCAGGAAATGAATGCTTAAAAAACCAACCAAGCGCGCTGACCAAGAGTTATTTGCTTTAATAGAACAAAAAATACGTCAAAAAAACTATATTTTTTGTAATCACGCATAGAGAGCTGATCATGAAATCAAAAACAGTTAAAAATTTCCACTATGAAGGACTTGGATTTCCTATTGAGCTCGAAGATGTTGAAATGGTTAATATTAATGGTGAATGGGCGCCAAAAATTGATATTCAACGGATTGCAGATGAAGCGATCAAAAAGCTGGCGATCCAAGAAACCCGCTTAACGGGAAATCAAGTGAAATTTATTCGGTCTTATTTTTCAATGCCTCTTCGTGAGTTCAGTAAAAAAGTGCTTCACACCACACATTCGGCGGTAAATAAATGGGAAAAAGCAGGGGATGATGTAACGAAAATGAACGAAAATACTGAACAGGTACTGCGTTTATTTATTATCGAGCAGACTCAGGCAAAGACTAAAAATCAGCAAGCTGATTTCTATGAACATTTTATGGAAAGCAAACGATTTTATAACGCGAAGAATGTGGGGCAAAAAGAACCTCAGCCATTATTAATTTCTGTGGTTAATCAAGGTCTCTAAGTTGCCCCAGCTGTTCCTTATCTTGATAAATTACATCGGCCTGCTCTGCCTTTCGTGTGTTCTCGCGTAATTGCTGTTCCTGTACCTGAGCTTGCCAGAAAAGGGAGGCTTGTTGCTTAACATGGCTTAAAAGGCGAAGCAATTTGCCAAGGTGTTCTGCTAACATGGGTAGCTTGTTAGGGCCAAATACAATAAGGGCAACAAGGAAGGTCAGGAAAAGTTCGCTACTGTTCATGATTTTTATCATCATTTTCATTGAGGGCACGGCGAAAATTTTTAAGCGCATTGCCTAAATCTGTGCCGATACTTTTTAATTTATTAGTCCCAAATAAGACCAGGACGATAAGTAATATTAATAATAAAGATAAGGGTTTGATACCAGCGAATCCCATATTAACTCCTATTGGTTCGATTAATAAAACTGATAAATCCGCCTACAAGGGCAGCCGATAAGGCTACAGCGGCTAATTTATCATGATTTAGTACATGAAGATAACTAAGAACACTAACCGCTATCATGGTGAAAAAAATTCCAACACCAAAGCCCTTATACCAATTTTGCTGCGCTCGTGACGATTTATTTTTTAATTTGTGTCGCTCGAGAGACTGGATTTTTTGCTCTTTACTTAATTCCAGTACCTCATGGAGCAAACGCGGCATGTGCGGTAATTGCTCAGCAAGGAAAGGAATATTTTCGCGTAATTGCCTGATAAGAGCCCTGGGGCCCATTTGCTCTTTAAGCCATTTTTCTAAGAAGGGCTTTGCGGTAGCCCAAAGATCAAGTTCGGGGTAAAGTTGTCGACCCAAACCCTCTATTGCCAGTAATGTTTTTTGCAAAAGTACTAACTGAGGTTGTACTTCCATTTGGAAGCGACGGGCGACTTGGAAGAGGCGTAAAATCACCTGGGCGAAGGAAATGTCTTTTAACGGCTTTTCGAAAATAGGTTCACAAACAGTGCGAATGCCACTCTCGAGTTCATCCACCCTCGAATCCCTTGCGACCCAGCCTGATTCAACGTGCAGTTGTGCCACCCGGCGGTAATCGCGGTTAAAAAAAGCAAATAAATTTTCAGCTAAGTACCGTTTATCATTATCATTTAGCGTACCGATGATCCCAAAATCAATGCAGATATATTGTGGATCTTGCGGATGCTCGGTTGATACAAAAATATTGCCGGGATGCATGTCTGCATGGAAAAAACAGTCTCGGAAGACCTGGGTAAAAAAAATTTCAACGCCGCGCTCGGCCAATTTTTTAATATCAATACCGTACTCTTGCAAAGTAGCTAGGTCGCTGACGGGAATACCATGGATCCGCTCCATGACCATCACATTTTCGTGCGTGTAATCCCAAAATACTTCTGGGATATAAAGCAAAGGGGAATTGTGAAAATTACGTCGCAACTGTCCGGCGTTTGCTGCTTCGCGTTGTAAATCGAGCTCATCAAGTAAATTATGCTCAAATTCACGCACAATTTCTTTGGGTTTTAAACGTTTACTTTCCGCCCAGTAGCGATCAGCAAAACTTGCAATCGTGTACATAATGTTCAAATCTTTTTCAATGATTTTGCGTATATTCGGGCGTAATATTTTAACGACAACTTCTTCGCCGCTACGCAAGGTTGCAGCATGTACTTGTGCTATTGAAGCAGACGCAAGTGGATGTGGGTCGAATTTGGCAAATACTTGAAAAGCCGAACGACCAAAGGTTGCTTCAATAATCTCTAACGCTTTTTCACTGGGAAACGGTGGAACCTTATCTTGTAATTTGCATAGTTCCTGCGCTATATCGGGAGGTAAAATGTCCGGGCGTGTTGATAGGGCTTGGCCAAATTTAATAAAAATGGGGCCAAGCTCTTCCAAGGTTTTACGTAGTGCTTCTCCGTGCGTTAACTTCTCTTTGCGCAGCCAATTCCAAGGATTTAAATAGACGATGAAACGAAAAGGAGAAAAGAGGCGAATAGAAACAACGAGCTGGTCAAGTCCATTGCGCGCCAAAATTGTGTTGATATGTAGAAGTCTCAAAACTTGGTTAATCGATTTCATAATGAGTACCCTAGTCCCGTAGGACAAATATCAGCGAAAAATTTTGCACCAGCGAACCCTCTCCCGCCCTTCGGGCACCCTCTCCCCATTTCTGGGGAGAGGGGGAAAATGAGGGAAGTATATAACCCTCTCCCGCCCTTCGGGCACCTTCTCCTCATGTCTGGGGAGAGGGGGAAAATGAGGGAGGTTCTTAGGGAGCCATCAACTGATTAATATGAGCCTGTAAACGCTCAACATCCATGGATAATTTATCAATATCACTAAAAAAATCATCGATTTCTTCCCGGGTGGGAAAGAGGCGCCATTCTTCTTGCAAGTAATCGGTGATGTTATGGCGGAGAGATTCACTTAACTGTTGTTTAAATGCCAACCCTCGTCGAACGAGTGAGCCGAGCTGATGCGCCACAACATCCCCGGTAAAATGCGCTAAGTGTCCTTCCCAATCAATATCCAACTCATCAAAAAGTTTTTTAACTTGCTGCCCTAATTCCACATCCCCTGACAAACGAATTTTATCATTGAATAGGGAACGCGCTTTTGAGGCAGGTAAAAAACTCAAGCGAATTAGGCCAAGTGGGTTGCTGTGAATAATCGTGTCTGGCTGGCTGTCATAGTCGTCTAAAAGTTGCAGTTGTTGGTGTGCAAAGCGGATATAAAAGTTCACTCCTAACGGTGCGACAATGATTTCCAGCACTTTTCCATGTAAACGAGCAATTTTATCAGGCATGGATTGGTCCAGGGCCAAAGCATGATTAATCGCTTTTTGTAAGGCTTTCAGTGAGTATTTTTTAATCATAAGAGTCTCAATATTTATGAGCGATGTGCAAGGCAACAATTCCACCACTTAAGTTATGATAATGGCAATCTTCAAACCCAGCTCGCTCGATCATTGCTACTAATTCGGTTTGTGAAGGGTGCATGCGGATAGATTCCGCAAGATATCGATAACTGGCTGCATCCTTCGCGAATAAATGACCAATTTTGGGCAAAATATTAAACGAATACCAATCATAGATGGATCGTAACCCAGGAAGCGTAGGGGTAGAAAATTCCAAGATCAACACTTTACCGCCAGGCTTACATACTCGGTACATCGATCGCAACGCTTCCTCTTTATCGGTTACATTGCGTAGGCCAAAGCCTAGGGTAATGCAATGAAAACTATTATCAGCAAAAGGCAAAGTTTGCGCATTAGCTTGCACAAAATGAATATTACGGTAAAGACCTTGATCGAATAACTTATCCCGCCCTACAGCCAACATTGCCGGATTGATATCAGCCAAGATAACAAGCCCCGTACGACCAACTTTTTTAGCATATAGACGAGTTAAGTCACCGCTGCCACCCGCTAAGTCAAGAACAACATGCCCCGAACGCACCTGGCTTACTTCAACAGTAAACCGTTTCCAAAGATGGTGGATGCCAAAGGACATTAAGTCATTCATTAAATCATAATTCTTAGCGACCGACTGAAAGACGGCGCCAACTTTCTTTTCCTTTTCATCCCAGGCTACTGATGTAAAGCCAAAGTGGGTGGTTTTTTCTTGATCGACCATTTTGCCTATTTCGAAGTAACAAAATGCTTATCTTAACCGATTCTAAGGCGGATACCCAGTTAATATTATTCCAGGAGAATGGTAAAATAATGAGCATATAAAGAACATTTATGATACAATACTCCAGAATTTTTGTAGTCTGGTAACAGAGGCACGCTACCACGGCAAATGCGACACAACCCAAATGAGGCAACCTATGAAACGCAAGCATGAACCTATCCGCACGGCCACTACCCCAGAGGAGCAAATCCAATACTGGAGTGAGATTATCGCTTCTAATCCGAACAATACGAATGTCCTCGCAGACAGTTTTAGACTTCGCGGCGATGCCTATCTTCAGCTGGGCAAATACAATGAAGCAATTGCAGACTATCAGCAAGCTAAAAAATTTAATCCAATCGGAATGAAAGACTATACTAAATTTGGTGAAGCACATCGAAAACTCGGATGGGAATATATTAAAGCAGGCCAAGATACAAGTGATGAAGACTTTGTGCAGGGGCATCAACATTTTGACGCAGCCTTGGAAATTAACCCAGAAGACGAAATGGCCTATGCTTGGCACGGTGAAGCCTATTATCAGCAGGCTATCAACTACACACTTCAGCGCGAGAAACACAAAGAACTAAGCCGAAATGCGATCCTGACTGCTACAAAAGCCATAGAGATAAACCCAACGTTTGCAGATGCTTATTGCTTACGCGGCGACGTGCATTGGCATGCAGAGAGTAGTCCAATAAAAATCCTATGGAACTATTTTCAAGATCTGCGCTTTGGCAGCCAAGAATCTTTTAAGGATGTCGAGCGTTTCAAATTTTTTCAATATATTGATGAAGCAATAGGCAGCTTTCAGGATTTGAAAAAGATTTTGTTAGAGATGATGGGCGCTCATTCGTTCACAATTCGCGCTTTAGGGCAAGCTATGAGTGAGCAATTAGAAAAATATAAGGAAACACTTGCAGCAGATGATGAAAAAAGTTTATGTTTGGATTTCACTAGGTTTCTGAAAGGAAAGGAAGCAGAGGCTACAAAACAAATGATTCAACGCTATGAGCTTTTATCCAACAAAAAGATGAACCGGGCGGAGGTATTCCTTAGCAAGGGGGCTGCTGACTCTACGTGCACCTTTTTCACTTTACCAGACCAGTTCAAAATTTTAATTTTAGAAAAAGTAAGGGAGCTGTCAGCTGTAGATAATTTCGATGCTGAAGAAGAGCCTGAGAGTGTCGAAGACGATTTATCCTATGAAGAAGAAGCAATCGATAGCTTCTTTAAGAGGTAGGAAATCACATTGCAATACCACCCCAGCAGAACCATGGGAGGGGTTGCGGAGGTGACTACGCGATCTCCGATTCCAACCATATTTCAATGGTAAGTAAAGCATGGTCTGTGTTAAACAGACCCTGCTAAAAGATTAAGACGAGGTGTCGTCATCCGAATCGTCAGTAGAGCCTGAACTATTGGAGCTACCCTTAGAACTGTTGTCTGAATTATTCGTGTTTGTTGCACCGCCTGTATTATTTTGTTGTTGACTGCCAGACTGTGGAGTGGCCTGTTGTGTGGTATCAGACGCCAGTTGCTTTGCATTAGCATGAGCTAACACAGACACTGAAGCACCCAACAATATTGCAAGTAAAACTACAGCTTTCTTCATGGAATCTCTCCTCAAGTTAGACATACATAAAATCCTCTCGTAATTCAAATTGTGTTGCTTCGCTAACGCTCTTAACTAACTTCAAGCCCAGTCTGGGTCGTAGCGAGTCGTATGTTCGTTATTGCGAACCGAAGGTGAAGCCGTCATTGCGAGCGCTAACCCCGTCATTGCGAGCGCTAGCCCCGTCATTGCGAGCGCTAGCCCCGTCATTGCGAGCGCTAGCCCCGTCATTGCGAGCGCTAGCCCCGTCATTGCGAGCGCTAGCCCCCGTCATTGCGAGCGCTAGCGAAGCAATCCAGCGACCTTTTTTAGCATCTCATAAGGCCACTGGATTGCTTCGTCGCTACGCTCCTCGCAATGACGATATTTTAAACACAATTTGGATTACGAGAGTCACATAACAATATAGCGAAATGGTTTTAAAGTTAATAACCTGGAAAAGAAATTCCTTTGAAAAGGCCAATTTTTACTAAATTGTAATACCTCGGTTAGCCGTCATCCTGAGCTTACTAGCCGTCATCCTGAGCTTACTAGCCCGTCATCCTGAGCGCAGCGAAGGATCTCCTGAGTTGAGCACTATGCCACATTCGGGAGATCCTTCGCTGCGCTCAGGATGACGGGCTAGTAAGCTCAGGATGACGGCTAGTAAACAGACCCTACTGTCTAAATAGGTGCTCCAAGTCTGTAAGGTATTTTTTCTCATCAGGGGTACTACTATCTCGCTGGGCTTGCCATAAACATTCGGCTAAAAAATCCATCATAAGGTGTTCGACAATTAGGTGATCAGCATATTTTTGCATGAGTTTTTGGTAGATTTGTCCAATTCCCGCTGGTCTATTGGTATTTACTTGATCACGAATTGCAAGATGTAATCCCATATGTAGAAAAGGATTAGTTTGCCCAAGCTCGGGAAAATAGGCTTCATCGAACGTGTTTGACCTCGAGCATTGCCTGATACTCAGGGTGATCGATAATCACAGCAACAAGTTGCTGCTCTAATGGGTCATAGCGGCTGATTTTGACGATATTTTTGCCAACTGGAAAAAAACATTTGCCGTGTATCTTGGACATTACCACCATCAAGCATAACTAACCTCATCGCACAGAGTGTTGACAACCTTACTCAAGTTATGGGATATTCCGCTTTGCGAGGTTGGACTTGCTATGTGTCATTCCACTGGGTCAATTGGCGACACACTGATTGGCCCTTTCTACTACCGAATTGTAACAGACTCTAATTAAAATTGACTGCTTGCGAGTTTCAGGCTCAAAAACATCATTAATAACCCGCTTGAAAATTCAATACGCCGCCAGACAGCTGCGCGAGCTATAGTATTTGCAAAATAATGGGTAGTGAAGGTCAAGGAAGTAAACCATAGCAGGCTAGAAGAGAGTACACCAAATATAAAAGCTTGTGGATGCTCGGGGAACTGGCTACTACCACTGCCAATGAGAACTAAAGTATCGATGATTGCATGAGGATTGAGCAAACTAAATCCTAAGGCTAGCATCACAATTTGGAGGCGGCTGATGTTCTGTTGGTGGCAATTGATTGCGAAGAGCGTTTGCCCAGCGCTTGTTTTAAGGCTTTTACCCCATAGCAAAGAAGCAAAAGGACGCCAAGCCAAGTCATCCATATTTGCAGTATAGGGTATGACGTTAGCACGTGTTGAAGACCTACCATACTTGCACAAATCAGAACAGTATCGCAGCAAAAGCAAGTTACTGCAGAAAGCACTGCATGCTTGCGTAGAGCACCTTGGCGAATTAGAAAAACATTTTGCGGACCTAAAGTTGTGATGAGTGATAAACCCAATATTAATCCATTAAGATATACTGGCATGATATAGTTGTATTTTTGTAACGGTAATGGTAATTATCCTACATCCTGCCTATAAGTGAAATTAATAATTATAATAATTGATAAATTTTATTTATGAGAATTGAACAACGTGAGTTACAAGCCCTGGATGCAGTCATTCAAACGCAGAGTTTTGCCGAAGCAGCTAAGCGATTATTTATCACTCAGCCGGCTGTGAGTTTGCGTATTAAACAATTGGAAACGCAATTTGGCCAGCCTTTGCTAATACGCACCTTACCTTATAAAGCGACCCCGTTAGGGGAAAAATTGCTAAGCTTGCTGCAGCGTACTCGCCTGCTTGAGGAGCACTTGTTGCAAGAAATACAACAAAATATGCCTGCGCGCCTTTCCATAGCCTTAAATCGTGATAGCCTGGAAACCTGGTTTAACCGTTTGCTTGCTAAATTGAGACTGCTTGAAAAAATTAATATCGATATTATTACCGATGATCAGGAAGTTACCATTGATTATTTCCGCCAAGGCTCCGTTTCCACCTGTATTACGAGTTATGCTAAAGCCTTACCAGGTTGTGAATGTGTGCTATTAGGCTATATGGATTATTTGCTAGTTGCTTCACCAGATTTTATTCGTCGCAATTTTAGCCCCCAAAAAACGGTGGAAGAAAATTTAGCTGGGACACCGGTTATTATTTTTGATAATCGTGATCGCTTACCCGAGCAGTATTTTCAGCATTTTTTTAATAAATCTTTAGGCCTAAGCCATCACCATACAGTACCCTCAGTACAGGGTTATAAGCAATTTGCCCTGCAGGGATACGGTTATGGATTGATCCCGCATTTAGACATAGTTGAAGAATTGGCCAAGGGGGAGTTAGTGGAGATTTGTCCGGATAAACCCTGGTTAATGCCACTTTACTGGCATTATTGGCAATTGCCGGCACGACAATACCAACGTTTTATCGAAAAAGTCATTAATGAAGCGAGGCATTTTCTCATTCCCCTTTCAGGTACCTCCTCCCCATAACCATCAAGTTAAGGGGATGCATCTTAAAGCGTCATTGCGAACCGAAGGTGAAGCCGTCATTGCGAGTACCCTAGTCCCGTGGGGACAAACATCACCAAAGAACTTTGCACCAACATCCCCTCTCCCGCCCTCCGGGCACCCCTCTCCCGTTCCCGGGGCGAGGGGGAAAATGAAGGAAGTTCTTTGGGAGAAGCTTGCGACGAAGCAATCCAGCGACCTTTCCTAGCATCTCATAAGGCCACTGGATTGCTTCACTGCGTTCGCAATGACGGGGTACAGGCTCGCAATGACGGTATATTTAATGGTTGAAATCGATAAAAATAAAAGGATGCTGCTTTTTATCAAGCCAATGTAGGGTGGCTAATAAGTGGTGTTCATCGGTCGCGATACAGCCGGCTGTTGGTGCTGTTGCAGATTTCCATATGTGCATAAAAATAGCACTTCCAGCTCCGGGGACCACTGGCTCCTTATTGTAATTTACTACAACCCCAAGCTTATAAACTGGAATTAACATGGATTCATAACTTTTAGCCTCGGTCTTGCCAGTGACCCAGGTGTTGTAGTCTTTAGAATTCACATCGTCAATGTACTTATCCTCCACAGTGATATATTTATAATCCATTTTAAGCGCCAATGGCTCCCAGCCAAACGCATCACCTAGACTATACAATCCCGTCGGCGTTTTCATATCCCCTTCTCTTTTTTCGCCGATAGAGGCTACCCCCGCTCCACCAACAACCCCTCTAAAGGCGGGTAAAACTTGTTCCCAGTGCTTTTCCTGCCGCTGGCAAAGGATGATATCCGCTTCGATCTTTGTCACAGGCTTAACGATGACAATTTGCGCAGTTGACTGGGGAAGATTTTGTATCTGGGTCAATAATTGTTGACAGTTAGGATCTTGTGCCTGTGTTGATGGGGACGTGAGAATTAAACCGGCTAGAAGAGACAGGCAATAACTTGGCGTTCGCATTTACTATTTTCCAAATGTAAATCTGTAACTATAGCTCATTGTTCGCGGGATCTGAAGATTCTTCGCTGCGCTCAGGAGTCGCGGCTCGGATAATCCATTAAGGTTTTAACCGAGCCGCGACCGTTAGGGAGCGGATACACAAAAAATATCATTATCTAGGTAACATTGAAGTTGCCCAACGAGGAGTATAAAATGCCCGGATTATTTTCCTGACAGTGTCTTGGATGCACAAATTTAAGGAGAAAGCGTGGGCTTTTTGTTGAGAAGAAATGCGATTGTTGTGGCTTTTGGAGTGGTGTTTCTGCTATTGACAAGCATTTTACAGGCCGCTGAAAGTAATAAGAGCATGGCCTCTCCTGCTGCAACTCCTGCCGCTGTTGGGCCAAGGCCCAACCTACATTTAAATTCGCCCTCTCCCACTACTTCTGCTCCACCCACTACCCCAGCTCCAGCGAAAGCTGAGCCAGCCGAACCTTTTATGAGTGGTTATTACCCCGCCTACCCAGCAACCGCTCCAGCAACTGGTGAGAAAGAAGCATTAATCAAGCGGGGAGAATATTTAGCGAGAATGGGTGATTGTATTGCTTGCCATACCGATGTTAAACGCAGGAACCCCAGCTTATGCTGGCGGGCTGCCCATTAATACACCATTTGGTACATTTTATAGTCCTAATATTACCCCCGATAAAGAAACAGGTATTGGTAATTGGACTGAGAACGATTTCATTCGGGCCTTAAAAGAGGGGCGTGATCCACATGGTAGGAACTATTTCCCTGTTTTTCCCTATATTTATTTCGCTAAAACCTCCAAAGATGATTTGCTGGCACTCTACGCTTATTTCATGAGTATTCCTGCTGTGAAACAGAAAAATAGGGATTTGCCCTTTCCCCTTTAATGTCCCTGGGGCGCGTTTTAGTTTGTGGGGCTGGAATTTATTATTTTTCTTCCCAGAAGATAACCCAATTATCTACGACCCGACCCAATCACCCGCTTGGAATAGAGGTAAATACATTGTGGATAGCCTAGGGCATTGCAGCATGTGTCATACCCCATTGAATGTATTTGGTGCACCTAAAACTCGATTCTACCTGACTGGTGCTTTTGTTGACGGGTATTGGGCACCCAATATCACTAAATATGGTTTGCATTCTGCAACGCATAATGAAGTCTCTGATGTTTTCTCCCGGGGAGAACTGCTTAATAAGGCTGGTACTGTTGCCGGTCCAATGGCGGAGGTAGTGCACAATAGTCTTAGCCATTTAACAGAAGAGGATAGGCTTGCGATGGCTACGTATCTAAAAACGGTGGTGAGTGAGGAGCCGCTTGGGAGTTACCGGATCTGAAAGCCAGCCTACTTTAAAGCGCGGGAAGCAAGTCTATGTTAATTCTTGTATTATTTGTCATCAAAATGGAGAAATGAGTGCGCCAGTTCTTGGCGATTCTTCAAACTGGAATTTTCGTTTACAGCATAGTGGATTGACGGGCCTCTATCGCCATGCGATTGATGGTTATAATAGTATGCCGATTAAAGGGGCTTGTGTGACTTGCTCGGATAACGATGTCGTTTCAGCAGTTGACTACATACTTAATAATTCCTTGTCGCGTTCACAGTGGAGTGACTTGACTACTGGTGGAGCAGCTAAATATCCCATCAAATGGTAAGGAAATTTATGATGAAAATTGTGGTATGTGTCACAATCAGGGATTACAAGGTGCGCCTAAACTTGGTGACAAAGTAGCTTGGAAGCCTTTGATTGCTCAGAATATGGATGTTCTCATTGAAAAAACCCTAAACGGTAGCGACCATCCGAAAAATGGGGGCTGCAGGCATTGCACTAATGGAGAAGTGATTGAAGCAATCAAATACATGGTGAGTCAATCTAAGACGGAAGGTAATTACTCATTGTGGTAAATAAACGTCACGTCATCCTGAGCGTAGCGAGGGATCTCCTGAATGTGGCATAGTGCCCAACCAAGGAGATCCTTCGCTACGCTCAGGAAGACGGCTTATGAAGGGGTGAGAACGGGGATGCTAAATAGGTCTATGGTAAGCAAGGTGCTTGCCGCCTTGAGTGGATTGGTAACTGGCCAGGCAGCATTGGCTGAAGCAAATAAGTGGCAGCTAAATATGCACCAGGGGGTTACCCCCATAAGTCATGAGATATATAACTTGCACATGATAGTGATCGTGATCTGCGCGATTATCGGTGTTGTTGTATTTGGGATGATGTTTTATGCCTTGATTCATCATCGCAAATCCAAAGGGTATACCGCGGCGAGTTTTCATGATAATTTCCGTTTAGAAATTGTCTGGACAATTATTCCTTTTCTTATCTTGGTTGGTCTTGCCGTGCCTGCGACTAACGTACTGTTGCGCATGGAAGATAATAGTGACTCGGAGGTAACTATTAAGGTAGTTGGCCATCAGTGGAAGTGGCAATATCAATACCTTGATCAAGGGATTAGTTTTTTTTCTAACCTATCGACACCTTATGAACAAATTCATAATCAACAAAAGAAAGGAGAATGGTATTTGTTGGAAGTCGATAAGCCCCTGGTTTTACCTGTTAATAAAAAAATTCGTTTTCTGGTTACGTCGAACGACGTGGTGCACTCTTGGTGGGTCCCACAGTTGGGTATCAAACGTGATGCTATTCCCGGATTTATGCATGAAGCCTGGGCAAGGATAGAGGAACCTGGCACTTACCGCGGTCAATGTGCGGAATTATGCGGCATCAACCATGGCTTTATGCCCATTGTAGTGGAAGCGGTAAAGGAAGATAAATTTAACCAATGGGTTGCCAATCAAACTAAGGTCACTGACCGATATGCAGTTCTCGCTACCCAACCCGCACAGCAACCCAATATAGGGCGATCTGAACTGATGAGCTTGGGTAAGCAAAAATATGATCAACTCTGCTCTGCCTGTCATAGAGCTGATGGCAAAGGCTTACCGCCAATGTATCCTGCTCTCAAAGGCAGTTCTGTTGCGGTAGGCAAACCAATTTCTCGCCACATTACCATGATTTTAAATGGTGTTCCGGGCTCTGCTATGCAGCCTTATCGAGATCAATTAAGCGATAAGGAGATAGCCGCAATTGTTACCTACGAGCGCAATGCTTGGGAAAATAATACGGGTGATATAGTGCAACCTGCTGATGTTGCGAAAATACGTGAAAGCGAGATAGTACAACCTAAAATGGTGGAAAAAGCGAAAGCCGGAGGTTTACGATGAGTCAAGTGTTAGCCCATGATGACGACCACGAAGAGCATGGTCCGGAACAAGGTAAAGGGTTTATTGGTTTTGCCAAACGTTGGATATTCACTACCAACCATAAAGACATTGGTACCTTGTATTTATGGTTATCGCTGGTCAGTTTTTTTGTTGCTGGTGCTATGGCTTTGGTCATTAGAGCAGAACTTTTTCAACCAGGGCACCGTTTTGTCGACCCTAATCTGTTTAATCAACTGACTACAATGCATGGTTTGATGATGATCTTTGGCGTAGTTATGCCGGCCTTTGTGGGGATGGCTAATTGGCAAATCCCCATGATGATCGGCGCGCCTGACATGGCTTTGCCCCGATTGAATAACTGGAGTTTTTGGTTTCTCCCTTTCGCGTTTGCTTTACTGGGCTCGACGATGTTCCACAGTGGTGGTGGACCCAATTTTGGCTGGACATTGTATGCGCCATTATCAACAAAATTTGCGCCACCCAGTACTGATTTTATGATTTTCTCAATCCATATGATGGGTCTCTCCTCCATTATGGGTTCAATCAATATCATTGCTACCATTCTTAATTTACGTGCACCGGGTATGACCTTTATGAAAATGCCGATGTTCGTTTGGACATGGCTAATTACTGCCTTTTTATTGTTAGCAATTATGCCGGTATTGGCGGGTACTGTAACAATGATGTTGGCTGATCGGCATTTTGGCACCAGCTTTTTTGAAGCAGGTGGTGGTGGTGATCCTATTTTATTTCAACATGTGTTTTGGTTTTTTGGCCACCCTGAGGTTTATGTATTAATATTGCCTGCGTTTGGGGTGATCTCAGAGATTATTCCGACCTTCTCTCGCAAGCCTTTATTTGGTTATCATTTTATGGTTTATGCCGTAGTAAGTATTGCCATTTTGTCATTCATTGTTTGGGCACATCATATGTTTACTACGGGTATCCCACTAGCGGCTGAGCTGGTCTTTATGTACACGACGATGTTAATTGCAGTACCTACGGGGATTAAAGTGTTCAATTGGGTGAGCACGATGTTTAAAGGCTCGATGACCTTTGAAACACCAATGCTTTTTGCCATTGCTTTCGTGTTTTTATTTACGATTGGTGGTTTTACGGGTTTGATGCTGGCTTTAGTACCTGCTGATTATCAATACCAAGATACTTATTTTGTGGTTGGCCATTTCCATTATGTATTAGTACCCGGTGCTATTTTTGCTTTATTTGCCGGAGCATACTATTGGCTGCCAAAGTGGACAGGTCATATGTATAATGAGCGTTTGGGCAAATGGCATTTTTGGCTGTCGGCTATTTCCGTCAATGTTCTGTTCTTCCCTATGCATTTCTTAGGGCTTGCCGGGATGCCACGGCGAATTCCTGATTATGCTCTGCAATTTACCAATTTTAATATGATAACTACAGTGGGTGCCTTTGCTTTTGGGTTTGCGCAATTGCTATTTTTATACAATGTAGTACAAACCGTGCGGAAACACGGTAAAAGAGTGGGAGCGAGAGTTTGGGAAGGTGCCCATGGGCTGGAGTGGACTCTTTCTTCGCCACCACCCTACCATAGCTTCGTAACGCCGCCACATGTGGAGTCAGAACATCTTTTGCATTATTAAAGCGGTAGTTCAGTGGTTTTTGGTTCCATGCAACACCTTCGTTGGGCCAAGGCCCAACCTACATTAAGAGAGGTAGGATGGTGGGAAGAGGTCATACACGATTGGTTATTGGTTTAGTAGTTATTGTTCTCGCTATGTTTGCTTTTGGCTTTGCGTTAGTGCCTATCTACAACAGCTTATGTAAAACTTTGGGTATAAATGGCAAGATCAATGATCAGGTAACCGCCTATGATGCAAAATCAGCACGAGTGATAAAGGATAGAGAGGTAGTAGTGGAATTTGTCGCGACGAATAATGGTGGAGTCCCGTGGGCGTTTTATCCCACGATTCAGAAAATTAAAGTGCATCCTGGTGAAATGGCTAAGCTTGCTTTTTATGCCGAAAATAAAACGAATCACCGGATGACTGTCCAGGCTATTCCAAGCGTGACACCTGGCATAGCGGCAAAATATTTGAAGAAAACGGAATGTTTTTGTTTTACCCAACAAACACTGAATGGCCATGAGGCGATGAATATGCCTTTATTATTCCATCTGGACGCTGAGCTACCGGCTAAAATAAGGACAATCACTCTCGCTTATAGTTTGTTTGATGTAACTGATAAAGGGGCTTAAATTAATTGTTGGGCCAAGGCCCAACCTACAATCTCGTGACCTACATAAACGTAGGTTGGGCCTTGGCCCAACAATGCAATTACATGGTTTATGCATTGTAACGGGAGCAAACTAACAGGAGAAAAGAATATAATGGGCGGGCATGGCACTTATTACATCCCTAAACCTAGTCACTGGCCTATACTCGGTTCAATTGGTTTAACCACTATGTTGGTAGGAGCGGGCTCCTGGTTACATACTGATTGGTATGGGCCTTATTTTTTTACCCTCGGTTTTGTTATTTTGATCATTATGATGGTGGGCTGGTTTGGTCAGGTTATCTACGAAAATCAAAAAGGGGTCTATGATTTACAAGTTGACCGCTCTTTTCGCTGGGGCATGTGTTGGTTTATTTTCTCAGAGGTGTGTTTTTTTGCCGTATTTTTTGGGGCTTTATTTTTTACCCGCTTTTGGGTAGTGCCACTTTTAGGTGGGGAGATCCATCCGATTACCCATATTGTACTCTGGCCTAATTTTACTGCGACCTGGCCCTTATTACATAACCCAAATAATCAAGCCTTTTTTGGTGCAACTGAAGCGATGGATCCTTGGGGCCTAGCCGCTGTTAATACCCTTATCTTACTAACCTCAGGAGCCACAATCACCTGGGCGCACTGGGCATTGAAGCTCAATAAACGCAACCAATTAATTGTTGGCATGATTTGCACAATTGCTCTGGGGCTGCTTTTCTTAACCTGCCAATCTTATGAATACCACGAAGCTTACACAAAGATGGGTTTGACTCTTGATGCAGGCATTTACGGCACTACTTTCTTCATGTTAACTGGTTTCCACGGTTTACATGTAACAGTCGGAACAATTATGCTAATTGTCATCCTTATCCGCTGTCTCCGTGGCCATTTCACCCCCGAACGACATTTTGCTTTTGAAGGGGTTGCTTGGTATTGGCACTTTGTGGATGTGGTGTGGTTGTTCTTATTCGTTTTGGTTTACTGGCTATAGAAGTAACATCTACCGTCATTGCCCAGGCGCTAGCCTCGTCATTGCGAGCGTTAGCCCCGTCATTGCGAGCGTTAGCCCCGTCATTGCGAGCGTTAGCCCCGTCATTGCGAGCGTTAGCGAAGCAATCCAGTGGCCTTTCGAGATGCTAGGAAGGTCACTGGATTGCTTCGTCGCTTCGCTCCTCGCAATGACGGGGCTAGCACTGGCAATGACGGGGCTAGCACTGGCAATGACGGTTATGAGATGATCTTAGATCATGACATGGTCAATAAATTGTTCCACTACATCTCGCAAATTTTGCATTGTATCGTAATGAATAACGAGTGTGCCCTTGCCTGATTGGTTGTGCTTGACTTTAACCTTTGTTTTCAAATGCCTTGCCAGGTTTTGTACTTGCTCTTGTATTGCAGGAGAGAGATCAGCTTTATTGGCGTGTCGCTCTAGCTTACCTTCCTGAACACGGGCAACTAGCTTTTCTGTTTCCCGGGCCGATAAATTCTTGGCAACCACCAATTCCGCTACTTGTACTTGCTGTTCTGGAGTAAGGCTAAGCAAGGCACGAGCATGCCCCATATCTAAATCACCATTCTCCACAAGTCGTCTTACTTCAGCGCTTAAGTTAAGCAGGCGCACATGGTTGCTAACTGTTGCCCGTGATTTGCAAAGTAAATCGGCTATTTGTTGATGAGTTAAGCCAAATTCACTACTCAGGCGATACATTGCACGTGCTTGATCCATTGGCGTTAAATCTTCACGTTGCATATTTTCTACTAAAGCCATTACCATTGCTGTTTCATCATCGACCTGGCGCAGCACAACGGGGATTTCTTGCAGACCTGCTAATTGGCAAGCACGCCAGCGTCGCTCGCCAGCAATAATTTCATAACGGCCATTGCTAATTTCGCGGACTATTAGCGGTTGCAATAAACCCTGTTGCTGGATCGATGCAACCAATTCACTGAGAGGCGCCTCGTCAATTTCGGCACGCGGTTGATATTTTCCAGGTTGGAGGCAATCAATAGCCAACCTGAGTTGATCAGTTGCAGGTTTATCAGCAAGCAAATTAGTCGGCGAATGACTTAATAATGCCGATAAACTCCGCCCTAGGCCACCGCGTTTTATTGTCATAAATACCTCAATTCATAATCTGTTTATGTGTAATAGCTCAGCCCCGCTCCACCGTCATTGCGAGCACCTAGTCCCGCAAGGCAAACAGCAGTAAAGAACTTCGCACCAACATCCCCTCTCCCGCCCTGCGGGCACCCTCTCCCCGTTCCCGGGGCGAGGGGGAAAACGAGGGAAGTTCATTAAGAGCGTTAGCTCCCATCATTGCGAGCGTTAGCTCCCGTCATTGCGAGCGTTAGCTCCCATCATTGCGAGCGTTAGCTCCCGTCATTGCGAGCGTTAGCTCCCGTCATTGCGAGCGTTAGCTCCCGTCATTGCGAGCGTTAGCTCCCGTCATTGCGAGCGTTAGCGAAGCAACCCAGGGATACGAAGACGGCAAGCTAGGGGAGAACCTGCTCGGCCTGTTTACTCAGAACTTCCGCAGCTAGAACCATATACGCTGCGGCACCTGGCGATGCTTTGTCATATTGCAAAGCTGGCATACCATGGCTAGGTGCTTCGGCCAATCGCACGTTACGGGGTACTACGGTGCGGTAAACTTTGGCGCTAAAATGCTCGAGTAACTGTTGCGAAACTTCAGCGCACAGGCGATTACGAGTATCATACATGGTCCGCAGCACCCCTTCTATTTGTAGGCGTGGATTAACCGAGGTTTTTAGTTGGTCAACAGTTGACAGCAAAGCGGCTAAGCCCTCGAGGGCAAAATATTCGCATTGCATGGGAATTAATACGGAGTCAGCTGCAACCAATGCATTAATAGTCAATGTATTTAAGGCCGGAGGGCAATCAATTAAGATAAACGCATAGGCAGCGTCCAAGGGTTGCAGGGCCTTAAAAAGGAAATTTTCGCGCTGATCTCTTGCCATTAAACTCACTTCAGCGACAGTTAGATCGCCATTGGCAGGTATCAGATCAAAGCCACAGGAAGTCGTTAGGCAGGCTTGTTTGGCAAGGCAATCACCCAGCAGTACATCGTTGGCGGTGTGCACTAGCGCATTTTTATCTACCCCTGAACCCATTGTTGCATTCCCTTGTGGATCCAAATCGACCAGTAAAACAGGCAGGCGATTAGCAGCAATGGAGGCTGCTAAATTAACCGCTGTCGTGGTTTTACCCACGCCTCCTTTTTGATTGGCAATTGCTATGACTTTCGCCATGATT
The DNA here is from genome assembly GCA_963760845.1 of uncultured Gammaproteobacteria bacterium. Taxonomy (GTDB): domain Bacteria; phylum Pseudomonadota; class Gammaproteobacteria; order Legionellales; family Legionellaceae; genus Tatlockia. The sequence goes on along the minus strand of CAVXEK010000007.1, from coordinate 204,203 downwards.
ATTCCTCATTGCATTGTAAGAGATCACCCATGCCGTCATTGTGAGCCACCCTGCGCCGTCATTGTGAGCCACCCTGGTCATTGTGAGCCACCCTGCGCCGTCATTGTGAGCCACCCTGCGCCGTCATTGCGAGCGTTAGCGAAGCAACCCAGGGCTACGAAGCTAGAAGCTACCAGTACATAAAATCTGTGTTCTACACTTCTGGGTTGCTTCGCTAACGCTCGCAATGACGATCCTACGCATTTTGAATAACGACGCAGCAGCGCTCACCATCCACACCTGGGACTTTATAAAAATGAACCTGGTAAGGTAGGTTTATGCCTGCTAATTCCGTTGCAGGGTAGCGACCTTTCATGGCAAGCCAGATGCCATCCCGGTTTATCAGGTGCTGTGTCCACTTTACCATTTGCGCTAACTCACTAAAGGCTCGAGTTGCTACTGTATCAAAATCAAATGTAGGGTGGTAGTTTTCTACTCGACTTTGTATTACCGTCATGTTATCCAGCCGTAAATTACGTTTGACCTCCTCCAAAAATCGGACTTTCTTGCCATTACTATCCAAGAGGACCACGTCTAAAGCAGGATTGGCTATGGCTAAAGGAACGCCTGGCAAGCCAGCTCCAGAACCCACATCGAGTAGACGGTTTCCTTTAATCCAGGGGATTATGGCTAAACTGTCCAACAGGTGACGGCTAATCATCGCTCGCAAATCCCTAATAGCAGTCAAATTATACGCTCGGTTCCATTTCTGCAATAAGAGTAAATAATCCATGAGGGGGGGAGTTGCTACGGATAGGCCGAGCTGCTCTATGCCTTCTGCCAGCTGTGTAGCCAATGAACAGCTCATTCAGGGGCCCGCAGCTTTTTCAGATGGATTAGCAATAAGGATAAGGCCGCTGGAGTAATCCCAGAGATGCGTCCTGCCTGAGCTATAGTGGCTGGTTTGATCTGATTTAGTTTTTGTTCTACTTCGGTGGATAAGCCTGGAACAGAACTATAATCCAAACTAGCAGGTAATTGCGTATTTTCGTGTTTGCGTAAGCGTTCAATATCGAGTAATTGCCGGTCAATGTAGCCAGCATATTTACTTTGAATTTCTACTTGTTCTGCAACATCGGCGGCTAATTCGGGTAGGCCAAGCGCAGTAATGGCTTGTAAATCCTGATAATTAATCTCTGGACGTTTTAATAGCTCGGTAGCACGGCAGTCATGGGAGAGAGGGTGGTTAAGAAGCGAACTTAAGGCCTCATTATGGGCAACTCGAATGATGCAGTCTTTTAAGCTCGCTTTGGCACGTTCAATGGCTTCGCGTTTATTGCAAAATACTCGCCAACGATGGTCGTTGACTAATCCTAATTGCCGTCCTTTTTCTGTTAGTCGTAAATCGGCATTGTCTTCACGCAATAAAAGACGATACTCCGCCCTTGAGGTAAACATACGATAGGGTTCTTGGGTACCACAATTAATGAGGTCATCGATCAGCACACCAGTGTAGGCTTCATCACGGCGTGGGCACCAAAGCGGTTGTTCTTTCACTTGCAAGGCTGCATTCATACCAGCAATTAATCCTTGCGCCGCTGCTTCTTCATAGCCGGTAGTGCCATTAATTTGCCCGGCAAAAAAGAGGTTGTGTAGGGGTTTGGTTTGTAAAAATGGGGTGAGTCCGCGTGGGTCGAAATAATCATATTCAATCGCATAGCCGGGTCGCGTCAGGTGAGCATTGGCAAAGCCACGGATACTACGTACGAATTCGACTTGGACTGCAAAAGGTAAACTGGTTGAAATCCCGTTAGGGTAGATCTCATCCGTGGTTAACCCTTCGGGTTCAACAAAAATCTGATGCGATGATTTATCCGCAAAGCGGACAATTTTATCTTCGATTGAGGGGCAATAACGTGGCCCTACCCCTGCAATGCTCCCCGCGTACATGGGTGATTGATGTAAGTTAGCTTGAATAATTGCGTGGGTTTCTGAAGTAGTGTGGGTGATGTAGCAAGGGAGCTGTTGGGGGTGATCGGTTTCCTTGCCTAAATAAGAAAACACGGGAACAGGCGTATCACCAGGTTGAATGGTCATTTGGCTATAATCAAGCGAACGGCCATCAATTCGCGGTGGTGTGCCTGTTTTTAAGCGGCCAACGGGTAATTCTAATTCACGCAAGCGCTGTGCTAAAGCAATGGCTGGAGGATCACCTGCTCGGCCTCCGGCGTATTGGTTCATACCAATGTGAATTTTGCCCCCCAAAAAGGTACCGACGGTTAGAACCACTGCTTGAGCATGTAAAGTGAGACCTATTTGTGTAACTACTCCGGTGACTCGCCCGCCGGTAACCAGTAAATCATCAACAGCTTGTTGAAATAGGGTTAGATTCGCTTGATTTTGTAGGATCTGGCGGATAGCTTGACGATAAAGCACACGATCAGCCTGGGCGCGAGTGGCTCGGACAGCAGGGCCTTTGGACGCATTAAGAATACGGAATTGGATACCAGCACGATCAGCAGCCAGAGCCATCGCCCCATCAAGCGCGTCAATTTCTTTCACGAGATGGCCTTTACCAATCCCACCAATGGCTGGGTTACACGACATTTGGCCAAGTAGATCGATATTGTGGGTGAGTAATAGCGTTTGCGCCCCCAAACGGGCAGCGGCAAGAGCAGCTTCCGTCCCGGCATGGCCGCCACCGATTACGATGACATCATAGTGTTTTTCAAGGTTCATGGCAGGTTGTTTATTGGACAACAAATCGCGCAATTATACACTTTTTCGGCGTCATTGCGAGCACATAGTCCCGTGGGACAAACATCAGCAAAGAACTTCGCACCAGCATCCCCTCTTCCGCCCTTCGGGCACCTTCTCCCCATGTCTGGGGAGAAGGGAAAATGAGGGAAGTTCATTAAGAGCTGTTGTATCCGAGCCGCGACTCCTGAGCACAGCGAAGGATCTCCTCGGTTGAGCACTATGCCACATTCAGAAGATCCTTCGCTGCGCTCAGGATGACGAGCTCCGCTTACTTACGTGCGCGGCTCGGATATGATTGTTGTTGGGCCAAGGCCCAACCAAAGAAGACTATCCCAACCGTAGATACCTTTAATAAGAGTTCACTAGTGCTGGATCAAGATCCCCGTCTTCCTCCAGCTCTGAATTAGTAGTCCAGCTATTTGGATGATTTACTGGTTTAAAAAGCGTCATCATGCTAGCTGTTTTTTCAGATTTTTCCACAAGGTAACTAAGCTCGCCAGTTTCCGTAAACTTTTCATAAGCATTCTCATTAAATTCCGGCAACTCTGCAGCTTTTGGTTCGTAGCGATTGATGAGCGCATAGGTAATCACTGCCAAAATCAATGCTGCTGCTATGACAGTTAAGCCTATTCCTAGAGGCATAAAGGTTAGCGAGGCAAAAATCACCACTGGGATTAATGCATCGACTAGGATTGATTGCAGTAACTTAATTTGCTGAAAACGGGCTACACGTTGCTGATAATCTGTCTCGGCCATCAACGCTTTCATCTCTAAATACAATTGTTTTTTCATATTAGGATCTTGTTCGTCATTAAACTTCTCAAGAAGCTTAGCGCAATTTTCTCGTGCTAGATCCTTTGCATGTTTTGATTTAGAAAGCGCTATGTCGCCATTAACCGCTGACCAGATGACTGTGAGTACAAAGCAGCTTGTAGCTCCTAATATCCCAAGAATCATAGTTACTGCTGGCACGAGAGCAGCAGGTGGGAAAAGGAAGCAACAAAAGACACTAGCGGCAAGCAGTAAGCCAAGCCCATAAATCCAATCGTTTATTAGGCCGTCGCGTTTATATTGCCATTCAAATCTAGCTTTAGCTTGCAGTTTATTGAGACTCTCTTGTTGTTGCTCTAATTCGGCAAGTTCAGCGCGTAAATTTTGGTTATTTGGGTCGCTTGTCAATTGTGAGTTGATTACGAAAATTTTATCTTGCAATCTTTGGAGGTCTTTGTCCATGAGTAGCATGTCTGCATTATGCTTAGTCTGTTCTTCCATAAACCTCCAGCTAGTTAGCAGTAAATCCCCCAGCAATAGGGCTACAGTGACCACGTTACCGGCATAACCAAGAACCCCTTTACCTTTCAGCCAAAAAAAGCAGAGCATATTAACAAAACCCCAAATGAGGTCGTTTAACATAGAGAACTTCCGTTGATCCCATTGCGCCTTAAACCGTTCCCATTGTGGAATAGCCTCTTCTGCTTTTGAAGAAGGACAAAAGGTATGTTTCAGCAGTAATAATAAATTGATGCCAAACCGCGTGTAGTAGAGAATCCAGCTCATATTGCCTGTGACAGGAGAGGGTGCATCTAAACTGTCCATTGCTTGCACTTTATTGAAAAAATCATCAGGCAATGCTTCCAGAATGCTAGCAAGCATTCCTCCGCCCCAGGCCCAATAGAGACGCCTACCATTGAGTTCACTCATCCATTCTATGAGAGAACCGGTATGATTGTTCATAAATTGATCGTATTTTTCTTTGAACCAAGAGGCGATGAGGGTTAAGCCCACCAATTGTAAACTTTTATCGGCTTCATCAATTTCTGTTTGCAGAGCTTGCGCAAAAGGGGTTTCTTCGCCGAATGAAGCGGAATTTAAACTCTGGATACGTTGCACGCAAAGACGTAGCAATGCTGGGTGGCCGCCATCCCCTTTCAGGGTGTATCTCCTCCCTTCAGCCGCATCCAATTGATATTGCGCATAGAGGAGGTAGAACGTATAGAGTAATTTGTTTCTTAGTCGGTCCCGTTGCTCACGCTTTAAAAACCTAAAACTTGCAGGATTCGTCTTAAGCAATTCGGAAAGATAATAATCATGCAAGGTAGATAGGATGGTGGGATGCCCTCCACGTTGCTTTGCTAGCTCGGTTATATTTAATCGATTTTGGCCCAGCAGCGCTCTATCGTCTAGTATTTCTAGATTACTGGCCAGGGTATCTAGATTAGTGGCTAGGGTATAAAGTCGATCTATGCTTGTTTTATCGTTTTGGTCCTGTGTTTCAGAATCGTCTTGATCGTATGCTTCATACGAAGTTTTAAATGGAACACTAATACTACCAGTCATGATATCACCTCAAAAAACTAAGAGCTTGGTGATTGGGAAATCTATACACAAATAGTGCAATATGTATTCTTTATACCATATAAGATATAAGCAGGACAAGCTTTTGAGGAAAGAATTTACATAATTGATAAATTATTTGCTTGAAATAGTGTTGTACGTTGGGTGTAATTCTCATATAGGCAAATAAATGACTGTAGGTTGGGCCTCGGCCCAACATGGGTACATGATCCGGTAACAATTTTTCAATCAGTTGGCTATCGAGGACTATTACTCCTACAAAATTTCGAGCCATAACCTTGTTGGGCCAAGGCCCAACCTACTTCAAATTTGCCTATACGAGAGTTGTACCCGGGAACGGAGAGTAGATGAAGAAAGCAGTGGTATTATTATCAGGTGGGTTAGATTCCGCAACGTGTTTGGCTATAGCAAAGGCAGAAGGTTTTGCCTGTTATGCGCTGAGCTTTGCCTACGGCCAGCGACATGCCGTAGAATTAGCTGCTGCACAACGTGTCGCTAGCTATTTTGCTGTCGCTGATCATCGTATAGTAACTCTAGATAGCGACCAATTTGGTGGTTCTGCCTTGACGGATACATCGCTTGAAGTTCCAGATTACTCTGACAGCGAAAAAATCCCGATCACTTATGTGCCCGCTCGTAACACTATTTTTTTATCGTTTGCCTTAGGGTACGCGGAAGTCATTGGTGCTCGCGATATTTATATTGGTGTAAGCGCGGTGGATTATTCGCATTACCCTGATTGCCGGCCCGAATATATCGCCACATTTCAATCCCTCGCTAATTTAGCCACAAAAACTGGCGTTGAGGGCGATTATTTTACACTGCATGCGCCCTTGCAGCATTTATCGAAGGCTGAAACTATTTTAGTTGGTAGCAAATTAGGCGTGGATTACGCCATGACGATATCTTGTTATCAAGCAACAGAACGTGGGGAAGCTTGTGGACGCTGTGCTAGTTGCATTCTTCGCCAGCGTGGATTTAGAGTTGCCGGCGTAAAAGATCCAACGCTTTATGGTTTAAAATGACTAGCCATTCTACTTTTAGTTTAAAAAGTTTTCTTTTAAAAACATGGACTTTACATTTATGTTACAACATATTGAACATTTTTGGTTCATTTTTCAAAAAACCCTTGTTATAATCCGCCTCGAATTTATAACCTTTAGGAGTAAAACATGGCAAATTTTAGACAAACGCTTGCAAAAGCGTGGAATAGCGTTAAAAAAGGCGCAGCGTATGTTGGGCAGGGGATTACAAATGCCTTTGCTGCAATTGGTAACTTCCTGGGCCGTCACTGGCTTGCTGTTGCTACGGTGCTTCTCGGCATTCTTGCGGGCGCCGCTGTCGCAGCTGCAGTTTTCTTCATATGGCCTGCGATCGTAGCTTCGCTTGCTGCCTTCACTCTCACAATACCTGCGTTTATCGCCACTCTCATAGGTGTAGCAACATTAGCGCCTCTTGCGTTCCTTACCGGTTTGTCTCTACCTGTGGCAGCTGCTATAGTTGGTGGATTGGCTGTTGCTGCAACGTTGGCTGCTGGTGTGGTTCTCGCTGGCGTAGCTAATGTGTTAAGCGGAATATACACTGGGCTCGACAATAAGTTCAATCCAGATGCACCGGTTAACCAATCTACAGATCACACATTTGTTGATGCGAAAACTGGAGTGGTGTTAGTAGTTGATGAGAAACAGTATAAGACTTTCGAAGCAGTAAATGCACGGCAAGCTTTTACGATAGAAGAGATGACACGGGCGCTTACTGACGAGAAAGCTAGACTCGCCAAGGGTGCACCGACTAAAAAAGAGATTAAAGATGTAGCGAATGTAGAAAAGAAACTACAGGAACTAAAAGGGAAGTTTCAGCAAGGAACGATCGATTTTCGTGGTGCTGTGGATATTAGTGGAGACGCTATCCTTTCAAAGTACCGTTTCCACAAACCTGTAGCAGCACCTACACCTTCACGTAAATTTGATGAACCATCACTAAATGTAGATGGCGGTTCAAGCATGACCAACAAGGATAATTTCGGAACTATCCTAACAAAAACGCGGCTCTGCCGCGTTTTTTATTGGCGAAATCTATTGCCTATGCGCTATAATTTGTCTTTTTATTGTTTATAGGCATGATTTGCATGACAAGAGTTCGTAAAATGCTGGTTACCAGTGCATTGCCTTATGCCAATGGTCATTTGCATTTGGGGCATTTGGTGGAGCATGTGCAAACAGATATATGGGTGCGTACTCATAAGATGCTGGGTTATCAATGCATCTGTGTTTGTGGGGATGATGCGCATGGCACACCAATCATGCTGAAAGCTGAGCAATTGGGTCTTAGTCCAGAAGCCTTAGTCAAGCAAATGCAGCAGAGCCACGAGCGGGATTTTAAAGCCTTTGCTATCGCTTATGATTGTTACCACACCACGCATTCGCCTGAAAATCAGAGTTTAGCAGTGGGTATTTATGAGCGTTTGCAAAACGCAGGCGACATTATCAAAAAAACGATTCGCCAATCCTACGATCCGGTGAAGAAAATGTTTTTACCTGACCGCTATGTGAAGGGAACTTGCCCTAAATGCGGAGCTTCTGATCAATACGGTGATAACTGCGAAGTCTGTGGCGCAACTTATTTACCTACGGATTTGCTGAATGCCGTATCGGCTATTTCCGGTGCAAAACCTATTGAAAAAGATTCCGAGCATTATTTCTTTGATTTGCCGCGCTATGAGTCTTTATTAAAAGAATGGACGCGAAAAGGCCACCTGCAAGTGGAGGTGGCTAACAAATTGGATGAATGGTTTGCTGCGGGCTTAAAACAATGGGATATCTCCCGTGACGCCCCTTATTTTGGTTTTCTAATTCCTGGCACTCAAGATAAGTACTTTTATGTTTGGCTCGATGCCCCAATTGGTTATATGGCAAGTTTTAAAAAATATTGTGATGCGCAGGGGATTTCCTTTGCTGAGTTTTGGGATAAAGATTCGACCACTGAACTTTACCATTTTGTTGGCAAAGACATTATTTACTTTCATGCGCTATTTTGGCCAGCAATTTTAGCGGGGAGTGGTCATCGCTTGCCTACTGCCGTGTTCACCCATGGCTTTCTTACCGTTGATGGCCAGAAAATGTCGAAGTCGCGTGGCACCTATATTGAGGCGCGTACTTATTTGCAACACTTAGATCCAGAGTATTTACGTTACTATTTTGCGGCGAAATTGAACGGTCGGGTTGATGATTTGGATTTAAATTTTGCTGATTTTATGAATAGGGTGAATGCCGATTTAGTCGGTAAAGTGGTTAATATTGCTAGCCGTTGCGCTGGCTTTATCAATAAACGCTTCGCAAACCAACTCGCCAAGCAATTGGCAGAGCCTGCTTTGTACCAAGCGTTGCTTGCCGAGCGTAACGATATCGTTGATGCGTTTGTCCAGCGTGATTATGCGCGTGCGATACGACAAATTATGGATTGTGCCGATCGCGTCAATCAATATATCGATGCAAATAAGCCATGGCTACTCGCCAAAGAGATAGAGCGACTAGGGGATGTACAGCTCATTGCGACGATGGGGTTAAATTTATTTCGCATACTTATCACGTATTTAAAGCCAGTGGTCCCACTCATGGCAGCTGCGGCTGAACAATTCCTAAATTGCGAGCCTTTAACCTGGGAGAGTATTGATAAACCCTTACTTGACCAGCCCATTAACCCGTTTACCCCGTTGATGGTGCGCGTGGAAAGAGAAAAAATTGACGCAATGCTAGGGTCTGTTGGAAAAGCCGAAAACGCCACGTCATCCTGAGCATTCCTCAGCCCGTCATCCTGAGCATTCCTCAGCCCGTCATCCTGAGCGCAGCGAAGGATCTCCCGAATGTGGCATAGTGCTCAACCAAGGAGATCCTTCGCTACGCTCAGGATGACGGGAGCTACGCTCAGGATGACGGGAGCTACGCTCAGGATGACGGGAGCTACGCTCAGGATGACGGGAGCTACGCTCAGGATGACGGGAGCTACGTTCAGGATGACGGGAGCTACGCTCAGGATGATGGGAGCTACGCTCAGGATGACGGGAGCTACGCTCAGGATGACGGGAGCTACGCTCAGGATGACGGGAGCTGCGCTCAGGATGACGGGAGCTGCGCTCAGGATGACGTGGTGTTCATCAACAGAGGTGAAATAATGGTTCCAGTGAAGTCTATTGATGCGCTATTACCACAAACCCAATGTGGGGAGTGTGGCTACTCGGGATGTTTACCCTATGCTGAAGCTTTGGCACAAGGGAAAGCGCCTATCGATCGCTGCCCACCGGGGGGTACTGCAACGATTAAGGCGCTTGCTGAATTACTCGCTATCGATCCAGCACCGTATTTACCTACGGCCCAGGTAAAACCGCCAACGCTCGCGCGAATTATTGAGGCAGAGTGCATTGGTTGTACGAAGTGCATCCAAGCATGTCCAGTTGATGCCATTGTTGGTAGCGCTAAACGGATGCATGCTATTATCAATACAGAATGCACTGGCTGTGGCCTTTGTGTTGAGCCTTGCCCTGTCGATTGCATTGAATTGGTCTCTATCCCAGTACCTCAGTACGATAAATCCCTTGCTAGGCAACGTTTTCACGCTAAGCAAACTCGTTTGTTACATGAAGAGCAAGCGAAACAACAAGCTTATCGGGAAAAACGCCGGTTAGTAGCTACTGCTGATGCTAATTTGGATACTCAGCTTAAACAGGATTACATTATGCAGGCGCTATCTAGAGTGAGGGCAAAGAAAGCAAATGAATAGTACCAGCGTCGTCATTGCGAACGTAGTGAAACTCGTCATTGCGAGCGTAGTGAAACTCGTCATTGCGAGGAGCGCAGTGAAACTCGTCATTGCGAGGAGCGCAGTGACGAAGCAATCCAGTGGCCTTATGAGATTGCTAGGAAAGGTCGCTGGATTGCTTCGTCGCTGCGCTCCTCGCAATGACGGCTTCACCTTCGGTTCGCAATGACGACGCTGGAGGGGTGTTATCATAATGAATAAAGCAAAGCGTTGTGCCATTTTTGCTCGTTTCAGGGAGCAGAATCCACACCCAACAACCGAGTTAAATTACAACTCCCCTTTTGAGTTGTTAATTGCAGTGATCTTATCTGCGCAGGCGACAGATAAAAGTGTAAATAAAGCAACAGCTAAACTTTTTACCGTTGCCAATACCCCACAAGCCATATTTGATTTAGGAGAGCAGCAGCTTAAAGATTATATTAAGACCATAGGGCTTTATAATAGTAAAGCGCAAAATATAATTAAAACCTGTCAAATTCTAATTGCTCAGCATAGCGGGAACGTGCCAAATAATCGTGAAGCCTTAGAGGCTTTACCCGGAGTTGGACGCAAAACAGCGAATGTCGTACTCAACACGGCGTTTGGTCACGCGACCATGGCTGTCGATACGCATATCTTTCGCGTTGCTAACCGCACTGGGATCGCAAAGGGCAAAACACCTTTGGCTGTGGAGCTGGGGTTAATTAAAGTTATCCCGAAGGAATTTTTAAACGATGCTCACCACTGGCTTATTTTACATGGTCGCTATGTCTGCCTTGCGCGTAAACCACGCTGCCCTGAGTGTTTGATTCGGGATTTATGTGAGTATAAACATAAAACGGTTCGACAGCCGTCATCCTGAGCATAGCCCCCGTCATCCTGAGCATAGCCCCCGTCATCCTGAGCATAGCCCCCGTCATCCTGAGCATAGCGAAGGATCTCCTTGGTTGAGCACCATGCTACATTCAGGAGATCCTTCGCTATGCTCAGGATGACGGGCGCTGCGCTCAGGATGACGGGCGCTGCGCTCAGGATGACGGGCGCTGCGCTCAGGATGACGGGCGCTATGCTCAGGATGACGGGCGCTGCGCTCAGGATGACGGGCGCTGCGCTCAGGATGACGGGCGCTGCGCTCAGGATGACGGGCGCTGCGCTCAGGATGACGGGCGCTGCGCTCAGGATGACGGGCGCTGTTGTCACGACAAATCCATCGGATCAATATCAACGCTCCAGCGAACAGTATGACTTAATTTATTCACTGTTAACCACGCCCTAAGGGTCGTCAATGCGTTATGCAGTATTTTGCGGGAGGGGGACTTGACCAATAACTGCATGCGATGCTGATCCGCTTTACGGGCAAGAGGTGCTGGGGCGGGGCCAAGCACTTTGATCGTTTGCGTTTCCAGCTGCTCCTTCGTGATATGAAGGAAACGAAGTACTTTTTCGGGCACTTTATCTTGAGCGCGGATAACCGCTAAATACTGATAGGGAGGTAATTCGGCATGTTGGCGCAAAGCCAAGAGTGCTTTGGCAAAGGCATCATAACCTTGCTGAATCAGCAGGTTAAGTAAAGGATGATGCGGGATATGCGTTTGAATAAGAACTTGGCCTGCATGGTGCGCCCGCCCTGCTCGCCCGGCAACCTGAGTTAATAATTGCCCTAAGCGCTCAAGCGCACGAAAGTCTTGATTATAAAACCCGGCATCCGCATCGAGGACTACCACTAAGGTTAAACGGGGAAAATGATGCCCTTTGGCTAACATTTGCGTCCCGATAATTAATTGTGCCTCGCCTTTATTAATGCGATCAAGCCGTGTGCCTAATTCATTTTTTTTCCTCACCTCGTCGCGGTCGATACGTAGCTGCTGGATATGGGGAAACTGCGCCTGCAGAAATTCATGGACACGCTGCGTGCCAGCGCCTACAGGAAGTAATTCAGTGCTATGGCAAGAGCTGCATTGGCTAGGGATATTTTTTATTGCGCCGCAATGATGACAAACGAGGCGACCTAATTTGCGATGTAAGGTTAGGTGGCTATCACAGGCATGGCAATCCGCTATCCACCCACAGTGATGGCAGAGTAGTACAGGAGCAAAGCCTCGCCGATTAATAAAGATCAACACCTGGTTCTGTTGCCGTAAATGCTCAGCAATAACGATTAGGCTATTGGGGGCTAAGCCCTGCTGCAAATTAACATTGCGGATATCGATGAGTTGGTAGTGCAGCGGTGAGGTGGCAAGTGCTTTCTGGTTAAGGCGCAGCAATCTGTATTTGTTTAACACACAATTGTGCAGGCTCTCAAGGCTGGGTGTAGCCGATCCTAAAACAATAGGGATTTTCGCTATATAAGCGCGCATCAACGCGGTATCGCGAGCAGAATAGCGTACACCCTCCATCTGCTTCAACGAAGCATCATGCTCTTCGTCAATAATGATCAAGCCAAGGGATGGCATGGGCGTGAAAACAGCTGTACGAGTGCCGATGACTAATTTGATTACGTTATCCCTAGCCAATTGCCAAGCAAGCTGCCTTTCACTTTCATTTAAATTGGAATGAATAACAGCCATCGGCTCGCTAAAACGCGCCGTAAAACGTGCTAATAATTGAGGAGTTAAGCCAATTTCAGGAACTAAGATGAGGACTTGTTTTTCTTGAGCAAGGACTTTACTAATCAACTGTAAATACACTTCTGTTTTGCCGCTGCCAGTTACTCCTTGCAGCAAGAAGCAATGATAAGCTTGTAAATGCGCAGCCATGGCATTTAGAGCAGTGGTTTGCTCCTCATGCAAGGTTAATGGCTGATCAAGTGCTTGATTAGGTCGCTGTGGAAGGGTAGTGAGCACTCGTGTTGATCCTGTGCGATATTTTTTGGGTAAGGCTAAGGGGATCACTTCCGATAGAGGGGATTGGTAATAACTGCTGACCCATTGGCATAAGTCTAGTATTGATGCACTGAGTAAGGGTTGCTCGTCAATCACTGCTGTTATCGATTTAAGTGCGGTAATATCGCATGCCGAGGAGTGTTGTTGGCCAATGACCAGGCCTAGACGAGTTGCATTGCGAAATGGAACCCAAACACGGACACCGATACTAAGATTTAAGTTATCTGCCAAATAATCAAAATAGTCTCGTTTGGTGTTCGGAATACAGATTTGGTAGATCATTTGTACCCACTGTTTGGCCATTCATGACTTGCTGATTGGCCAGGAGCAGAGAAGACTTTAACGACAATTTTCTCAATACGATGACGGGACAGTTCTGTCTTGTCTCTGATTAATTCATCAACAAACCAGCGTGATAATTCTTCAACAGTAATATTGGTTACCGGTAATATTGTCACATCTTCTTTAAGGAAAGGTATTTTTTTATGGTTGAACGTGAAATAGTAATAGTCTTTATCTTCGGCATACGTTAAAAAAGGTGAAAATTCTGGCATCAAAAAAGTTTGATTCAGCGAACGACATAATTTATGAATGCGCTCTTTGTAAAAGCGATAATCAAAGGTCATGCCATTTTCTTCCACCCAGGTGGTAAGCGCTAAATAAACAGCATACATATGTCCATGCAGGGGTTCACGCTCCGTGGCAGAGAAAATGGTTGTGTGGCCTGCGGAAAATTTCATCGCTTCCTTTTGTAACTCCACTGTCGTTAAATATTTTTTTATCATAGACTCGCTCGTTTATCTTGCAATTGAAAACCAGTCAGCGTGGGTTGCATCGCCTTGGTCAAGGCAATGACTTTAAATAGCTCTCCCATTTCACTCGGTTGAATGAGTTGTTTGACTGCTGCTAGGGTTCGCAGCCGCTCCCTTTCATCACTAAGATTTTCAACCAAGCTTAACAAACCATTGGCTAGCAAAAAAGAGGCTTGATTGCAGTATCCCGCGATATGAAAACCAGCTGCCTGTGCTGCCTCTGCAATATGGGTAAAATCGACGTGCGCAGTGATATCTTGCTCGCCAAGATGCAGTAGGGGGTTAGGATGGGCATGATGTTGATAATGACACATCAAAGTGCCCGTGTGACGATCTGGATGATAATACTCGTGACGGGGAAAACCATAGTCAATGATTAACATAGCCCCCTGATTTAACATGGTAAAACACTGCTTAATCCAGTCATCGATAAATAAATTGGCTTCAGAAAGGTGGGGTGACGGGTGGCTAGGGAGGATTTTTTCTAAATAAGTCAGAAGACGTTGATTTGTGCAGGGTTTAAAGAGTTCAATGAGCTGGCCTTGCGCATCAAGGCCCACGAAGCTTTCCAATAGGCCTTCTGTTGTTTGTAAAAAACGATGGACTGGCATGGCATCGACCACCTCGTTGGCAAGAATGACACCATTAAAGCACTGTGTTGGCCAGCGGTCGAGCCAGTTAATACGTTGCACGAGGTGAGGGATTTCTTGCTCGATCAGTGCCAACTGCCGATGGCGTAAATTGGCGCTTAGCTCAAGGATATGGTAGGCCTTCGGTAAACAATCCAATCGCTCCAGCTCTTTTAAAAGATCAATGCATAAACGACCAGACCCTGCACCGAATTCAAACAAAACCGGGGTGGATAGAGTGACTAATATCTCTTTGCATTGTCGGGCCAGCGTTTGGCCAAATAAAGGAGTTAATTCAGGAGCAGTAACGAAATCCCCAGTGACGCCAAATTTTTGCAATCCTGCACTATAATAGCCAAAATAGGGTGCGTAGAGAGCTTGCTGCATGAATTCAACAAAAGGCATGTCGCCTTGCTCTTCTATCTGTGTGCGAATTGTTGTTAATAAATCCATAACCTGCTTAAAATTCATGTAATAGGCCCGTGATTGCGAACACACTGAAGCCGTCATTGCGAGGAGCGTAGCGACGAAGCAATCCAGTGGCCTTAAGAGATGCTAGGAAAGGTCGCTTCGTCGCTACGCTCCTCGCAATGACGTGCTTCGCTATGCTCGCAATTACGCCTGGGAATATCGCAGGAAGGGTGAGCTATTACAAAACTTATAAAACGAGGAACATTACCTTGAATCGAACCAACACACAAGCGGTTAAAGTTGCATTGGTTACTGGAGCAGCAAGACGAGTCGGTGCTGCTATTGTGCAGCAAATGCATCAGGCTGGTTATAAAGTGGCTATTCATTGTCACCATTCCTTTGCTGAGGCACAAGCATTAGCGCAGGCATTAAATCAGCAACGTCCGGATAGTGCCCTTGTTCTCCAACAGGATCTTTGCGCTACTCATGCAGCTAAAGCGTTGCTTACGGCATTAATAGCTTGGGCAGGACGTCTGGATCTACTGGTTAATAATGCTTCGATGTTTACTCCTAGTCACTTCCCTGAATGGGATGAAAAAGCTTGGTATGATTTGTTTGATACCAATGTGAAGGCACCTTTTTTATTATCTCAGGCTGCTTACCCTTCTCTTGCTAAACACCAAGGGGTAATCATCAATCTTACTGATATTCACGCTGATAGGCCCCTAAAAGGCTATGCGGTATATTGCCAAACTAAAGCCGCTCTTACTATGCAAACCAAGGCCTTAGCCCGAGAATTTGCCCCCCTTGTGCGAGTTAATGCCATTGCACCTGGTGTCGCCATTTGGCCGGAGGGGGGAAACAGACTTTCCTCGAAGCAGCAAAATGAAATCCTGGCTAAAATCCCATTAAAACGGCAGGGCGATCCCGCTTTTATTGCCCAAGCGGTATTAGCGCTGGTAGAAAATCCCTACATTACTGGCCAGATACTTAAGGTGGATGGCGGGCGAAGTATCTAGCCAAAAATCGTCACTAGGACCTACACGTAAATCTTATTTAATGCAATACCGTTAAGTTCATTAACTGAGGGGATGGAATAATTTGTGCAGGAGGTTATTGCCCCAGCATTAAGTGTACATACGGAGACCTCGCTGGTCCCTTGATTAGCGACATAGAGAAGCGTATTCGTAACGTTTAATGCTACACCCATGGGGTCCGAAAAGGATCCACCTGGGTTATAATTTATGCAGGAGGAGGGAATTGCCCCATTGGAAAAATCTCCGGTACATACTGAGACTTCGTTACTACCTGAATTAGCAATATAGGCTATAGTATTTGTAGCATTTAATGCAATTCCCGATGGCCCCGAAAATATTGCGCCTGAAGGCGTACAGGAACCTGTGATTGCCCCGGTTGAAGGGTTTGTGGGACATACTGAGACAGTATTGCCATTATTATTAGTCACATAGAGGAACGTATTTGCCGCATTTAATGCAAGAAACTCAGGATTATTAAATGAAGCGTCTGGATTATTTATGCAAGAAAGCACTGCTCCAGAAGACGGGTCTAGTTGACATACTGAGACAGAATTAGCAGTCGCATTAGCAACATAGGCAAAGTTATTTGCTGCGCTTAATGCTATACCATTAGGCCCACTGAAACCGAAGCTGTTGGGCGTGCAGGAGCCAAAATCCCCATTCGGAAGGACAGGGCATACCAAAAGCTCGTTATTAGCTTCATTTGAAATATAAGCCAAGGTATTTGCGGCATTAAATGCTATATCAAAAGGTTCATCAAATATACCGCCTGGATCTAATGCCGTGCACGACCCAGAGAAATCTATGGGACACCTTGATACGGTGCTAGTATCAAAATCACTCACATAGACCATCGTATTTATTGCTACTGGGGCTGGTGGAGTTGGTGGCGGCAGCGCGGCAACAATTAAATGAATATTACTTAAAAGCGTATCTTGTCTGCTATTGGTTTTAATAACTAATGTGCCCTCTATTAGCCCTACTGCAATTGGTGTAACGTTGAGTACAATTGTACATTGGCCTAGGGCAGGAATAACATTATTTTCACAAGAGCTTTGTACAAATGTTGTAGCATTGGGTAGTTCAAACGGCAAAATACCAAACGCGATATTGGCGTTGGACGCATTGTTGATGTAAACGTACACGGGTTGTGTAACCCCTAGAGACATTCCTTGATTGACTACCGCTGTCCATGTGAGTGGTAAGCTGCCAGATAGAGTATTGGCAAAGCATAAACCCCATACCAAAATCAATCCTATTATTCCTAATCCTTGTTGGGCAAATTTCTTCATGTCTATTCCTGTCTATTGTAGTTTGAGATTCTGAATCGAATTAAATAACCACATGTAATCCAAGTAATCCGGCTTGTGTGTCTATATTCAATTGTGCCGGCGCCCAATTAGACACTAAAATTCCGTTCGCAGCATTTACATCAATGTGCCTGATGTTGGCGTATAAATACTCTAAAGATAATTTGACGCGGGGATTAAGCGCATAAGAAATACCTCCTCCGGCTTCGCCTGCGAAGGTTGTGGACACGTCGCTTGAATGCAAACTTTCCAGACCATATCCATCATCTCTATAATCTCGATATTCTACATTTGTCCAAGCTGGACCTATGCCGCCGATTGCAAATAAAGAAAAGTCCTGATAATCAAAAACCGTTACCGAGAGATCAAACATGAGGCGTGTATTCTTAATATTCAGTCTATAAGACATATCATTAAATCGTGAGTCTCCAAATAGCCATATCCTCCCATTCCCTTTTCCTTTGAAATAATAGACATTGACCGCAGGTTCAATATTCGTAAACCAATTACTATTGCAAGCACCATTACACAAAGAAATTACTCGACCTATCCCTATACTCGCGACGAAGGAAGCCTTGCTAGAGGTTGGCCTTAACGTATCTGTTTCATCACTGGTGACCCCTATTCTACTTTCTGCAACCCTATAGCCTAATCCCCCGAGTTGTACAACAGAATCCCAATATCCTGAATCCCAAGCATTGGCATAGGCATTGTCGATGAGAAATAAACTTAAAATGGCATTGAACAAGAACTTAAGCAACGACTTAGAGGTAAGTTTCATAATATTCCTTTACTACGTTTATTTAGAAATGAGTGCTACTTTTAGCACATAAAAAATGCCTGAATTTTCCTTTTGAGTCAACAAGGTATGTCAATCCATTTTGCTACAAATAAAATCGCGGAGGCTGGGCCTTGGCCCAACAAGAACGCGGCATGTTGTGGCAAAATAGTCCTCATTTGTTTTGGGTACACATTTTTCTCACAATGTAGACGTTTGTATCATGTTGGGCCAAGGCCCAACCTACTTCATATTTGTCTATGCGAGAGTTGCAACCCCTTAGGGTTAAAGCTATTACAAAAGGACTCGTTCATGTTAGACTGAATTACCCCTTAATTCTATGGATGGTGGAAGGATGGCCGCAATAAAAATAGGAGATTACATAGGACATTCCGATTTAGGTATTCATGAAGCAATTCAAAATGCTCTGCAGAAAGTTGGCGAGCATACTCACTTTGAAGTCATAGAAACCCTCGGATCCCAAATAGGGCAGGATAAACCAGAATATCGAGTTACTATTACTGCTTTTCTAGATTAGGGACTATTGACAATTCTACCGTCATCTTGAGCGCAGCGAAGGATCTTCTGAATGTAGCATCGTGCTTTTATCAGGGAGATCCTTCGCTGCGCTCAGGATGACGGGTGGTAAGGAGTACACATGGGTTATACTGTTCCTCACTTCATCAATGGTGAACCATTGAGTGCTACCACCGCCAGCTCGCATGCAATTTACAATCCTGCGCTTGGCAAAGTCATTGGACAAGTCTATTTTGCTGATCAAGCAGTTTGTGATAAAGCGATTAGCGCTGCTAAAGCGGCATGGCCTGCTTGGGCTGAAACTGCGCCGCTTAAACGAGCACGCATTTTGTTTAAATTCAGGGAACTGTTAGAAAAAAACCAACTCGATTTAGCCCAAATTATCACGCGAGAACATGGGAAAACGATAGAAGACGCTAAGGGCTCTGTCGGACGTGCAATTGAAGTGGTGGAATTTCATTGCGCCTTAGTCAATCAATTGCAAGGTGGTTTTTCTGCTGATGTAACGACTCATATTGATTGCCATACACTACGTCAGCCGCTGGGCGTGTGCGCTGGTGTATCCCCTTTCAACTTCCCAGTGATGGTGCCGGTGTGGATGATAATCCCTGCTATCGCATGTGGTAATACGTTTATTTTAAAACCCTCTGAGCAAGATCCCTCAGCATCAGTCCGCTTACTTGAACTACTGACCGAAGCAGGTTTACCTCCTGGCGTTGCAAACTGCCTCCAAGGTGATAAAACAACCGTTGACTACCTATTAGCTCATCCAGAGATCTGTGCATTCACTGCAGTAGCTTCAACACCTGTCGCCAAAGCAATATACACCAGCGCGACTGCCCACGGAAAACGTGCACACACCTTCGGCGGAGCTAAAAACCATTCCGTCATCATGCCTGACGCCGATTTAGACCAAGCCGCTAATGCAATTGTTGGCGCAGCATTTGGCTCAGCAGGGGAGCGGTGCATGGCCATTTCTGCTGTAGTCACAGTAGGCGAACATACTGCAGATAAGCTCTTAGAAAAATTAATTCCCCTGGTAAAAGCGATTCGGGTCGATGCAGGCGATGTTGCGGGCAGTGAAATGGGTCCCTTAATCAGCAGTGCACATCGCAAACGAGTACTCGCTGCGATCGACAAAGGCGTGGCTGAAGGTGCAAAACTATTAGTGGATGGCAGGTCGTTTAAGCATGCTAAGTATCCAGACGGTTTTTTTATGGGTCCTTCACTCTTTGATCAGGTCAAAGAGTCCATGACGATTTACCAAGAGGAAATTTTTGGACCTGTACTGGTTATGTTGCGGGTTGACAATTTTGAGCAAGCATTGGCGTTGGTTAATCGCAATCAGTATGGCAATGGCACTGCCATTTTCACTCGTGATGGTTACAGTGCCCGCGAATACACGCAACGAGTACAGGTGGGAATGATTGGCGTTAATATTCCTATCCCAGTGCCTATTGCCACACACCCATTCGGAGGTTGGAAGAACTCAGCGTTTGGTGATACCAATATGCATGGTTTAGAAAGTATCAATTTCTATACCCGTCGCAAGACAGTGACTAGCAAATGGCCAGTTACTCAGCTAAGTAAAAGCACCTTCGCAATGCCAACACACGAGTAAGGAGAGCAGAATGGCGCGTATTGGCTTTATAGGCCTCGGACACATGGGCTTGCCGATGGCAATTAATTTGCTTAAAGCAGGCCATCAATTAACCGGTTTTGATTTGCAAACTGAAAAGCTTACAACCCTAAAGACTGCAGGTGGGCTAGCTGCTAGCAGCCTACAAGAGGTCGCGCGTAATCAAGATGTCCTCATCACTATGCTGCAAACGGGAGAACAAGTTCGCCAAGTTTGTTTAAACGATGAGGGCCTTTTTGCCAATGCAGCAACTAACACTTTATATATCGATTGTTCGTCTATCGATGTACAAACGAGTCGCGATCTACACCAACAAGCGACTCTGCATCAGCTTGTGGTCGTTGATGCACCTGTCTCTGGTGGGGTAGCTGGCGCTACTGCCGCAACGTTAACCATGATGGTAGGTGGTGAAGAGCAGGCCTTTGCTCAAGCACAACCCATCCTCGCTGCAATGGGCCAAAAAATTATTCACACCGGTCCTGCCGGTAGTGGCCAAGCTGCGAAAATTTGCAATAACATGATTTTAGGCGTCTCAATGATTGCTATTTCAGAGGCCTTTATTTTGGCGGATCATCTTGGCTTATCCGCACAAAAGCTATTTGAAATTGTTAGCAATTCATCGGGTCAATGCTGGGCTATGAGCCGCTATACTCCAGTCCCGGGGATCCTCCCTAATGTTCCGGCCAATAATCAATACCAACCTGGCTTCACTGCGGCGATGATGTTAAAAGACTTGCATTTGAGCCAAAACTCAGCCGCCGCTGTTGGTGTTAAAACACCCTTAGGCGCTCTCGCTACAACGCTTTATCAACAATTTAACCAAGCAGGGCAAGGTCAATTGGATTTCTCTGCTATCATTAAAGCCATTGCCAATAACTAGGTGGCTTATGAATAGCACACGCCTTCCACAAGATATTAATCCCCAAGCGTTAGAGCAGTTTTGGGCTAAGATAGCCAACCACTATGTTGATTGGCTTAGCCCTTGGACCAAGGTGTTAGAGGGTGGCTTCGCAACTGGGGATGTGCGCTGGTTTAGTGGCGGCAAATTAAATGTCAGTAGCAATTGTTTGGATAAGCACTTACCTCTCAAAGCGAATCATCCCGCTATTCTGTGGGAAGGCGACGAGGAGGATCAACAACGAACGCTAACATTTGCTGAGCTCCATGAGGACGTTTGCCGCATAGCGAACGTACTGAAATCACTTGGTATTGGTAAAGGAGACAAGGTAGGCATTTATTTACCCATGATCCCAGAAGCTGCAATTGCCATGCTTGCCTGTACCCGTATCGGGGCTATTCACACTGTCGTTTTCGCTGGTTTTTCAGCCACTGCCCTGCACCAACGCTTAAAAGCCGCAGCGTGCAAGCTACTGATTACGGCGGATGGTTATCAACGTGGTGGCAAATCGATTGCACTAAAACAACAAGCCGATCTTGCCTGCCAAGATTTGGCTATACCGATTTTAGTTGTAAAAGATAACGACTCTGCTATTCATTTCGATCCCCAATGCAATTATTGGTGGCATGAATTAAGGCAGAAAGCCCATCCAAATTGTCCACCAGAGTCGATGGATGCAGAAGATCCCTTGTTTATCCTCTACACCTCTGGCAGCACCGGACAACCCAAAGGCGTCGTACACACCAGCGGGGGTTATTTAGTCCAAGTAGCCTATAGCCAAGATTATGTGTTTAATTGCACTGCCACTGACGTATTTTGGTGTACTGCTGACATAGGCTGGATCACCGGCCATAGCTATGTTGTTTATGGTCCCTTATGCAATGGCATCACTACCCTGATGTTTGCTGGTGTTCCAACTTGGCCTGATCCTGCCCGCTACTGGAAAATTATCGATAAAAATCAAGTCAATGTGCTTTATACAGCACCAACAGCAATTCGCGCGTTGAAACGGGAAGGCGATTCTTGGTTAGCCACGACCTCTCGCCAATCGCTGCGCACACTTGGTTCGGTAGGCGAACCAATTAATCCAGAAGTCTGGCAATGGTACCAGCAACAGGTTGGTCTAAGCCGTGCATCCGTCGTCGATACTTGGTGGCAAACAGAAACGGGCGCCATCATGATTTGTCCGCAAGATAAGCTAAAACCTGCCAAACCCGGTGCAGCCAGCACACCACTACCCGGCATTTACCCAGCGCTTCTTAATGAGCAAGGTGCTGAGATAAGCGGCGTAGGGGAAGGTTCCTTAGCGATTAAATACCCTTGGCCCTCAATAGCACGAACCATAGCCGGCGATCACGAGCGCTACTGCCAAACCTATTTAGTGAATGGCTACTACCTGACTGGTGATGGGGCGTATCGCGATCCGGACGGTGATTATTGGATCACAGGACGTATCGATGATGTACTCAATGTTTCCGGGCATCGACTAGGTACGGCTGAAATAGAAAGCGCTCTCGTTGCTCATCCGCAAGTTGCTGAAGCAGCTGTAGTTGGTATTCCCCATCCGATAAAAGGCCAAGGAATTCACGCCTTCGTCAGCCTTAAGCAGGGTAGCAAACCCAGTGACCAATTACGAGACGAGTTATTAGGGCGGGTAAAAACAACGATTGGTGCCATTGCTAAGCCTGATGTCATACAATGGGCAACTGACTTACCCAAAACCCGCTCAGGCAAAATCATGCGGCGAATCTTACGCCAACTGGCCAACCAAAAAATCACCGAGCTTAACGAACTTGGCGATTTATCAACGCTGGCTAATCCACAAGTGGTTACTGCGCTAATCGCGGACAATAAAGGAGAATAACCTGACGTCATTGCGAACGCAGTGAAGCCGTCATTGCGTTCGCAGTGAAACCGTCATTGCGTTCGCAGTGGAGCCGTCATTGCGAGGAGCGTAGCGACGAAGCAATCCAGTGGCCTTTCTTAGCATCTCATAAGGCCACTGGATTGCTTCACTGCGTTCGCAATGACGGAGTATTGAGCAACATTATAAAAATGGCTAAAATCTAGTACAAAGGAGATTAGCACAGTGATAACGCAACGAAAAAACCGCATCATCATTGGTATCAGTGGGGCCTCTGGTATCATCTACGGGATCCGCTTGTTAGAATGCCTGCAAAAAAGCGATATTGAAACCCATTTGATTGTTTCTAAAGCAGCCCAACAAACTCGCGCCTTAGAAACCAACTTATCCGCTGCTAAACTTAATCATTTAGCGAGTAAACACTACAATATTAACGATATCTCCGCTTGTCTTGCCAGTGGTTCATATTCTACACTCGGAATGATTATCGCACCGTGTTCGATGCGAACTTTAGCAGATATTGCTTCTGGCAGCTCTGATAACTTATTAACCCGTGCTGCAGATGTTGTATTAAAAGAAAGACGCCGCTTAATTTTAATGGTCAGAGAATCCCCTCTCCATCTCGGCCATCTAAAAAATATGGTTGCAGTCACAGAAATGGGAGCAATCGTTGCCCCTCCAGTCCCAGCATTTTATAATAACCCCCAGAATATCGATGATCTTATTAATCACAGTGTGGGTCGAATTTTAGATTTATTTGATATTGATCTTGGGCTGGTGCGTAGATGGGGAGAGTTAGCTGATGAGACATAGAGCTATTGTTGGGCCAAGGCCCAACCTACAATTTATGTAGTAGCTCAGGTCCCGTCTAGCCTACGTGCCGCCACTTGTAGGTTGGGCCTTGGCCCAACATTCTCCTGAGCTGGTACAATAAGACTGGTGAGTTAGATGAATTTTATAAATCCCCTTAATTTAATTATTGATAATCAATTGAATACTCAGCAAGCCATCAGCTATCAAAAGGAATGGGCTAGCTTAGTCAAAAGCGAAGACATAAAAGAGGAAATAAAAACCGTTGCCGGGCTTGATATCGCCTATGATGCAACCAACGCTTTTGCAATCGCTGTGCTACTTGATGCCAAATCATTAGCTGTCCTTGAAGTCAAAAAAGCGGTCTCTGCGGTGAAAGTTCCCTATCGCTCAGGCTTTCTTTCTTTTCGCGAATTACCGGCTCTTGCCAAAGCAATCGATCAATTAAGCAAGCAACCTGATCTAATTGTTTGTGATGGCCAAGGCCTAGCACATCCTAGGCGCTTTGGTCTGGCCTGTCATTTAGGTCTAGCCTATAACATTCCAACCATTGGTTGCGGAAAAAGCAGGCTTTATGGCACTAGCGCAGAACCTGGCAAAAACAGAGGCGATTTCTCTTATCTGTATGATAATAAAAGAAATATAATTGGCTGCGTGTTAAGAACTCGCACCCAAGTTAACCCTGTCTATATTTCCATTGGCCATAAAATCACGTTAACCTCGGCCTGTGATTGGATTTTAAGATTATCCCCCAAATACCGCTTACCAGAAACAACCCGCTTAGCTGATCGCTTGGCAAATGAGTATAAAGTTAACGGCTAGCGAGGGTAGTAGCTCACTCACCGTCATTGCGAGCGTTAGCGTCCGTCATTGCGAGGAGCGTAGCGACGAAGCAATCCAGTGGCCTTTCCTAGCATCTCATAAGGCCACTGGATTGCTTCGCTAACGCTCGCAATGACGGACGCTAACGCTCGCAATGACGGACGCTAGCGCTCGCAATGACGCGGGAGCAGTGGGTGAACTATTATGCTAATACTCAAACCATTCATTCAACTTAACTATCAACTCATCCACACCTTCTTTCTTTAGTGCCGAAAAACTTTGCACGGTAATTAAATCAATCAACAACGAATAATGTTTTCGCACGTTTAGTACGGTATTTTTTACTTCGCTGCGGCTTAATTTATCGGCTTTAGTAAGTAAAATATGTACCGGTAATTGCCGGTCAATTAACCAATCTATCATCGTTTGATCAAGCTCTTTCAATGGATGACGACTATCCATGAGCAAAATTAACCCCCGCAGACATTGGCGAACTTCTAAATAGTGAGCTAAATTTTTCTGCCACTCTTGTTTAATTTGCTGTGCTACTTTTGCATACCCATAACCAGGTAAATCAACGAGGCGACGAAACTGATCTAAACTAAACAAGTTAATTAATTGAGTTCGACCTGGTGTTTTACTTGTACGAGCCAATTGTCTAATTCCGGTTAAGCAGTTAAGCGCGCTTGATTTTCCAGCATTCGAACGTCCAGCAAAAGCCACTTCAATTCCCTCATCAGAAGGTAATTGACTGACACGGGCTGCGCTTTGTAAAAACACAGCTTGGCGATAAGGATTTATTGGCATTTTTGCAATTTTCATTTTGGGATTTTTAGCCAAGCAGTGTACCATTAAACCAGCTGAATTCCCGGATAACGAATGAAAAATATCCTCTGGGTCATTGCTTTACTCGGCACAATAGCCACCTCTAGCGCTGAACCCCTTAAAACAGAAGCGACAAAGACAACGCTTTGTATCGCCTGCCATGGCCAACAAGGAAATAGTGACAATCCAACCTGGCCGAATCTTGCCGGGCAACATGCGAGTTACCTTAACAAACAACTTCATGATCTTAAAAAAGGGAAAACACGCAACGCAGTAGCAATGACGGCAATACTCGCTAACTTAAACGATGAGGATATGACCGAATTAGCAATTTTTTATGCCAACCAACCGCGTGCCAGAGGAAATACACCGGAAAAATTTTTAAAACGTGGGGAACTCTTGTATCGTGGCGGAGACTTTGCTAAACATATTACCGCTTGTATTGCCTGTCATGGTCCGCAGGGTATGGGTAATGAGCAAGCAGGTTTTCCCCTTTTAGCAGGGCAGCACGCACTTTATACAGCGCAACAACTGCAAGCCTTTAAAGAGGGGAAACGCGCGAATGACTTAAATTTTATCATGCGTGATATTAGTGCGCGTATGAGTCAGGAGGATATGGAAGCAGTGGCCTATTACATTCAAGGTTTGTAGCCGTCGTCATCCAGAGCGCAGCGAAGGACCTCCTCAGTTAGGCACTTTGCCACATTCAGGAGATCCTTCGCTGCGCTCAGGATGACGGCCCCTGCGCTCTGGATGACGCGTTTCCAGACCCTAATAATGAGAGAGAAGATGATGTTAAAATGTTTTGTAGCGATTATTTTTTTACTTCTACCTGTACTTGCCTGTGCTGAAGACTTTGTTGCAGGCAAAGATTATGAATTAGTCTCTGCAACGGATACGCCAAACATCAACAACAGTAAAAAAATTCAAGTCACGGAATTTTTTAGCTACGGCTGCCCCTGGTGCTATCGAATTGAACCAGCCCTTATGAATTGGGTAAAACAGCAGGGAGACTCCATTCAATTTTCACGTGTGCCAGTTGTATTTAATAAAGATTGGATTTATTACGCTAAGGCTTACTATACAGCTCATCTTTTAGGCTTAGACACCAAACTCAATCCACTGCTGTTTAAAGCAGTACAGGATAAAGCAAATACAATGAATTCAAATCCAGCAATGATTAATTTTTTCATTGCCCAAGGAGTAGATCCTACTACCGCAAAAAGTGCCTTTGAGAACTCAACAACTATCGATATGCAAATCAAGGAGGGAACAGCCTTAATGGCCCGTGAGCACGTCAATGGCGTGCCTGCTGTTGTTGTCAATAATCAATATAAAACTGATTTGCAAATGGCAAAAGGGGAAGCAAGATTTTTCAAGATCCTTGCATTTTTAATTGCTAAAGCAAGAATGAGTTAGGCTATTGTTGGGCCAAGGCCCAACCTACAATCGTGTGACCTACGTCTACGCAAAAGTAGGTTGGGCCTTGGCCCAACAATATACGGTGCGGGATCCTATACGAACAAATCGGGAGGTTGGGAAGTCACTCAGCCAGTACAGAGAAATAAAATGTCAGAACAATACGCCAAAACTACTCTACTCTTCGCCATCCTAAGTATGGTGATTTATCTTTTATCGCTGTCCTTTATTCAATTCCCTCTCACCACTTTACTTAGACCAATTCCTCTCATTTTTCTTATTTTATTTAGCTTGCGAACTGGCAATCTCTGGTTAAAAAATTTATTGCTTGCTGCTCTAGGCTTTTCATTACTTGGTGATATCGTACTTACCTTACCTTTCGATTTAGCCCTGCAAATAGGGATTTTGCTGTTTATTTTGGCGCAATGCGCCTACATTCTCTTATTTTTAAAAAATGCGCAATTTCAAAATAAGCGTTTCTCTGCTTTTCTAGCAATTATGAGCCTCACCTTCAGCGGCTTTTATTATCTGTACCCCTATTTAGCAGGGATGCAAATTCCAGTGCTTGTCTACACATGCTGGCTTAGCGCAATGATCTTCTGTGCCTTGCACGTCAAACAACACTCCTCGCTAATCAATATTGGTACTTTTTTATTTTTATTCCATGCGTTCATTTTTGGCATGAATCAATTTATTTTCGCGGGAGATAAATTAATCACAATCTTAGTCATGTACCTTTATTACGCAGCGCAGTTTTTATTAGTCCTTGGGGTGGTAGAGATGAGTGACACCCTTCGAAAAGCCCCCCAGCCCCACATGCCGCTCCAGCGAACGGGCTAGGGTGCTTCTATATACTAAAAATCTGAGCCATACTTTATGCAGGGTTTTTCCTAAATAGAACATTAATGACACGATCCTTAACCGCTTACCGCGACAAGCCTTTTGTTGTTTTATACGTCCTGTTTTTCTTCTCAGGTGTTGCTGCACTAATTTATCAACTCATGTGGCAGCGGATGTTGTTCACTATTTATGGTGTTGATTTAGAGTCCATTACTATTGTTGTGTCCGTTTTTATGCTTGGTTTAGGCACAGGTGGCCTAATAGGAGGCTATATTGCTGATAAATTTGTCTCGAAATTGCTGCTTATCTATCTATTGATTGAAGTAGCAATCGCTTTATTCGGTTTCTTTAGTCCTCTCTTTTTTGCTGAAATTACCGCAATACCTTTCGTTCAGAGCAATCGGTGGTTAACCTTTATTATGAGCTATGCCATTCTTTTATACCCAACAGCTTTGATGGGAGCGACTTTCCCAGTTCTAGTAAGGCACACTGCCAAGCTGAGCAGCAATGTTGGTTATTTAGTAGGGGAGTTGTATTTTTCTAATACTATTGGGGGTGCAGTAGGTGCTGCACTTGCCGGTTTTATCCTTTTGCATTTTCTTGACCTGCATGCTGTAATCTACACTGCGGCTTTCACTAATCTCGCAATCGCTTTCGTTGCGGTTCTTGCATTTGCTAGGAATAGATAATGTTGCTCGCTAGCTTACTGTCCTGTCTAACAGGTTTTCTTTCCCTGTGTACTGAGATCCTTTGGGTAAGAATTTTTAGCTACACGAACCAGACAACACCCCAAGCTTTTGCTTTCGTGCTGGTATTCTATTTATCAGGGATAGCGTTTGGGGCTTTGCTTGGTAAACGGTTTTGCAATGTCTATCATAATCTTTGGTTAATTAGCGGTGCTGCATTGGTTGCAGCAAGTCTAACTGACTTGGTCGGACCTTTTGTTTATGCGCAAGCAGCTCATGGTGCCCACCAGACAGATACGGGCGCTGCATTTATTTTTATCTCTGCCTTATTAAAGGCCATTGTTTTCCCCATTGCTCATTTCCTGGGGACTCCACTTTCATGCGATTATCTCGGCCGCAAGATTTCAAGAGTCTATGTAGCTAACATTGTTGGCGCTACCTTGGGGCCCATCTTTGTCACGTATATCCTGCTTGCTTTTTTTACCACCCAACAGGCGGTTATTCTTTGTGCTGGCTTGACCTGCGTTACCGGGGCTGGTTGTTTATTCCGGCAGGTGCAACCCATCGTGCTCAGTTCTATAACTGCAGCGATGATTCTTTTTTTTACCGCATTTTTAAGCCTGAATGGCAATTTTTTGATTAGCAACATTTCTGTCCCGCTCGGCAAAATCAAACGAATTATAGAAAATCAGTATGGGATTATTGTCATTTACAAGGCTAATAAAGACGATGTTGTTTTTGGCGCAAATGTCTATGATGGTCGAACAAACCTTGATCCAATCGCTAACACGAATCGAATTAACCGACTCATTATTCTTTCCGCCTTACACGACAAACCCAAGAAGGTTTTAATGATCGGCTTATCGATTGGGAGCTGGCTTAAATTGGTTACTTCGTTTCCAAATGTTGAAAAAATCGATGTGGTGGAGATAAATCCTGGGTATGTCCAGGCGATTAAACAGTATCCTTCTCAGGCACAAGGAATTAAAGACCCCAGGGTAAATATAGTAATTGATGATGGGCGACGCTGGTTAAACAATCATCCGGACAACAAATACGATTTAATTATCATTAATGCAACTTATTATTGGAGGGCTTATAGCAACAACCTGCTGTCTGAAAATTTCTTACACTTGGTTAAAAACCATATGCTGGCCAATGCCCTCTTATCGTATAACGCGACAGGCTCACCTGACGCCTTAAAGACGGCTACTGTGGTTTTTAACCACGCTTACCTGTATGAAAATTTTGTAATTGCCGCCGATTTTGATTGGAGAAAAAATCTAGCTAAACCTCAAGCAAGAGCTGTTTTATCGCAATTAAAGCTTGACGGAAAATTGCTTTTCCCTACCAATTCACGGAATATTATTGAGTACTATTTGAATGAGCCAATCAGAACCTTGGCCGAAATCGAATCGACGCTTAATCGGCCTGCAGAAGTGATTACTGACGTAAATCTTATCACAGAATACAAATATGGGCGGGGTTTGTAGAGGTCTGAGGCCCCTACTAAGCGGCGTGGCGAATAGCCCGATCACCACCCTGCGGCGTTGCGCACCTATAGCGTCATTGCGAGCGTTAGCGAAGCAACCCAGGAGTGCTGGGCACAGATTCTATAACTGGTAGCTTCCGACTTCGTAGCCCTGGGTTGCTTCGCTAGCGCTCGCAATGACGGGGTTAACGCTCGCCATGATGGTATGTTTGCTCGCTACGACGTTATTATGTTCACCCTCGGTATTGAGCGTTTCATCTTTTGACGATGAATTTTGTTGCTTAGGCATGAGCGATAACATTTTAAAACTTGAACATTCCATGTTACTACCGATATTTAATTTCTCTTCTACCTTGTTATTGTTACTTTTCTCGGGGGAAATTAGGGAGGCAATTTTTTCTTTTAAACTATACCAACTATTTTGAATAAGATGAGGGAGTGCCATTAAACCGGAATTTCCTTGCAAATTGGCTAGCAAAAGTAATAGGTGCCCAACATAAACACTGATTAGGATTGCAGAACCTAGTAAGGTTGGTGGTAGGACACAAATTGCTCCACCAATTAGCACTGTACCATAAAGAGTAAGGATAATTAGATCTACCCATGAAAGAGGATTCATAGAATCCTCATACTTAGCACCAGTTAGCAAGGTACGAATTTTCCCGCTTATTGTTTGGGAATCAGGAATCGTTTTATGCTCATCATTTTGCAGCTGACTCAGGCGATAAAAACGATAGTGTTTACCAACTGTTATTAATAATTTGGAAACCTCACTATAAAACGTAATAAAATCATTTTCATTTTCAAATAGATAGGCACCATAAGTGAGATCCGCATACCTTATCTTGCCATTATGTTGCACGCTTAGATAAAAGATGTGTCTTTCGATGGAAAATAGACCGCTTAAGCCTCTTAAGCTTATACCTAAATCCTTACCCTTATGCTGCGCAGCAAAACGAAGCATGTCTTGCGCTTGTTGTTTTGGGTCAGGGCAAAAGTATTCCCGGGTGAGTCTAATCTTTTTAATGCGTTTTTGATCTTTTTCACGGTCTTTTTGCTGTTTTTGCGAATCATGAACTCGTTGTAGGTCAATAACCGCCTGGGGGTTATAGGGAGAAATCGAGAGATCCGCACAGGCATGAGTGTACCCATAACATATACCACCAGAGTTGCCTAGGAAATAGAGTTCTATCGGTTCAGCAATACGACATCGCGAGAATTGTTGAAATAACGGGCGTTGTAAAAATTGTCTATTTTGGTCTCTTTGCTGGAACTGTAAATTAATTGTCTTCAAATCATCAAGGATATCATTTAGACAATAAGTAATTTCTGAATTTTTATTTGCCTCAAGATGGGAGTTAATCAAGTTAATTGCAATGAATAAGTCGATGTAATTATTCGTTTGAACACGCCGAGAAAGATGAGCCCTTAGCATTTCAAGAAATGCCTTATCTCTCGTCACCTGCTCCGAATTATCCCCAAGACCCAACTTTCGACGTATCCCTGCGAAAAAACTTGGTGCAGATAAATAAGCTAATTCATCATCAATCAAATCAATACAATTATATAAACTCATAACAACAACCTAAACCTCGGGACTTTAGTCATTTTTATAATATTGCTCAATACTCCGTCATTGCGAACGCAGTGAAGCAATCCAGTGGCCTTGTGAGATGCTAGAAAGGTCGCTGGATTGCTTCGTCGCTACGCTCCTCGCAATGACGGTCGAGTAAAATTTTCTCGTTCGAATTGTGCAATTAGAAAACAAATTCGCTTTGTTGTCAACCCTCGCTTTATTCCCCTATAAATGTATTAACACCATTTCATCAGTTTCATTAAGCAAATGTTTACAGCGCTTGTAGGCTATTGTTCGATATTGATCGAGGTAATCCCTCTCTTCATTATCGCTAGCCACTGAGTCAATCCCACTATTCAAAGCAGCAGTTAATCGTTTAATTAAATAGCTCAACCGGTTAGCCACTAAACCGCGCGACAGGTGGCAGCTGTCAGCAAAATCAGCTAATTGATAAGCATTAATGACATTACCATCAAATTCATCACCTAATCCCATTGCCAACTCATGCTCAAATTCAGGATACATCTTTATATTTACGAGATCATAAAATGGCGCCAGCGATATGCCATTTGAGCCAACAAAAAAGCTAATATTCTTGCCATGAGCATCACAATTAAAAATCAATAGGTTAAATAAAATCCAATCGAGTAGACGTTGTTTTGTCATCGCTGGATTTTCGCATTGGTTAGCAAAATCAAATAATTTAACTAAACTCACGCCATCTCGAATATGTGCCACATCTCGACCACTTCCAAAATTGCGTTCATATTTATGATCAGGAGGTATGTTTAGCGCTTGACACCCGTCAATTATATGGCGCCGTTTAACTTGTGTAAGAGAAATAAATTGCCTATCAAAGCGCTCTACTAGTAAGGTTGAATGTTTACCATAACGCATCAATTGGACCTTTGCCACATTTAACCCACATTGCTCGGCCAATTGCATAGAGACATATTCATTTAAAACTAAATGGGATAATTTTTGTTTCTCAAATTTAAGAATATGAGTAGAACACAAACCGCCCTCACCAAAACCAAGTTGACCCTCTGCAGTTAACACCACATTGATTTTATCTTGCACTCCCGCTACTGAAAGACGTGGTTTCCCATCCCAAATTATTAAGCTAAAATCGCCTCGATTATTCAAGCGTTGTTCTAACTCGGTCGAACTAATGGCACGAAAAGAGGCCATTTGAGGAAGTGCTTGATTCGGTAGCAAGATGATTAATGAGCCTGGAATATCCATACCTAAGGCTCGAATAAGTCCAAATGTGTTGTATTTGCTTAAATGAAAATTACTGACTAACTCCTCTAAGCCATTCCCTTCCGGAAGTAAATTCCGTAAAAAACGCTGCACATTTAATGGTGGGATTTCCCCATGTAATGGCAAATGAGGAGAGATAGCGTAGCCGGATTGTTGCCAAATTGGATTGTAATACCAATATAACTGATCGTTAATCAGGGCTAATGTTGCAATTTTATTTTTTCCTAAATAGACATCCAAATCATGCTCATTGCCAGTCATCATTAGCCTCTTCACTGCTATCCCAAGGCTTTATATATAGCCTAATGCCTAAAGCGGAACAGATTTGCAATACACTACCTACTTGGCTAGTTGGCTGCCCATGCTCAATCTTCATTAAAGTTTGTTTGGCAACACCACAAAGGGCAGCAGCATCCTCCAAACGAAGATTGCTTTGAGTGCGCCTTGCTTTAATCGCATACCCCAGTAATTCTGCCGTAAGCGCCTGCTGAAGATCGGGAGTGTCTATTTTTTTAATTTGTTTCATCATAAATCCTATTGGACTAGGTTTTTAACGAATAGTGTTTAAAATTTAGATTTAATCCTATTATAGTGGGATTAATAAAAAATTGAAACTGACGGTGAATAGGGGTCACCCATTAGGGTGACCCCTACCATGCAGGATGACGGGGTATAGAAATGCTATAATGTCTTAAACCCTGCAGTAATTTGAGAACCGTAATTAACCTATTAAAGCGATTATACCAACTTGTCCTGTTCTTATTACCACTCTACCCGAATGCCTATGCCGATGTAGCTGATTTATTACGTTTACAAAAAGCTTACCCCCAATTTATTCAAGCTGTTACTAAAGATTATCTTGTCTGGACGGACGGGACTGTAATGCCTGTTAATTCCTCACTTTTAGATCAGGTTGAAGGTATTCACTACCTCATTGGAATACCTAGTGATCCAGCGAATTTCAATCCCAGTAGTGATCCTGGTCGTTTTCGCTATGAGCCCTTCTTTCGCAAGATGTATGGTAATTCCGAGGAAGAGGTAAAATCAAAATTAGTCACTATCTACTGGATGCCCAACGTTTTTGCTAAAAAATACCCATTGCACGTGACCACAATCAATGGTGTTGCCCAAAAATTAATTAAAATATCCAATGAATTAGAAATCCTTGTTGCTAAGCATCCAGACTACAAAATTTTTTTAGAGCACCCCGGCGGAACCTATAGCTGGCGATTGGTTGCTAATACTAGCCGCCTTAGCAATCATAGCTTTGGTATGACTATTGATATCAATCCAGCCACGTCTGACTACTGGCAATGGGATCTGGCTAGCAGAGGACTGCCAATTGCCGAGGATACACCGTTGATCTATCATAACCATGTTCCCTGGGAAATTGTGTCAATTTTTGAGAAATATGGATTTATTTGGGGTGGTAAGTGGTACCATTACGATAGTATGCATTTTGAATATCGCCCGGAATTGTTAATACATTAGGATCTGTTGACAATCTCTTCGGAGAAATCCGCAACCATTTCAAGAAATTTCTTACCCTTGCAACCTATTTTTGCTCAATGCGTTTAACCTAGGTAATGAGTTACAATTTTTGCCAGAATGAGTTGTAAATTAGATAGAAGGAATTTGGGTACATGGTAGCGCAAGGATTGCGTTGTTGTAGGGATGCAGGTTGCAACTCATTTTTTTATACAAAAATCCCATTGAATTAACCAAATAATTCCCCATATCAAAACACTGCTTGTTGTTAATGGCTAAAAAATTATTAGCCAATTCCTACAATTGATCCCATACAAATAATCAGGAGGAAGTAGGCATATGGATTCAATTATTAATGCGGCTATTCAATATTTATCTGAGCGCCATTTCAGTGAAAAAAGCCTAAGAGCACAGCTTGCCATTGATTTTAAGGGATTAGCAAACCTAGAATCGCAGATAAATCTGACTATTGCGCGCTTAAAAGAGTTGCTTCTAATTAACGATTCCCGCCTTGCAGAAAATCTAAGCCAACGGTTCAGCCATAGGGGAAATGATTTTATTAAACAGACTCTGCAACAGAGAGGGATAAGTGAAGAAATCATTGTAGAAATTCTAGCCAGCCTTGATGATGAGCCCGTACGTGCTTTACAAGAGGCTAGAAAAAAATGTCAGCTACTGCAAGCGGAGGGAAATGGAAACAGTAACCCCCTATTGCGTCGCTTTCTAACTGGGCGGGGATTCTCGTCTAGAGCTATTCAGTCCGCTATTAATCAGCTAACCCAAGAACAAAGTTTATATGAAACAAGATGGGCAGCTACGAGTTATCCAACTACTAGTGGATTAATAAACAGAATTGAGGGAAAATCTAGGTCTTCCGCTTCTTCTAGCAGGGCCTATGCACCTATTTGAAAATATAATCTGTGAAATTGATACCGCTTTACGCACTTTAGCCCCGCCCCCTCAGCGTGTGACCAATAGAAAATCACCTGCTGGGGGGCTTGTGGAGCCGTCTTTACATGCACCAGAAAAACGACATAGCGCAGGATTAATGCGAGTAAATCACGCTGGAGAAGTCTGTGCTCAGGCCCTTTATCAAGGACAAGCACTGACAGCACAGCTTACTCAGGTCAAAACTCAGATGGATAAGGCAGCCGAGGAAGAAACTGATCATTTATCTTGGTGCGAACAACGTTTGTTTGAATTAGGTAGTCAGCCTAGTGTATTAAACCCAGTCTGGTACTTTGGATCGTTTTTGATCGGCACACTAGCTGGCATGGCGGGTGATCAGTGGAGTTTAGGCTTTGTCGCTGAAACAGAACGACAAGTTACAGAGCATCTGCAAACGCATCTACAAAAATTGCCTGTCCACGATGAAAAATCCAAAGCAATTCTAGCCCAAATGCATGAAGACGAAGCACAGCATGCGGATATGGCCAGAAATGCTGGTGCAGCTGAATTACCCTTATTGATTAAAAAATTAATGCAAAGCGTTTCCAAATTGATGACTTATACTAGTTACTATCTGTGAGTTGGTAACTATTCACCACAATAATTGAAGGAAATTAAGCATGGGGACAGGTTTATCATTTATCGTGTTCGTTATTTTAATTGCCTTCGTTTTCGATTTTATCAATGGCTTTCACGACGCAGCAAACTCCATTGCCACAATAGTGACTACCGGGGTGTTATCTCCCCGGCAAGCGGTTATATGGGCTGCTTTCTTCAATTTAATTGCTTTTCTGTTTTTTCACTTAATGGTAGCAAAAACAATTGGCAAAGGCTTGATTGACACATCCATTGTCGATGCCCATCTCATTTTTGCAGCGCTAATTGGCGCAATTTTTTGGAACTTGGCTACCTGGTATTATGGACTCCCGTCCAGCTCATCCCATGCTTTAATTGGCGGACTTGCTGGTGCTGCCACAGCAAAAGGCGGAATAATTGCCCTTCAGCCAGCAGGTTTTATTAAAGTAGCAATTGGTATCTTTGTTTCCCCTTCTGTTGGTTTACTAATAGGATTTTTGCTGACTGTTTTAACCGGACTGCTGTTGAAACGATATTCTGAGGAAGTTCTTAATAAAGTATTTAAGGTCTTTCAACTCGCCTCCTCGGCATTACTAAGCTTAACACATGGTGCTAATGATGCTCAGAAAACCATGGGGATCATCGCGGTTTTGCTTTTTTCATCCTCCTTACTCGGCGATACTTTTTACGTACCTTTCTGGGTTATTATTTCTTGCCAAATCGTTATTAGTTTAGGAACTTTAGTGGGTGGCTGGAGAATCGTGGATACTATGGGTAATAAAATTACTGAGCTAAATCCCATGCGGGGCTGCGCAGCCGAGACAGGCACTGCGATAATGATTTTTGCAGCGACTGAGTATGGGATCCCCGTATCAACTACCCATACGATAACGGGAGCAATTGCAGGTGTTGGACTGCATAATGGTAAAGGTGCACATTGGTCGATTTTAAAACGAATTTTTCTCTCCTGGCTTTTAACATTTCCCGCCGCAGGGATCATTGCGGCAGGAATAATGATGGTTTTTCTTTGGGGATAATATGTTCGTCATTGCGAACCCGAAGGTGAAGCCGTCATTGCGAACGCAGTGAAGCAATCCAGTGGCCTTTCCTGCATCTCTTAAGGCCACTGGATTGCTTCGTCGCTACGCTCCTCGCAATGACGGGGGGGCTACGCTCCTCGCAATGACGGGGGGGGCTACGCTCCTCGCAATGACGGGAGGCGCTATTACTATTTTTTTAAGTTCAATTCACTATGAAACCGGCTGTAAAACCAATAAATGAATAGACCCAGTACCATCCAAATTAAAAAACGCAGGATCGTAATCCACGGTAAGTTTAGAACAAGATAAAAACAGCTTAGGATTCCTAATAGAGGAATTGTAGGCATCAGTGGTGTTCTAAAAGGGCGGGGTAAATGTGGATGAGTAATACGTAAGACAATTATTCCTACGCAAACAGTGATAAAAGCAAAAAGTGTACCAATATTGACTAACTCAGCCAGCTCCCGCATGGGAACTAGACCAGCGAATAGCGCCATTATCAGACCACACAATACGATGATGCGTAGGGGTGTTTTGGTCGTGGAATTGATTACAGAGAAAAAGTCGGGTAGCAATCGATCACGGGCCATAGCCAAAAAAATTCGACTAAACGCATAAAACATCACCAACATTACGGTCGTTAAACCAGCTATAGCCCCCACACTCACCGTTGCTGCGGCTAGCTTATATCCTAAATTAAGTAAAGCGTGACTAATCGGCGAAGACACATTTAAGCTGCTGTATGGCGCCATTCCTGTGAGCAAACCCGAGGCAATAATATATAACACTGTGCAAAAAATTAGCGAGCCAATAATTCCAATTGGCATAGCGCGCTGCGGTTTTATCGCCTCTTCCGCTGCAGCTGCGACAGCATCAAACCCGATATAGGCAAAAAATATTAAGGATGCGCCTTCAATTACCCCCTTCCAGCCAAAAGGCATAAAGGGAGACCAGTTTTGTACTTTTACTTCCGTGATCGCAATAGCGATAAAAAGAGCAATAACCATCAATTTCACTAACACAATATAATTAGTGAAGCGAGAGCTGGTTTTAACGCCGCATATTAACAACACGGCTAGCAACACGATGATCAAAAAAGCGGACAAATTGAATAGACCACCCTCGGCTGGACAGTGAAGTAAAGTGAAGGGCAACTGAATTTTGATAGTAAGTAAAAAATCATTAAAGTAACTACTCCATCCCACCGAAACTGTCGAAACGGAAATGGCATATTCAAGTAATAAGTCCCAACCAACAATCCATGCAATTAGCTCACCAAAACCTACATAGGCATAACCATAAGCGCTGCCACAACCACCCACACTAGAAGCGAGTTCAGCATAAGACAACGCGGCAAAAGCAGACGCAGCGCCAGCAATAACATAGGATAATACAATTGCTGGGCCAGCCTGTGTTGCTGCCACAATTCCAGTTAATACAAAAATTCCCGCGCCAATAATGGCGCCTATTCCTAGGAAAACTATATCCAAAGCGGATAAGCATTGGGCCAAATTAGTCTTGATATCAAAGGAATTATTAATCGCTTTTTTGCGCAACAAGTCCATGTTAGTATGCTCTCGCGAAATTATAGTATCCATTTATGATTCGCAATGACGGTTGTTGTCAGCGAATTGTAAACAGATTCAGCCGGCCCAAAATCACTTTAGCATTATAGCCAGCAATAGTGGGTATTAAAAATGAAAAAAATCCTTACTATCTTGTTATTATTCGTTTTTCTAAAGAGCACAGCTGCACAAGAACATGAAGTCTGCTCAAATTGGCCTTCATGGATGCAATCATCTTGTCGTCGTTTACATCAAATTTGGACAGAAGGGGCTAATGATCTTTACCTTAGTGGCTATTCTTGGCACAACCGTTACACTTATCCCAAAAGGAAAATTAGAAAATACAATGAGCTAGCCTGGGGTGGTGGTATAGGTAAAGGACTATATGACGAGAATGGTAACTGGCAGGGACTCTATGCTCTTGCTTTTCTGGACTCTCATAAAAAAATCGAGCCGGCTGTAGGCTACGGCTTTATTAAGCTATTCCATTTAAGTGAAAATGCCCGCATTGGCCCTGGTTTTACGATTTTAGCAACCGCTCGCTCAGATATCTTTCATGGCATTCCATTCGTAGGTGTCCTTCCTGG
Source organism: uncultured Gammaproteobacteria bacterium (assembly GCA_963760845.1). Taxonomy (GTDB): domain Bacteria; phylum Pseudomonadota; class Gammaproteobacteria; order Legionellales; family Legionellaceae; genus Tatlockia. The sequence goes on along the minus strand of CAVXEK010000007.1, from coordinate 165,581 downwards.
GATATCTGCAAGCTACAGGCAAGCATCAATCCAAGCGCTTTACATTCCAGGCAAATCAGGTGTAGGTAATGTCCTCTTTGTATTCGGGAAATGGACTTTTGATAAGTCCTTATAACTCGACTTTAGCCATTTTTATAATATAGCTCAATACTCCGTCATTGCGAACACAGTGAAGCACGTCATTGCGAACGCAGTGAAGCAATCCAGTGGCCTTATGCGATGCTAAGAAAGGTCACTGGATTGCTTCGTCGCTTCGCTCCTCGCAATGACGACAGTTACATTCACTTGCTATACTATAAAAACCTGAGCTAATTTCGCTTTCAGAGGGGTGACTTGATGAAGACCCTAGTTAAACTGCTGCTATTCCTGTTGATAGCTGCTAGTTTTACCGCCTGGGCTGATAAAATCCTTATCAACGGCAGGCCTATCATCTTGGTACCCGAGACAGATCACTACAGCTTTCCCGATTCTTACACCACGTTCAATCACTTTCACTTTGTCGATATCAGTGGGGATAGAAGAGTTTGTTTTCTTAATCAAAGACCCGATCTTAAACCACTTGATTTAATACGAGTCCCTATAGAGCAAAACAATGAGATATTTTTATGGTATTGCTACCGCTATGACCCCAGATTTTTTACCATTAATTTTTAAAGATAACTACTCACTCCAATAGAGAGCGCTTAAACGCTTTGATATGGCGGTAAGCATCATCAACTCTACTTTCACTAATCTTACCCGATTTTACTTGCTTTTCTATAATATCAATGATCGTTTGTGGCTCTTGTGCTTTATCAGATAACTGATCACCGAAGATAAACATATCCGCACCAGCATTCACTGCCAGAGTTAACGCTTGCTCCAAGCTGTAGTGATCGCTAATTGCTTTCATTTGCATATCATCGGTAATGATCACCCCTTTAAATTGCAATTGTTCACGCAAAAGGTTGGTTAATATCTTACGAGATAAGGTTGCCGGTAAACCCGATTCGTCGAGTTGACGATTCACAATATGGGCTGTCATTACCATATTACAGCTTTCACTTCCCCCTAATAAGAGCTTGTAGGGAATCAATTCTGACTCTTGCCAACTACCCGTTACATCCACAAAATCTAAATGGGAATCAGTAGTTGCACTCCCATGGCCAGGGAAATGTTTAAAAGCACACTGCGTTTTATGTCGTAAAAAATGGCGGGAGAAGAGATTAGCATAGCGCGCCACTTCATTAGGATTGTCAGAAAAGCTGCGGCCTAACTTACCAATTATGGGATTATCTAGGTTTACATTCACATCAAGATCAGGGGCAAAATTTAAATTAAAACCAGCATCCTCAAGGGCTTTACCCATGCCATCAGCTATTTTAGCAGCCTCTTCCATACTCATTCTACCAACCATCGCTGCCGGGAATGTCTCTGGGAAACCATATTCCTTTTTTAATCGATCAACCGCCCCTCCTTCATAATCCACGGAAATTAACAGCGGTAACCGAGGGCGATGATATTTTCGATTAGCTATTTTATTTGCCAGTTGCAATTGTTGAGTTAACTTTTTTACTTGGGTGGGACTTTCTATGTTTTTATCGAAAAGCTGGGTATGGGAGTTATAGTCAAATAAAATTACACCACCAATATTAGCCTCATTGATTGCTCTAACAACAGAGGAATTAACATCCACCCTCTTGCCTTCAAACCCTATTATCAGCATCTGGCCAATTTTATCACGTAAAGTCACCTGCTGAGTAGCAAAACTCAGTCCTGCAGTAACTAGGGCCAAGAGTATTATTTGAATTTTAAACCATTTCATAAGTCACGCATTTACCACCTGGTTAAAATATACTGTAAATGCGCAATTGTAAATCAATTAAGCAAATAAATCAACTAGCGTCATTGCTTCTGTCAACTCTCCTATAGGCAAATAAAATCGCGTAGGTTGGGCCTTGGCCCAACAAGGATGTGGCATGTTGTCACAAAATAGTCGTTGTTTGTTTTGGGTGCACTTTTTTCTTACAATGTAGATGCCTGTATCTTGTTGGGCCAAGGCCCAACCTACCTCAAATTTGTCTAGAGTATTTTACAACGTTATCCTTCCTGCTCTATCATTACAGTAGATCTATGTATCTTTCTTAGGATAAGAAAATGAATTCTTTTATTGAACAAGCGCGGCTTTATGCGACATATCATCAAAACCCAATTACTCGCTACACTCATTTTGTTGGTGTTCCTCTAATTATTTTTTCTCTAATGGTTCTTTTAGGCTTCATTCATTTGGTGATTCCAGGAGTCATTGATATTACCCTTGCCGGCTTAGCAACAGTGGTTTTGCTTCTTTATTATTATTACCTTAATTGGCGCTTGGCCTTAGTGCTTACTGTTATCTTTATTGTTCTACTATGGTTTGCTGATCTTGTTAGTCGAGTTGGCCCTACTCGCGTAGCTTTGTGGACCTTCGTGATAACGTTTGTGCTCGGTTGGGCGCTGCAATTAGTGGGTCATTTAATTGAAGGAAAGCGCCCGGCATTTATAGATAATTTCTGGCTAGCTTTGACTGCACCCCTGTTTTTAACTGCAGAACTTTTTTTCTTAACCGGCCGTATGCAAAAATTAAAAGCACAAATCGAAGAAGCCACACCCCCGCCGGAACAACAAATAGAGTCGGAAAACTCAGAGATCGCGGAAAAAACGGGGGTTGAAGACAAAGAACATTAGGGTCCCCACCCTAGTCCCGTGGGGCAAGCATCAGTGAAGAACTTTGCACCAGCGAACCCTCTCCCGCCCTTGGCGAGCACTACCAGGAGTCAAGACCCTCATCCGCCCTTCGGGCACCTTCTCCCCTCGGGGAGAAGGGAAAATGAAGGAAGTTTTTTGAGCATCGTTTAATTTTTCACTGTTCCGAGCTGCTGTGCATTTCCCTGACTTGGCTCTTCTTTGGTATCCTTTAGTTGCTTATTCTGCACACGATCTTTATTTGCCCTAAATTTGTAAAAAAATTGATCACGGTTCTGTGGAGAAAAAATCCTAAACGCATGCTGATGGACTAATTGCTGATTAGGTAGTTTATTTCGTTTCGGTAGCAACTGCGCCAAGATGTCACACACGTTATCCATATGTAATAGATTCTGCCTAACTGCCGAAACCAAAGGCAATAAAGCTCTTAAAAATGCCGATTCGCCATTATGTCTTACAATGAGCCGGCCATCTTGTTCGTGAGGCTTTAAGGCTGTTAGCAATTCATCCCGATCCATCGCCGATTTACACTCAAATAAGTCATTATCGCCCAGATTAATGGAACGAACTGTCTTAGGGATGGCAGCAATAATTTGGGCTAATTCGCCAGGAGTTTTTCGATTCAGATCATTATTGCTTAAATCAATGGAAGTGACCTTGTCTGGAAGACTAGTAAACGCTTTAACTAAGTCATCGACAGATTTTTTGCCAAGCTCATTGCGGCTTAAGTCAAGCGAAGTCACGGTGGCGGGGATTACGGCAAAGGAGTTGGCTAATGAAGTACCCGATTTTTTATGAAGGTCGTTCCCGCTTAAGTTAAGCGAAATGATGGGGGCTTTGATGGCAGCAAGGGCTTGAGTTAATGATTTTTTGCTGGAGCCAAGACTACTGTGGCTTAAGTTAAGCGAAGTCACGGTAGGAGGAATCGCGGCAAGGATTTTAGCTATATTATCACTATAAAGAAATTGATTAAGCGATAAATCAAGCGAAACCACAGAAGAGGGAATGGCGGCAATGGCTTTGGCTAATTTATCAGCAGGTTTGTTGCCAAGCTTATTCCCAGCTAGGTCAAGGGAAGTCACAGAGGTTGGGATAGCAGCAAAGACTTTAGCTAAGTCTTCACCAGATATGTTTCGAAAGTCGTCCCAGTCAAAATTCCAGACTACACGAAGAGATGTTACATTAACTGGAATGGCTTTAAAGGCCTCGGCTAATTCAATAGCAGATTTATTGCCAAGATGATTGAAGCCTAAATCAAGCGAAGTCACAGTACCTGGGATAGCTTTAAAGACTTTGGCTAATTCAGTACCCGATCTTTTGTTAAGGTTGTTCTCCCTTAAGCTAAGTGAGGTGATGGGGGCTTTGATGGCGGTAAGGGTTTTAGCTAATTCATCGCCAGATTTGTTGCCAAGGTCATTCCCACTTAGGTCGAACGAAGTCACAGTGGCTGGGATGGCTTCAAAGATTGTCACTAATTCATCACCCGATTTATTGCCAAAGTGATTCTTACTCAAGCTAAGCGAAGTCACAGTGGCTGGGATAGCTTTAAGGGTTTTGACTAATTCATCAACAGGCATATTGCCAAGGTCATTCCCACTTAGGTCGAGCGAAGTTACAGAAGCTTTGATGGCCGCAAAGGCTTTAGCTAATTCATTACCCGATATCTTGCCAAGGGAACTCCAACTTAAGTTAAGCGAAGTCACAGTGGTTGGGATAGCAGTATAAGCTTTGGCTAATTCATCACCCGATGTATCACCAAAATTATTCTCAGATAAGTCCAGCGATTCCAAGTGAGCCATAGTGGCTTTAATGGTGGTAAAAGCTTTAGCTAATTCATCACCCGATTTGTTGCCAAGTTTATTCCTTCTTAATTTAAGCGAAGTCTCAGTAGCGGGGATCGTCTTAAACGCATCAATGAATTCATCGCCTGTTTTGTCGGCAAGATTGTCTAGTTTATAACCCATTATTAATCTCCTAGTAGGTCCGCAAATTAAAGTCATCAATTTGGCTTGTTTCTGGCAAGCGAAAAACTTACTTGGAAAAGACAAATCGAATAGGACAATATTTTAACTTATTATTTACATATTGGTCAATTTTTTTGTTAAGACCCTAGTAGGTTATCCTATAGCAATGGTGAATACGCTTATTCCGCTTAAAATCTACATCGATGGTTTCAGCACTGATATCGTGTACCTTATATTTTTCGCAAATTAATGGTGAGAGCTTAAATTGTCTGAAATTAGTGGAAAAATACAGGATGCCCTCCGGATTTAAACAACGCATAGCTAGCTCAATTAAGGCCTCCTGATCTCGTTGAACATCAAGGGTCTGCTCCATCCGTTTTGAATTAGAGAAGCTGGGAGGGTCAAGGAATATCACATCAAAGCGATCCCGCGTTTTTTGTAGCCATTTTATACAATCAAATTGGACAAATTGATGCCTGGACAAATCAAGCTGATTCAGTCTGAAGTTATCCTCGGCCCAACTCAAATAGGTTTTTGATAAATCAACATTGGTGGTTATTGCACCGGCTAAAGCCGCATGCACACTCGCGCTAGCGGTATAACAAAAGCAATTCAGGAAACGGGTACCAGGTGGTAGCTGGGCAAACCGCATTCGTAGTAGCCTATGGTCTAAAAACAATCCTGTATCTAGGTAGTCATATAAATTAATTTTTAGCTTTGCCCGCCCCTCAACAACGGTCATAGTCCGTTTTGTCTGATTCATTTTTTGATATTGACTGCTACCTTTTTGGTGTTGGCGTTGTTTAACCACCAATTTTTCCGGTGAGAGCCCGAGAGCACTAGGCACTGCTTGGATCACCTCTAGGCTGCGTTTTTCTGCCTTGTGGGCTGGAATGCTTGCCGGCGCGATATACTCTTGTAGGACAGCATAATCATTATAAATATCAATAGCGTAAGCATATTCAGGTAGATCAGCATCATAGATGCGATAACAACTAATCTGATTTCGTTTCACCCATTTTTGCAGCTGGCTGAAATTTTTCCGCAAACGGTTGGCGAGCATTTGTGCGCCTGAGGACAAGCTGCCACTTTCTCTCCCGCTTAATTGATTATTAACATGAAGATCGATGCAATACAATTTACATTCTAATGGACCATTGAACAATGTGTATTGTTTGTTCGCTCGTAAACCTAAAGCCTTAGCAAGCATTGCGCTGGAGGTCAAAATCGCAGCTTGCCAGCCTTGATAGTGGTTATATAAAGTAATCCCCAATTGCTGATAGAGTGGAACAAGTTGAGCCGCATCACCTAATCGCTCACCATAGGGTGGGTTGCAAATGACAAGACCTGTCTTATTTGCCGCTCGGCAATCTTGTATTGACAGAACAGAAAAATCGACTAAAGGTAACACCCCAGCACGCTCAGCATTTGCTCGCGCAATGTTAATTACTTGCTGATTGCTATCCGTACCATGGAGCTTCACTTGCGTAGGTCTTACTTGCTGCAAAGCATGGGCCCTAATTTTCTCCCATAAAGACGGTTGATGTGGCACCCAATTGACAATCGCTTGATCATGACGTAATAACCCTGGCGCAATATGCCCTGCGATCATTGCTGCTTCGATAACTATTGTTCCAGAACCACAAAATGGGTCATGCAGCGCAAAACCTGCCGCTGCCAATTGCGGCCATTTAGCGCGAAGTAGCATCGCCGCAGCGATGTTTTCCTTCAGAGGGGCCTCACCTGCTTGGGTGCGATAACCCCGTTGGTGTAAGCTGTAACCGGTCAAATCAAGACTAACCGTAATGATGTCATTCTTTAAATAGGCATGCAGTCGAATTGCCGGTTTGCCTCGCTCGATTGTAGGTCGGATCCCTTTAAATTGACGAAAATGATCAACAATTCCGTCTTTAACAACCTGTGCCCCAAATAGGGTGTTGCGTATGTGGGTAGAGGCTCCATGGAACTCTATCGCCAGTGTTTTATCAGCCGTAAATACCGTTTGCCAAGGAAATTGATTGCATAATTGATAAAGAGTTTGCTCATTATGGGCTTCACCACTGAACAAAATGACTTGAATACGATTGGCAAGACGAGTCCATAAACAAAGGTTATAAATGACCACCAGGTCGGCTTCACCGTACACTCCCTGCGGACTAACCTGAGTAACATACAAGCCTAAGGTTTTCATTTCTTCTTGCAAAAGATACTCTAACCCTTTAGGACAACTAACGAAGAGAGAGTACCTCATGATATACAGGACCTCAAAAAACGAAATAGCGCTTTAGCCGCACCGGTATGTTTACCACTGCTTTGCTCATCTATCGCCTTTTTAATCAATTGGCGAAGTTGTTGCAGTTCAGCAGGTTGGTAATGCTCAACAAATTCAGTGAGCGCTTCCTTACCCCCAAGAATTAATCTATCACGCCATTGCTCTATCTCATGAAAAGCAAAGGTTTGTGCACTTTCTTCCGCCAATATTGCTTCATAGGCATTTAAAATGGCTTCGCTATCGGATGCTCGCATAAGCTTACCAATGAGTTGAGCTTGGCGCCTTATTGCACCATGACTTTTGATTGATTTTGCCGCAATGATTGCTTGGCGTAAATTGGCAGGTAAAGGCAAAGCATCTAACTTGCTAATACTTAAGTCAATAAGTTTAATGCCTATTTTTTGTAAAGCATCTGCATCTCGCTTTTTCTGGGATTTACTTTTTTCCTCATCCATTTGCTTAGCCCTATTAGAAACGGTTATTGCGATAATCTTCTAGGGCTTGCAATACTTCGTCTTCACTATTCATGACAAAAGGCCCGAGGCGTGCAATTGGCTCTTTTAATTTTTTAGCTGCGATTAATAAACAGCGGGCTGTCTCCGTTAGGCCCTGCAACATTACTCGTTTTCCCGGAGTTAGAGTGGCTAACCGCCGTTGCTCAATAATTTGTCCTTGAATCATGACTTCACCAGTTAAAACAAAGAGCAGAGACTGATGACCACTAGGGATATGCTGCTGCATGACTTGCTGTGCTGGTAACTGAATATCGAGGAATAAAGGATCGGTAGCAATGCCAGCAATGGGTGATTTGGTACCCTTATCCGTTTCACCTGCGATCACTTTAATCAATACTCCAGAATCATGCTGCTCAAGCGGTAATTGCGCAGCGGCAAATTCTTGATAATGTGGCTTTATCAATTTGTTTGCGGCAGGCAAATTAAGCCAGACCTGTAAGCCAGTTAGACCCTCTTTTGTTCGTTTTGGCATTTCTGAGTGGATAATCCCACGTCCAGCAGTCATCCATTGAACATCACCTGGACCAATCACGCCCTGATGTCCCTGGTTATCTTGGTGAGCGATTTGACCTGCCAAAACATAAGTTACCGTTTCAAAACCACGATGCGGATGACTAGGGAAGCCAGCTATATAGTCTAATTCATTCGTACTATCGAAAAAATCAAACAGTAAGATAGGCTCATAAAAATTATTCCTGTCTGCACCAATATAGCGGTGGAGCTTCACACCGGCTCCTTCGCGCATCAAAGTGCCAACTAATTGTTGCTCGATAGTAATTTCTTGCATAGTATCCGCGATTTATTAACAAACGATAAAACAAGCATAGTTGAAAATAGTTGTTTTTCCCATCCTAGCTCCGTAGGGAGCCAAGGTCTACGCGTGAAAAAACAGAGCAAAAAATTACTCAATACCTATAAAATTGTTGCATTGTGTTAGAATAGCGATAATTTAGTTAGTGGAGTAATCTGATGCGACGTTTAAATTTAATTTTTTCTGTTTTAATTTGGTGGATAATTACCAGTTGTGCCTATGGCTCTAATGTTATTTTAAAGGATGTTTCGGGGCAAACTATTTCTTTTTCTAGCTTAAAAGGAAAATGGGTACTCATTAATTATTGGGCTAGCTGGTGCCAACCTTGTCTAGATGAAATTGCTGAACTCAATCGTTTTTATAAAAACAAAAAAGATAAGGTCGCCTTGTTTGCAGTTAACTATGATAGATCACCATTATCCGTTCAAATTGCCCTAATTAAGAAATATAAAATTCACTATCCCAGCTTGCGCAATAATCCTGCTCGTGCTCTTAAATTGGGCAATATTCGCGGTGTGCCTGTGACTTTTGTTTTTAACCCTGAAGGAAAATTAAGCAGAACATTATACGGCGGCCAAACTTTAAAAAGCCTGAGTAACGCCACGTCATCCTGAGCGTAGCACCCCCCCCCCCCGTCATCCTGAGCGCAGCGAAGGACCTCCTGAATGTGGCATAGTGCTCAACTAAGGAGATCCTTCGCTACGCTCAGGATGACGGGCGCTACGCTCAGGATGACGGGCGCTACGCTCAGGATGACGGGCGCTACGCTCAGGATGACGGGCGCTACGCTCAGGATGACGGGCGCTACGCTCAGGATGACGGGCGCTACGCTCAGGATGACGGGCGCTACGCTCAGGATGACGGGCGCTACGCTCGCGGTATTTCGGCTTTCATAAAATCATTAAAACTCGCTCGCAACGAGTATAAAAAAAGATTAGAATGCTATTTTCTAATCACAATCGGCTTTATTATGTATTCGCGAGCACCCCAGTCCCGTTTGACAAACAGAGGTTTTTTAGGAACCCTATTTCTATTCTTGTTTGCCAAGGCTGCAATAGCAGCGGGACCGTGGTGGACAGGTCCTTTGCTTGCTCCTTCAGGAAAAACCATTCCTGTGGGTCATTTTAACTTTGAACCCTACGGATTTTACACCGTTAACCCCGGTAACTTCCGCAATATGCAAGCCGTTCCCATTTTGACAGCAGGGGTTGCTAATTTCTTAGACGTACAGACTTCACTGGCCTTTAATTACAACCGATTTAAACATCAACACTCAACTGAAATAGGCGATTACAGCCTAGGTATGGGGGTGCAATTATTAAGACAAGAAGGGAAGGGATGGATCCCTGATCTTCGCATGGTCATCCAAGAGACTTTTCCTACCGGCCGGTTTGAAAACCTAAACCCTAACAAACTTGGTACAGATAAAACGGGCTCAGGTGCTTATGTAACCACGCTTGGTTTTAATTTCCAGCGATTGTGGGACTTTGAAAATGACCATTATTTACGCACTCGTTTAACCTTTGCTTCTTCATTCCCTAGTAATGTTACTGTACATGGGGTAAACGCCTTCGGTGGTACTGCTTTAACGGAGGGCAGAGTCAACCCAGGAAACAGCTATACCCTTGATTTGGCTTGTGAGTACTCATTAACCCAACATTGGGTACCTGTTTTTGAAGCGGTCTACTCGCACAGCTCGCCAACGAGCTTTAATGGCAGCCCAGGATTTACACCGGGGGGGGTTGTTGCAAGTCTTGGCGGACAAGGATCAGACCAAGTATCATTGGCTCCAGCTCTTGAATATAATTTTACTGAAAGCCTTGGCGTTATTGCTGGTGTTTGGCTGTCTGTAACTGGACCTCATTCTGCTAAATTTGTATCGGGTGCCGTGGCCGTTAACTACTTCTTTTAGGTAAGAGAAGAGCTACGGTTCTCCCTAAGAACTTCCTTTAGGAGAGAATAACCGCAATCGTTGCGCCCGTGTGAGTTTAATTTTCATAGTCCATCCACCTTCATCGATGGGAGTTTCCGCAATAACCGCATCCAATTGATAGAGCTTAGCGCGTAGTTTAGCTTCAGAGGGTGCAATAAAAACGTCTTCCTCGCTAATATTCCCATGCAATTGGGTAGAAATGGCTTGGCAAAGTAAATCAAGCCCCGCACCGGTTTTAGCCGATACCCATACCTTACAACTGTCTTCTTGCTGATCAATTTTAGCTTGCCAATCGCTCTGCAAATCAATTTTATTGAAAACTTGAATCATTGGTATCTTAGTCACACCAATTTCAGCCAGTACCTGTTGCACCGCAAAAGCCATATCACGCCAATAAGGATCTGCTACATCAATAACATGGAGCAATAATTCTGCTTCTTTTGTCTCTTCTAGCGTGGCACGAAACGCTTCAACCAATTGATGAGGTAGATCACGAATAAAACCAACTGTATCTGTTAAAATTACGGAGGCAGCACCAGGCAACTCCAATTTGCGCATCGTTGGATCAAGCGTTGCAAATAATTGATCGGCAACATAAATATGCTCGCCGGTGAGTGCATTAAATAAGGTTGATTTTCCTGCATTGGTATATCCTACTAATGATACAGTAGGCAAAGCAGCTTTTTGCCTAGCCCGTCGATTTTGTGAACGAGTGCGCCGCACTTTTTCCAGGCGTGTATTAATGGATTTAATCCGCTCACGCAGTAAGCGACGATCCGTTTCTAACTGCGTTTCACCAGGCCCTCTTAAACCAATTCCCCCTTTCTGCCGTTCAAGATGGGTCCAGCCACGAACTAGACGAGTGGATATATGCTGTAATTGCGCTAATTCAACTTGTAGCTTCCCTTCAAAGGTGCGCGCTCGCTGGGCAAAAATATCGAGAATCAAGCCACTCCGGTCAACGACCCGACATTGCAGCAATCGTTCCAAATTCCGTTCTTGAGATGGGGACAATTCGTGATTGACTAAAATAAGCTCAACCTTATGCGCTAAAACAAGTTGTTGAATTTCTTCGGCTTTACCAAGACCTATATAATATTTAGCTTCGGGTGTAGTGCGAGCGCCAAGTACACAAGCCCTTATCTCTGCTTGCGCGGAAAGGGCCAACTCCTTAAATTCAGCCAATGCTTTTTCGGCATCGACACCAGGGAGCGCCAATTGCACCAGAATAGCACGCTCGCCACTTTGTGGACGTTCAAACAAGACTACACTTCCCTTAGCGAAAAATGTAGCTAGTCTGCCATATTTTCACCCTCCTCACCAGTAGGCACCGTGACCAATCGTGAGGGGACTACAGTAGAAATGGCGTGCTTGTAAACCATCTGGGTTACCGAATTTTTTAGCATCACTATATACTGGTCAAAAGAATCAACCACTCCATGTAATTTAATCCCATTGACCAAAAATACAGACACTGGAACCTTTTCTTTCCGTAGTTCATTCAGAAAGAGATCTTGCAAAGGATGATTTTTTATCATTGCCTACTCCTTATTATTATTTTATTCAGGCAACTGCTCTCAAAGCTGTAATCGGCCGCCGCAAAGAAAACTTTATGGCCAATAAGATAATATTTTTCTCATTTCTTGCTTTTTGCTGATCGTAACTCCCCACGTCATCCCGAGGAGCTTGCGACGAGGGATCTCCATGCACTGGCACAATTTTTAAATACGTGCCGTTTGCTGGAGATCCCTCGCTGCGCTCGGGATGACGTGGGGAGTTACTGCGGATCTAAAATGAGGTTAAAATGAACAGGCAAGGTAGGTGCCGGAGCGAATTGCCTGGGTGGGCGTGCTCTGGATCCAAACCAAACATATGTTCAATATCGAGACAATGACGCCAATTATTTGAGAAATCTCTTACATATTGAACATCTTGTTTTCCAATGACAATGCGCTAAGAGAAGGTATACTTAATCATAGGATGGCATGGATGTTGCAGCTATTGTTCGACCAAGACCAAAGCACATATACCGCACGGGGTTCAATCTGACAGGATGTCAAAGTTCATAAGGGACCAGCACAATGGATGTGCTTTGCCGCAAGGATGCGGCACTTTGTATTGAAAGAAATCACCCTCTATTTGGAACATATCTTATGTTCGTCATTGTGAACCGAAGGTGAGTCACGTCATTGCGAACGCAGTGAAGCAATCCAGCGACCTTTCTTAGCATCTCATAAGGCCACTGGATTGCTTCGTCGCACGCTCCTCGCAATGACAGCGTGTCACGCTCCTCGCAATGACAGTGTGTTAAGCATCGATATTTTCTGCATCCAGCGCATTCGTTTCAATGAACTCTCGTCGCGGCTCAACATTATCACCCATTAAGGTGGTAAATATTTCGTCTGCTGCCACAGCATCCTCTATATTCACCTGCAACATACGTCTAACTTCCGGATCCATGGTCGTTTCCCACAACTGTTCTGGATTCATCTCCCCTAGACCTTTATAACGCTGAATTGTTTGACCACGCTTTGCCTCTTCCATTAACCATGTCAACGCTTGCTCGAAAGACTCCACTGGCTGTTTTTTCTCACCTCGCTTAACGATTGCCCCTTCTTCAAGAAGCGCTGCCAAGCCTGACCCTAAAGTGGTCAGCTCTTTATACTCTTTAGAGAGAAAGAACTCTACATTCAATAAAATTGCATGCTCCGCACCGTGCTGTTTTATCGTTGCTCGCGGGAGATAATTATCATTTTCTTTATGGTGGACTACATCTACAGTGTACTGCTGGGTTTTATCATCCAGCTGCTGCAAACTAGAATGCAGTTGCTCTCCCCAACTGGTAATGGCCTCATGATTTTTGAAGTCTTCTTTTTGCAACTGAGGTAACTTGCTGATTCTTTTCAGAATTCCATAATTATACCGTCTGGAATGGCGTTTAATTATTTTTTCAGCTCGTCGATGTTTTCGCACTAACTCTTCCAAAGCTAGGGAAGAGATTGCAGGCGCGCCTTGAGCTGGAAAGAGCTCTGCCCCCTCCATAGCGCTTTGCGTTAAGTACTCATACAGGGTTTCATCATCTTTAACGTATTGCTCTTGCTTACCCCGCTTAACTTTATAAAGTGGCGGTTGCGCTATATAAATATAACCGCGCTCAATTAGCTCCGGCATTTGTCGATAGAAAAAAGTAAGTAATAAAGTCCGGATGTGCGAGCCATCCACATCGGCATCAGTCATTATTATAATGCGGTGATAGCGAGTCTTATCAGGATCATATTCATCTGGCCCTATACCGCAACCTAAGGCGGTGATTAACGTAGCTACTTCTTGGGAGGAGAGCATTTTGTCAAAACGTGCTTTCTCCACATTAAGAATTTTACCTTTCAATGGTAAGATCGCCTGGAATTTCCTATCACGACCTTGTTTAGCCGACCCACCTGCTGAGTCACCCTCAACAATATATAATTCAGAGAGCGCTGGATCCTTTTCCTGACAATCTGCAAGTTTTCCAGGTAACCCAGCAATATCTAGAGCCCCTTTGCGTCGTGTCATTTCTCTTGCTTTGCGTGCTGCTTCTCTAGCGCGTGCAGCATCGATGATCTTACCCACAATGGATTTAGCAATCGCTGGATTTTCCAATAAGAAATCATTGAGTTTTTCTGCAACGATGGACTCGACTGCTGCCTTTACCTCCGAAGAGACGAGCTTATCCTTCGTTTGTGATGAAAATTTGGGGTCAGACACTTTAACAGACAACACCGCAGTTAAGCCCTCACGCGCATCATCCCCTGTGGTAGTAATTTTTGCTTTTTTGGCAAAACCCTCTTTCTCAATGTACGAATTGAGGGTTCGCGTTAGAGCAGCTCTGAAACCGGCTAAATGAGTACCCCCATCACGCTGAGGGATATTATTAGTGAAGCAAAAGATGGTTTCCTGAAAAGAATCATTCCATTGCATGGATAATTCGACAGCAATATTGTCTTTCTCAGCATTCAGAGAAAAGACAACCGGCATAATAGGTGTTTTATTGCGATTTAAGTGCTCTACAAAAGCCTTAATACCCCCCTCATAACGGAAAGTATCCTGCCTTTGCGTGCGCTCATCATACAAATGGATAGCGACCCCAGAATTTAAAAAAGATAATTCGCGCAAGCGTTTTGCTAGAATATCGTAGTGAAATTCAATGTTAGTAAACGTATTCGCACTGGGTTTAAACCAAACCTGTGTTCCAGTTCCATTAGACGCCTCCCCAGTGACAGCGAGGGGTGCATCAGGAACACCATGACGATAATGTTGCTCGTGTATTTTGCCATTGCGGCGAATGAGTAAATGCAACTCTTCAGAAAGTGCATTGACAACGGACACCCCAACACCATGCAAGCCACCTGAAACTTTATACGAATTGTCATCAAATTTTCCACCTGCATGCAGAATAGTCATGATAACCTCAGCAGCAGAGCGGCCTTCTTCTTTATGGATATCTACGGGTATGCCACGACCATCATCCAGAACTGTTATTGATTCATCCGCATGGATGATAACTTTAATTGCATGACAATATCCGGCTAGTGCCTCATCAATGGAATTATCGACCACTTCAAAGACCATATGATGTAAACCAGTCCCATCGTCAGTATCCCCGATGTACATACCTGGGCGCTTTCTAACCGCATCTAGGCCTTTTAAAACTTTAATATTTGATGAATCATAACTAGCGTTAACGCTCATAGGTTCCTCTTTGCCTAACATGGCTAACCTAAAGAGCTATTATACCACTTTTGTGGCTTCTTTTATACGATTCTGGGTGTGACATTTCTCGTTCGATATGACAAACCGCGTTACTGTCCGTGAGATGCGTCCGGAGTTGACAAATTCTCTTCCTGCAGTTCTTCAATAACATTCGCCTTAGCGCTTTCGATATGACTGCTAATGGCTACCAAGTCATCCTCCACAATGCTGACCCTCTGTGGCACCGTAACACCAGAAGCCACATTCGCACTTTTTTTAATCGCATAGTTAGATATCGCATAGATTGAACCAAGACTCTCAATCAATTTACTGAGCGTGATCACGCAATTTGATGTTGCATTTTGCAAAATAGATGACGGAGGTAGGGTATTTTTATTTTGTGGGCTAAGAGATGTTTAATTTAGATGGTTAAGCTGCAGTGACTAAAGGATGGCATTTCTACCACCCTATTAATTAACTGGACTTTGGACAAACTTCGATCTGAACGGGCCCGGGCCCGTGGGCGAGCCCGAGCCCGCCCGAGCTCCGAACAGTGATAAGTTACAATCAAATCCAGATTATTAGCAATATTCCAGCATAACAACGCGCAATCTGCACTATTTATTGACTATTTTATCTTGATTATGCAATGATTTTTTCATCAAGAGCCGTGTTTTTCCACTTTTTAACGATAGGATGGCGCATGCGTTTTACCTGAATGTTCCCCGCTTGTCGTCCAAGGGATTTTTTTCGGGGTTTGGGTGGTTGAGCTGGTGTCCCAATCATTCGAATAATTCGTTCAAAATCATTTTGCACTTGTGTTGGTTGCTTTATAGTTTCATTATACATGAAGAACATTATCGCTTAGCCAGAGATTTACTTATTCGCATTGTTATGATGTTGACTAAAATGGCGCAAAAAGTAGATTAGCCGGAGCTCGGGCGGGCTCGGGCTCGCCCACGGGCCCGGGCCCGTTCAGATCGAAGTTTGTCCAAAGTCCAGTTCCCTACAGCAACAACCAAAAGAATCATTTTATTGTCGTTAACTTGGTAGACCAATCGATAACCTGCCTGATGTAATTTGATCTTATAGCAATCTTTAAGTTGACCGCTAAGTTTGGCAGAAATAACATGTGGATTTTCCAGTCGTCGCTTCAATAATTTTTTAAACTGTTCCTGCAATTCCTTCGAAAGTTTCTTCCATTCTTTTAATGCAAGGGGATGAAAATGTAACTCATAAATCATCAAGCTCAACCTTAACAGATGTAAATGGCGTTGATAAGCGTTGTCCTACTATATTCTTAAGCTCGTTATCATCAACCGCATCCATCAGTCTTTCAAAGGTTTCCACTGGAATTAAATAAGCGGCGGCTATGTTGTGATTAAGAATAACCACAGGCATTCCATGTGCATTATTAATAATTTTTGTTGGATTTTTCTTTAATTCACTGATACTTGCGACTTGTGTTGCATATAAATTTTGCATTTTAATGACCAAAATAAAGACCTATATTGTGCCTTAATTATAGGTTTTTTTATATTGTTATGTCAATTTTTTCAGCAGCTCCCGGCGAAGCCAGGGCTGCTGATAGATGCACGTCTTACGATTTAGATAGGCCTCTTAGCCAATCTTTTGCCGCTTGACTGACGCCCCAATCCTTTAATGCCATTTCGATAATGGTTCCTGTGCGAGCCTCTTTTATAGCCTCATCATCGCCATACATATCATCGAGTATCTGATTCCAAAGCTTTAACACTGTGGAAGAGGATATGGTTCCAACTTTATCAAGAACATCTCGAACTCTATCTTTATAATCCTAGAAAAAGCAGTTGAAGCCGTAGCGAGCAAGTCAAAGGTGCTGAAGATGTTCGGCTTTTTTGAATTTTTTCGTGAAAGCAGTAGTCACCACTACGGTGAGCGAAAAAATTCAAAAAAGCCGAGCAGATTCAGTGCATTTGGCTTGCGCAGTAGGCTTCAACTGCTTTTTCTAGGATAATAGGCATTCACAGCTTTTTCTATCCAAGATAGTAACTCAGGCGTTAAACCGATTTCATCCAGACCTTTCCCCTCACCAAACCCTTGCTCCCACTTTTTGGTTCGAAGATGGGCATATTTTTTACCATATATGCTATCGACCCATTCCATATATCTCTTGCCGAAATCAATGCCTACTTTTGATTCAGGATCCTCGTGGAATTTGTTTTTTAACTCCATCATGAATTGCTGCCAATTTTTTTCAAAAACAGCTTTTTGAAGCGTCGTTTTCATTTCTTTTTCGAATTCCACGTATTGTTTTAATTCATCAGGCGTGAATATTTCCTTAACCCAATTATGTTCTAATTGTTGCGTCATATGATATACCTCAATTAACTGTATTACATTTTCCCAAGGAATGGATTTATGACAACGACAACTCTCCGTTACGCGCTTTAAAATCATACTTGCTTCTTGAAGAGCATCCGCTTTTTCTTGCAAAAATTTTGATTGCATCGCGAAGTTCTCAACAACATTTTCCTGTTTGGCAAGCAATAATTTGATCTGAGATAGCTCAAAACCAAAAAATTTGAGCGCAATAATCTGTTGTAGTTTTAGTAAATCCTTCTCGGAGTACAAACGATAATCATTCGGTAACCGCATACTTGGTTTAAGCAACCCAATCTTGTCGTAATAATGTAGTGTTCGTACCGATACTTGAGTGAGTTGGCTTAACTCTTTTGCGTACCATTGTTTCATCGTTTTTTCCTCCTTATTTCCAAGTTTAGGCTATGACGCAACGTTATAGTCAAGCTTTGTATCGCGTATAATGTGTATAATCCGCTTACTGCTCCTTTTTGACTATTATTTGCATAACTGGTATGTTTGACGCTCTTAAATAAAGAGTAGCTATATTATGCCGCTTGATAAAAACTTTTTTCTGCCGCTCCCTAGAGAATTGCGAGAACATCCTACTGTAAGAACGCAACGCACAGGGTTCCTAGGAAAACTTAAGGATACTTTTTTATGCATTTGCGGGAAAACCGACTAAAGAAGACTGGAGTAGCCGTCGACAAGGTAACCAGTTTGACAATCCACGTCGCTTGGGGATATTCGATTATCTAACCTTAGGTATTCCCAGATTGATCACAAAAGTGTTATTTGGCTTTTCCAACTTCCTACACGGCTTTGACAACTCTATTGCCAAATTATTAAGTTATGTTCCATGGGTTTTAGGAAAGCTAGTGGAGGCAGGGTATTATTTTGCAGCGGCAGTAGCTACGCTTGTAGTTTCTCCAATAGTGCTTGTTATTAATGTCATTTCAAGTGCTGTTCGCTCCGAACAATACAATGAAGTTCTTAAACTCAAAGATACAGATGGCAGATCTCTTCGTGAGTACCTTGCGGGCAATGGATTGGATGCAAATGATTTACGTCTAACTTGTGCTTATGGTATTAGCGCGAACGCGGGGTCACTAAACCAAGTTGTTACTGTTGTCACAGCTCTTCCTCAGATGGGACAACGTCCCGAGAACGATAGAGGGGATACTGCTAGCAAGCTTGTAGAGAATAGTACTAAAAGGATTATATTAAGCTTTTCACGACCGGGTGTTCTTTCACCAATAGGAGTTACGGGTGTTCTTCTATTTGATGTGGAGTTACCTCGACAAGGACAAGAAGAAAGGAGAGAACAACCTGACGATACGCAAGCACAAGGATCTAGACATAACCAGGCAGCAAGCATAAAAGCAGCGCTGGGTCTTAATATGTTTAAAGCGGCTTCTCGTATTTCGGAAGGCAAAAAATTTAGTGTCGACAACACTAGTGTTGAAGAGGTACGAGCTGCCCTCGGAATAGCGCCGTCCTTGCAAGCGTAGCTCCCGTCATTGCGAGCTTTTATACAGGGCCTGAAAAACGTACCGAACTAACATTAACCCGTCATTGCGAGGAGCGAAGCGACGAAGCAATCCAGCGACCTTTCCTAGCATCTCATAAGGCCACTGGATTGCTTCGTCGCTTCGCTCCTCGCAATGACGGGGGAGCTACGCCGCAATGACGGGAGCTACGCTTGCAAGGACGCCTCTATTCCAAGGGCGGTTTTTATCTCGTCAAGCTGATCGTTCCCGAAATCAACTTTGCGGCTTTTCTCCAAAATACGAGAACGTGTTTTAAACATATTAAGACCCAGCGCTGCTTGTATGCTTTCTGTTTGGCTCTGGTCGTCAAAACTTTGGGTAGCTTGAGATGTCTCCAGTAGCCTCCCTACTTGTGTCTGACGTTGTGCAGGTACTTCAAAATCAAAGGAGAGGGGAGTATCCTGGCCGCGCTCTATCTGTCCTTTCGGAGAAAGCCTCATTAAAATCACCCTAGTACCTTCATTATTGGTAATGATGGATGCTCCCCTTAGGCGTAGGTCATTTGTATCCACCATTTTATCAAAAAGGTACTCATCAAGAGTCTGGTTTTGTTTATTTTTAAGCCTAAGTGCTTTATCGTATTGTTCAAGTCCAACAAAGCTCGAAATGAGGTAAGTAACTAAGAGTACTGGAGACAATACAACCGTGGCTACTGCGGCTACAAGGTAACGTGCTACCCCAGAAAGAATAAAGTCAATTACCCCCCCTAAAACCCATGGAACAAAGCTTAATGTTTTGGGAATAAAGTAATTAAAGCTCTCCAGGACGTTGTCAAGACCAAATAATGCCTTCACGAGCAATCTAGGAATACCTAAAGTTAGATAGTCAAATAGTCCTAATCGACCAGGTGAGCGCTCATCCACATTTTTTCCCAAAAATGCAGAAAAAGTGTCCTTAAAATATTGTCTCAAAGGTGCGCGTTGCATCCTAGCTGCAGGGTCCTCTCGTAACTCTTTAGTAAGAGGTATAAAAAAACGTCTGTTCTCATATAAATAACTTTTCACCTTCGAAAGTCTATCTTTTATGAATTCTAAAAACATAGTGTTACCTCCCAAAGAACTTCCCTCATTTTCCCTTCTCCCCAGACATGGGGAGAAGGTGCCCGAAGGGCGGAAGAGGGGATGCTGGTGCAAAGTTCTTCGCTAATGTTTCTCCCACGGGACTAGGATGCTCGTAATTACTAGGCGCCAAATATAGCAGTTAGGTAAAAAGTAGTCAAAATAGACAGAATGTATCAAACAGCAATCGGTGCCTTAATGCTCGGATGCGATTGATAATTAGCAAATTCGAAATCCGTAAATTGATAATCAAACAGGGAGGCTGGCTTGCGTTTAATAACAAGCTCAGGTAAGGGTAATGGGTTACGTTGCAGTTGAGTTTGCGCTTGCTCGAGATGATTTAAATACAAATGGCAATCACCACCAGTCCAGATAAAATCGCCCACTGCAAGATTACATTGCTGAGCTACCATATGGGTTAGTAATGCATAAGAGGCGATATTAAAAGGGACCCCCAAAAACACATCAGCCGAGCGCTGATACAGTTGGCATGAAAGTCGATTTTCAGCCACATAGAATTGAAATAAAACGTGGCAAGGCATCAACGCCATTTTATCGAGCTCACTAACATTCCAAGCACTCACAATCAAGCGGCGGGAATCAGGATTGGTCTTAATTTGTTGCAGGACCTCGGCTAATTGATCGATAGCGCGCCCATCGCTACTCGGCCAAGAACGCCATTGTCGCCCGTAAATCGGTCCTAAATCACCCTTACTGTCTGCCCACTCATCCCAAATAGTTACACCATTTTCGTGTAGATAAGCAATATTCGTATCCCCACGCAAGAACCACAGTAGCTCATGGATGATACTACGCGTATGCAATTTCTTTGTCGTGACTAAAGGAAAACCATCAGTTAGCTTAAAGCGCATTTGATAGGCAAAAATGGATAGGGTCCCTGTACCTGTTCTGTCTGTTTTTTTAACCCCATGCTGCAAAATATGCTCGAGAAGCTGTAAATACGTCCTCATCGTTTATCCCCTATTAGCCACCATAAACCAACTAATAACATCGGAATTGACAAGAGTTGCCCCATAGTCAGCCAATTAAAAGCAATAAAGCCTAGCTGCACATCCGGTTGCCGGAAATATTCAGCAATGATACGGCAAATGGCATAACCGATTAAAAACATTGCCGATACAGAGCCTAATGGTCGTGGCTTGGCTGCATACCACCATAAGACGATGAATAAACCGATCCCCTCTAACCCTAACTCATACAATTGCGAGGGATGGCGCGGTTGGCCATCGGAATTGGGAAAAACCATTGCCCAAGGGACGTCAGTAACTCGCCCCCACAATTCAGCATTGATAAAATTACCCAGTCGACCTGCAGCAAGCCCCAAGGGAACGAGAGGTGCCATAAAATCAGCGACTTGAAAAAAGGGTTTGTGAAACCTGCGTGCGAACAGGTACACCGCTACAACCACCCCGAGTAAACCCCCATGAAAAGACATCCCTCCTTCCCATAGTTTTACAACCACCCAGGGCTGAGTGAAGAATTGATAAGTATTGTAGAACAGCATGTAACCCAGTCTACCGCCAATAATTACCCCTAGAGCCCCATAAAAAATCAAATCTCCAATCTGCTCTGCAGTCCAATCTAACTTATAGTGCTTCACTCTCCACTGCGCTAGCGCCCAACCCCCAACGAAACCAATTAGGTACATTAAACCATACCAATGGACTTTGATTGGCC
The DNA here is from genome assembly GCA_963760845.1 of uncultured Gammaproteobacteria bacterium. Lineage (GTDB taxonomy): Bacteria > Pseudomonadota > Gammaproteobacteria > Legionellales > Legionellaceae > Tatlockia. The sequence continues at coordinate 143,988 of CAVXEK010000007.1, read as the reverse complement.
CCAGAGAAAAAGCCGCTGGGTTAATTTCCGGAAATGTCATCATGATTTGCCAGCCCGAATTAAATCGCCCAACCCCTCCTGCTCCAACGCTTTTTGCAAATGAAGCCTGATTTCAGCTGGATGCTCGAGTTCCAGCACTTCAGCGAGCACTTTACGTGCGTGCGCAATAGTGATATTACGGATTACCCATTTGACCCGCGGTAAGCTGGTTGAATTCATACTCAAGGTATCAAAGCCCATAGCCAATAATAAGATTACAGCCATTGGATCAGAGGCCATTTCCCCGCAAATACTCACCTCCACACCCGCAGCATGCCCCCCTTCAACCACCTTCATCAAGGTACGTAACATTGCCGGATGAAAGGAATCATAAATGCTCGCGACACGCGCATTGTTGCGATCGACAGCAAGCAGATATTGGGTCAAATCGTTACTCCCCACAGAAAGAAAATCAACGCGTTTTGCTAATTCCCGCGCAAGATATACTGCTGCTGGCACTTCAACCATGACCCCAAGTTTTGGCTTTTCGATAAGACAACCCTCTTCTAATAATTCCTCAAACGCTTGTTCAACTAAAAAAATCGCCTCCTCAACCTCACTTAAATTAGTAACCATAGGCAACATGATGCGCAGATTATTAAGCTCCTCACTGGCGCGCATCATTGCCCGTACCTGCATCAAAAAAACATCAGGATGATCAAGTGTTACGCGAATACCTCGCCAGCCTAAGTAAGGATTGTCTTCTACTACGGGAAAATAGGGAAGAATCTTATCACCGCCGATATCTAAAGTGCGCATGGTGACACACCTTGGCGCAAAAGCTTTTAAGATCTGACGATAAATAATATATTGTTCATCCTCAGAAGGAAAACGATCTCGACTCATAAACGGTACTTCGGAACGATAAAGACCAACCCCTTCAGCGCCTACACTCATCGATAACCCTGCATCCATAGCCAGACCGGTATTAACTTGTAGGGACACACGATAGTTATCAAGTGTTTCCGCAGGCTTATCGCGCAGACTTACTAAACTTTGATTCAGCTCTTGTTCTTCTTTCGCTAATTTTTTAAATTCGGTAAGAACTAGCGCGGCTAGGCGATATATAAACATGGCCATAAAACCCATCAACCACAATAGCCCGACGTGATAAATGCTCTATTTTTAATCCGCGTACACCCATTACTGTCGGAACACCCAAAGCACGAGCTAAAATCGCCACATGGGAATTATTAGCACCCTTCGCTGATACAACCCCAACCAATTGCCCTTCTGGAACTTCTGCAAGAGCAGAAGCTGTTACCTCTTCACCGATTAAAATCGTTCGTCGCGGATAAGCAATTTCCTCACGTTGCGAGCGTTGTAACTCAGCCAGAACTCTCCTCCCCAAATCACGAAAATCACTTGCTCGTTCACGCAAATAATCATCCTCCATGCTTTCAAATTGCTGGATATGTTTTTTTATTACCGTAGATAAAGCAGCCTGGGCACTTATTTGCTCCTGACGAATAACCTGCTCAACTTCAGCACCTAAACTATCTCTATCGAGAATACGCAGATACACATCGAACAACGCATGCTCATCCTCAGCAACAGTCGATTTCATTCGTTTACTTAAACGTTGCATATCGTCGCGTGCAGCTTGTAAAGCAGCGAAAAAAACTTCTACTTCGTCTTCAATGCCGCCATCAACCGTATGCCAAGGAACAGAGTCAATATCTGCTGGAGGATAAACCACAACTGCCGTACCAATACCAATTCCCGGCACAGAACCAACTCCGGCCAATGCCATGGGTGCTGGCTCACTTTTACTTGTCCCTACGGTTTGGGTAGGGTTAACTGTGCCAGTTCGCCAGTTGCCTCAGCATGAGCAATAATCCCACCAAGCTGCGCAGCTAGGGTGATTAAGAATGCTTCTTCCGCATCATCAAAACAGCGGTTTTCTGCTCGTTGGGCCATCAATACACCATAGAGTTTACGATGCTGAATAATTGGCACCCCTAAGAAGGAATGCAAATGTTCTTCACCCAGTAAGGGGTTGTGGTGAAAATCAGGATGAGAGGGTGCTTCTTCAATATTAATCGGCTCTTCCCGTCGCCCCACCAAACCAATTAGGCCACATCTAAACCAATACGCACCTTAAACTCAGCCAATTTGTTTAAACCATCAGTAGCGATTAATACGTATTCGGCATGTTTATTATCAATGAGAAAAACAGAAACAGCGTCAGTATCAACTGCTTTGCGCACACGCTGCACCAAAATAGCTCAAGGCTTCAGTTAGATGACTTGCTGTAGTTACATCCTGTACGATTCGTTTTAATATTTTTAGCATTTATCGATTATGATTACCTCGCTTACGGCGCGCACTAAAAGGAGTGCGGCGTTTTTTTAACAGATGCTCCAGTTCTTTCATCGCCTGAGCGTAAACTTGTCTTTTAAAAAAAATAACCTGCTCTGGCGGCTCGTGGTAATCAATCCAGCGCCAACTATCAAACTCGGGTGAATCACTTAAGTCCAAACGAACCTTTTGCTCGGAGGCGATTAACTTGAGTAAATACCATTTTTGCTTCTGACCAATCACCAAAGGCACGCTCCCATGGCGAAGATATTGCTTAGGCAAACGATATTTCAGCCAACGTTTTGTGACACCTAATACCTCTACATCTTCTCTGTCTAAACCTACTTCCTCACGGAGCTCTCGGTACATTGCCTCTAATGCATTTTCTCCAGAAGCCAGCCCGCCTTGTGGAAATTGCCAAGCATCATGGCCGCTGCGTCTTCCCCAAAACACTCGACCGGATGCGTTGGTTAAAATAATACCAACGTTCAACCGGTATCCGGCACGATCAATAACCATTTTTTCACTGCTTACAATAAACTATTCATACCCTAATTTTTCCACAAAGTAGAAGAGCTTGGCAAATAAATCGTTCGCACCCCAACAACTTGTTTCCTGCTATTTTTTTGAGGATAATTATTTTTATGAAAAAGCACATTTTGATTCTTAATACTGGTGGGACTATTAGCTCAGTGAAAACCACCCATGGCTATGAGCCCGCTTTAGGTTATGTGCAATCAGCTCTCGCGCAAATTCCAGCGCTAAAGCACACGGAAATGCCAAATTATACCATCAAAGAATACCAACCCTTGCTTGATTCCTCGAATATGACGGCCAGCGATTGGAATCGCATTGCCAGTGATATTTCTGCTGAATATCAAAATTTTGATGGGTTCGTGATTTTTCATGGTACTGACACGATGGCTTACACTGCCTCAGCCTTATCGTTTATGCTAGAAAATCTTGCCAAGCCAGTGATCATTACCGGCTCACAGCTTCCTTTATCCGCAGTACGTAATGATGCAAGAGATAATATAATTACTTCCCTATGGCTTTGTGCTCACGAACCCATCAATGAAGTATGTATTTATTTCAACCAACATTTATTGCGTGGTAATCGCACGCAAAAAATCAGTGCCGAGCTCTTCAATGCTTTCTCTTCCCCTAATTTCCCTCACCTAGCTACAATCGGCATTAGCATTGATCTGCACAAAGAACTATTACTACCGCCCCCACAAGAAGCATTTCACTTACAAACATTAAGCCCACAATTTATTGCTAATTTTCGGCTTTTCCCGGGATTTGCCACCAACGTGTTGGATTACATTTTACAACAACCACTGCGCGGTTTAATTCTCGAAACCTATGGTAGCGGTAATGCTCAAAACAATGATCCCTATTTTTTAAAATTGTTAGAAGAAGCCTGTCAGCGAGGGGTGATCATCGTCAATTGCACCCAATGTCAGCAAGGAAGGGTTGAAATGAACCAATATGCTACTGGCTATACGTTAAAATTAGCTGGATTAATTAGCGGCCACGATATGACACCAGAAGCTGCGCATTGCAAATTGCTGTATTTATTCAGCAAGAATTTAGATAATCAGCAAATCAAAGCGTTAATAGAAACAAACTTATGCGGGGAATTAACCCCTTGAGAGGGTCTGTTGACAGACCCTAATGGAGTAAGCCTATGTCACTACAAATAGTCATTTTAGCTGCCGGACAAGGCAAGCGCATGCATTCTGCTACCCCTAAAGTACTGCATTGTTTAGCCGGTAAAACAATGCTTGAGTGGGTAGTAGACACTGCCCAGCAATTAAATCCTGATGCTATCCATGTGATCTATGGTCACGGTGGTGAAGAAATAAAAGCGGCCCTGACAAATTTACCAGTCAATTGGATCTTACAAGCTGAGCAATTAGGCACCGGACACGCTGTGAAACAAGCTCTGCCCTATATTCCAGATGAATCGCAGGTGTTAATACTGTCAGGTGATGTTCCATTAATTAAAGCACAAACTTTGAGCACATTAATCGACAGTAGTCGTAGTAGCTCAACTAAAACGACAGCATTAAGTTTACTTGTTGCAAGGGTTGATAATCCCACTGGCCTTGGCCGTCTAATCCGTGATGAGTCAGGGGCAATCCAGGCAATTTGCGAAGACAAAGATGCAACTGCAGCACAACAACAAATTAAAGAAATTTACAGTGGAATTTGTTGTGTCTCAGCAACTTGTTTAGCGCGCTGGTTACCTAAGCTGAGTGCCCGCAATGCCCAAGGTGAGTATTATCTCACTGACATTATTGCCATGGCAGTTGCCGAACAATGGCCGATCACTGCAGTATCAGCTACTGATGTTATGGAAATTCAAGGGATCAACAATCGTTTGCAGCTACAGTTGTTAGAGCGTGCTTGGCAAAAACGAACTGTTGAACAACTAATGCTTGCCGGCGTAACCCTAGCTGATGCAAACCGTTTCGATATTCGCGGCGAACTTTTTTGTGAGCAAGACGTATTTATTGACATCAATGTGATTTGCAGTGGCAAGGTCAGTCTGGGCAAGGGTTGCCGAATTGGCCCTAACTGTGTATTAAATAATGTCAGTCTAGGAGAGAATTGCGAGATTTTTGCTAACTCGGTCCTTGATGGTTGCATAATTGACCACGATTGCCATATTGGTCCGTTCGCACGATTAAGGCCGGGAACTAAGCTTGCTGCTCATTGCAGAATAGGCAATTTTGTTGAAACTAAAAACGCTGTGCTGGGCGAAGGAACAAAAGCCAACCATTTGAGTTATTTAGGTGATGCAATTATTGGCAAAAAGGTAAACATTGGTGCTGGCACTATCACTTGCAATTACGATGGGGCGAACAAACATCAAACAACCATTGGGGATGGCGTGTTTGTCGGCTCTGACACCCAATTTGTCGCCCCCGTTAGTGTAGGCGCCAACGCAACTATCGGTGCAGGTAGCACTATTCGTCATGATGTCCCCGCTGGTGAACTTACTTTAACTGAGAGCAAGCAAGCCACTATTGTCGGTTGGATAAGGCCTGTTAAAAAGTACGAGAACCCGTAATAGCTCAGGTCTCTAGTCCATGGTTCCAGGGGCGTCATTGCGAACAAACACGCCGTCATTGCGAGCGTAGCGAAGCAATCCAGTGGCCTTATGAGATGTTAGGAAAGGTCGCTGGATTGCTTCGTCGCTACGCTCCTCGCAATGACGACGTCGCTACTCTCGCAATGACGGTGATGTTCATTCAATATTTTCATTTTCCACTTCGGTTTTGCGTAAGCCTAATTTTTCCTTTAAACGGGCAACCGCATTCGGATCATACTGTCGTGCACCCTTATGTTTCACCACAACTGGTGCGGAACGTGATGGCTGAGGTGTGTTTTGTGCGCTATAAGCAGGAGAACGTTCTGGGTAAGGAGGGGGCGCCTCTTGGTTGGATTGATAATTATTGTATGAATGAGGTGCTGCTCTTAGAGTAGGCTGACTTGCCATTTTGCTAATGAGGTTTTTGCGGGCATTACGCGCACTTTTCTCAACCCGTTTCTTGATTTTAGAAGCCGCCCTTTCCGCCTCCTCTTCAGTGACTACGGCGACAGAGTTCCCTTGCAAGTCGATACGCATTTCTCGCGCCTTAAGGCAAGTCAAGTAATCAACACGTCGCGTAAATAGAACAACTGCTTCGCGCAATTTACTTTTGGAGATCCCAGCATCCTGTGCTTGATCAGCGTAGGCGAGGATATCATTCATAATACCTGCTTTAAGTGGTCGAATTCGCAACGTATTATCAAACACTTGTGGAAAGAAACTTGCTAACCAAGATAAAGCATCGCTACGAGCTTTCTTAGAGTTAATTTTTTGTGATTTGTTAATTACAGCTGTGCGTGGATGAAGCTCTTGTCTTCTCATGACTACTACCCCGTTAGATAACCTTATAACCTCTATAACAAAAACAACACCGCTTAATAAAGATTGTTTGGCGAATGCGCGGGATGTAGATTGCTATATTAGGAAAATAAATTTCCGTTTAAAAATGCACATACAATGTACAGCGTTTACCTTTGATTTGCAAGCCTTTTACGTCATAAAGAAACCGTTAAAATCAAATTCTTACTTGTAAAAGGGTGTAAATTTCAGAAAGGAGGGTGATCTCTTATAAAATTAATCAGTGTATACTTTACTTAGGTCGGGCTGGAGTCAATAAGTAGATGATAAAAAGTCTTATTATATCACTAATGGCAATTTTTATGCCGTGGTTAGCACTGTTAATAGAAGATAACCCCGGTGGTGCTTTGGTGGCTTTAATTCTGCAAGCCTCAGTTATTGGCTGGCCTCTAGCAAGTATATGGGCCTTGCGTGTCGTACGCGAAGCCCGCCGTGCTGAATTAGAAAGTAAAAGAAGAAAAAAACAAGAGAAAAAAGAAGCGAAGGCAGCAAAAAAGGAAACTAAGGACTAGATTCATTAAGTCTGGAGAAGGCATGCAAATTCGTGTAATTGTAAATGGTGCGAAAGGGAAAATGGGGGTACTTGCTTGTGAAGCAATACAAAATCATCCTGATTTCGAATTAGTAGGACGCTTAGGTAGGCAAGATGATTTGTGTCAGGCGATCGATGCAACTCATGCAGAAATTGTCATTGACCTCACCCGTGCCGATTGTGTTTTTGCCAATAGTTTATCCATCATTGCAAGTGGTGTTCATCCAGTTATAGGGACTAGTGGTTTAATCGATGAACAAATTCAAATACTCAAGGAACATTGTGCGGCAAAAAAATTGGGGGGCATTATCGCCCCTAATTTCTCCATCAGCGCCGTTTTGATGATGCGCTTTGCTGCGGAAGCAGCCCGTATCTTGCCTGAAGTAGAAATAATAGAGGCTCATCACCAACAAAAATTAGATGCACCATCAGGCACGGCATTAAAAACAGCAGAAATGATTGCGCAGGCAAGAGTGGCGAAAAAAACTGAACTCCCGTTACATGAACTTGTACCTGGCGCCCGTGGGGGGGCACATCATGGGGTTAGTATTCATTCACTTCGCTTACCAGGGATCCTTGCTCACCAACAAGTCATTTTCGGCTCTCCTGGAGAAACGCTGGCTATTACCCATAACAGCATCGATCGAGCCTCCTTTATGCCCGGCATTATTCTTGCCTGTCAGCGTGTGCAAAAACTTGACAAGCTTTATTATGGTTTAGAGTCTCTATTTGATAGACAGCCGTCATCCTGAGCACGGCGAAGGATCTCCTTGGTTGAGCACTATGCCACATTCAGGAGATCCTTCGCTGCGCTCAGGATGACGGGCGCTGCGCTCAGGATGACGGGCGCTGCGCTCAGGATGACGGGCGCTGTACTTTATTTTTTAGGTTCAATGATGGAAAAAAGATATTATTCCCCGCTAGAATTATTAACGATCGCTACCCAACATGCGTATTGTGCTGAGCACTTATTGCGTGATAATGCGGCAATTGTTGTTTCTGGGCATGGTGAAGTGGATACGTTAGCCCCTTTTATTTCTCTTATGTATTCGGCATTTGAATTAACGCTAAAGTCTTATTTATTGCATGATTATAAAGCCATTAATAAGAATTTAATTGAATTGCTTGACCTAAGCTCTGAAGTAGGGTTGTCTAATCAGGATGTACAACTGTTAAAGAAATTAGCCCGCCAGTATGCTTTTCGCAAGGGGATAGATTATGGGCAATGGGATGATCGGCAACAGTTGCATGTTTTTTGCACAGAAATAGTTAAGCTTTATAAGCGCATACAGGAATTAATGCCAGTGGAGCTGCGTAAAGATTATCAAGGGGGGGGTTGATATCCGCTCCCTAACGGTCGCGGCTCGGTTATCGTGATAGTCTCTCAGCCCCAACCCACATTTGCCGTCCCTGTACCGAGCCGCGACCGTTAGGGAGCGGATAAACAGGCCCCGATCCAATCTCAAACTTGGCATTACCTTAGTTTCACGTTAGGATACTATTTTTTTGCACAGGTATGATGAATGGAGCAGTTAGACAAAAGTTCTACACAAACAGTGCAGCAGCAGTTTTTGCAATTAAGCAATTATCTTAACGGGCGTATTCTCGGGCAAAAAGGCTTGGTGTCGCGCTTGTTAATTGCTTTACTCGCTGATGGCCACTTACTTGTTGAAGGTGCGCCAGGGTTAGCAAAAACTCGCGCTGTTAAAGAGTTATCTTCTGTGGTTGAAGGTGATTTTCACCGCATTCAGTTTACCCCCGATTTATTACCAGGTGATTTAACCGGTACAGATGTTTATCATCCTGAGAATGGTTCGTTTGTTTTTCAACCTGGCCCTGTTTTTCACCACCTTATCCTTGCTGATGAAATCAATCGTGCCCCGGCAAAGGTGCAATCTGCTTTGTTAGAGGCAATGGCAGAGCGGCAAGTCACTATAGGGAGTAAAACCTATCCATTGCCAGAGTTATTCTTGGTCATGGCAACGCAAAACCCTATCGAACAAGAGGGGACTTATCCATTACCAGAGGCTCAACTTGATCGTTTTTTGATGTATGTCAGGATTGGATACCCTGATGTGCACGTGGAATCTGATATCTTAGCTTTAGCGAGGCGAGAGGCGATAGGTAATGAGGGGAAAGAGCCCATAACAATCAATCGGTTAAGTCAAGTCACTTTATTTGAGGCTAGACAGCAGGTTTTGCAGGTGCATACCAGCGAGGCTTTAGAAAATTATTTAGTGCAATTGGTTGTTGCTACTCGCAACCCCGCAGTTTATAGCGATGAATTATCACGTTGGCTGCGTTTTGGGGCAAGTCCACGGGCAACTATTGCTCTCGATCGTTGTGCCAAAGCATATGCATGGTTGGCTAGTCGCGATTATGTGACACCAGAAGATATCCATTTGATTGCTCATGATGTTCTTCGCCATCGTATTTTGTTGAGCTTTGAAGCTGAAGCAGAGGGAGTAAGTAGTGATGATTTCATCAACTCCTTATTACGTCTAGTTGCTGTTCCTTAGGGTTTGTTAAGATGGAAGGGCTTTATGTTCAGCTTGATGAGTTAATTGCACTTAGGCGCTATGCACAACGAGTGAATTATAACCCTGAAGGTCGTGTTGGTCGAGGTGGCAATCATTTGTCTAAATTACGTGGTCGGGGGATGGATTTTGCCGAAGTACGAAATTATCAAGCGGGGGATGAAATTCGCCACATGGAGTGGCGAGTAACTGCACGCACAGGTCGCCCCTACGTCAAGCTTTATCAAGAAGAAAGAGAGCGTCCAGTTGTTATTCTCAGCGATTTCAACTCCTCGATGTTTTTTGGTACACGCTTCGCATTAAAATCTGTTATTGCTGCTCGCTTAGCAGCAATGATTGCTTGGACTGCCATCAAGCAGGGGGATCGAGTAGGCGGGTTATTGTTTTCAGCAAAAGAACATAATGAATTTACGCCACGCAGTCGCGAAAGGGGGGTGTTGCCGTTATTAGCTTCTTTAAGCCAATACACCAAGGTAGGAACTATAAACAATAGTGCACAACCCAAGCCCTTAAGTGAAGCCCTAGTCCGTGTTCGGCGCGTAACTCGTCCAGGCAGTATCATCGTTGTGATCAGCGATTTTTATAATATGGATGCTGATAGCGAGCAACATTTAAGTCAATTACATGGTAATAACGATATAATTACTTATCATGTTTGCGACCCGCTCGAGCTTTCACCACCAAAGCCGCAGTATTATGCTATTACTAATGGAGAACAGGAACTTTTACTGGATACGACGGTTGGAGAAGTAACGCTGGCCTATCAAAATTACTGTGACCAGCGAATTGCTAGTTTGCAAGCTCAGCTTAAGCGCTTGCAAATACAATATGTGCAATTGACTGCAGAGGCGAATTTACCTCAGTTGGTACGGCAGACTTTTCCTAGGAGGTCGCGTGGCTGAGCTGCAGGTGCTTGCAAAATTACACGATATTCATTTACCAGTCCCTGTAAATTGGTGGCCGTTGGCACCTGGTTGGTATGCCTTGCTAATTTTGGTGTTTATTCTTATAGGGTTGTTAATCTATGTTACCCGACGAACTTATCTTAATGGACAACCTAAACGCCAGGCTTTGCAATTGCTGGCAATATATGAACGGAAATACCAAGTTGAGCGTGATAGTCAATCGTGTAGTATGAAAATATCCGAATTATTACGCCGTGTTGCTTTAGTTTACTTTCCTAGGGAAGAAGTGGCTAGCTTACAAGGTGAAGCCTGGCTTACTTTCCTTAGCCGGACATCAAAAAGGATTGATTTTAACCAGCTACGCGATTATCTGCTGGAAATCCCCTATCAAGCGGCGAGTGGTATTGATTTACAGCCTTTATTTTATGGCGCAAGGGCTTGGATCAAGCAGCGGAGGGTGCCATGTTCGAGCTAGCTTCGCCTTGGGTTTTAATCGGCTTACCATTGCCTTTGTTGATTTGGTTTTTAATTCCTCGTGTGGCACTGCAATTGCCTTTTGCGCTAAAGGTTCCTTTCTATAATGCAATGCTTGCTATAATCGATAAGAAAAAAACTGCACTTGCTGGGCAAGGCCAGATAAGGTTGTTGTTTTTAATTTGGTGCTTATTATTGCTTGCTGCAACAGGGCCTCGTTGGGTTGGTGAGCCTAAGCCATTAACACGAGAGGGGCGTAATATCATGCTAGCACTTGATTTGTCCGGTAGCATGGAATTGACTGATATGTTAATCAATGGCCGCCCAGTCAGTCGTTTAGCTGTAGTTAAACGCGCTGCAGAACAATTTGTGCAAGCCCGAACGGGCGATCGGATTGGTCTGATTCTTTTCGGTACTCATGCGTATTTACAAACCCCCCTTACTTATGATCGGCAAAATGTGTTGTTACGCCTTAAGGATGCAACGGTTGGCCTAGCAGGACAAACCACTTCGATAGGTGATGCTATTGGTTTGGCGGTAAAGCGTTTGCAAGATGTTTTACCAAACCACCCTAGTTCTGTCGGACAAATATCAATAAAGAACTTCGCACCAGCATCCCCTCTCCCGCCCTTCGGGCACCCTCTCCCCATGTCTGGGGAGAGGGGGAAAATGAGGGAGGTTTTTAAAGAGGGGCGAATGATTATTTTACTCACGGATGGGGCAAACAATTCAGGTGTATTGCCGCCATTAAAGGCAGCCGAATTAGCACAATTAGATCATATCAAAATCTATACTATCGGTTTGGGAGCTGAATCGGGTTCGCTATCAGGTGGGCTCTTCTTTAATCCAAGCCCTGCCTCGGATTTGGATGAAGAGACTCTACAAGAGGTGGCCAAAATTACCGGTGGACGTTATTTCCGTGCTACGGATACTCAATCGTTACACGCTATTTATGAAACGATTAATCAACTAGAAACAGTACGGCAAGATCAAGCAAGCCTTCGCCCACAACATGATTATTACCCTTGGCCTCTAGCATTAGCCCTTCTACTGTTATTGTATTGGCTAGGCGAGCGCGGAGGTTTGACCGCCTTTTTATCGCGCCGGGAGGCTATGAAAACATGAGTGCCTTTCACTTTCTTCGCCCTTGGTGGCTTTTGGCTATTTTACCTTTACTCGGCTTATTATGGTCTTTATGGCGTCAAAGCCCGCGATTATTAGCGTGGGCAGCAGTTTGTGATAGGCATTTACTTGAGCATTTAATACAGTCTAAAGGACAGAATCGGCGTCATCTCGCCCTGCTTTCGTTATTTATCAGCGGATTATGCATGTGCATTAGTTTAGCGGGTCCAACCTGGTCCCGCTTACCTGTCCCCTCGTTTAAACAAATCCAGCCTAGAGTGTTGGTTTTAGATATGTCAAATGCAATGTTAGAGAATGATTTAATACCCAACCGATTAACTCGTGCTAAATTTAAATTACATGATTTATTTAAACGTCGTGATGTCGGGCAATTTGGCTTAATCGTTTATACCGGCGAACCCTTTGTTGTTTCGCCGCTTACCGATGATGCACACACGATAGATTCGTTGTTGTCATCACTAAGTCCAGATATTATGCCAGTTGAAGGGCAGCGATTAGATACTGCTCTGGAAGAAGCAGGCCAATTAATAGCGAATGCGGGATATAAAGAAGGGCAAATATTGGTGTTGACGGGAGAAACACCGAGTTCGAGTGCGTCTGCGGTGGCGAAACGCCTTGCTGCTAAACAAATTTATACGTCGATAATGCCCGTTATTGCTAATAAGACACTGAGTCCTTTATATCAAGATTTAGCTGCATCAGGTCAGGGACAATTACTTCCTTTTAGCGATACCTCAGATGACCTCGATCGATGGTTAAGGGGCTCGATGAATAAAGAGAAATTTGCTCTAAACGAGGATAACGATATTCCTGTATGGCGGGATGAAGGGCGCTGGTTTTTGTTGCCAGCTTTTGTTTTTTTGTTACCGGTGTTTAGACGAGGGTGGATCCAGAGGATAACCACATGAGGATTTTGTGGCTTTTGGTATTACTGATTTCTACTGGTAATGGTTTTGCGTTCAGCTGGTCTGATTTGTGGTTGACCAACGATCAGCAGGCGCAAATGCTGATGCAAAGTGGAAAGTTTAAACAGGCTGAAATAATGTTTAAGCAAGAGGATTGGCGCGCAGCAGCAGCTTATCGCGCCGGCGATTATGCGCAAGCAGCAAAACAATACCAAGTACTGCAGAGTGAGCAATCTTACTACAACAAGGGCAATGCATTAGCGCATTTGGGCCAATACGAAAAGGCAATTAAGGCGTACGATAAGGCGCTTGCGATTAATCCCAGTAACAAGGATGCATCGTTTAATCGCAAGTTATTAGCCAATCTGTTAAAGAAAAATCAACATAGCAAAGGGCAACAGGGGCAAAATCAACAGGGCAAGAACCAACAAGGTCAGAACCAGCAAGATCAGAATCAACAAGGCCAGAACCAACAGGACCAGAACCAACAAGGTCAAAATCAACAAGGTCAGAACCAACAAGGTCAGAACCAACAAGGTCAAAATCAACAAGGTCAGAACCAACAAGGTCAAAATCAACAAGGTCAGAACCAACAAGACAAGGACCAGCAAGGCCAGAACCAACAGGATCAGAACCAACAAGGCCAGAATCAACAAGACCAGAATCAGCAGGGTAATGAACAGGCTAATCAAGGAACAGCAGGACAATCTGCTGAGGATCTTGAAAAACAACAAGCGAAAGAGCAGTGGTTACGATTAATTCCAGATGATCCGGGTGGATTAATGCGCGAAAAATTTTTGCGGGATCATCTCCGTAGAGAAGGTAGGTGGTAGTAATGAAACGAATATTATTAAGTCTATTGTTGTTGTGTTGCAGTGGGGTTGCTTTTGCTATTGTTTCCTTACAGCTTGAATCACCGCAAGTTCAAATGGGAGAAAATTTCGTCTTGACCTTGAAAGCTGAGGGATCGCAAATTAATTTATCACCGGATCTAACCCCATTGCAGAAGGATTTTACAATTGTTGGGACGGAGAGCAATGTCAGTTATACCCTTAGCAATGGCCGCGTAAATACTGTCAGTGAATGGAAAATTGAGTTGACACCAAAGCAAAGTGGGGTTTTCCCTATCCCGGCTATAACGATAGGGCAGGAAAAAACTAAGCCTATCAATATAGAAATAAGACAACTACCAGGAGTTAGAGAGCCAAATACAACGAAACCTGGCGCAATGCAACAACAGCAGAGACAACAAGATGTTATGTTGCTTGCCGACTCTAATGTCAGTAAACCGTATATCAATCAACAAGTCATTTATACTGTAAGGTTGTATAACGCTAGTCGATTGCTTAATGCAAATTATTTACCCCCCCAAGTCGAGGATGCCCTTTTTGTCCCTTTTGGGGACGAACGACGTTATCAAGTGAATAGAAATGGGAGGACCTACGCAGTAGAAGAGCAGCAATTTGCTTTATTTCCGCAAAAAAGTGGTGATTTAAAAATTAAACCGCCTGTTTTTAGTGCCTTGGTCTATGATTTTACTGGCCCAAGGCGGGTTAGTATCCAGGCTGAGTCTAGAGTGCTTAAGGTGCAACCTATCCCCGCTCACTATAAAAACAGGAATTGGCTGCCTGCTAAACAAGTTACTCTCAGTGAAAGTTATGATAAAAGTACGGGGGCTTTAACTGAGGGTTCTACTTTAGAGCGAACCGTGACCCTGCAAGGCGTTGCGGTACCTGCGCAATTGTTACCACCACTGGATTTTGGACGTTCAGATCAGTTTAGTATTTATCCTGAAAAACCTACAGAAACTACTCGGTTCAACCAGCAGGATTTGGTGGGTGCTGCGACGGTTAAGGTGACTTACTTACTCAATAAATCAGGCAAAGTAAGCATACCTCCTCTAAGCGTACCTTGGTTTAATACGGCTACTGGGAAAGACGAAGTAAGCTCTTTGCCTGGCTTTATCATCGATGTTATTCCTGCAGCTAGCCAGAACAAACAAAATAACGCTACCGTAGTAGCGCAGTCTACGCCATTGCCAGCCCTATCTAAAGAGGAACAACAGTCCAATGATTTAATTGTGACTAAGCCCCAAGCTAACCTTGCCTGGTGGCTAGCGGGTTTGTTTGCCTTAGCTTGGCTGCTTACCATGGCTGCTTGGCGCTGGCAGCCATTTAAGCGAGCATCCTCTTCTCAAAATAAAGGCCAAGTGTTAAAGCAATTACAAGCAGCTTGTTTAAGTAATAATCCAAGACAGGCAAGAGATGCCCTACTGAAATGGGGATGCTTACTATGGCCTGAGGCAAATTTATTGAATTTGATCGAATTGGCGAATGCAGTTGACGAACCTGCATTAAAACAGCAAATCCATCAGCTTTCTCAAGTCTTATATCATGATGGAGCAAATAAAGAATGGCAAGGGCAAGCGCTATGGCAATGTGTGGCTAATTTCAAATTTTCCTCTGCAGCAAGCAAAGAGAAAGCCAACACACTACCACCTATTCATCGCCTTTAGGGAGTGATAATGCCAACAGGCCTTAGATTTTTGTATTTTTTGGTGAACAGTGCTGAATAATTACACAGATTTAAGACATCAGTTTTCATTCCTATTTATTTGCCGGCCTTTATTTGATTCCAATTGAACGAAATAATTTCAAATTGATATTTGCAAGCACAGCAAAATCGATTATAATCTGCTTTTTTAATTCCCAAGTGGAGCAATACTCGTGCAAGATAAATCCGTAATAGAACAATTTTTACAATTACGCCCCGATGAGCAAGTTGCAGTAGCACAGCATTTACCGACAAGTGATGTAGTCAATTATGCTTTAATTTCCAAGCGCTATTTGACTCTATTTACCCCGATTCTCAATACCCGTAAATTTTTACATTATGGTACACGTGGTGAGTATGGCATTGTCAAAGCAATGCTAACGGACACTATTGAGCTCATCTATGAACAGGGGAGCGTGACGGATTGTTCTGGTCGAACATTTGAAAAAATCAGTCTTTTTGAATACACGCTTTGGGCGAAAGATAAGCCGATGTGGACAGTGATGCTTGAGTGTATACCTCAAAACGAAAAGAGGTCAAAGGTTATAGCAACATTACAGTCTCAATATAAAAACCTAATAACGAATGGTATTACCTACAGTCTCAACGGAGAACGATTCAGCGAGCATCATTTTGATTTTGAGAACACTATCATTAAGGCACTGCAGACCCAAGTTGATTTCGATGGACCTGACGTTAATTGGGCTGAAGCAGATGAACAATGGACAAAGGAAGCAGATGAACAATGGAAAAAGGGTGTAGGTGGCGCACAAAGGCTATTACCGATGCATGTCGTTCACGAATACTGCTCTAATAGGCCTTTTCATCCTCTACCGGATTTTACACAACAGCTGGTGTTACCGGCCTCAAAACAATTTTATAATTTCGAAACGGCCGATGAAAATTGGTTCGCTGTTGGTTCTAAATTAGGTGTTGATTTTGCAATAATAAAGGCGGACTACAGCCTGACGGGCGGGCAGGTGTGGTGGGCGTACGCGCCTGTTGCGGCTGCGATGGATTTAGATGCCATGAAGGCATTATGTAAAGCAAGAACAAATGATTTTATCAATCTTGAGTCGCAACTTGAGGCGCTGGCTGTTGTTGATGAAAAACCCAAGCCCGCTCCTCAAACCTGATTGATTGAGTGACACGCCGGTGAAGTAGTCCGGTGGCATAGGCCGCCGCGTGCTCATCCCAACATCAAGCTGGACATTTAGCGCTACTAAACTCGTAAAAAACATTAAGTAGCGCTAAATTTCGACTTATAGTTAAATAACTATTGCCACATAATGATCAACGAAGGGCTTTAAAATCCCTTTCATCCCTGGTCGAGCAAAATGGTTTATTATTATTTTTCGGTGAACAGTGCTGAATAGTTACACAGATTTTTTATCTGAAATGCTCTGTATATTGCTCAAGCAGTGCCCTAATCATGGTTTGATAACGCGTACGCTTCTCTTTCGCTATTTTTTTAAAAAAATCAACACTCTCTTTAGTTAAAGCCAACGTTACCTTGACAGTTTCTTCTTTTAAAATTAATTGATCGGGAGGAGGTAAAAAATCTTTCACTAGGTTAATTTTACCGATAGGCTCATCAGTATATTTAATTTCTCTCTTGCTCATAATTTTTTTTCCCCTTGCGCCAATATCCTGCTCCTATAATACGAATCTTATGGCCTCGATACGTAAAACGAACAGTCATGACACCGTTATTTACTTTTCCAAAGCAGTAATACCTTGATTCATCTATACTATGCTCTAAATCCTCCGCAATGAGACGGTTAGGATCTAAAAAAGCTTGTTGGGCATGCTAAAAGGAAACACCGTGTTTTAATTGGTTCTCTTTATCCTTCTTGTTATCCCATTCAAAGATGATTCTCATTTTTTAGTATAGCATTTTATCCATATTTTCTTACATATTATAATATGGCTTAAAGAAAGGAAATACGAGCCTGATTAGAATAAGGGAGTGACAATGCAGCTAAGTGAATATTATAAACAGGATGCCTATAGTTTAGCTAACCTTATTAAAACAAAGCAGATAAGCCCTAAAGAGGCCTTAGATTGTGCAATTGAAAGGATGCGTCAGGTTAATCCAGTGCTCAATGCTGTTGTTACCGATTGCAGTGATTGGGCCTATCAACAACTTAGCATGATGCAGGGGGATGAACCTTTTTATGGTGTGCCGGTTTTAGTGAAAGACCTAGGTTTCATGATAGCTGGGGTACCTTATACGGCTGGTTCGCGGTTTTATGCCTCTGCGGCTTCCCCAGTGACCAGTGAATTTATCGAGCGGTTACTTGCTTTAGGAATGCTACCTTTTGCGAAGACCAACGTACCTGAATTAGGACTTTCTTATGTGACAGAGTCAATTTTGCATGGACCTTGCAGAAATCCTTATGATTTAAATCGTACCCCAGGGGGCTCTTCCGGTGGATCTGCTGCTGCAGTCGCAGCGGGCATAGCTCCAGTAGCTACAGGCAACGATGGTGGCGGATCAATTCGTGTTCCTGCTGCTTGTTGTGGTTTATTTGGCTTTAAACCAACTCCGGGACTGATACCAACCGGTCCTGCAGGTGAATCTTGGTCAGGTTTGGCAGCAGGACATGTTCTAACCCGCTCTGTGCGCGATTCGGCTCTTTTATTCGCACTGCTTAGCGCCCCTAACTTAAAGAATCTAAGCCAATTACTAACAAGTTTTCCCCGCCGAAGTCGGTATAAGCAGCGTCTTACCTTCGCTCTGCTAAAGGGTGCTTTCCCACCAGTGCCAGTTGCTAAACCTTGTCTGGAGGCGCTAGAGCAAACAATTAGGGTATTAAAATCCTTAGATCACGACATTGTTGAACGGGAGCTGAGCTTAGAATTAGAGGCAATTGGTGAATCAACCTTGATTATAATTGCAGCTAATGTAGCTGCAGAAATCGACAGTGCGCAAATTCTCTTAAAACGCGAGGTAAAGAAACACGAGCTCGAGCCAATTACCTTGGAATTCATGATGTGGGGCAAGTCAATAACTGCTTCCCAGCTAATCATGGCGAAGAATAAAATCCATCATTGCTTGCGGCCATTGTATGAGTTACTTATGGAGGTTGATATTTTTTTGACACCGGCTTTGGCACAATTACCATTGCGTATCGGCAGTTTGCCTACTGATGATAATTTTGCCAATTACTTGCAAAAAAATATGGAGTTTTCTCCCTTTACTTCATTATTTAATCAGGCTGGTTTGCCCGCTATGACTATCCCCGTTATGCATCATAATCACTTACCTGTGTCAGTCCAGTTTGCTGCAGCTAAAGGCCAAGATAAATTACTCTTTGAGTTAGCAAGGCAGTTACAGAACGAATTTGTTGATTTTACCCAACCTGTTACCCATCTTATTTAGGGCGCGTTTTATGTAGATCCTCGCTATTTGTTAATTACTAGGTTATAATATATTAACTTGTGTTTGTAGATCCCCCAGCTGAAGTGTTATTTTTTCGTGAAAATCCCTCCTTTTGTAGCACAAAGAAGCGAATTTATCGCGTCGTAAATAAATAATAATTCTGCTGTGGATCTTGTATAGCGCAAGTTGTTTTTGTTTAATTTAATTTGGAAAGTAGAAATGTCTAGTACAACAGAAACCGGTCAAGTGATGTCTGGTACAAAAGAAACTGGCCACGTAAAGTGGTTTAATGATGATAAAGGTTATGGCTTCATCAGCCGAGATAATGGTCAAGACGATGTATTCGTTCATTTTCGTTCAATCAACAGCGATGCTGGTCGTAAAAGCTTGCGCGAAGGTCAACGTGTAGAATTCGTAGTGACTAAAGGACCAAAAGGTCTGCAAGCAGAAGCTGTAACTGCCCTATAAAGCTCAAGTCCCTCTACGACGTTCGGCGCTCATGGTGTCATTGCGAACCGAAGGTGAAGCACGTCATTGCGAGGAGCATAGCGACGAAGCAATCCAGCGACCTTTCCTGGCATCTCCTAAGGCCACTGGATTGCTTCGCTAACGCTCGCAATGACGGAGCTAACGCTCGCAACGACGGAGCTCACGTTCCCAATGGCTGTAGAGGGCTGAGCTTTTACCTCGCACCATTAGAGAGATCTCCTATTGCGCATCACAGTAACTTCCTCTAATGTAGAGAAATTAGGGTAAATGAGATATGGACTACATTGATGCGGTATCTCACGTTAATTTTTATACTTTTGCTCCTTGCGAGTTGTACTCATAGCCCGCAAATACTGCCACCAATCTTAAAGGGGCGAGTGCAAGAGCACTTCGTGTCGCCTTTTACTCGGGTGAAGGTCGACGGTCAAATGAATGTCAGCCTTCATACTGGTTATCGCTACCCAGAAGTTATTCTCCGTGGTGATCCACGGGATTTAGAAGAAGTAATGATCAAAAGCAAAAATAACAGCTTAGTGATTAGCTTACTTGAGGGTTATCCTCGCATTGGTGCGGTAACAGTAGAAATCCGTGCTCATGATTTAAAATCTTTTTCCTACAAAGGCCACGGTACAATAAAAGGTACCAATTTGCATTCGGGACATCTGGAGCTTTGTATTGATAATCCAGGGGACACAACCCTGGGTGGTGCAATCATTCTGCGTAAACTGAATGTTAGTGGTGGGGGTACTGTGCAAATCAGTGGCGTTACTTCCCCCTATTTGCAATTATGTATCGCCGGAAAAACGAGGGTCTTATTAACCGGTAGGATAAATTTACCTAAATTGGATCTTGGAGATGGTGCTCGATTAAACATGTACTGGGTAAAATCCCAAGCGTTAAACATTTGCCAAAGAGGGAGAAGCTTTGTTGAATTAGCCGGTGTGGTCAACAAGCTGGATGTAGAATTATGGGATTCCGCTCATTTTAATGGCCGCTACTTACGGGCAAAAAATGCTTTCGTTAAAACACATGACCGTGCTATTGCAGATTTAGTGGCAATAAAACACCAACACACTTTAGCCACCGATGCGAGTGATATTTATTTTTATAAAGTCCCAGATACGGAGGCTGACTTCATGGCTTATGCCGGCTCTGTGCTGGATATGCGTGACTGGAATCGCTCTGATCTGCGTGAATATAGTCGCTATAATAGTCCCAGCTCTGCGCAAGACAAAGCAGCGTTTGATCATCGTTACGTTATAGCTTCCCCATTAGAGTAGGGTCTGTTTTACGCAAGAAACTATCTTTTCTTGATCGCCATCTAAAGGTAATACATGGGCAGAATTGGCAAGCCAATGGATGTTAATATTCGCATTATCAGCAAAACGATCTGCTACTCGCCAAGAAGACACAACCTGATCATGGCAGCCAAGGAACAGATCGGTCGGACAGGTTGGTGGTATAAATTGGAATTGCTGGATTAGAGTTAACAGTTCAATGATCGTTGGCAACGGCAGTTGCCTGTAGGCGAGTTCACTGTTTTGCGAAGTATATAAATCACCCGCAGCAGCACGTATTTTTCTAAAGCCGAGCCAGTTTAATGTTTTCGCGAGCTTAATTGCATTGTTGAGCCCTAACTGTAAATCAAGAGCAGGTGCCAACAAGTAAAGATGGTGTAAATTAACACAACTGCCTAGATGACAGGCTAAAATTCCACCTAGAGAAAGCCCCATCACATCAATTCGGGTAAATTGATTGGCTAACCTGTCGTAGACTTGCTCGGTTTGTGAGAACCAATCACTCGCTTTTGTCTTAGCGAAAGCATCGAGGTTATCGGCATGGCCGGCTAAGACAGGACAATATACCGCATCGTAATACAGGACGAGAGAGGGTAGGATAAGGCGGAAAACTGCTGGTGTAGATGAGAAGCCATGGAGTAATAATAAGGCACGATGAGACTTATCATTACGTTGTTCGATTGGGGCTAAAAGAAAAGAATCTTCATGATCTAAAGTAGACAGGTGAATGCCGCGACGCATGTAACGAAAAGCATCAATATTCATCGAATTCCTATTGTCTAAAAATTTTGCAAAAAAATCGTAAATAACGTTTAAACTAACCCTTTAAGATTGCTGATTTGTTATGATGAGAATACAACGAACTTAGTCGATAAAATAGCCCTAAATTCAATGACAAAAATGTTAGTATTGTTATCCAGTTTCGAGGATAAACGCAGATTTGAAAACATTAGCCTAAATTTGTGCTGTGCCTCGATGTGCTATTTTTTAATTAATATGGATTAAATAAGTATAGGTGATTAGTATGGTCGATGAAGTAAACGATGAAGCAGCAGATACTGCAGAGCAACAAGCACAAGATCTAGCACAGCAAGCGCCAGGGCCAGCAGCACAACAAGCACAAGGACAAGCGCAGCCAGCGCCAGATCAAGCACAACAAGCACAAGGACAAGCGCAGCCAGAGACAGATCAAGCACAACAAGCTCAAGGTCCAGCGCAGCCAGCACCAGATCAAGCACAACAAGCACAAGGACAAGCGCAGCCAGAGACAGATCAAGCACAACAAGCTCAAGGTCCAGCGCAGCCAGCACCAGATCAAGCACAACAAGCACAAGAACCAGCGCAGCCAGCACCAGATCAAGCACAACAAGCGCAAGGTCCAGCGCGACAAGCACAAGGTCCAGCGCAACAGGCACAAGGTCCAGCACAGCAACAAGATGAGCAAGCTGAAGAACAACAAGAAGAATCTGCTGAGAAACAGGCTGGGTTTAAAAAGGATGAGCCTAAAGAGGAAACTAAGCCTGAGCCCAAAAAGGAGGATAAAAAAAAGCCGGATACGCCAGATGGGGACGATTTCGCTTCCAAGTATTATGCAATGCTGATGAAAATGTATGAATCTATGCGTGAAGTAGTGGACCCTCTAAAAGAGAAGGTTTGGCAAAGTATTAAGAGTGGTATTAAGGGTGCATCTGAAAAATCTGATGATAAACAAAGCGATGAGAAAGCTTCAGATGAAGTTTTAGCGCAGCAAGCCCAAGCCCCAGCGCAGCAAGCCCAAGCCCCAGCGCAGCAACCCCAAGTTCCAGCGGAGCAAGCCCAAGCTCCAGCGGAGCAAGAGCAAGCTCTAGCGGAGCAAGATCCAGAACCGCAACAAGATGAACAAGTTGAGGATCAACAAGAGGAGCAAGCGGAAGTGGCTGCTGATGAAGAGGAAGTTCCAGACATAGAGCAAGATGAGTTTACAGACGCAGAAGAAGAGGAGTTTATAGGCTCGGACGAAAATGAGTATGAGGATTCTCCCCCGATGTCTCCGATGAGTGAGGATTCTGTTAATAGCCCTCAACTATCCGCCAGTGATGCACAATATAGTGCTGCAGCTAATTCTATTAACAGCAGCAACAATAAAACCCAAGTGGCGGATTCTAATCTTGAGAAGACTGCTACTGCTGGACCAAGGATCTAACATTTTCCCCCTCTCCCCATTTCTGGGGAGAGGGTTCGCTGGTGCAAAGTTCTTCGCGGATGTTTGTCCCACGGGACTAGGGTACTCGCAATGACGCCGCGGAATATCGGCCTTTATCTGACTTCAGTTGTGCGAAATAATTTCAAATTGATATTTTAAAATACAACAAAATCGATTATAATCTGTTTTTTTAATTCCCAAGTGGAGCAATACCCATGCAAGATAAATCCGTAATAGAACAATTTTTACAATTACGTCCCGATGAGCAAGTTGCAGTAGCAGAGCATTTACCGACAAGTGATGTAGTCAATTATGCGTTAATTTCCAAGCACTATTGGACTCTATTTACCCCGATTATCAATACCCGTAAATTTTTGCATTATGGTATACGTGGTGAGTATGGCATTGTCAAAGCAATGTTAACGGACACTATTGAGCTCATCTATGAACAGGGGAGCGTGACGGATTGTTCTGGTCGAGTATTTGAAAAAATCAGTCTTTTTGAATACACGCTTTGGGCGAAAGATAAGCCGATGTGGACAGTGATGCTTGAGTGTATACCTCAAAACGAAAAGAGGTCAAAAGTTATAGCAATATTACAGTCTCAATATAAAAACCTAATAACGAATGGTGTTACCTACCGTCTCAACGGAGAACGATTCACCGAGCATCATTTTGATTTTGAGAGCACTATCATTAAGGCACTTCAGACCCAAGTTAATTTCGATGGACCTGATGTTAATTGGGCTGAAGCAGATGAACAATGGAGAAAGGGTGTAGGTGGCGCACAAAACCTATTCCCGATGCATGTCGTTTACGAATACTGCTCTACTAGGCCGTTTTATCCGCTGCCGGATTTTACGCAACGGCTGGCGTTACCTGCCGTAAAACAATTTTATAATTTGAAAACGGAGAAAAATGAAAATTGGTTCGCTGTTGATTCTAAATTAGGTGTTGATTTCGCTATATTAAAAGGCGTGGCGCGGCGGATGTGTGGGGCGTGCTGGGGCGGCGCCGGCGGCCGGGCGGGGCTGTTCGATTTAGATGCCATGAAGGCATTATGTGAAGCAAGAACAAATGATTTTATCAATCTTGAGTCTCAACTTGAGGCGCTGGCTGTTGTTGATGAAAATCCAACGCCCGCTCCTCAAACCTGATTGACTGGGTGACACGCCGGTGAAGTAGCCCGGTGGCATAGGCCGCCGCGTGCTCATCCCAACATACACTCAAAAACCATAAAAGCAAATCCTGATATAACCAGTTTTCTGATGCTCTCACCCACCAGGTGACCCACTGATGCAAGTAGCGTCTGATTCGTCGGGAAGATATCCCAGTGCGACTTGGGGTTTTAATGGTGACGTCGTTCCAAAGGAACTGCACCCAATTATTTTTCTCCTAAAAATGGTAAATGTTTATTTGCGGAGATATTTTTTGTCTTAGAAATATCTCTAAATATTGACAATTGTCGATATTTGGAGATAATAGAATTCCTCCAGTATGAGGAGGTATGCTAAATGTCTAAATTTATAGGGCGTTGGGAAGAATTAGAAATTTTAGGTTCTTTAATTAAAAAGAAGACTGCGAGTTTAGTTGTTATTAAAGGTAGACGGCGCATTGGGAAGAGTCGTCTTATTGAAGAATTTTCTAAGCGATATGCATTTGACATTTTTTATAATTTTTCAGGAGTGGCGCCTACAAAAAAAACTACAGCGCAATCACAGCGAGATGAGTTTTCTAGTCAACTAGGAAATCAAGGATTCCCAAAGATTAAAGCAGAAGATTGGAATGACCTATTTTGGTTATTAGCTGATAAGGTGAAACAGAAAAGAGTATTAATATTGTTTGATGAGATCTCTTGGATGGGCTCAAAAGATCCAAATTTCTTAGGGAAGCTGAAAAATGTATGGGATTTGTATTTTAAGAAAAATGATAAACTGATTCTTATTTTATGTGGTTCTATATCAGCTTGGATAGAAAAAAATATCTTAAGTAGTACCGGTTTTGTTGGTCGTATTTCACTCAATATGACGTTGAAGGAACTTCCACTATACGATTGTGAAAAATTTTGGGGTGCGCAAGTAGAACAAGTTTCTGCCTATGAAAAGCTAAAAATTTTGGGAGTGACTGGTGGAGTCCCGTTATATTTAGAGCATATCGATCCCTATTCCTCAGCAGAGGAAAATATCAAAAAATTATGCTTTCTTCCTCATGGTATTTTATTTAATGAATTTGAAAATACATTTTCAGATTTATTCTCGATACGTAGTGAAAAATATAAGAAAATTATTCGCTGTTTATCTAATCATTCTCTTGAGCAAGAAGATATTTGTCTATGTTTGGGAATTAAAAGATCAGGGGACATTGGTGAATATCTTGATGATCTCATAAAATCTGGGTTTATTTCTCGAGATTATACGTGGCGCATTAAAGATGGTGTAGTATCTAAGTTAAGTCAATATAGACTTTCTGATAATTATTCGCGGTTTTATTTTAAATATATTTATCCTAATCGAAGAAAGATCGATAATGAACAATTTTCTACCGCATCTATTAGTCATTTAGCAAATTGGAATGTTTTGATGGGGCTTCAATTTGAAAATTTAGTTTTGAATAATAGGCACTTATTATGGAAATTACTAAAAATACAGCCAGAAGATATTATTTGTGATAACCCTTATTTTCAAAAGAAAACTGAGCGACATGCTGGTTGTCAAATTGATTACTTAATCCAAGTTAAATATAACACGTTGTATATCTGTGAAATAAAATTTACTACTAGTGAAATTAAGATGGATGTTATTCGTGATGTGCAAAAGAAAATATCAGCTCTTTCAATACCAAGACATTTTTCATACAGACCCATTTTGATACATGTTAATGGTGTAAAAGATGAAGTAGTAGGTAGTGGATATTTTTCAGTAATTATTGATTTTGGAGAGTTATTGAAAGCCTAAAAATAATTTTTAACAGTTTTTTACGACTGGACTTTGGACAAACTTCGATCTGAACGGGCCCGGGCCCGTGGGCGAGCCCGAGCCCGCGCGAGCTCCGGCTAATCTACTTTTTGCGCCATTTTAGTCAACATCATAACAATGCGAATAAGTAAATCTCTGGCTAAGCGATAATGTTCTTCAAGTATAATGAAACTATAAAGCAACCAACACAAGTGCAAAATGATTTTGAACGAATTATTCGAATGATTGGGACACCAGCTCAACCACCCAAACCCCGAAAAAAATCCCTTGGACGACAAGCGGGGAACATTCAGGTAAAACGCATGCGCCATCCTATCGTTAAAAAGTGGAAAAACACGGCTCTTGATGAAAAAATCATTGCATAATCAAGATAAAATAGTCAATAAATAGTGCAGATTGCGCGTTGTTATGCTGGAATATTGCTAATAATCTGGATTTGATTGTAACTTATCACTGTTCGGAGCTCGGGCGGGCTCGGGCTCGCCCACGGGCCCGGGCCCGTTCAGATCGAAGTTTGTCCAAAGTCCAGTTACGAGAACTTAGACTTTTTACGTTATTAATTCCGTTTTGGTCTTGGCTATTTAGGAATTCTTGCCATAATGGCCGGAATATCGCAGGAGAGTGAGTATTACCTACCCTTCTAATAATTTATGGGGGAGGCTTTCTATACGGCCTGCTTGGGTGACGCTAACATAGTTAAGTTTGCGCTGTAATTCACTGATTGTATCTGCACCTGCATAAGTTAGGCCTGAACGTAAACCACCAATGATGTCTGCAATAATTGCTTCTTGGTTATTGTGATATGGAACTTCGGTTGTTACTCCCTCAGCAGTTTTCCATTCTTGCATTTGACCTAAAAAATCTTCTTGTGCTTGACGAGATGCCATGCCACGGTATCGTTTGAATTGTTTACCGTTTTCTTTAGTTATTATTTCGCCAGGCGTTGGCTCAGTGCCTGCTAACATGCCACCGATCATGACAAAATCGGCACCAAAAGCCAGTGCCTTGACAATATCACCGGAGGTGCGAATACCACCATCGGCAACAATTGATCGATCTGAACGGGCACAATCTTGGATGCAAGTTAACATGGGAATACCAAAGCCAGTTTTAATTCGTGTACTACAGACTGAGCCGCCACCAATCCCCGCTTTAACGATATCAGCACCGCAAGAGGCAAGGTAATCAGCGCCAGCATAGGTTGCAACATTACCTGCCATGATGCAGCGGCTACCAAGCATCCGCCTTAAGTTTTTTAGGGTCTTGCCTACGTATTTTGCATGACCATGAGCAACATCCACACAAAAGAAATTTGCCCCAGCATCTCGCAATGCTTCTGCTCGCTGTAATTCAATGTCTGTGCAGCCTACGGAAACAAACACCTGCCCTACGCAATGCTTAAATTCCTTAATATTATCTTCAATACTTAAGAAACGATGTAGAACACCAATGCCCCCTTTACTGTGCATGAAATTGGCCATCTTACTTTCAGTGATAGTATCCATGTTTGAACTAATCACCGGCAATTCAACCTTAAGTTTACCTAAGCGGTCGGACATACTAATGTCGACAACACGTCTAGATTCATGATGATTATATGCAGGAACTAACAGAACGTCATCGAATGTGATGGCCTGATTATTCATTATTAATCCTCTTTAGAAACACAGTAATTGAGCGGCATTATAGATGCTCTGCAGCATAGTGGGCAAGTCTTGAACGTTCGCCTCGTGTCAACGTCATATGCGCACTATGCTTCCAGTATTTGAAACGGTCTACTGCAAAAGTCAAACCCGAGGTTGTTTCTGTCAAATAAGGAGTATCAATCTGTTTGATATCTCCTAGACAAACAATTTTACTCCCGGGACCTGCACGGGTAACGAGTGTTTTAATTTGTTTCGAAGTTAAATTCTGTGCTTCATCAATAATGATAAAGCGGTTTAAGAAGGTTCGACCACGCATAAAATTTAAGGAGCGTATTTTGATTTTATTTTGCAGGAGATCTTGCGTCGCTCCTCGGCCAAAACTACCTCCTTCTTGTGAGCTGTGAAGGACTTCTAAGTTATCCATCAGTGCCCCCATCCACGGTGTCATTTTTTCTTCTTCAGTCCCGGGTAGAAAACCAATATCCTCGCCGACGGGGATAGTGACACGAGTCATTAAAATTTCACTATAGCGTTTTTGATCCAAAACTTGCGTTAACCCTGCAGCAATAGTTAATAGGGTTTTTCCTGTTCCAGCTGGGCCTTGTAGGGTAACAAAATCGACATCGGGATCGAGAAGAAGATTGAGGGTAAAATTTTGTTCGCGATTACGTGCATTGATACCCCATACTGTATGCTTAGAATGACTGAAATCACTCGCGAGTTGAACTACGACGCTGCCTTCGGCAACTTCTTTCACGATGGCTTGGAAATGATCGTCTCGAGTGCTGAGACAATCATTATAATTCCACTGATTGATTAAAGGGCCGCTAATACGATAAAAAGTTTTGCCGCTTTCTTGCCAAACCTCCATGTTTTTGGAATGTCTGTCCCAAAAATCATCCTCAAGCAGATGCAAACCACTACGCAAGAGGTTGACATCATCGAGTACCTTATCATTGTAGTAATCTTCCGCAGGGATACCGAGAATCCCAGCCTTGATGCGTAAATTGATATCTTTAGAAATAATAACAACTTGGCGTTCTGGGTATTTCTTTTGTAAGCCCAAAGCCGTAGCAAGCAGAGTATTATCGGCTTTGTGGCCTGGTAAGGTAGGGCGTAATGGCTCAAATTCATCGGTCTGAAAAAACAAACGACCACTACTTGTGGCTGTTGAAGAGCTTAAAGAACTGGGTATAGGTAGGCCCGCAACAATTTTTTCATGGCTTGCACCATCCATTAAGTCAACCAGCATCCGGTTAGTTTGCCTAACATTGCGAGCAACTTCAGACAAACCTGTTTTATGGATATCCAGTTCTTCTAATACCACCATGGGTAAATAGATGTCGTGTTCTTCGAAGCGGTATAGTGCTGTAGGATCATGCATAAAGATATTCGTGTCGAGTACGAAAAGTTTTGCTTTTTGTTTTTCTTTATTCATGCTCTACCTTGCCTAAACTACCCATTGTGATAACGCCTATACATTGCGTCAAGCATTATTCCTGCCAAAGCATCGCCCGCGAGCGTAAAGAATTTTTGAGCAAAAAAAATAATGAGGTAGAATAGCAGCCGAATTGTAAACAGGCCTTACCTACCGAATCGGAAAACATGAAACAAAAATTCAAACGAGTTATCCTCTATGCGCGTCAATATCGCGCTAATGGAGGGGTTACTGAAACCTTGCACCGGGTCGTCGATTTTTTACAAGCCGAGAAGGTGGATACATTCTTAGATATTGATACGGCAGCAAATTTCGCTATTAAATTACCTACACTCGATCGTGATGCGATGGGGCAAAAGCAAGATCTCATTGTAGTCGTTGGCGGCGATGGTAGCTTACTCTCTGCTGCGCGTATGGCGATCAAGGTTGATGTGCCAGTTATCGGAATTAATCGGGGTCGATTAGGCTTTTTAACGGATATCTCGCCAAACAATATCGAAACTCATCTTGCTCCGGTGTTGGCGGGAGAATACGAGGAAGAACAGCGTTTTTTGCTAGCCACCCGCATTCATGATGGAGAGCACACCTATTTTCAGGGCGATGCGCTTAATGATGTGGTTTTAGGACGGGGGAATGTAACCCATTTAATTGAGTTTGACGTCATAATCAATCAGCAATTTGTTTGCTGCTATCAATCTGATGGTCTAATTCTTTCCACTCCGACTGGGTCCACTGCGTATGCTTTATCTGCGGGTGGTCCAATTATGCATCCTCAATTGAACGCGATTGTACTAGTACCTATGTTTTCTCATAGCTTAAGCTCACGTCCACTTGTTGTTGATGGGCAAGTAAAAATTGATTTGAAAATTAGTAAACGTAATGAAAGTGACTTGCGCGTTAGCTGCGATGGCCATGAGTCCCGTATGGTTAAACCTGGTCAATTCGTTTCGATTGAGAAAAATGAGCGGCGACTCCGCTTATTGCATCCTCGTGATTACCATTATTATGATACATTACGCATCAAATTAGGTTGGGAATCAAAACAGGGATAAACGATGCTTGCTTCCTTGCGCATTGAAAATTTTACCATCGTTAAACAGTTAGACCTTGATTTTACTCAAGGAATGACTGCTTTTACCGGCGAGACAGGGGCAGGTAAATCGATAATGATTGATGCTTTGCTGCTTGCCTTGGGCGGTCGTGCTGATGCCTCGGTCATTCGCGCAGGCGAAGAAAAATGTGATATCAGTGCCTGTTTTCATTTCGATGCCCAATCCGAACCTGGACAATGGCTGTTAGATCACGATGTGCACGGTGACGAAGGTGAGATTATACTGCGTCGCGTACTTTATGCTGAAGGACGCTCAAAATCGTCCATCAATGGTCAGCTCTTCCCATTGCAAAAAGTCAAGGAGCTAAGTGAAATGCTCGTCCATATTCATGGACAACATCAGCACCAAACCTTAATGCAACATTCGACACATCGGCAACAATTGGATTTATATGCTGGTCATTTCGAGTTGGTCAATGAAGTAAATTCCCTCTATCAACAATGCCAAAAAACCAAACAAGAACTGGATGCTTTGCTTAATCATGCAATCCAAAAGGATAAAGTTGATTTATTACGCTTTCAACTTGATGAGCTAACTGCCTTGGCGTTAAAAGCGGATGAAATGCAGTCCTTACATGAGGAGCATCAATTACTTCATCATGCTCGCGATTATCTACAGCACGCGCAGCAAATTACCAATTGTTTAAATGCAGATGATGGACCTAATGTCTGTCAGGGCTTGAGCCAGGCTGTGCAGTTAATGCATGAGTTGCCGCAACAAAATGCCCGGATCAGAGGTGCTAGTGAACTCATTAATGCTGCGTTAATTCACTGTGAAGAGGCTATTGATGAGATAGAAAAATTTTCTACCCAGGTGCAATTAGATCCAGAGCGATTGCATGAGGTAGAGGCAAGGATAAGTGTTTTATATCAAGCTGCGCGCAAATACCAAATTGATGCAAGTCAATTGCCAACTTATGCTGAGAGTTTGCATAAGGAATTAGTAAGACTACAAGACGGGGAAATACGGGTGCATCAACTACAGCAGTGCTACACTCAACAGGTACAAGCATTTGAACAGGCTGCCCTAAAACTGAGAGAATCACGGCAAATGCATGCGGAAAAATTGGCCGATGAAATCACTCGCTGTATTCGTCAACTAGGTATGCCCAAAGCTTATCTAACAATTGAACTGAGTCCCCTGGAAAAAATGCAAGCACACGGTTTGGACAAAGTAGAGTATCTAGTGTGCACTAACCCTGGGATGGCGGCAGATTCTTTGGCCAAAATTGCTTCTGGCGGAGAACTTTCTCGTATTAGTCTTGCTATTCAAGTCATCACCGCTCGGCGGGGCTCTAGTCCAACATTACTCTTTGATGAAGTCGATGTTGGGATTGGGGGTGCTACTGCTGCCCTTGTTGGGCAATTATTACGTCAGTTAGGGGAGCGTTTGCAAGTATTCTGTGTTACCCACCAACCACAAGTTGCTGCCTGCGCTCATCACCACTTTGTTGTAACAAAGCATTCTGATAATGAGCGAACCTTCGCACGTATCGCTCCTTTAACTCTTGCGGAAAAAATTGATGAGATTGCGCGTATGCTAGGGGGAGTAACTATTACAGACCAAACTCGTCTGCACGCAGAAGAGCTTCTATCCCTTGTTCTAGGGTAACTGCTCAGCCCCGATGTTAAAATCTTGGAGAACGGTCAGATTTGTGTGCAGGTTGAGAGAAAATGCTGTCGAAAAAGCGCAGCATAGATGGCACTCCCTTTTTTGTTATTGCTAACTTAAAGAGTAGTCCACGTTTGTGGGGGACATTTTCATTTTGGTACTAGGGGGACATTATCATTTTGGCGCGACATTAGCAGCAACAGACTATTGCGGTAACGCTGTCAAACCAATTGCTAGCAACACTCTTAGGTTAACTGGGGTGTATCATTTTGCTTGACGTCAGTATTAGATGAAACATTACTCCCTCTGCTTAATATAAAATTCTGTGGCTGATTTTCAGCAAAAAAAGCTGGACTCCTTTGTGTTATTCTGGGCAAATTAGAAGATGGTTTTGGAATTAATACATTCTTCTTGTTTATCTTGCCGAATAAAAGGTTCAATGGAGCGTTCTTTAATAGCATCATCTGTTGCAGGGGTTGAGCTGGGCATCGCATCGGTTGCATTCGAAGTCATGTCGCTTGACTGAAAGTCGTTAAAAAAACCTAGGTTCGAAAATATATCGTCAAAGCCTATGTCCTCATCAAAGAAACTAATTCCTTGAGGACTATTTATTTCTTCTGCGAAAAGAGAGGCAGCAGTATGTGACCTCGCTAAATTTTCTTCGAGATCAACATTTGTTGGTATAACCCCCGACTTTGTGGTGACAGGAGTACTGGTGGTTGTCGTAGTGGTTGATGACATTGAATTACTAGTAGGGATTTCTGTAGAAGCAGGTATCGACATAGCGGAAGCAGGCAGTGTTGCTGCAGGAAATGCATCATTATCCAGCTCAGGTAACATCACTTCAGCATAAAAATCGTTAAACGGACCATAATTATCAATATAAACCCGACCATCTAACTTGGACAAAACAAAGCTATCGTATTTTTCTTCAGCCTCTTTATTTAACTCCTCAAATTGCTTATTGAGTAATCCAATACAAAAATCAGCAAGAAAGGATTTCATGCTATTTAATGGTATATGTTGATATTCGGTCGTAAATTTAGCACATAAATCATCAAACGAAATGAGGGCAGCTAAAGAACTCGTATTTGAACACGTATAAGTTAATTGTTGTAGAAAAGAGCTGTAATTCTCTTTTAAATTATATTTTACGAGGTAAACCAAAAAACTGATCGTGTCTAGTATCTGCTCATTGGAGATAAAATGAGAAGGGTTTATCAATTGTATACTTACTTTTTCGGCTGAAGAGAGCGAGGGAGGATGACACCATGTACGCATCGCAGTATTATTTTTATAACATCGAGTTAGAAATTCGTTAATTTGACTCGCTAAATAAGTTTCCTTGACTTCAAAAATAATCTTGCCATTATCAGAAGCAATAGAGGTGGCCCATTTTTTGTGAATGATAACGGTACCAATATTATTTACACGCTGAAAAAACGTATTGACCTTTTCAGTTTCAAATAAGAGCGCCCAAGCGCTTAATGGTTTTGATGACAATTCCAAACTCCTACGTAATAAATCCCTTCCTCTGCTACGCTCGGAAAAATAATTTGTAATTTCAGAACGTTTTAGTCCGGATATTTTTAGCTGGTCATAGCATTCCTTAACCGCTTCCAGGTTTTTTGAACCGCCATATGTCCCACCATTTTGACAATATGGTCAGGAGTAAAGCCCAGGTCTTTTAGCGCATGGAAGTTGGTTTTAACCGCTTCCAGGTTTTTTGAACCGCCATCATGCCCCACCATTTTGACAATATGGTCAGGAGTAAAGCCCAGGTCTTTTAGCGCATGGAAGTTGGTTTTAACCGCTTCCAGGTTTTTTGAACCGCCAATATGTCCCACCATTTTGACGATATGGTCAGGAGTAAAGCCCAGGTCTTTTAGCGCTTGGAAGTTGTTTTTAACCGCTTCCAGGTTTTTTGAACCGCCATTATGTTGCACCATTTTGACAATATGGTCAGGAGTAAAGCCCAGGTCTTTTAGCGCTTGGAAGTTGTTTTTAACCGCTTCCAGGTTTTTTGAACCGCCATCATGTCCCACCATGTTGACAATATGGTCAGGAGTAAAGCCCAGGTCTTTTAGCGCTTGGAAGTTGGTTTTAACCGCTTCCAGGTTTTTTGAACCGCCATCATGTCCCACCATTTTGACAATGTGGTCAGGAGTAAAGCCCAGGTCTTTTAGCGCATGGAAGTTGTTTTTAACCGCTTCCAGGTTTTTTGAACCGCCAATATGTCCCACCATTTTGACGATGTGGTCAGGAGTAAAGCCCAGGTCTTTTAGCGCTTGGAAGCTGTTTTTAACCGCTTCCAGGTTGTTTGAACCGCCATTATGTTGCACCATTTTGACAATATGGTCAGGAGTAAAGCCCAGGTCTTTTAGCGCTTGGAAGTTGGTTTTAACCGCTTCCAGGTTTTTTGAGCCGCCAATATGTCCCACCGTTTTGACAATGTAACCTGGAGTAAAGCCGAGGTCTTTTAGCGCTTGGAAGTTGTTTTTAACCGCTTCCAGGTTTTTTGAACCGCCAATATGTCCCACCATTTTGACGATGTGGTCTGGAGTAAAGCACAGGTCTTTTAGCGCTTGGAAGTTATTTTTAACCGCTTCCAGGTTTTTTGAACCGCCATCATGCGCCGCTATCCTGACTAATTGCTCGTGTGAAAATCCATGTTCTAGTAAACTAGGATGCAATTGAATTAATGCTATAACAGTGTTAGTACAGGATTTGCGTTTTGTTATT
Organism: uncultured Gammaproteobacteria bacterium; assembly: GCA_963760845.1. Classification (GTDB taxonomy): domain Bacteria; phylum Pseudomonadota; class Gammaproteobacteria; order Legionellales; family Legionellaceae; genus Tatlockia. The sequence goes on along the minus strand of CAVXEK010000007.1, from coordinate 109,763 downwards.
TTAAGAACTTGTGCTTGCGTATAGTTAAAATCAATCAGCTTCGATTTAAGTTCTTCAAGAGAGCCTTGTTTAGATTTTTTTTTAGGAGGTTGTTTTAAATTTTCTTCATCGGCTTTACGCTTTTTTCTTCTTTTAGGAGTTATTCTCTCTGCATCTTCTTCATCAATCCTATCATCAATCGCAACTGACTGAGTAGGTTGAGTGGTAGTTGTGGTTGTGGACTTGTACTTGTATTTGACTGTGATTCATCAAGAGAACCGGTTGTTCTATTTGACTGCAATACAGTCGGTTCATTATTTCTATGTGTTTGAACGTTGCGTTGTTGATTTAATTTCTCTAAACAATCCTCTCTTATACTATTTAAATCCTTTAAGAACTGGATTGTTTGTTGTAACTCGTTGAATGAATTAACTAGTATATTATTTTTTTCAGGAAATAATTGTAACTTTGAATAATATTTATTAGCTATAAAGGACAGCATATCTGCATTATATTGTGCCCTTGCTTTCTCTAAGTCTTGCCAAGTTTGAAGTGCTGGAAAAAGTTCTCGAATAGACTTGAGAGTCTCTTCATGATTTGTAGCAACGTTAGCAAGTTGTATGAACCAATCATGGATAGATTGAATATAAGCATAAACATCCTCATTGGATAAAGATTTGGCATAATTCAGCACTTGTTCAATGGTTTCTTTAGTGGGTAATTGTCTAGGCATAATTCACGAATTCTAATCATTAAATAGAAATGAAATTATATAATATAGACAAAAATAATGCAATTAGCAGCAACAGGCTTGTCAACCCAATTTGAAAAATACGTGAGCCATTCCGGTTCAACCAGCTTATCTTCCGCCTGTCTCAATGACTTTGGCGAAATGTATAAGCTCTTTAAATCAACGTAAATTCCAAGGGGTATACCATGCAAGGTTATCCACCATTTTAACAGCCTAAATGCTGCCTCAGTTGTTTCTCCTGTATCCAGCTACGGAGTGAGTAGTTACGTTCTAGGTTAAATATGTCCGCCGCTCTTGCATGGTTTCGATACTATTAAGTACGGTATGTTGACAAATTGCATGCATAATGGGGATCGTTGCTAAGGGATGGCCTGAAGAGATTGCATAGGCAATGAAAAAACTATCTTGCCATATTTTTTCATTTTTGCGCGCTTTTGATCGTGCCCATAGCGCAGTCCATAAAAAATGAAAAACCCATTTATCACGCTGTGTTTCAAATTCTTCCGTAAATACTGCTGCCATCGCCTCTTCTAAAGAGCAAACTTTCACACCATCAACAATGCTACAGCTTCGATTGACCAATTTATCAATGTGGGCATTTTCGACATACCATGACTCTACAAAGCTCTTAGTCTTTACCCATGTTTTAGAGCGTAGGAAAGACAACTTCATCGCCTCAGGAGTAAAAGGAACTATTTGAACACTTAAGTTTTCTATTAGTGAGTCAATATCCAGCGATTGCGGGTGAAAATGTAATCCAAGCGCCTCCTGGATTTCTAATAAATGTAAATCAGGCACCCCATTTTTGCGTATTGTTAGGTCTAAAAAATGGCCTGTTATCATCAACAAATAGGAAATATCGACTTCACGCAAGGTAACATTGTCATCAAACCTTTCATTATAATGTTTAGCTACCTCGCGGGCAGCGATTTCTGGAGTTATCCATGCATCTTTGATCCCAAATTCTTGCTTAAATAGCAGGCCGCAAAGGCGATTGACTTTATTTTTTTTGACATGGATAAAAATTCCTTGCGCACCACTGCCATCAATTTCACTCGCTCTGATACGCACAACAGCTTTTCCACTTTGAGTGCTAAATACAACCCCTTTTTTGCGTTGAATTTTAATCCAGCGATTAAATTGTGCATGATAGCTTGCGGGGTACCAATTTTTAATCACTTGCAAACGTGAAAGGGAAATGGAGGTCAGAGTGATTTTGGTAATAAGATGTTCGAGGGTTGCAATAACAATCTCGCGCACTTCTTGTTTAGGATGTAATAAGGTCAATAAAGCAATGTCTTGACCCTCTTCAATACTGTACAAATCGAGTAGTAAATCAGTAAAAAAATCCGCAGGCATGGCATAGCTCTGGGCAAAGAAATTTTCGGCAATATCAAAGACAGATAAATCGGATAATTCGTTGATCATTGCCCGAATAGAATTTAATTGATCGATTTCTTCGTCAACCGATCTATCTTCTTCCCGATTTACCAAACTTAAATAGGCATTTTTTAGTTCGGCTGACAATTCTACATGCACTTCATAAAAAGCATTCAAAATGGGTAACCAAAAACTCAATGTTTGTTTCCCCTTAGCGATTGTTTGAGCAATCTTGCCCATGAGTTGGTTCAGAGTCTTATTAGCTAGTTTATTGCCATTCTCCAGAGCAGATTGCAATTGGGCGACGCAAATATCTAACGCAAACACGCAAGCGGAATAATAGGCGTGCTCATTATCTGCCTCATCGTTATTTAGCGATGCAATTAACTCAATAAGCCGTAAAGCGAGCTCAGGCTCATGCAAAAAAGGGATGTAATGTTGTGGATCGGGCTCGGCATTTTGCTCAATTAAGGTAGCCATATCGTCTAGCCACTGTTTTAAGTTAGTAAGTTCAACGCTCATTTTTCGTCGAATACCTGTCTTGGCTTGCCTTTGTTATCAATAGCAACAACAACAAACGTCCCTTCTGTGACTTGATGTCGTTCTCCACTATCCGATCGCATTACCCAGACTTCCACGGCAATAGTCATCGAGGTCTTACCCGTTTTGATTAAGTCAACATGGCAACTGACTACATCACCAACGCGGACGGGCTTAAGAAAGCTCATGCTGTTTATTGCAACAGTAACGACACGGCCACGAGATATCCTTTTAGCTAACACACCCGCTGCCAAATCCATTTGCGACACGAGCCAACCGCCAAAAATGTCACCATTGGCATTGGTGTCTGCTGGCATTGCTAGGGTTTGAATAGTTATTTCACCGCGAGGAATAGAACTAGTCATTAGGAACCACGCTTTAATTTAGCCAGGGCGTCAGCCATCGCAGTATTAAATACCGTTTTTTTAGCGACGACCGGTTTCTTGATTTGCTCGGTTTTTTTATAAGTATCTTTTTTGGCTATGGCTTGCGGCTTTTTCTCTGCTGGAGCCTGGGATTTCGCTATTTTTTTCTCTACCGGCGGCGTTTTTTCTTCGCTCAATCTCATGCTTAAGCCAATCCGGCGCCGTTCCTGATCAACTTCCGTAACTCTAACTGTGATAATATCCCCCGCTTTTACGATAGCGTGAGGATCGCTAATAAAGCGATTAGTCATTGCCGAAATATGGACCAAGCCATCCTGATGGACACCAATATCCACGAAAGCGCCAAAATTAGTCACATTCGAAACCACCCCCTCCAAAATCATACCTTCGTGGAGATGGCTGATATCTTCAACCCCTTCTTTGAAATTCGCTGTCTTGAACTCTGGTCTTGGGTCACGACCTGGTTTTTCCAATTCGTGCAGCACATCACGAATAGTTGGTAGACCATAATCACTATTGGCATAGCGTTCTGCATTGACACTTTGCAATAATTCACGATTGCCAATGATGTGGCGAATATCAACCTGTTGATCGGCAAGTATCCTTTCAACCAGAGGGTAAGCCTCAGGGTGTACTGCAGAAGCATCTAGAGGATTTTCACCCTGCATGATACGTAAAAAGGCTGCGGCTTGTTGAAACGTTTTATCCCCCATACGGGCAACCTGTTTTAATTGCTCACGATTGGTGAAAACCCCATGCTCATCGCGGTACTGCACGATATTCTTTGCTAGAGTTTCATTCAAGCCAGAGACACGCGTCAGAATGGCTGCAGAGGCAGTGTTTACATCAACACCTACTGCATTCACGCAGTCTTCAACGACACCGTCAAGGCTACGTGCCAGACGAGTCTGATTAACATCATGCTGGTACTGTCCGACGCCAATGGCTTTAGGTTCGATTTTCACCAATTCAGCTAAGGGGTCCTGTATGCGCCTGGCAATGGAAACTGCACCGCGTAAGCTGACATCTAAATCAGGAAATTCTTTGGCTGCTAATTCCGATGCGGAATAAACAGAAGCTCCTGCTTCACTAACCATGACCTTAGTCAGGTTAAAATCAGGGTACATTTTTATTAACTCACCCACTAAGCGTTCTGTTTCGCGTGAACCAGTACCATTACCTATACTGAATAAATTAACTTGATATTTAGCAGCGAGCTTAGCGAGTTCAGCAATGGCCTGATGCCATTCGTTTTGTGGTGCAAGCGGAAATACAGTTGTATAGTCAAGCAGCTTACCGGTTATATCGACTACCACCACTTTCACTCCGGTGCGAATACCAGGATCAAGTCCAATAGTTATTTGTGGTCCTGCGGGAGCGGCTAAAAGTAAATCGCGTAAATTGCGTGCGAATACATGAATGGCTTCCTCATCTGCTAATTCACGCAGGCGGGCTAATAATTCGAGCTCAAGCTTAGTAAATAATTTCGTTTTCCAAGTCAGCCGCGCTGTTTCAAGCAACCAGGGATCTGCCGCTCGTTTTTCATCGCTAATAGCAAAATAAGCAGCGATTCGTTTCTCACCATACTGGGCGTCATCAAGCGTTAACGATAACTGTAGACTATCTTCGCGCCGGCCACGGAACAAAGCTAAGGCACGATGGGATGGAATTTTTTTGAGGGCTTCGGCATAAGCAAAGTAATCAGCAAACTTATTGCTAGCGTCTTTTTTGTTGCTCTTCGCTGTGGATTTCAATGTCGCATGCCGCCACAAGTATTCACGTAGTTCATTAATGAGCTCTGCATCTTCGGCAAAGCGCTCCACGAGAATTTGCTGCGCGCCATCAAGCGCTGCTTGTGTATTTGTAACACCTGCCTCCACGTTAATGAATTGCTGAGCATAGGTTTCTGGCTCTGTGGTTGGATCTTGCCATAAAGCCATAGCCAAAGGCTCAAGCCCTGCCTCTCGCGCAATCTGAGCTCTCGTACGTCGTTTAGGTTTATAGGGAAGGTACAAATCCTCTAAACGAGTTTTACTCTCAGCGGTAAGAATGGCTTTTTCAAGCTCTGGGGTTAATTTTTCCTGGCCGCGAATTGATTGCAAAACCACTGTGCGGCGTTCGTCCAACTCTCGAATGTAGTGTAAGCGTTCTGCAAGCTGTCGTAATTGCGTATCATCCAGTCCCTGTGTTGCTTCTTTGCGATAACGAGCGATAAAAGGAACAGTACAACCCTCATCCAGTAAGGTAATTGCTGTTTCTACCTGTGTAACCTTGACGCTTAGCTCCTTGGCAATAATTGTTGCTGCTGCTTGTATCTCTTGTCCCATTCACTTCCCCACAAAACATAAAAAAATCGTAACTCCCCACGTCATCCCGAGCGCAGCGAGGGATCTCCAGCAAACGGCACGTATTTAAAAATTGTGCCACTGCATGGAGATCCCTCGTCGCAAGCTCCTCGGGATGAGGTGGGGACATTATATACGGATTGCCTATCATTCAACAGTCACCGATTTAGCCAAGTTCCTTGGCTGATCAACGTCAGTCCCTTTAGCAATGGCAACATGATAAGCCAATAACTGAAGGGGAATGGTATAAATGATAGGGGCTATCCATTGACCGCAAGTGGGGACATGGATTAGATGTGCGCCATTGGCTGGCCACGCCTGTGAATCATCCACAAAGACAAATAATTGCCCACTGCGCGCACTCACTTCATGCAAATTTGATTTTATTTATCCAATAGCTCATCGTTTGGTGCTATCGCAATAACAGGCATGTTTTTATCAACTAAAGCAAGGGGGCCATGTTTGAGTTCACCTGCAGGATAAGCTTCTGCGTGAATATAAGAAATTTCTTTTAATTTTAGGGCACCTTCTAAGGCAACAGGATATTGTACGCCTCGACCTAAAAAGAGGGCATGCTCTTTACTGACAAACGTAGTGGCTAAGGATTTAATTTCCTCTCCCATTTTTAATACTCGCTCACAGCAAGCGGGTAACTCTTGTAACTGGAGCAGGACTTTCTGTGCTCGCTCATCCTTACAAAGTACAGCTGTCAGCATAAGCAAGGCGGCAAGCTGGGTAGTGAACGCTTTGGTTGAGGCAACACCAATTTCGATACCGGCGCGCGTTAAAAACACACAGTCTGCTTCGCGCACTAAGGTGCTGGTTGCTACATTACAAATCGCTAAGCTTGCCAAATAATTCATTCGTTTCGCTTTACGCAATGCCGCAAGGGTATCTGCTGTTTCACCTGACTGCGATATGGTAATAAAGAGAGTTTTATCATTTACAACCACATCGCGATAGCGGTATTCGCTGGCAATTTCCACCGAGGTAGGCAAGTCAGTTAATGATTCGAGCCAATAGCGAGCCACTAAACCGGCATGATAGCTCGTGCCGCAAGCCACAATATGAATTTGTTTTATTTCCTCAAAAATAGACGAGGCACGTTCACCAAAGCTTGCACGCAAGATTTCTTGACTTTTAATGCGCCCCTCCAAAGTGTCTGCTAATACTTTAGATTGCTCGTAAATCTCTTTTAGCATAAAGTGGCGATAAGGTCCTTTACCAGTAGCTTGATCCTCGCTATTGAGTGGGTGAATCTTGCGCTCAACCACGTTTCTTGTTTAATCAAAGACTTGCACCTTGCCGTTATTAAGACGTACACTATCACCCTCTTCAAGATACATAGACGGACTGGGCAAAAGCACGCAAAGCCAAGGCATCAGAGGCAATGAATTGCTCATCAATACCTAGACCTACGACTAAAGGGCTACCCTTAGCGCACAGCAACTAGTTCTTGTGGTCGATGTTGATGAATAACGCCTAAGGCAAATGCCCATGCATTTCTTGCGCAGCGTCTTGCACAGCGCACAATAAATTTTCATGCTGCTGATAGTAGTAATGGATTAAATGAGCGGCAACTTCAGTGTCAGTTTCAGAGATAAATTCATAGCCTAAATGCTCCAATTTCAGGCGCAATGTATCATGATTTTCAATAATACCGTTGTGTACTATCGCAATTTCATTATGCGACATGTGGGGATGCGCATTTTGTTCGCAGGGTTTGCCATGAGTGGCCCAACGAGTATGGGCGATACCTGTGGTACCAGTAATAGTCGTTTCTTGCATAGCATCCGCTAAGGCTTGAACTTTACCTTGTATTCGTATCCTCTTTAACTGCCCTGAGGATCAATTATTGCGATACCCGCTGAATCATAACCACGATATTCTAAACGTCGTAACCCTTCCAGTAAGATTTTTGAGATATCACGTTGGAGATGTTGCCCCCATTATTCCACACATTATGACTCCTTAGCCTATAGCCTATGACCCTATAGGGCCTACGCATGAAACTATTTTGACGACGTAAACGCTTGCGTTTGCGTTACCGAACTAAGCTAGCTTACCCAAGAAAAATTTGGTGGCAGTATTCTAAAAAAACTCCCTCCTGGACTTAAGCAATTGCGGCAACGCAGACGCAAGCGTTCACATATTGTTGTCAACATTTTTTTCGTGCGTAGGACCTGGTTGACCCTATATTCACAGTTTAGAATATATTCTGTTATTTAACGCCACCTTATTTAGGTTCTGTCGAAATTTTTTCAAGTAATTTAAGAAAGATGAGAAAATTTATAAATTATAAACTTATCGACCGCGCCACCATAAGCAGCTTGTCGACCAACATAGTGCATGCCAGACTTCTCTAAAACTCTTTTAGATTTTAAATTTTCGGGGTTTATCACAGCAATAAGATAATTAACAGAAAGATGATTAAATCCCCACACAATCAATGCCTTCGTCACCTCTGTTGCATAGCCCATACCCCAATATCGTTTATGCAAACGGTAGCCAATTTCTATATCAGGTTGTTTATCATTATATTCAAGATAGATTAATCCTGCCTGGCCAACCAACAATCCCGTTTCTTTTTCATACAATAAACCTAAGCTAAATCCATGATCTTGATAGTGTTTGATAGCACTTTCAGTCGCATCAATCACTTTTTCTTTTGTGCGAGCTCCAGTACCGATATATTTCATTACTTCTTTATCAGATTGCAGCAGGTAAAGATCATCAATTTCTTCAAGTGTTGGTGCTTTAAGAATTAATCGTTCTGTTTCTAAAAAAATACTCATTAAAAATACTCATTTTGGAAAGATTGAAATTAACACAATAACTGGACTTTGGACAAACTCCGATCTGAACGGGCCCGAGCCCGTGGGCGAGCCCGGGCCCGCCCGAGCTCCGGCTAATCTACTTTTTGCGCCATTTTAGTCAACATCATAACAATACGAATAAGTAAATCTCTGGCTAAGCGATACTGTTCTTCATGTATAATGAAACTATAAAGCAACCAACACAAGTTCAAAATGACTTTGAACGAATTATTCGAATGATTGGGACACCAGCTCAACCACCCAAACCACGAAAAAAAGCCCTTGGACGACAATCGGGGGACATTCAGGTAAAACGCATGCGTCATCCTATCGTTAAAAAGTGGAAAAACACTGCTCTTGATGAAAAAATCATTGCATAATCAAGATAATATTGTCAATAAATAGACCAGATTGCACGTTGTGATGGTGGAATATTGCTAAAATAATCTGGATTTGATTGTAACTTATGACTGTTCGGAGCTCGGGCGGGCCCGGGCTCGCCCACGGGCTCGGGCCCGTTCAGATCGGAGTTTGTCCAAAGTCCAGACAATAAACTAACTCAAAAATTAATTCTTTTTTACGAGTTGACAGTTCTAATTACGCCCAGAATAGAGCTCTCCCAAAGAACTTCCTTCATTTTTCCCCTCGCCCCGGGAACGGGGAGAGGGTGCCCGCAGGGCGGGAGAGGGGCTGGTGGTGCGGAGTTCTTTTCTGATGTTTACTCCAAGGGGTTAGGGGGCTCGTAAATTACTTGAAAAAATTTCGACAGAACCTTTATTTATGCTTTTTCAGTAAACGTGCGCGATCCCGTTGCCAGTCACGATCTTTGATTGTGTCGCGTTTATCATGTGTTTTCTTACCCTTCCCTAAAGCGATCTTTGCTTTGACACGATTGTGCTTCCAATAGAGTGACAGGGGAATCAGAGTGTAACCTTGGCGCTCTACACTACCAATTAGGTGATTGAGCTCACGCCGATTTAGCAGTAATTTACGGGTGCGGTTCGCATCGGGGAAGGGATGAGCGGCTGCAGTGGGCAGGGGCTGAATTTGTGAACCTAATAAGAATGCCTCGCCATGTTTTATTATTACATGCGCATCGGCTATGTTTATTTTTCCCGCCCGCAAGCTTTTTACTTCCCAACCCTCGAGAACTAAACCAGCTTCGTATTCATCTTCGATGAAATAGTCAAAATGCGCTTTTCTATTCAGCACAATGCTATTGTCTTTTTTAGTAGCCATGATTATTTAAAATCGCGAAAAGTGTTAACTCATACCCATGTTGGGCCAAGGCCCAACCTACAAAGCAACTGATTATACACCTAACCATTATCATTGGCGAATTGACATAGTACCAATATATGGTACTATATAACTATGAATGCCAAACATAAAAAAGTGCTAAAAAGCATATTTGAAACCCCTGTTCAATCCTCTATTGTCTGGAAGGACATTGAGCTAATGCTTGTTGCATTAGGGGCTGAAATTTCAGAGGGTAACGGCTCTCGCGTACGGATTGCACTTAATGGCGTTCGGGCAGTGTTTCATAGGCCACACCCACAAAAAGAGACTGACAAAGGGGCTGTTGTTTCCATGAGGCGTTTTTTAAAAGAATCAGGAGTAAAGCCATGTTAAATTATAAGGGTTATATTGGCCATGTAGAATTTGATGATGAAGCTGAAATTTTTGCTGGTGAAATTATTAATACGAAAGATGTAATTACTTTTCAGGCAGATACAGCACATGGATTAAAGCAAGCTTTCATCGATTCAATTGAAGACTATCTTGAATTTTGCAGGGAAAGAAATGAGAGTCCGGAAAAACCTTTCTCCGGAAAGTTTAACGTAAGAATTTCCCCTGAATTGCACCGCGAAGCTTATGTGGCCGCCAAACAATCTGGCCAGAGCCTGAACGCTTGGGTTTGCGATGCTTTAAAGGATGCCCTTTAACATTAGGGTCTGTTTACAAATTTTCATGGGAAGACCCCGATCGAGAGGCACGCTTACGATCCGTTTCTTTTAATGCTTTCTTGCGCAAACGAATGGATTGGGGCGTGACTTCAACTAATTCATCATCGTCAATAAACTCCAGTGCTTGCTCTAAAGAGAGTTTAATCGCTGGGGTAAGGATGATATTTTCATCGCTTCCTGCTGCACGGATATTGGTCAATTGTTTCTCTTTGGTGACGTTAACAACTAAGTCATTATCACGAGCGTGAATTCCGACAATCATGCCCTCATAGCAAGCAACCTGGGGTTCGATAAACAAGCGCCCACGCTCTTGTAGATTAAACAAAGCAAAAGCACGTGCACTACCCTGACAATTGGCAATCATTACCCCATTGCTACGTTTGCCAATACGGCCGCGGGCAGCAGGACCATAGTGATCAAAGACATGGTAATTTAACCCGGTACCAGAAGTACTCGATAAAAATTCAGTATGGAAACCAATCAAGCCGCGAGTTGGGATAATATAATCTAATCGAACACGCCCTTTACCATCAGGTAGCATATTTTGTAATTCACCACGACGCTCGCCTAGTTTTTCCATAATGGTTCCTTGATGATTTTCCTCCACATCGACAGTTAAACGTTCGTAGGGCTCTAAGATTCCCTCGTTGCCTTCACGCAGGATGACTTCAGGTTTTGCAATTGCTATTTCAAAGCCCTCTCTGCGCATGTTTTCAATGAGAATCGACAAATGCAATTCACCACGACCTGACACTCTGAATTTATCTGGATCATCCGTGTCTTCTACCCGTAGTGCTACATTGTGCAGCAATTCCGTTTGTAAGCGCTCACGAATTTTGCGGCTGGTGATAAATTTCCCCTCTTGCCCTGCGAAAGGGGAATCATTGACTTGAAAGGTCATACTGATAGTTGGCTCGTCAACTGTTAATGGGGGTAGCGCTTCAACGGTATTCGGATCACAGAGGGTGTCAGAAATATTAAGCTGCTCTATGCCAGTGATGGCAACGATATCACCAGCGCTTGCTTCGTCTATTTCAACTCGCTCAAGTCCTTTGAAGCCAAGGAGTTGCAATAAGCGACCACTCCGGATGTCACCCTGTTTATCAATGATTTTAATGGGTGATTTTGCTTTGATATGGCCTCGACTAATGCGACCAATGCCAATCGTTCCAACATAAGATGAATAATCCAGGGAGCTGATTTGCATTTGGAAGGGGCCTTGTGCATCAACAGCAGGTGGTGCGACTCGCTCGATGATTGTCTGCAGTAATGCACTCATATCAGTGGCTTCTTCATCCAAATCAAGTTTGGCATAGCCATTTAAAGCAGAAGTGTAAACAACAGGGAAATCAAGCTGTTCATCGGTTGCGCCAAGATTATCAAATAAATCAAAAACTTGGTCCATTACCCAATGAGCTCTGGAGCCTGGTCGGTCAATTTTATTAATGACGACGATAGGCTTTAACCCACGCGCAAAGGCTTTTTGGGTAACAAAGCGGGTTTGCGGCATAGGACCATCCACCGCATCAACGAGGAGTAGGACACTATCGACCATCGATAAGATACGCTCAACTTCCCCGCCAAAATCGGCATGCCCTGGCGTATCAACAATGTTAATTTGATAGCCATGCCAATGCACACAGGTATTTTTAGCAAGAATGGTAATGCCTCGCTCTTTCTCCAAGACATTGGAGTCCATTAAGCGCTCCACTTTAGGGGCACGCTCATCTAAAGTGCCAGTTTGCTGGAGTAGTTTATCGACTAACGTTGTTTTGCCATGATCGACATGAGCGATGATAGCGATGTTGCGAATTCGTTTAATCATAATTGACCTATATATCAATGAATAGCGAAAGGAAAACACGTGAATAAAGTCATGGTATAAAATAGTACCTTCTTCAATGTATGCTTTTCTTTAACCAGAATAGTCGTCAGGGTTAACGCAATAACACCTGGGTAAGTTAACTCAAGTATCGGCGATAGAAAAGCCGCAATTCCCTTAAAATCAAGGAGTGAGATAATAAAGGATACCGCAGTTGTAGCAAGAAGGAGAAGATAAAATTTATTATCATTTAATTTTAATGTTGTGCAAAGGTAGCGTGCATACAGGTTATTTAAGGCAACAGCGGTAGTAAGACAGGAAAAAAACATTGCGATACCAATAAATAAGGTTGCATAGTTACCCATAGCTTGAGCAGCAATACTCGGTAACATTAATTCGGGTGCAGTATTTTTAAGCAAGGACGAATAATGGGAACCAAGAAAGACGAAGCCAAAGTAAATAAAAGCAAGGAGAAAAGCACCAAGAATACTTGGTTTAATAGCAAATAAAAGAATCTCGCGATTGCTTGCTTGCGGTAATTGTTGCTGTATTTGGGTAAAAATAAGGGCTGAAAAGAAAAATGCGGCAAACAAATCCATGGTTTGATAGCCGGTTGTAAATCCATGTAAAAATGCTTTAGTCATTAAAACATTATCCTCTGGGATGGGTGCTTTAAGTGCTGCAATACCGATCATAATGATCAAGCTGATCAACAAGATAGGACTCATCCATTTGCCCAAAATTTTGACCATAATTTTATCATTAATGCATAAGAAAAAGGTTATAAGGCAGAATAGAAGACTAAACGGGAGTAGCTTTATTTGTGGTAGGATATAACTAAGGCTACCGTAAGCTACAGTGATGCAACGTGGTACGACGCCAAACGAACCAAGTAATGAAAGCAGAATAAAGGGTAAGACGAGGCCAGCTATTTTTCCTGCTCCACCAAAAAAGGCTTGATAATTTCCCTGGTAGAGTTTAATGACAAAAAGTCCCATGAGTGGTAGTAAAATTCCAGTCAGCAATAGACCAACAAAGCCTATTACCCAGTTGTCACCAGCTGCATAACCAATCTGCAAGGGAAAAACTAAATTCCCGGATCCAAAAAACATAGCGAAGATGGCGAAGCCGTAGATTAAGATGGATTTGTACTGTTGCATGGCGTATTCCCCCAATTTTTGGTTGGTTAACGTGATGTGGATAGTTTTAGGTGGGGTTATTAGATGGCCGCAGGGGCCACGAGGAGAGAACCAACGACGCTGGCAAACAAAGTTGAGGAAATGAACTGTGCTAATATTTCTTTCATAATAGATCGTCTTAGATGCGCAATTATACTGCAGCCAAATTCCTTTATACACATTTAGAGTGAAATTTGCAAATGGATAATCCATTTTATTTTTATTTAGAACAATCCCAGTCGCCTACTCACTATAATTTAGCGCGCTATTTGCGAGAGCGAGGTTGGCATTTAACCCACATTAAGAGCAAGCTCATTTTAGTGATGCTAATTTACAGTTTGATATCCATGCCTCTGAGACGCTTGAATATAAGCATTTATTAGCACAATTACTGAGCGGCTATTGCCCAGAGGTTATGCCGACAACTTATTGTCTTAATGATCAAAATTGGCGAGATGTTTTAGCCCAACTTAGGCATGAGTATTATTTAGCCCCTGACCCCTTTTGGATCAGGTTAATGATTTGGTATGGATCTTAAAACCTGCTCTCCTTAACAACGGCAAAGAAATTAAAATTTTCCAAAGACTTAGTGATTTGGAGCAGCATTATTGAAGCTCACAACGTTTAGGTGGGGAGCATGTTTTACAGCAGTATATTACTCATCCTCATTTATTAAGGGATGACCGTAAATACAGTATCCGCATGTTTGTGGTTACTACAAATTATGGCGGTAGTTATTTGTATCCTTATGGATATTATAATGTTGCATTATATCCTTTTGCGGCAACCCAATTCGCCGATTTACGTCCGCATTTAACGAATGAGCATTTACAAGAGGACGAGGCCAATGTGATCCAAATTCCTTCGCAACGGTTTGCTTCTTTTGCCTCGCTTTATCCCTCGCTCAAAGCTATTGTCACTGCAACGATTAAGGGATTGCAGCAGCAATATCCTGCAGCGTTTACCTGCAGGAAGGTGCGGACCTTGGCTATTTATGGTTTTGATTTCCTTGTTGATGATCATGGGCGTGTATGGCTATTGGAGGCTAATCATGGGCCCTGTTTTCCCGTAGCAGATGATCATCCTTTACAGAATTATTTATATCGGGATTTTTGGCAAGATTTTATTGCGAGTTTTGTCGAGCCCATTGCATGTACTCAAACGCCTAATCAAATCAACTATTATTCATTCGAAAAGATACATTGTAACTCCCCAGGTACGTCATCCCGAGTGTAACGAGGTCTCTCAGAATGTTTCAAAAACGTGGAGATCCCTCACTTTGTTCGGGATGACGTAATCACTTTTTGCTGATTTTAGGCTAGGCTATAGGTATCGATTAATTAAATTCAGATTCATAAGGACATGACGATGAAAAGAGTGATTGCAGTATTAAGTCTGATCATTGCTGGATTTGCAATGGCACAAACCTTAGATACCAAACATTACAGGATAGTAATCACCTGTTTAAGCCCTAAATTTGAGGTTGGCTGTGGGCGAGTTAGTTATCAGGAGGTTAATAAGGAAACGGGTTCTACGACTAACTTGATTGGTCGGCAGCTTGTCCAATTGTGCCAAGATCAAGGTAACTCCTTGTTATTCTCTTGGTTACGAGTTTGAAAATGGTCATACTCTGTATTTCGTCTCAGAAGATGGTCAACTTAGAGTCACTAACGGTTCTAAAGTATTAGTTGACGAATACGGGCAGTGGACTTATGAGTGAGCTTGATTGGCCTGCAATACTCGGTCTATTATAAATACAAAAAGAGTCTTTTTCTGCCACAATTCACCAATTATGACTTTTCGTTGAATTGTGCTGAAGAGTTACAAAACAAATAACATTCCAAGCTATCTTCAATGCAGCTGCGAATTCTGGATTTTGTTGACTGATAAGTCAGCACGTACTATAACTCAAATAGGTGGGATCAAGAAGGGAAACTAAAATGCAAAATCAAAGTCCATTTTTTTTATTAATATTTTTTGTAATTCTATTGATCGGCGCGGCATTAGCATATGCACTGCATATAAGTTCTGACGAGCAACGCAAGCTACTCTGTTTTTGGCGGAACTATTTTCATTGCTTTCGTTGTTTCAGCCGCAATTAAAATTGCAAATCAGTGGGACAGAGCCATCGTGTTACGACTGGGGCATTTTCACGCCTTAAAAGGGCCGGGATTATTTTTTATTATTCCTGTTATCGATACAGTTGCTTACTGGATCGACATCCGGGTCATCACGACCGCATTCAAAGCAGAAAAAACTCTCACCAAAGATACAGTGCCTGTCGATGTCGATGCGGTTCTCTTTTGGAAAGTGATTGATCCTAAAAAGGCAGCCCTCGAAGTAGCCGATTATCGAAAGTGCCATTGGGTGGGCATCGCAAACAGCTCTGCGCGATATAATTGGTAAGACGATGCTTTCTGACCTGCTTGAAGGACGAGGCAAAATTAGCAATGAGCTGCAAATAATTATCGATGAGCGGACTGAACCTTGGGGAATCAAAGTGATTTCAGTCGAAGTCAAAGATGTCCTGATTCCACCTGCTTTGGAAGATGCAATGTCAATGCAAGCACAGGCGGAAAGAGAACGTCAAGCTCGGGTTATTCTTGGAGATTCAGAGCGACAAGTGGCAGAAAAATTTGGCGAAGCGGCTAAGACCTATATCAACAATCCTGTTGCATTGCATTTAAGGGCGATGAACATGCTTTATGAGGGATTAAAAGAGAATTCTACTATCGTCATTGTCCCAAGCTCCGCTATCGAAACGATGCAACTGGGAGGTCTTGCGGGGATGACGGCATTGACTATGGGGTTGGACAAAAAGAACCCAAAAAACACCGAAAAACGAGATAGAGAATAATAAGTATATGATTCATCTGTTATCCTTTGCACAGACATCCATTTATTTAGAGATCGTTAAGGTGAATCTCTGCCTCTTCCATAATGATTTGCGCACTCAACATGATTACTTGAATTTCTTGGGTAATTTCCTCTTGTCTGAATAAATTAAGGTTGCGTGTAAGAAAAAAAGACTTTCTTTTGCAAACGATCTAAGGCGCTCTCCAGATGTTGTGAACGCTGATAATTTTCTGCGCTGAACGATTTATAAAAAACATAGTGTAGGGTTGAAAATAAATAATGATTGATGAATTCAAACAAAAATGTTTCTGGAGGCAACGTTAGCATTGGTTCTAGTGAAAAAGATTGCGATGTTTCATTTGTAAATTCCACAAAGGGTCTTACTATTTTTGTCTGAATTTCAACTCCATTGATTTCATTAAAAATAATAGTCCAATAACTTGGATGAGGCCTTATTTTTATTGCTAATGAAGCCTGTTCTAATGCTTTAATTAAATTTGCAATGTTCTCAGGAATTTCTTCTGTTGTACTAGGTCCATCGATAATCTGAATCACTCTCTCATCATTCAACATTTTCATTGCCAATTTACGGCCAACAACAATGAATTTTGGCCCTCGCTCGGATAAATTTGAGCTAATTTTTTCTAAACAGTGAACAAGATTATCATTGAAGTTTCTACAAAATCCTCTCTCGGAACCAATAAGTACATAAATACATGGTCTTGATGATTGTAAACGTTCAAACAAAACGGGATGAAAAGATAAAAAATCTTTTCCTACCTCTTTGTTTGTCTCAATTACTCGCTCCTGCGTTATTAAAAACTTTGTGAGCTTATTGATTTCAATCAAAGAAAGATTTTTTATGGCCGTCATAATATTGCCAATTTCATTTAAAGTATTGATATGACCTTTAAGCTGGGTTCTTTTTGTCATATTGTAATCTTATACTGGACTTTGGACAAAAGTAAGAATCTTTACGAGCCCGGGCTCGTGGGCGAGCCCGAGCCCGCCCGTTGTCCGATAAGTAAATGGAACAGTGCGCCAATTAATCGAGGTTTTGAGAAAAATCCAGGAATTCTCAAAACCTCGATTAATTGTTACACCTAGCCCTTTTTAAATCGGGCCCGTATCGGGCTCGGGCTCGCCCACGGGCCCGGGCCCGTTCAGATCGAAGTTTGTCCAAAGTCCAAATCTTATAAATTTAACCAATGAATTATTGCATTTTTCCATTGCTCTCGTGAATTTGTTAAAGTCAAATCACTATTTTTGATCTGTTGCTCCATTTTGCTAAGGCAGATGGGAATATTCTCCAACTCCATTTCATCAAATAAGCCATCGTTATAAGCAATGAGCCATGCTAATTGAAATTCAACAGGCAACGGAGAAAATCGTTTTTGCTTTAAAATTTCACGCAAAATACGGCCCCGTTGGATTTGCTTTTGCATCGCTGGATCAAGCTTAGCACCGAATCGAGTGAATATTTCTAAATCAATAAATTGCATATAATCCAATTTCATTCTGCCAGCTTCATTTTTAATTTGAGGATGCTGTGTTTTACCGCCGACACGGGAAACCGACCTTGTAATATCAATTGCCGGATGAAAACCACTGGAAAATAATTTCTCATCAAAAAATATCTGTCCGTCAGTGATAGATATCAAATTAGTTGGGATATAAGCAGCAATTTCTCCTTCTTTCGTCTCGATAATTGGAAGAGCAGTCATGCTACCCCCACCTATTTCTGGTGCAAAACACGTCGATCGTTCTAATAACCTTGCATGTAAATGAAAAATATCGGCAGGGAAGGCTTCGCGACCGGGCGGACGCCTAAGCAAAAGTGAAAGCTCACGATAACTACAGGCATGAGAAGTCAAATCATCATAAACAATTAAGGTATCAAATCCGGCCTTCATCCAATTTTCCGCAATAGCACATCCAGCGAAGGGTGCAAGATATTGTAAACCTGGTAGGGTTGAAGCTTCAGCAACAACAAGGGTGGTATACTCTAAGGCGTTAGCATCTTTTAAAAGCTGGATAGTATTAATAACAGTGGAGCGTTTTTGACCTATTAAAACGTAAATACAACGAACATTTTTATCGTTTTGATTGATAATAATATCAATCGCCAATGAGCTTTTGCCTAATCCATTGTCACCGATGATTAATTCACGTTGCCCCTTCCCTATGGGGATTAAATTATCCAAGATCTTATTGCCAGTATAGAGTGGTTGACTGATGAAATCCCGTTTAACGATAGGCGGAGACAGAATATCCAGTAATCCTTGCTCATCACATTGTGGTGCTTCGGCATTATCGAGAGGTTGACCTAACGGATCGACGATTCGTCCTAAAAGGTTAGCACCAACCGGGATACTTAAGGTATGACTGAGATGAAAAGCGTGTGCACCGGCTGCGATTTTTTCAGATTGCTCCAGTAAGATTGCACCAACAAGGGTCTCCGTTAAATGAAAAACCATTGCTCGACTACCATCTTCTAAAATAAGAATTTCATCGATTGCAGCAGAAGATAAACCCCGAAGCCATACTATTCCATCGCCAACAGAAACAATAACACCATACTCTCTAAGGCGTAATTTAAATTCATACTTTTTAATTTTATTCACTTGGTTAGTAAATAGGGGGCTTAACTCAGAGGGGCTCATTTTCAATTTCCGTAAAAAAAGTTAATTCATCTCGGAGATTAGCCTGCAGAAATGCTGAGCCAATTTTGATGCTTAGCCCCGCTAAAAGCTTGGGATTTTGCGTAAAAAGAATGCGCGTTTTTCCACAGAATTGTTTATGTATTGCCCCTATTATCTTTTCCTCCTCCGGCTCCCCTAGTTGATAAGCACTCTCAATCGTAATGTCGGCCTGCTCTTGTAGATCACTCTTTAACAACACTGCCTTCTTTTTTGCGAGATGCTCTAAATCCTCAACTACTTTATCAACTATTTTTTTCTCAAGTTCTTGGCTAGCAAAAGAAGCTAAAAATTTTGCCGCAAATTGGCCTGCAATCCGCATAGCTTCCTTTGCATTTTTATCCATAATCGAGGAAAGGTATTGTTTGTATTGCGAAGCATTTTTATCTTTTTCTTTCTCTAGATTTTTTTCAAACCGAGTGAGCTCTTGTGCTTTCCATTCATTCAATTCTTGAGTAAAGGCTTTTCTTGTTTCCTCTTTCTCTTTTTCCCACTCTTGCAACCGATTTTCATATTTATCTTGTAATTGCTGAGCTACCTTCTGTAAGTTCTCTGCTTTATCTAGGCTTTCTTGTACTATTTTCTTACGCTTCAAAATTGTTTTTTGTATAGGCAAATAAAAAAAACGCTTTAAAAGCCAAATCAGTACCAAAAAATTAATGATTTCTAATATAAAACTTGACCAGGAAAGCTCCACAGGACTTCCTCCTTAGTGCCCTACTATGTAGGCCAATAATGGATTTCTAAACAAAATAATAAGAACAATCACTAAGCAATAGATAGCTAATGATTCAATCATTGCTAATCCGATGAACAAAGTTCGCGAGATTGCCTTTTCTGCTTCTGGCTGCCTGGCCAATGCATCTAAAGCATGGCTAATTGCACGTCCCATAGCAATAGCCGGCAGCATAGTGCCTAAGGCGATAGCCAGCGCTGCTACCACTGTTGAAGCTAGAGTAAACCAACCCATACTATCCATAAACCTTCTCCTTTTCTTTTCTTTCTGCCTGTGCTTGAATGCCGCTTGCAATGTAAATTAAGGCTAACATCCCAAAGATATATGCCTGAATAACAGCTTCCACTATGTGTAAGATGAGGATAGGTATAGGTGCCAAAAAACCTGCAATCATCAATACAATGAGAGCAGTCAGTGCCAAGCTCATCATATTACCGAATAAACGTACGGCTAGTGCCATAGTTCTTGATAGTTCACTTATTAGATGAAAAGGTAACAATAGTGGACTTGGACTAATGTAATGAAACAAATAATTTTTAAGACCTTCAATAGAAATACCAAACCAATGCACTGATAAAAAAGTTACAATAGCAAGACTCGCTGTAACATTTAAATCAGCCGTTGGTGAGTAAAAACCTGGGACAATTCCAATTAAGTTGGCAACTAGAATGAAAATCCATAAGGTGGCAATAAAAGGAAATACCAGATCAACATGTTTCGGCAAAACTTCCTCAACCGCATCATGCATAACCATATATATTCCTTCCAATACAGTCTGATAATTATTAGGCTTATCGGATAATTTGTGGGTTGAAAACCAACAAAAAATAAACAAAGCAATAATAATTAACCAAGTTGTTAATATACTTTGGCTAATATGCAAGGAATAAAGCGAAAATTGAAAATGAGTTAGCAATCCCTCTTCACCCATTACTTTTCCTTTATAAATAAATAAACACCAAAAGCACCAACAAAAACACCTACAATGATTGAGCTTATTGTCCAACTAATAGAAAAACCCTGTAGCTTGTTATCTAACCAAACGCCTAAATAGGCTCCAATAATCACAGGCAAAATAAAAATGATTCCAATGGTGCCGAGGAATATAGTTTGTGACAATACAGTAGGTTGCTCCTTTTTTGCTTTTTCCAGTTTACTAATACTCTTTTGCACACGCTTTTTAAGCTCTTGATAAGGACCTTCAGGTTTCATAGTAGCCCTGCCGTTTTAGTTCCCATAAACGTTTTAACATTTCTTTATCCAATCGATTTAGGCTTTCTTTAATAGAACTTAGCTTTTTTTCCTCGATGTGCAATTCTTCATCCATAGCAATCAAGATTGCTTGGTAGTCTTTGTTTCTCAAATAATGACGCGTACAAATCCGTAACTGATTATTAAGAAAATACAGTACGCCACCAGGTACTGCTAAATACTCTAACTCATTATTCTCATATCGAAATTTCGCTAATCCATAGACTAAACAAGTCATCATTCTGGCGTGATTAGCAAGAATACCGAATAGACCCGAATCATCTTCTCCTATAAAAGAGATTACATTATGAATTTCTTCATATTGCGTACCACTTTGTAGATGTAAATCAAAAGTCGCCATTTATTTAAAAACCTTATCCCGCACTGACCCAATGAGATAACACTGATCTTCCGACAAAGAATCATAATCACCATTCAGGAATGACTCACAATCAAGCAACGTTTTTTCTAAAGGAACAGATGCACCATTTATGCCAGTATGTGTAGTAATCGTATAAAAAGGTTGAGTGAGATAACGTTGCATTTTGCGTGCTCTTAATACAATATTCTTATCTTTAGAAGAGAGCTCTTCGATACCCATCATGGAAATAATATCTTCTAATTCACGATATCGAGCCAGATGTTCACGAACTGCTTGAGCGATAGAATAATGGCGTTCACCAAGCACATATTTATCCATAAATTTACTCTTTGATAGTAAGGCATCTACTGCAGGATAAATTCCTTTACCGGCTTGTGAACGTGTGAGAACAACTATTGAATCCAAATGGGTAATAATACTACTAACAGCTGGGTCACTCATGTCATCTGCGGGTACATAAACTGCCTGGACTGAAGTTACAGCACCTTTTACGGTTGAGCTAATACGTTCTTGTAACTCCGCAATTTCTGTCATTAAGGTTGGTTGATAACCCACGTTTGCAGGCATTCGGCCTAATAATCCGGAAATTTCACTACCTGCCTGGACAAAACGATAGACATTATCGAGCAAAAATAAGACCTCACGTTGGAGTGTGTCGCGCAAATACTCTGCATAAGTTAAAGCGGATAAACCTACGCGAAAACGAACCCCTGGTGATTCATCCATCTGCCCAAACACCATTAGGGTATTATCCATCACACCTGCTGACTGCATTTCATGCCAAAGTTCATGACCTTCTCTTATGCGTTCTCCGACACCTGCAAAAACCGAAACACCACTATAAATTCGTGTGATAGCATGCATAAATTCCATTAGCAGTACTGTTTTTCCTACTCCTGCTCCACCAAATAGTCCCGTTTTTCCCCCTTTTATAAAAGGGCAAAGTAAATCAATTACTTTTATACCTGTTTCAAGAATATTCCAATTCGATGTAGTTGCTTGCAAAGGGACAGGTTTTACCAAAATGTTGCGATATTCATTGCTTTCAAGTGATTCTCTACCATCTAAAGGTTCGCCAAACACATTTAATAAGCGCCCTAAACAGGCTGCAGAAACAGGAACATGCAGGGGGGTTCCCAAATCATAAACTAATAACCCACGTTGCAATCCCGCACTTCGATGGAGTGTTATTGCTTTTGCGTGATGTTGATCAATATGCTGATACACTTCCAGAATGTAGCTATCTTCTTCACTATAAATTTTTAGGGCTTGATGAAGGGCTGGTAAAGTTTGACATGCTATTTTGACAACCGGTCCATAGACTTCGGTGACTGTACCGATAGGAGCATCATTGTTATCAGGTTTTCCTAACAAGGAATCTTTTGTTATAACAGAGCTACTCTCATCCCTTTGATTATCACCCATTTTTGATTCCTATCCTAGATCAACAAATAACTGGGTGCAACTCTCGCATAGACAAATTTGAAGTAGGTTGGGCCTTGGCCCAACATGACACAAGCGTCTACATTCTAAGAAAAAAGATGTACCCAAAACAAACAACGACTATTTTGTCACAACATGCTACATTCTTGTTGGGCCAAGGCCCAACCTACGCGATTTTATTTGCCTATATGAGAGTTGCACCCCAAATAACTATTGGGGATTCCAAGCTAATTCATGTGCTGCTTAAGCGCGCTAAAAAAGTCATAATATCCTGTTCAATACGAAGGGATAATTTTTTAATAGCCAGTATAATCGGTTCTGTGATCTTAAATTGAACACTAACATCACCAATTTCAATGCCATATAAAATCAC
Organism: uncultured Gammaproteobacteria bacterium; assembly: GCA_963760845.1. Taxonomy (GTDB): domain Bacteria; phylum Pseudomonadota; class Gammaproteobacteria; order Legionellales; family Legionellaceae; genus Tatlockia. The sequence continues at coordinate 86,859 of CAVXEK010000007.1, read as the reverse complement.
CTGTTGAGGCAAATTATGAAGAATACTTCCCATTTTAATGACGTCTGCAACACCTATCGCATGAGTTGACAATGCACCCCTTATTTCTTCAATTTCTTCATTCTCGAAACTATGAAGTGTTCCTATTGATGAACCTGTTTTGACGGCATCGATTAAAAAAACATTTTTTGCATGACGCATCAATTCCAGCAAATGCATTCCCGGTCTATCACAGCAAGTTAAACATAACTGTTGCGGGATATAGTGAGATAAGCGGGTTCGTTGCTGCAATAATCTAAGAACTTCCCATCCCAGTTGATCATCACCAAAGGGAGAGCCTATACCCAAAACGTGTAGTTCAATCATGTACGCCTCACTTTCATGGTCAAGAAGTGAGTCGAACATGAAATGCAGGGATCATAATTTCTGATAATCATTTCACTATAAGCCCGCAACTCATCGTCAGATTTATTCAAGCCAAATTGTTGCAGTGAACTACGTAGATCAGCCTCTATTCTTGCCTGATTTTGGCTGGTAGGAGGAACAATACGGGCAGATTTAACGAATCCTTGCTCATCCATTTCATAACACTGCCATAACAGACCACGTGGCGCTTCTGTACAACCATAGCCTTTCCCAGAGCGTGGTTTAACTTCTATCTGTGATAACTCAGGATAAACATAATTCTCTAAAATACGTTGTGCTTCTAACACACAATAATAAATTTCCACTGCACGAGCAACAATACTGTAATACATATTTTTACTAGGGAAATAAATGCCAACACGATTTAAAACATTCTTTATGGGTAGAGGTAAATGATCATAATTATTATTCACCCGTGCTAAAGGTCCTACCAAGTAGGGCTTTCCTTGCAAGAGGCAATGCAAAGCATTGGAGTAAGGAACTTGAAACTCTTTAAAATAATCGTCAAAACAATCACTGGTAATTACTAACCCTTTATCAGAAATAATAGACCCCTCATTCATTGGGTATTCATTGGGATGGCGTAAAGAAACGCAAGTAAACTCATGGGTATTATCAGGAAGTGGTAAAGACCAAATCCATGGAATTAATTCCTCACAATCATTGATACGTGACTTCACCTTTTCGAGTATTTCTTGGATAAGAGAAGGGTTTGGTGCTTTATAAAAGCCACCGATACAAGCTCCTACAGGGTTAACAGAGCGACCGCCAAATAAGCTGATAAGCTCATTTCCCAAGGCTTGTAAACGTAATCCGCGACGAACCACATCCGGATATACCTTTGCCATATCAGGCGCCGAGTTAAATCCCAAAAAATCAGGTGCTGCCAAAAAATGAATATGCAAGCTGTGGCTTTCAAGCCATTCACCGCAATAAAACAAACGCCGCATGTTGCGCACCCAATGTCCTGGGTCCACATGAAAACACCGCTCAATTGCATGCGTGGCACTCATTTGATAAGCAACAGGGCAAATACCACAAATCCGCGCCACCATATCCAAGACTTCATCGTAATGACGACTTTCTAAGAATTTTTCAAATAAACGTGGTGGTTCAAAAATTTTTAATTGCAACGATTGAATTTGTTGGTTTGCAATGTGTACGTCCAGAGCACCCATACCTTCCACACGAGCAAGAATGGGAACATGAATTGAAGAGGTTTTATTCTTTGACAATTTTTATCCCTTTAAAATAAGAGCCGGCTTGATGAAATGCAGTCGCTTGATTATTAATATGTAAAAATTGGTTAGCAATGGCTTCATTAGTTAATCCATTTTTTTGGAACTGAGTTCCTAATGATTGGGTATTCGGGTTTTCAGAAGGGCCATAACAAGCATAACAATCCCTACCTATACTTGGGCAAAGCGCACCGCATCCAGTTTGAGTAACAGGCCCCATGCAAGAGTTTTTTTTAGTAACAAGTACGCAGACATTACCTTTCCGTTTACACTCCAAGCAAACAGAATCACGATTAATTTTTGGCGCTGCATTAAACAATAAAGAACGCACGGTTGATAATACTTGTTGTGTATTAACTGGACAGCCCCATAACTCCCAATCAACCTTGACATGGTTTGCAATGGCAGTGGACGTCTTTAATGTTTTAATGGTTTTTGGTGAGGCGTAAACACTTGCCATCCATTCTTTGTGTGATGCAGCATTACGTAGCGCTTGAATACCTCCCGCTGTTGCACAGGCGCCGATGGTAATAAGGTGATTGGTGTTATCTCGTATTTTTTTGATCCGTTTAACTTCATCGGGTGTTGAAATACTGCCTTCTACGAAAGCAATATCAATCAGCGCGCTAGGGTCAATCATGCCAGCTTCGGCAAAATGAACTATTTCAACTAATTCAGATAAAATTAATAAGGCTTCACCGGCATTTAAAAAGGCTAACTGACAGCCGTCACAAGAGGTGAATTTATATACGGCAAGACGAGGTTTTGCCACCGTTAAAATCCTTTCTCAGAGAATAATGCTTTGACTCTTGGATAGGCAAAAATGGGGCCAGCTTTACAAACAAATAAGCCCCCATATTGGCAATGGCCGCAGTGGCCTATGCCACAAGCCATATTGCGTTCCATACTTAGATAAATGGCCTCTTCTGCTATTTCTTTCTTTTTCAATGCGTCAATTGCTGTATGCATCATCATTTCCGGGCCACATAGTAGAGCTATAGTCCTATCAGGATGCAATGTTAATGGTTGGATCATATCAGTTACATAACCAATCCCCCACGGCCAATGTGGGCCGGCTTGATCTGCCGCAATATACACATCGGTATTGGGAGCTTGTTGCCAAAGTGCATATTGTTTACGAAAAATAAAATCCTCACTGTGCTTAACACCCTGGAGAATTTTTAAAGCACCATATTGGCTGCGCCTTGACAGAATATAATTAATAATGGACACAGAAGGCGCACAGCCTAAGCCACCTGTCACAACGATGATGTCTTTACCTTGAGCTTCTTTGAGTGGCCAACCTTTACCATAAGGGCCGCGAATACCGATATGATCGCCTTCTTGCACGGTTTGCAGCGCTTTAGTCACTCGCCCAACAGCACGTATTGTATGACTTAGGTATGATTTTTCTGCCGGATCAGAGGCAATGGAGATAGCTACCTCACCCACGCCATAAAGATAGAGCATATTAAATTGGCCAGGCTCAAATGAAAATGAGTGCTGATTCTTAACTAATCGAGTTTGCAAGGTAAATACAGTAGGGGAATCTTGCCTGCGTGCTGTAATCACCGCTGCGTGAGGTAAATGCGGATCGGAAACAAGCTTAATCATTGTCACTTTTCCGCAAATTTGACTCACCGGATATGGCAGCTAATTCTTCAGTGATGTCAATTCCAACAGGACACCACGTCACACAGCGCCCACAGCCAACACAGCCACTGCTATCAAATTGATCAAACCAACTGCCCACTTTATGCGTTAACCATTGTCGATAACGTTGGCGAGTATTTTCACGAATAGCTTTTCCACCTAATTCACTGTGCCCAGCTGTGAAACAGGAATCCCATTCACGTTGATGCTCAGTGCTTTTTCCATCAAGGCTTGGTTTGTCTGCTTCACTGTGACAAAAGCACGTTGGGCACACCAAAGTACAATTGCCGCAGGATAAACATCGCTCTGCGACCTCATCCCAACGTGGATGGCCTAAATTGGAAAACAATAAATCCCGTAATTCCCGCTTGTTATCTAAAGGAATTCGTTTTGTTTGCATGTTTGCAGCATTTTCAACCTGTTGTACGGCCTCCTTGCATTGAAGGGTAGTTGCCTGCTGCAAATTCAAATCAGCGAGCAGAGCTTCGCCTCGCTCACTACCACTTTTAATAACAAATCCACCTTCAAACTCGGTCATTAAAATATCAAAAGCATTTCTAACACTTGGTCCTGTTCCCGCTGAAACACAAAAGCAATTGTTAGAGGAATAGGTGCAATTGACCGCAACAACAAACAGGGATATCCGGCGATTTTGATAGCGCAAGTCCACCCTGTCTTTAGCTAAAAAGACTTTATCTTGAATGGCCATTGCCGCCAGATCGCATGATCGAGCACCAATAATTGCGATAGGTTGTTCAGTAGCGATATGCGCGTTAAACTCTAGTTTCCCCGCGCTATTGCGCTCTGCGCGCCAAACGGTTTCGCTCGGTTTAAAAAGGATGGGTTTAATTGCTTGGGGTCCATTTGCGAAAGAGAATGCTTTTGTTTCAGCAAGCACCTCCAGTCTATACTCGCCAGGGGATTGGTGATCGCGTATTCCCCAAGGTAATTGTTCAGCACTCGTTAAGACATCATAGATGATTGCCCCGTCTCGAACTTGAGGGCCTACGCAAGAAAATCCTGATTGTTGCAACGCATGAATAAGATCTTGTAATCGCGAGTGCGGTAAAAAATTATTTTTCTCGTTATTCATTGTTAGCAAATCCTTGGTAATTGTTCTCCAGCCAACCAGTCTATCATTCGCAAACCCCCTAATTTTGTTTTCAATTGCACAAAACATCGTGGGTCGTGTATGACTTCCCCAATAACTACAGCATGTCTTCCCTGGGGATGCGCGTGCATTACCATGAGTAACTTCTCGGTATCTTCAGGGGAACAAATGGCTAATAATTTCCCTTCATTTGCCACATATAAAGCGTCAAGGCCTAATAACTCGCAAGCACTTGCTACTTCTGTACGAATGGGGATTTGATTTTCATCAATGATAAATCCGACTTGTGATTGTACAGCCCATTCATTTAATGTCGTTGCCAATCCTCCACGTGTGGGGTCACGAAGACAATGAATATCAGGAGCGGCGGCTATCATGTGGTTGACCAGATCATGCAAAGGCGCTGTATCCGATTGAATAGTTGTGAAAAATTGTAAGTTATTACGTTGCGACATGATTGCTACACCATGATCGCCAATATAGCCACTAACTATAACTCGATCACCTGGATGTGCTCTATCGCCTGACACACGAATGCCATTTGGGACAAGACCCACACCTGTTGTTGTGATAAAAACACCATCCCCTTTGCCTCGCTCAACGACCTTAGTGTCACCAGTAATAATCGCAATACCAGCTTGTTTTGCAGCATCTGCCATCGACCTTACAATTTTATTTAAATCACGAAGCAAAAACCCTTCCTCCAAGATGAAACTCGCTGATAAATATAAGGGTTTTGCGCCAGCCATTGCCATATCATTGATAGTACCGTGCACCGCTAATGAGCCAATATCACCACCTGGAAAAAATAAGGGAGAAATAACATAGGAATCCGTTGTCATAACCATACGGCCTGACGTGACAGGAAAGCAGGCTTGGTCGTTTTTTTGCGCTAGCCATTCATTATCAAACGCGGCAAAAAAAAGTTGCTCAATCAATTGCGACATGGCACGACCACCGCTTCCATGACTTAGATCGATGCGTCCGTTTTTTATATTAAGCTTAGGGCCTAATGATTTTTTATAAGGCTTGGTCAGTAGTATTTCTGTCATCTAAGAACTCCTGCTCGGCCATAGGCATAGACGGCAGCGCAAGCACCCTCCGATGAAACCATACAAGATCCCAATGGATTTTCCGGCGTACACACTTTTGCAAACAATTTGCAATCCGTTGGCTTTTTTACCCCACGTAAAATAGCGCCGCAATCACAGCGTTTGTGTTCAACACTGGGACTTTCAGGCACCTTAAACCGTTTTTCAGCATCAAAAGCTTCATAACATGGCTTAATTTGCAATGCACTTGCTGGAATTTGCCCTAATCCGCGCCATTCAAAACTTGGGCGCAACTCTAGCACTTCAGCCATCATCGTTTGTGAAATTAGGTTTCCTTCACGTGTCACAGCTCTCGTGTATTGAATTTCAACGTTACTGCGATTTTCATTGATTTGTTCAATTAACAATAAAACAGAATGCAGCACATCCAGTGGTTCAAACCCAGAGATAACAATAGGTTTTTGATACTTTTGACTGACTGTTTCATAGGCCTGACTACCAATCACTATGCTGACATGCGCAGGCCCCACAAAACCATCTAAATTGACAGGATTTGCTTCTTTGTCTTGAGCTTGTAATAGACAGTCCATGGCAACCGGCGTTAGTACATGATTACAAAATACGCTGAAATTTTTAAGTTGCAATTTTGCTGCCTGTTTTATGGCATAAGCAGTAGGCGGTGTGGTTGTTTCAAAACCAATTGCAAAAAATACCACCTCGTTATGTGGATTTAGTTGTGCGATGTGGAGAGCATCATCCACTGAATAAATCATGCGCACATCAGCACCACTGGCTTTGGCTTGTAATAAACTTCGCTGTCCTGTGCCAGGAACACGTAACATGTCACCATAGCTGCAAAGAACAACATTCGGGAGAGATGCAAGAGCGATCGCTTTATCAATCCGCGCTATCGGCAGTACACACACAGGACAACCTGGCCCATGAATCATTTCAACATTGTTTGGTAATAAGCTAGGTAAACCATAGCGATGGATGGTATGTGTGTGGCCACCACAAAATTCCATTAATCGATAATGGCGTGAGGGATCCGCTTTTGTAGCAATGGCTCTTGCTAACATTTTTGCAAAATCAGCATTACGGAATTCTTCAATATATTTCATAATTCCCGTGCTCCTTGCATCATTTCTGCAAACATTCCTAAGGTTTTTTTGGCTTCCTGTTCATCTAATTTTACGAGCGCATAGCCAACATGAATAATCACGTAATCGCCTTCTGCAACATTCTCCAATAGTGAAATTGAAACGTCTTTCTCAATACCACCCAAATTAACGAGCGCTCTTTGATCGTCAAGCATCTTGGTTATTTGAGCGGGTAAGGCTAGACACATTGATAAATCCTTTTGTTAAATGCTACCTTGTTCCTGCTACCCAGGCTTGTCCAAGTGATATTCCTCCGTCGTTTGGAGGTAAACGGTGTGGTAAATACACGTTTAATCCGCCTTTGGTTAATTGCTTGCTTAATCCTTCACTAAGCACTTTATTCAAAAAACATCCACCACTTAGTAAAATGATCTGCGAAGAAACGTTTTTTGCCCAGGATAAAAGCCACTTAGCTAATCCCGCAATTAATGTACCATGAAAAAGGTTAGCACCCCTAACAGGATTAACATTTAACAAATGCCCGAATGTAGGTAGAAAACTTAATTGATTATTAGCAAAACACCACCCATGAGCTAATACTTCTACCTTCGTCACCAAGCTTTCTAATTGTTGTGCGGCTTGCCCCTCATAGTGCGAAATGGTGTTAATGCCTAATAAGGCACTCGCTGCATCAAACAATCGTCCGCAACTACTGGTTAAAGGTATAGGAATTTTAGAGTTAAATAGATTAGCTAAAAGAGAGGCTTGTGGCTTATCGGGAAATTGCTTAACAATGTGCTCATTCATTCCTAATAGATGTAAAATGCTGGCTGCCATTCGCCATGGCTCCAATACGGCGATTTCCCCACTCGGCTGAGGGATAGGCAAAAGGCTACTAAGGCGCTGAAAATTACCTTTATCCACTAATAAAAGCTCACCTCCCCAAGCCTCTCCATCAATGCCATACCCATAACCATCTAAGACCAACCCCAATGCTGGCTTAAGAATATGGTGCTCTGCAGCCACAGACGCCAAATGAGCATGGTGATGCTGTACACCGATTATAGGAAGGTTATACTCCTCAGCAAATCGAGTAGTATAAAAATCAGGATGCAAATCATGCGCAATGCGCTCAATTTTAACATCAAGAAAACTCATCCAATGTGTTAATGATTCCTGAAAAAATTCAATGGTTGCTTTATTGGTTAAACTACCAATATGTTGAGAAACAAAAGCTTCATCCCCTCGTGTTATACAAAAGGTATTTTTAAGATGACTACCCAAGGCCAGTGTAGAAGGAATAGGATAAGGTAGTTTGATACGCTCAGGCACATAGCCACGCGCACGCCGTATAAAGACAGGGGAATCATTTATTATGCGTACAACTGAATCATCGACGCGAGTCACAATGTGACGATTATGGCTAACAACCCGATCAGCAATAGAAGCTAACTCAGCATGCGCTTTTTCATCATCGATAATGAGAGGATTGCCATTAAGGTTGGCGCTAGTCACAACCAATATTGTGGATTGTATCTGCTCTAACCAATCACAGCATTCAGGGTAACCGGCAAAGGCATGGAAAAGTAAGAAATGCAGTGGTGTTGAGGGCAGCATAATACCTAAGTGACTCAATCCAGGAGCAATTGCATGGGGTAATCTCTTTGCACCCTTTTTTAATAAGACAATAGGACGTACTTGACTCCTTAATAATCCATGTGCATAGCTATCCATTTCCACAATACCTTCAGCACTTTGACTATTGGCAACCATCAAAGCAAATGGTTTTGCTTCACGGTTTTTCCTTTGTCGAAGGGTCAAAATCGCTGCTTCATTTCTCGCATCACAAAGTAATTGATAACCACCGAGGCCTTTCAATGCAAGGATTTTGCCTTCTAACAGAATTTGAGATATTGCTTCAATAGGTAATGAAAGTTGCGGACCACAGTGGATACAAGCTGTTGGTTGCGCATGATAACGGCGATTTGTTGGATCAGAATAATCATTATAGCATTCGATACACAGTGGAAATTCATCCATAGAAGTTTGGTCACGGTCGTAAGGAAGATTTCGGGTAATGGTCAATCGTGGTCCACAATGTGAACAATTTAAAAATGGGTAGCGATAATACCGACTTTGACGGTCAAATAATTCCTTTAAGCAATCATTACAAATGCTTGTGTCTGGAGAGATCATGGCGAACGCTACACCAGGCTTACTTGTGACGATTTGAAAGGTGGTTTCATGGTTGATTAAGGCAATTTTTTTTGTTTGAATTTTGTCAATTTTTGCCAACGGAGGAAGAAAAATTGTGAACTGCGATAAAAAGGAAGAGGCTGATGGACCTTGTATTTCTATCAATACACCTAAAGCATTATTTTGCACCCAGCCAGTTAAATTGAGCTCTTTGGCAACATGATAAACATGAGGGCGAAATCCAACGCCTTGTACTTGCCCGGTAATTAAGATTTGCAATCTTTCCAATCATTTCTCCGTCAGCCACTGATACCAAGCGTTTAACCCAGAACCCGTGGTTGCTGAAAGACTTAACACGCTGATTGAAGGATTAATTCGCTTAGCATATTCCATGCATTTATCGACATCAAATTCAACATAGGGTAATAAATCGGTTTTGGTCAAAATCATTAAATTAGCTCTACGAAACATTTCAGGGTATTTCAAGGGCTTGTTATCCCCTTCTGTGACGGAAAGAATGACAATTTTATAGGTTTCACCTAAATCAAATAAGGCTGGACAGACCAGATTGCCTACGTTTTCGACAAAAAGGGTTGTAGGTTTTTTTAGTGATAATTGCTCAACAGAATGGCCAACCATGTGAGCATCTAAATGACACACTCTACCTGTGTTTATCTGGATGGCGTCTACTCCAGATGATTTAAGTTTTTGCGCATCATAATCCGTTTGTTGGTCGCCAACGATGACCGCCATGTGTATTTTATGTTTTAATTCAGCAATAGTTCGAACTAATAACGTTGTTTTTCCTGAACCTGGGCTTGACATAAGATTGATAGCCGTAATTTTTTTTTCCAAAAAATAATGGCGATTAGACGCAGCAAATTGGTTATTTCTAGCTAACAGGTCTTGCTCAACGTGAATGATTTCATTAGGCATATGGTGGTGCATGATTTGAGTCGTTCCATGCTCATGACTAGGGGTGTTTTCTTCAGTACATCCACATATTCCACACATTATTCTATCTCCATGAATTTGACCCGTAACTCTTCACCCTGAGTGACCGTTAATGAAAAATTACCACAGGTCTGGCAAGCTTCATAATAGTGTTTAAGCCTAACAGCTTTTTGACAGAACTCACAGATTGCCCATCCTTCCACCTCAATAATTTCTAAAATGGCGTTTTCAGCAATGGTTCCTTTTTTAATAACATCAAAACTAAAACTTAATGCAGCATGATCAACTGCCGTTAATTGCCCAATTTCCAAAGCAATTTTTTTTATACTTCGGCAATTTTTTCCAGAAACTGAGTCGTTTATGATGTTAAGAATAGACTGACATAGTGATAATTCATGCATTTGACAATCTCGTTGAGTATTCATTATTAATTATCAGTAACTCCCCACGTCATCCCGAGGAGCTTGCGACGAGGGATCTCCATGCAGTGGCACAATTTTTAAATATGTGCCGTTTGCTGGAGATCCCTCGCTACGCTCGGGATGACGTGGGGAGTTACAATTATCATAATAATAGGGTCTGTTGACAATTTGCGAGCTTGACTTTTCAGCCAAGAAGTCAACAGACTCTTGACATCTTACTAGCAAGGAGAGAACCATTAACGTTACTAATCAATCATGGTGGCTTTTAGTTTTTATGGTATTTGCCTTAGGAGCCCGTCATGGATTTGACCTGGATCATCTTGCAACAATCGATTCAATCACACGAACCGTTAAAGAAAATAGACGTCTATCAAAATGGGTGGGCATTTTATTTTCACTAGGTCATGGGCTAGTTGTGATCATAATGAGTTTGATCATTGGTAGTGGGTTTATACAAACTCGATCCCCTCTATGGCTTGAGAGGTTTGGAAATTGGATTTCCATAGTATTTTTATTTGCTTTTGGATTGCTTACTTTCTGGAATATCTTACCCAATTCGCAGCTATTACCTACTGGTTTAAGGGCTCTGTTATTCAGAAAGATTGCAGGTGAAAAATTCAATCCCTTTTTAATAATACTGATCGGTGCCTTATTTGCATTCTCCTTTGATACGTTCACGCAAGTGGCTTTATTTTCGATTTCTGTGTCGGTTGCAGGATGTTTTTTTTCTATTCTACTGGGACTTGTTTTTATGCTAGGCATGATGGCATCCGACGGTTTAAATGGATTTTTTGTTTCCTCATTGATTCAACGTGCTGATAAAAAATCGGCTTCTGTTTCGCGTGTTATTGGACTACTTATTGGCAGTTTCAGCTTAATATTAGGAATATCAGGTTTACTTACCGAGCTAGCTAGCTCATAGTAAGATAGCAGTAGAACCTCTGGAGATTAAAGAGAAACCTATCAACAGACCCTAATGAAGAAGCTGGAATTTAGGAAAAATTTATGGAAATACATTATCTGGAAAAATTATTTAATCCACGTTCAATTGCAGTGATTGGCGCGAGTAATAAACCTTTCTCAGTGGGTGCTAATGTATTTAACAATTTATTATTGGGTGGTTTTTCTGGTCCTATTTTTCCGGTTAATCCGAAGCATAAAACCATTCAAGGTAAATCTTGTTTTACCTCAGTAAAAGAGATTTCACAACCGATTGATCTCGCCGTGATTGTTACACCAGCCGCGATTGTTACTCAAGTTATCACCGAATGCGGTGAAAAAAAAATACCGCAAGTTATCATTCTCTCCGCAGGGTTTAGTGAGATAGAAGGAGGGGGTGAGTTGCTAGAGCAAAAAATAATTGAGATAGCGCGCCAATTTAAAATTCGCTTTCTTGGTCCTAATTGTTTAGGGATAAGACGGCCTTCTATTGGTTTAAATGCAACGTTTGAAAATAGTCCTGCTTTGCCCGGCAATCTTGCTTTTGTTTCTCAATCAGGCGCATTAGTTGCTGCAATTTTAGATTGGGCTGTAGAGGAGCAAATTGGCTTTTCCACCTTAGTGTCACTAGGGAATAGCGCTGATCTCGATTTTGGTGAAATACTTGATTATTTAGCATTAGATAATAAGACCGATTGCATTTTGCTTTACATTGAAGGGATCCGCTATGCGCGTCGATTTATGAGCGGACTAAGAGCAGCGGCCCGTTTGAAACCAGTGATTGCTATTAAGGGGGGACGAAATGCCCAAGGCTCACGAGCTGCAATATCTCATACAGGCGCTATGATTGGCGCTGATGATGTGTTTGAAGCCGCTCTACGCAGAGCAGGAGTAGTGCGAGTGATGAGTATTAAGCAACTCTTTTCAGCGGCTGAAGTATTTAGAAGTGGATACCGTGCACAAGGAGAGCGATTAGTCATTATAACCAATGGTGGTGGAGCAGGAGTGATGGCCGCTGACCGCGCAGCAGATTTGAACATCCCCCTTCCTGAGCTAACCAAAACACTGACCTCGAATTTTAATGCTGTGCTTCCTAAACATTGGTCTCATCACAATCCTATCGATATTTTAGGTGATGCAACACCTGAACGATATCACAAGGTAATTGCCACGTGCTTACAGGATGAAAACTGTGATGGTTTGCTAACAGTTCTTGTTCCAGTCGCTATGTCAGAACCTCTCAAGGTGGCAGAAGAGCTTGTTGGATTAAGTAAAAAAACTGACAAACCCATTTTGGCTTGTTGGATGGGACGTGAGCAGGTTAAATCGTCATGGGAGCTGTTTTCAAAAAATAAAATCCCCTATTTTAGTACACCAGAAACAGCGATTGAGGCTTTCTCCTATCTTGCACAATACTATCATAACCAACAATTATTATTACAAGTTCCCGAACCTCTTTCCCATCAAAACCCAGCCGATATTAGAGGCGCTCAGTTGATTATAGAAAGAGCTACGGCAGAACAACGAAAAATACTAACCACCATTGAATCAAAAACCGTACTCAAAGCGTTCGATATTCCTATTACCCAAACACTTGCAGCGCAAACTGCAAGAGATGCTGTCATTGCTGCTGAATCACTTGGATTTCCTGTTGTGATGAAAATAAACTCTCCCAATATAACGCATAAGCAAGATGTGGGTGGAGTCCAACTTAATATTACGAATGCGGAGGCTATGCACAGGATTTTCAATCAACTAACGGAAAATGCCAGAAAGAAACAACCTGATGCAGAAATCTTAGGTGTTACGGTTGAGAAAATGGTTAAGACACCGAATGATCGTGAATTAATGATAGGTGTATTACAAGATCCAATTTTTGGTCCAGTCATTAATTTTGGGGCAGGTGGCAGTCTGATTGAGGTGATGCAAGACCGCGCAATAGCTTTACCTCCTTTAAATCAATACCTTGTTAAAAATTTAATTGCGCGCACCCGTGTTGCAAAACTCCTTGGTGAGTTTCGCAATAAGCCCGCTGTGAATGTTACAGCAATCGAAAATTTGTTATTACGTGTTTCAGAAATGGTGTGTGAATTACCCCAAATAATAGAAATGGATATTAATCCGTTAATTGTCAATGACAAAGAAATTATTGCGGTTGATGCGCGTATAGTGATTAGCAGCTCAGAGGTAAGTTCTGTACCCTATGCTCACATGGCCATCCACCCCTATCCAAGCCATTTAGTTTCTCAATGGCAACTGGCTGATGGTACTTCTATTATTGTTCGTCCCATTCGGCCAGAAGATGCAGAATTTGAACAAGATTTTATTCGCCATCTTTCTGAAATTTCAAAGCACTTCCGTTTTATGGGCGCTTTACGCGAATTAACCCCAGAAATGCTAAAGGGAACAACTCTGATTGATTATGATCGTGAAATGGCAATGGTGGCAATCATTCAATGTGATTCAAAAGATACCATTATTGGTATTTCCCAATACGTGACTAACCCTGATTTTCAGTCTTGCGAATTTGCCATAGTTGTAGCGGATCAATGGCAAAATAAGGGCATAGGTCGTTATTTAATGACTTCTTTGATTGAGGCAGCCAAAACAAAGCTATTGAAAAGAATGGAAGGTGTAATTCTGTCAACGAATGAGAACATGCTTACTCTAGTAAAAAATTTTGGGTTCTCAATTCAACCCGATGAGGAAGATATTTCATTACAAGTGGCTACTAAAGTACTTTTCTGAGTCTAAAAGCTTTTTAATAAACTGGACTTTGGACAAACTTCGATTTGAACGGGCCCGGGCCCGTGGGCGAGCCCGAGCCCGCGCGAGCTCCGGCTAATCTACTTTTTGCGCCATTTTAGTCAACATCATAACAATGCGAATAAGTAAATCTCTGGCTAAGCGATAATGTTCTTCATGTATAATCCTAGAAAAAGCAGTTGAAGCCTACTGCGCAAGCCAAACGCACTGAATCTGCTCGGCTTTTTTGAATTTTTTCGCTCACCGTAGTGGTGACTACTGCTTTCGCGAAAAAATTCAAAAAAGCCGAACATCTTCAGCACCTTTGACTTGCTCGCTACGGCTTCAACTGCTTTTTCTAGGATAATGAAACTATAAAGCAACCAACACAAGTTCAAAATGATTTTGAACGAATTATTCGAATGATTGGGACACCAGCTCAACCACCCAAACCCCGAAAAAAATCCCTTGGACGACAAGCGGGGAACATTCAGGTAAAACGCATGCGCCATCCTATCGTTAAAAAGTGGAAAAACACGGCTCTTGATGAAAAAATCATTGCATAATCAAGATAAAATAGTCAATAAATAGTGCAGATTGCGCGTTGTTATGCTGGAATATTGCTAATAATCTGGATTTGATTGTAACTTATCACTGTTCGGAGCTCGGGCGGGCTCGGGCTCGCCCACGGGCCCGGGCCCGTTCAGATCGAAGTTTGTCCAAAGTCCAGTAATAAAGAGACACCCAAAAAAAAGATTGCAACGTAGTTTCGGGTGCAACTCTCATATAGGCAAATAAAATCGCGTAGTAGTCGTTGTTTGTTTTGGGGACACTTTTTTTCTTACAATGTAGACGCTTGTATCACGTTGGGCCAAGGCCCAACCTACTTCAAATTTGTCTATGCGAGAGATGCACCCCGTAGTTTCAATTAATTTGACAAACAGTTAAGCCTACCTTAGGATAGTTTCGCTTTGTTAAAGATGGCTCGGGGTGCCGGTAACGGCTGAGAAACACCCGCTGAACTTGAACTGGTTAATACCAGCGGAAGGAGGCCTACTAAAATCCATGCGCAGAAATCCTGGCTATTTGGTGAAACGTATGGATACCCCTTGCTATCTCCCAATTATCTTTTTCGGAGAGCGCAATGACTAAACTGCACACCAGGACAACTCTTTTACTCAATTGGTACGCTAATCCTTACCATACTCCAATTTTTGTAGCCCAAGCTTTGGGTTATTATCAGGATGAAGCAATTAAACTAGCTATTTTAGAACCCACGGATCCCAGTGATGTTACCGAGATTGTCGGCCTAGCTAAGGTTGATTTTGGCGTAAAGGCGATGATTCATACTATTGCCGCCAAGGCAAAAGGTTATCAAGTAACCTCAATTGGTACTTTGCTGGATGAGCCACCGACGGGCTTAATTGCCCTTAAGTCCAGTGGTATTAAAACGTTCAATGATATTAGGGGTAAACGGGTTGGCTATATTGGTGAGTTTGGCAAAAAAATAATTGATGATTTGGCGTGTTTGGCGGGTATTGATCCCATGAGTTATGAGACAGTTCGCGTCGGTATGAATGTAACCGATGCAATTTATCGTAATAAAATTGATACCGGTATTGGTTTTATCAATTTTCAGCGAGTAGAGCTTGAGTCACTGGCTGGCGAAACAATCTTTTTACGTTTAGATCAGCTAGCTGGCCTTGGCTGTTGTTGTTTTTGCTCGATTCAATTCATTGTCCCCGATGCGATGCTTAACAAGCCTGAATTGGTTAGCAGTTTTCTGCGCGCGACCCAGCGGGGTGCTGCCTTTACGACAGAATCTCCCGATGAAGCGTTTTCGATATTATGTGAGCAGAAACCGCAATTGCGTACGGAGGTTGGCCATAAAATTTTTATCAGAAGCCTACCCTTTTTCTCGCGTACGCTGCTAAATATTGAGCGAGACTGGGATAAAGTTGGGCGCTACACAAAGCATCTGGCAATTATTGACAATCAATTTGATGTTAAAAATTGCTACACGAATGCTTTTTTGCCTAAAACACCCCACGCTGAGCTTGAGCCGATTGCTTGTTGTACGGAGTAGGGTGAAAAGGAAGGTTTCCGGGTAAAATCGTGTAGGTTGGGCCTTGGCCCAACAAGAATGTGGCATGTTGTGAAAAAATAGTCGTTGTTCGTAATTGGGTACAAATTTTTTCTTACAATGTAGACGCTTGTATCATGTTGGGCCAAGGCCCAACCTACTTCATATTTGTCTATGCGAGAGTTGCAACCAAGGTTCCCCATGAATTTGGTCAAAAACAAACCTAAACTTATAGAGAGAAAGTCTCAGTTCATGGGGAGCGTAATATGAATAGATTATTTTTTGGGTTATTTGCACTAATGATTATTTTCTTTACTCCGGCGGCTAGTGCTGACCCGACTCAAGTAACCGAGCCGGGTGACGCTCCTCCTGTGGGTTCGCATGAGGATAAAAATGAAATTCATCCCAATATTACTAATGGCGATATAAATATCAATACGGGTTTGATTGGGCCAAATACTGTACCTAATAATGTGAATAAAAACGATACAGTGGATATAACGCCTGGGGAGATAAATGGAAACGATGATGGATATTACCCTTAACTCTCAAAGAACTTCGCTCATTTTTCCCCTCTCCACGGAAACGGGGAGAGGGTGCCCGTAGGGCGGGAGAGGGGTTTGTGGTGCGGAGTTCTTTTCAGATGTCTATCCCGATGGGTTGAGTCACTCACAATGTGCATACTTTTGCTAAACTAAAGGTAAAGTGAGTGAGGGGGATTTCTATGAGAAAGTTAATTTTGCATCCCACCGAGATCAGCCAATGGCATGCATTAGTCAATGAAGCCCAGGGGTCTACCTGTTTGATATTGAACGAAAACACAGAAAGTTACCTAGTTTTTCTACTCATGCGCTTTTCTCAAACAAGCAAATTGATTGAATCTGTTATTGCCCTCGATTTTCTTGAGTCATTGCACACACCACGGCGACGGCAAGCTGAATTGTTACGTGATGTTGGTGATAAAAGCCTACTCTTTTGTGGTCTATTTCCAGGGATGGCGGCAAAACGCCATGTCAGTTTGGATTATTTTGCCGATATGGGGCAAGCTGCCTATTTAACAGTTGGTAAACTCTATGAGGGGGAATCAGGGCTTTATTTTCAGCTAAGCGAGCAATTTTTAGTTTTACAGCAAATATTACGTGCCATGCGGGGTGAGGTTTTGCAATTTTCTTCGGAGAGAGGAATCATTTTCCCCCCTGATCTGCCAATGCAATAGGGACCCTAGCACATACTCATAACTTATTGTGTAGGGGTATAACTGTTTTCTGCTGACAAAGGTGCGCTAGGGCGTTCCATTTGTTGGCTCGCTCCCCATAGAGAAGGCCTCGTTGTTTGTACAGTACTGTTTAGAAGTTCGATTAAATAAAATAAGCTATGGTAAGCACTGTCTCCTAACGCTTTAAATTCTTTATCGAACACGGAACCAAATCCCGTACTAGTAACTCGTGAAAAATTACCGTACAAGTAGACGGAAACACGCTCGTCTTCGTTAAGAATTTTTGCCGTGCTCAATAAATCGAAATCAATCAAATAGTGATTGATCTTCTCAATTGCTTCTTTTGTTTGATCATCACCAACCTGATGTGCTTCTTCTTTCAGTTTACTGAAAGTTGGTATTAAGAACTCAAACAATAAATTTCGAAACGGCTTAGGAAGAAAACCTCCCCACTGGACTTTGGACAAACTTCGATCTGAACGGGCCCGGGCCCGTGGGCGAGCCCGAGCCCGCCCGAGCTCCGGCTAATCTACTTTTTGCGCCATTTTAGTCAACATCATAACGAATAAGTAAATCTCTAGCTAAGCGATAATGTTCTTCATGTATAATCCTAGAAAAAGCAGTTGAAGCCTACTGCGCAAGCCAAACGCACTGAATCTGCTCGGCTTTTTTGAATTTTTTCGCTCACCGTAGTGGTGACTACTGCTTTCGCGAAAAAATTCAAAAAAGCCGAACATCTTCAGCACCTTTGACTTGCTCGCTACGGCTTCAACTGCTTTTTCTAGGATAATGAAACTATAAAGCAACCAACACAAGTTCAAAATGATTTTGAACGAATTATTCGAATGATTGGGACACCAGCTCAACCACCCAAACCCCGAAAAAAATCCCTTGGACGACAAGCGGGGAACATTCAGGTAAAACGCATGCGCCATCCTATCGTTAAAAAGTGGAAAAACACGGCTCTTGATGAAAAAATCATTGCATAATCAAGATAAAATAGTCAATAAATAGTGCAGATTGCGCGTTGTTATGCTGGAATATTGCTAATAATCTGGATTTGATTGTAACTTATCACTGTTCGGAGCTCGGGCGGGCTCGGGCTCGCCCACGGGCCCGGGCCCGTTCAGATCGAAGTTTGTCCAAAGTCCAGTAGATAAACAACTGTTTAAATAATTGCTCATTGTTAATTTTTTTTTCAGGAGCTGTCGCTCCAAGATTGTTATAAAAAAATGAAGAGCTGTTTACACTACTCTGTGTTTGTGCAGTCGGCAAACATTTCTCTGGGGTTTGCAATGAGTTAGCATTATCCAGCGTATGCTTTTCCTGAGCCATGATGACCTTTTATAAAATAATAAAAAGATTATCATACTGTAAAGCAATCCATTTGTATATATTTTTATCACATTGTTTTTCTAGTAACTCCCCACGTCATCCCGAGCGCAGCGAGGGATCTCCAGCAAACGGCACGTATTTAAAAATTGTGCTACTGCATGGAGATCCCTCGTCGCAAGCTCCTCGGGATGACGTGGGGAGTTACTTTTTCTATGACTTCTCTGCGATGTTAATTCATTAAAACAACCGTCTGTGGCTCATTCATGATGACTAAAATAATTCAAATCGAGCTCTCTTGCTGCTTTTACATCATCTAAGCGCCTTACTGGTAAGGTATGGGGTGCCTCTTTTAGTAGATTTGGGTTCGTTTGGGCTTCGTGTCGGATGGCTTGCAGGGCACTAATAAAACCATCTAATTCTTCTTTACACTCGGTTTCTGTAGGTTCAATAAGCAAACATTCTGGGACCAACAGAGGAAAATAAGTGGTAGGGGCGTGAAAACCATAATCGAGCAAACGCTTGGCTAGATCCATCGCATTGATTCCATAAGCCTTTTTTTCTTGACTCAGCGTTAAAATGAACTCATGGGCGGCACGTCGGTTGGGGTAAGCAGGGTTAAAGCCTGCTTTCGCAAGTTCGGCGAGTAAATAATTCGCATTGAGGGTAGCAAACTCTGAAACACGTAACAAACCTTCTTTTCCTAGGACGCGTATGTAAAAGTAAGCGCGTAATAAAATTCCTGCATTACCCATAAAACAAGATAAGCGACCAATACTTTGCGGTATGTCGCTCGAAGTAGCCCAGCGATAGTGGTTATCTTCGTGGATCACTGTGGGTAGTGGCAAGTAAGGTAATAGGCGTTTTCCTACTGCAACAGGGCCAGATCCTGGTCCACCACCGCCATGCGGTGTTGCAAAGGTTTTATGAAGATTTAAATGCATCACATCAAAGCCCATATCTCCGGGTCTTACTCTGACCCAAAATGGCATTTAAATTAGCGCCGTCATAATAAAGAAGCCCCCCTGCTTGGTGAACTATTGCAGCAATCTCTTTAATT
Organism: uncultured Gammaproteobacteria bacterium; assembly: GCA_963760845.1. Taxonomy (GTDB): domain Bacteria; phylum Pseudomonadota; class Gammaproteobacteria; order Legionellales; family Legionellaceae; genus Tatlockia. The sequence continues at coordinate 67,353 of CAVXEK010000007.1, read as the reverse complement.
TGCCGCATGAATAGCCCTAAAGTAGAGGGATTAGTTAGCATAATTCCAGCTGTTTTGGGGCCAACTTTGACGACGAAGTTCGTCTAAATCAATATCGCCATCTTTTGCCGTTGCGATTTCGACCACCTTAAAGCCGCACATCACCGCGGAAGCAGGGTTGGTACCATGTGCTGCATCGGGGATAAGCATTTCATCGCGCATCGTATCGCCACGCGATTGGTGAAAAGCCTTAATCATGGCAACTCCGGCAAATTCTCCTTGAGAACCCGCCATCGGGGTTAAAGAAACACCAGACATTCCGGTAATTTCGGCGAGGTAATTTTGCAGTTCATGAAGGATCTGCAAAAAGCCCTGGCTGGCTTTTTCTGGGGCCAGAGGATGGCGATTAATAAACCCAGCGATGGAGGCGCCTTTATGCACGCCACGTGGATTATACTTCATTGTGCAAGAGCCCAATGGGTAAAGATTGGTATCAATGGCAAAATTCTTTTGAGAAAGGCAAGTGTAATGGCGCAGCACCTGTAATTCAGAGCAAGCTGGTAAACGTGGCGGCTTGCGGCGAAGGTAATTGTCAGGAATGGCTAATTGCTCCACTCTGTTGCTCGGCGCTTGTGCCGTTGCTTGACGGGTGGCCTTTGAGCGTTCGAATATTAGCATAATTTGCCCTCCGTTTTTTGAATAAGATCGTTGAGTTCGTTGCAATGTTTAACGGGTGTAAATTCTATGATTTGGTAATCAGCAATCTCAGCCAAATAATAGGGATCTTCTTTAAGTACTGATTCTAAATAAATTTTGTCATTGGTTGCCGCAATAATGATACCGCCAGTACGAGGTTTCATTGGCCCTGAGACCAGCAATAATCCTTGTTTATAGTGGTAATCAAGAAATTCACGATGCGCTTGTAAATATTTATCTACCTCGCTAATCGCTGTTTTATAGGTTAACAATACAATAAACATCAGTTTCCTCGCTTTGCCATAATTTGCTTGAGTACGCTAGCATAGTAGGCAATATCTTCAGCTGTGCGCATTTCAGTGGCACAAACTAGCAATGTATTAGCCAGTTGAGGATAATGCTGTTCTACTGAATAACCACCGATAATGCCATTGTCCCGTAAGCGTATGAGTATTTCATCGACAGGTTGATCAAGTCGTAGTAAGGTCTCATGAAAACAAGCTGTTGAAAAAACAGGTTCCACCCCATCAATTTGGGTCAGTGCAGCAACTAGGGCTTGGGTATTGTGATGACACTGACGAGCGACTTGTTGCATACCCTCTGCACCTAACAAACTCATGTGAATAGTCGCTGCAGTGACTAGCAGTCCTTGGTTAGTGCAAATATTGGAAGTCGCTTTGCCGCGCCTGATGTGCTGCTCGCGAGCTTGTAAAGTTAGACTGAATCCTGTTTTGCCATCTTGATCTAAAGTACAGCCAATTAAGCGTCCTGGCATTTGTCGTACATACTCCATGCGCGTACTAAAAAAACCGAAATAAGGCCCACCTGAAGCCATTGGCGAGCCTAATGGTTGTCCTTCACCACAAACGATATCAACGCCTTGCTTACCCCATTCGCCTGGAGGTTTCAACAGAGCAAGTGAAATGGGGTTAACTGACGCAATACTGATTGTTTGATTAGCTCGGGCCCAGTCGGTAAGTTCATCAACAAGTTCCAAACAGCCAAAAAAATTGGGTTGTGCAATCACGAGGGCGGTTATATCCTCGCCCCGATATCCCTCTAAAGCAGCAAGCGGTGTAATCCCCTTTTTTTCATCAAAAGGCAAGGTAATGAGTTCAATGTGTTGAGTACGGATAATGGTTTCTAAGGTTTCACGATAAAGTGGATGAACAGTCCCAGCAACTAGAATACGATTAGTTTTACTGTGCTTATTTATACGCACTGCCATCAGTGCTGCTTCAGCAAGTGCAGTTGCCCCATCATACATCGAAGCATTCGCTACCTCCATACCAGTTAATTCCGCAATCATGGTTTGATATTCATAAAGCAGCTGTAAAGTACCTTGACTCGCTTCTGCTTGATAAGGAGTGTATGCCGTTAAAAATTCACCGCGCGATGCGATGTCCCATACTGCAGCCGGAATATGGTGTTCATAACACCCTGCACCAATAAAGCAAAGTCCATTAAGATTTTTTTGTGCCAAATGTTGTGCTTCCTTGAGCATAGCCATTTCACTCATCCCAGTAGGAATGTTTTTGAGTTCACCATACAAAAGCGAGGGTGGAATCTCATCAAACAAATCTTGGGTTTTGCTAATGCCAATACTTGCTAACATTGCTGCTATATCGTCGGCAGTGTGTGGGATATAAGGCATAATTAGTGATCCTCTGCTATCTCGTTTTGGTATTGCTCAGCGTTTAGCAAGCCATCTAATTCAGCAAGATTGTTCGCTTTGATTTTAACTAACCAACCTGCTCCATAAGGGTCGCTATTAACAAGGGCAGGATTGTCACTGACGTTTTGATTAACCGCAACAACTACCCCACCTACTGGTGCGTAAAAATCAGAAGCTGCTTTAACTGACTCAACTACACCTAACTCTCCCCCAGCGACTACTTCGTGGCCTTCTGTGGGTAATTCTACGAATACCATGTCGCCAAGTAATTGTTGGGCATGCTCAGTAATGCCGATTGTCATTATTCCCTCTGCATTGCTTTCCAACCATTCGTGGGTTCGCGTAAATTTTAAATCTGCCATTGTTCTATCCTCTTCTAATTATAATACCTGCCCTCGTTTAACAAACCTAGCCTTACCTACTTTAGCTGGAATCAGCTTACCGCGAACATCAACACTAACCAGTTCACCCGTTGCAGCAGGCACACGTGCGAGGGCGATTGATTTAGCTAAAGTTGGTGAATAGCTTCCACTAGTGATAATTCCATCAGCATGGCCTTCAACGATTACCCGTTGGCCTGCGCGCATAACTCCTTTATCTTGCAAAATTAAACCCACAAATTTGCGCTTAACCCCTTGCTGTTTTTGTGACAAGAGGGCTCCCATCCCGATGAAATCTCGTTCTTCTGGCTGCCATTTTACTGTCCACTCTAAACCAGACTCAAGGGGGGTGGTTGTTTCATCCATGTCTTGCCCATACAGTAACATTCCTGCTTCTAGGCGAAGAGTATCACGGGCTGCTAAGCCGCAGGGTTTAACGCCTGCTTGCAATAAGGAAGACCATAATTTGCTAATTTCGTCTTTTGGCAGAATAATTTCTAGACCATCTTCGCCGGTATAGCCCGTACGCGCGAAAAACCAGCGATCAACGTCAACGCATTCAAAGTTCGTGAGGGTGGAGACGGCATCAATCTGAGCTGGTGTAAGGACAGTCATTGTTTTTGCTACAGCCTCAGGTCCTTGGACAGCTAACATGGCCAGTTCGGTACGTTCCTGCAAGCCGACAGCGAATCCCTCGCTTTTACTGCGAATCCATGCCAAGTCGCGGTTGCGTGTTGCTGAGTTTAAAACGACACGATAATTATCGGAGGCACGTTGATAGGCAATCAAATCATCAATTATTCCACCGTGCTCATTACACATGCAACTGTAGAGGGCACGTCCTGTGTGTTCGAGTAGATCGACATCATTAGTTAGTAATTTGCGCAAAAATTGCCGGCCACCGGCACCAAGCACGTCAATAACCGTCATATGTGAGACATCAAACATTCCGGCGTGTTGGCGAACATAATGGTGCTCATCCAATTGTGAGCCATAGTGTAAGGGCATTTCCCAGCCATGAAAATCTACCATTTTGGCACCAATTGCCAGATGACTGGCATGTAATGGTGTTTTTGCGATCATTACGACTCCCTCTTATCTGCTTTGGTGCAAATGATTATACCCAGATGAATCGATTAAGTATATTGGCACCATTTTTGCACACACATTATTTAATGTAACGCCCCACGTCATCCCGAGCGCAGCGAGGGATCTCCAGCAAACGGCACGTATTTAAAAATTGTGCTACTGCATGGAGATCCCTCGTCGCAAGCTCCTCGGGATGACGTGGGGAGTTAGTATTTAATTACACTTCAATATTATTTTGAATTCCTGTAGATTTTAGCGACTGGCACAGGTCAGTTCGATTAAAAATAACGGTAACCTCCTAGGTGCGTCATCCCGAACGAAGTGAGGGATCTCCTGAGTAAATGTGGGGGTTACAAATTACAGTAAATAAGGATTGAATTATGAATAAACCAAAAATGGGTGAATTTTGCTGGAATGAATTAGCCACGGCTAATGTAAAAGGCGCCAAAGATTTTTATGGAAAATTGCTCGGTTGGGAATTTACTGAGCACGATACGGGCGATATGACCTATACAATGATTGGTACTGGTGAGCATAAGTTCGCTGGGATCTGGCAAATTCCCACCGAACAAAAGGACCAAATTCCTCCACATTGGATGTCATATATTTTAGTAGACGATCTTGAGGGAGTGTTCGCAAAAGCAAAAAGTCTGGGTGCAACTGTAAAAGTGCCGGTTACTCAAGCTGGAGACATGGGTAGTTTTTTTATTATTAATGATCCAACAGGCGCACATATTGCATTTTGGCAACCGAAATAGCCCCAATATCCCCGCCTCTGGCCTTATGGCCAGTGGCGGCTGAATATTTTTTTAAAAATTTCCTACCAACCATTTAGAAGTGTCTATACTTATAGCAGGTTTAAATGGTCTGAATAGGAGATTCTTATGAACATAAATGTTAGAGGCCATAAACTACTCGGCGCGCTGCTTCTCGGCGTGTGCCTACTGGTATCTACAAGCAGTAGTGCACTATGTCGTTCGGGCTGCGACGGCTGGGGCCCTGGATATGGATACTATCCAGGATATAATACAGGATGGTTTGGCGGGGGACTTTATGTAGGTGGTCCTGCGTACTATCGTCCTTATTATAATTGTGGAATTACTGGAGGCTACTGGAGGCACGGGTATTGGGTACCAGCACGTAAAGTTTGTTGGTAATCATACCCTCAGTAGTGTCTCTATACTCTATACCCCTTTGTTTTCCAAATAGCTATTTGGGAAACAAAGGGTATTTGCATTTAAGGTTAGTGTGCTAAATCAATTAATATCTTGGCAAAGTCTGCTTGATTTGGCATGGTTATTGTTATTATTACTCATGCTAGGCCATTTCTGGCGCGATAGAAAATCACTTATGCGGACTCGTTCGTGGTCAATTGCCAAAGGACGAATTACTGCCCTTGACTGGACACGAGAAAGACACCGGCTATGGCCAAGAATTCAATATACCTACCAAGTGCTTGAGGAAGATTTTTACGGCGAACACCTCTTTCACGATACAGCGCATTACAACCCCAATAGTAAATATGCCCGGAAAGTGGCTTATAAAGCAGCAATGGCCTATGAAAACGATGCTGAAATCGATGTATTTTACAATCCAAATAACCCGCAAGAAGCTGTTCTGGATATCACTATCCCGCAAAAATTAAATCTAATTATTGCCTTGTTGCTTGTGTTGATTATTGTGCATGTTGCAGTAGTTATTGTGCGTCTTTGGTAGCACAGATGCAAGGTGGCTCACTTACTTTAGATTGTAAGCCAGTGATGGCAAAACCACGTACTCCTTGTCCGGATGGTGCTTGGATAAAACGGATGGTCACCTCCAAGTTTTGCTTTTGTTTATATTGTGGGTTTTGATAGACAACAAGCAGAGGCATCTTTGCTTGCCACTGGTTCGGCCCTAGGGCTTTGACTTCGGGTGGCAGGGTTGCTACTGCACTGACATAGTAGGAATTAGTCTGTACAGCTTCAGGGAGTTTAGCAGCGGTGACTGCTGTACTGAAGTCAGTCCATCCGCTTGCTGTAAAATACTTAGCAATTTCTTTTTGTCGTGGCAGAAAGTTTTTATAGTTGTAGGTATAGGTAGCAACAATAGCCTCATTTACCCAAACTGCAAGCTGAGTGTTATCAGGTGCGGCTGCCTGTACGGAGATGGATAGAGTTAGGGCGATAAGAGCAGTAAGGGTATTGATTTTGCGCATGGTATTTAGCGGCTGAATTCGAGTATTGAAAAGAGTATATTTTCAATTATTGTTAGTTGCAACGCTTAGGGTCTGCTAAACGTCGCGGAAGCAACAAATAACGACAGATCACCCTATTTGTGTTATTTTACTGCCAATTTTACCTCAAGGTACCTACCAAGTGTATTAAAGACAAGAGGGGGCATTTGTGCGCAGTAGTCGTTTTTATTTTGCAAATCGCGAAAATGTCAGCCGTTTTATTAATCGTTGGGATATTTTGTTACTGATCCTCATTTTTTCCGTGCTCTTTTTTCTTGGCTGGGCTGGGCAACAAATGACGAGTCCTTACCAATTAGGAGAGCAATTACCAATCTCGTTAGACCCAGCTAAACTCCCCTTTTATGCTTCACGCACTATTTTGCGCATGTTTATCGCATTATTTCTATCCATTGTATTCACTTTCGCGGTTGGGGCCTTAGCTGCAAAGAATCGCCGCGCAGAACAAATTATTATTCCAGCGATTGATATTCTACAATCGGTACCCGTACTCAGTTTTTTATCCATTACCGTAACCGGTTTTATTCACTTATTCCCTGGTAGTTTGTTAGGGCCTGAGTGTGCTTCTATCTTCGCAATTTTTACTGCCCAGGTGTGGAATATTACCTTTGGTTTTTATCAATCCTTAAAAACTATCCCTTATGACTTAACTGAGGCTGCGGCGATGTTTCAGTTGTCTGCCTGGCAACGGTTTTGGAAAGTCGAAGTGCCTTTTTCAATGTCGAGCTTGTTATGGAATCTAATGATATCCATGTCAGCCAGTTGGTTTTTCGTTGTACTTTCAGAGGCTATTGCTGTTGCGCATCAAGATATTCTTTTACCAGGGGTTGGCTCCTACATTGCCAAAGCAATAGAGCAACGCGATTTGCATGCGGTAGGTTATGCGATTTTGACCATGGTTATCGTTATTTTTCTCTACGATCAGATTCTTTTTAGACCGCTTATCGCCTGGTCTGAAAAGTTCAAAATGGAACCCTCAGCGGATGAAGAGGAATATCGATCTTGGTTGATTGATTTAATGCGCAGAACTCGTTTGCGTCCGCGTTTTGGCAAGTTAATGACAGTAGTAAAGGATAATTTTGTTAATGTCAATTGGTTACCTGTGAGGAGTAGTAAGCCAGTAAAAGACATTGATCCTCGATGGCAAAAACGTCTTGATTGGTTATGGAATACAACAGTAATACTTGCCATCCTAGTTGGTGGTAGTCTGCTCATGAGTTTTATCTTAACTGAGGTTAAGCTTAGCGAAATTTTGCATGTTTTTATTCTGGGGGCAGCAACAGGGACGCGGGTTATTGTATTAATTGTTATCAGCTCTTTGCTGTGGATTCCAGTAGGGGTTTGGATCGGCTTAAGACCTCGATTAGCCCAGAAAATTCAACCAATCATTCAGTTTGTAGCCGCATTCCCGGCCAATTTATTCTATCCTTTATTTGTAATAGCCATTGTCCGGTTTAATCTCAGTGTTGAAATTTGGGTAACCCCGCTGATGATTCTTGGTACGCAGTGGTATATTTTATTTAATGTCATAGCCGGCGCTTCAACAATTCCACGCGAGCTTTATTTGGTTGCTGATAACTTTGGGGTGAAGGGGTGGCTCTGGTGGAAACGCTTGGCGCTGCCTGGAATATTCCCTTTTTATATTACTGGGGCTATCACAGCTGCAGGGGGAGCTTGGAACGCGAGTATCGTGGCCGAGTGGGTTAGTTGGGGTAGCACGACATTACAGGCTACGGGGTTAGGTGAATACATTCATGCAAGTACAACAGCGGGTGATTTTCCGAAAATTGCCTTAGGTACAGCAATGATGTGTATCTATGTACTGGTATTTAATCATTTAATTTGGCGTCCGCTCTACCGCCTGGCGGAAGAGCGCTTTCATTTCAACTGAGTGACTATGTTAGAAACAATTATTACCATCGAAAATTGTCGTAAGTCGTTTAAAAAAGCGTCCGACCAAGATCGATTGGTACTTAAAGATGTTAACTTTAAACTGCAAGAAGGTGAGATTGTTGCTTTACTTGGCAAATCTGGCTCTGGCAAATCGACTCTTTTACGTATCATTGCAGGCTTAGTCTTACCCTCTTCCGGAAAAATAACTTATCGGGGCAATCCTGTGACAAGACCTGTACCGGGTATTGCGATGGTATTTCAGTCGTTTGCACTTATGCCCTGGTTAACCGTGCTTGAAAATGTGGAGTTAGGTTTGGAGGCGCAAGGAGTAGGGCGAGAAGAGCGGCGGCGGCGAGCGATTGCCGCGATCGATACCATTGGTCTTGATGGCTTTGAATCTGCATTCCCAAAAGAGTTGTCAGGGGGAATGCGCCAGCGAGTTGGTTTTGCGCGTGCTTTAGTGACTCACCCTGATGTATTGTTGATGGATGAGCCTTTTTCTGCCCTCGATGTGTTAACAGCAGAAAACCTAAAGTCGGATTTGCTTGAATTATGGCAGGAGAAAAAAACAAACACCAACGGTATTTTACTAGTAACCCATAACATTGAAGAAGCAGCGGTTCTCGCGGATCGAATTATTATTTTTGGCAGTGATCCTGGTTATATTCGCGCCGAATTACAAGTTTCTTTAGAGCATCCTCGTGACCCAGAAACGCCGGAGTTTCGTGCCTTGGTGGATAAGATTTATACACTAATGACAACAGGGCCAAAGGAAAAAACCAAAGGAGCACAACGTGAGCGTCAAATAGGATTGGGGTATCGTTTACCGGATGTAGAACCCTCTGAATTGTCAGGGTTGATTGAAACCATGAAATCCTTTAAGGAACGGATTGATCTTCCTGAACTTGCTGATGAATTGATGATGAATATCGATGATTTATTCCCAATCCTCGAAACCCTGGAAATCTTGGGTTTTGCTAAGGTCTCAGATGGGGACATTCAGCTCAGTGAATTAGGTAAGCAATTTTCCGAGGCTGATTTACAAGCGCGCAAGCAATTATTTGCTAGACGCCTATTAGAAAAAGTACCTCTAGCACGCTACATTCGCCGGGTATTGGATGAAAAAATTGGCCATCGAGTCTCCGAGGAGCGTTTTTTATCTAAACTTGAAGATTATTTAAGCGAGAAAGAGTCTGAGCGTGTTTTACGGACGATGATTGACTGGGGGCGTTATGCAGAGATCTTTGCCTACGATTTTAATACTGGGATTCTAAGTTTGGAAAACCCAGGTATATCGGAACAGCTTTAACGTATCCAAAGTGAATTTAATTTTGTATTATGGGACAAAATTTTTTAATCTTTTGAGTCAAGCGTTCAGGATTACATTACCCGGAACACGCTGCTTGCAGTGGAATATCGGATGGTGCAACAATGGCGAATGCAAAATCGGATGAAAAAATAACTATCACTGAAGCCTTAGTGCGTATTGCTAATCAATTGATCTCTACGTAACAGCTTGAAGCATGACAGGACGATCCAAAAATTTATATAAAGGAGTATGTTATGAGATTGTTTAATCTACTTGCAAGACGATTAGCCAGAAAAAGACACGTGACTGCTACCCCAAAACCTAAAATGTCTGCCATTACACCTAAGGACATTAAAGACGTAAGAAATACTAAAACCCCATATACCAAAGAAATCTTGTCTATAAGGCATAAACCAGAAAGTTCACTCATAAAAAAAACACCCATAGTAAAAAATAGGTTTGACGGTGGATCGTCCCTTATTCCTATCAAGAAAAATAAAAACTGGTTTGAGGGTAAATCACCCATTATTAATAATATGCTTAAAAACATGAATTCAAAGCAGCCATTTTCACTTTTTTTATTTTTTCTTTTCTTATTATCGCTTACTAATCAAGCGGTAGCAGAAACGCAAGAAGAGGATAACAAAGATGATGATGAAAATTTAGGTAATCTAAATTCTGAAGAAAAAGAGAAATTGAAACAACTTATTTTAGAAGGGACAGATAAAATCCAAGCAGCAAAAGATAAAGATATTATTTTAGTCATAGGTAAAACGGGGGCTGGTAAAAGTCTTCTTATAAACTATTTGTTAGGCTATGACATGGAGGATAAGGAAACATCTTTAGGTTCCGTTGTACAAGGGAAAAATATAGTCCCTGCTAAGATTGGATTTACTACAGCATCTGAAACACTTCATCCAGGGGTTTATGAAACTGAAAACCGTCGATTTGTTTTTGTTGATTGCCCAGGTTTTTTTGAGAATCGAGAAAAATTTAATAAAGTTTGGACTGAAGTGAGTATGCATTTAGCAATTGAGCGTTCAAAATCTGTACGTGGAGTCATTGTTGTCCTTGATATCAACACAGTAAGAAATAGAGGTGCAGTAGAGAAATATAGAAGCGAACTGGAGAAAATTAGCAGTAAATTGGGATTATTTTTTGATCCTCAAAGAGTAGCTGCTCCTGAATTTACTGATTCGGTATTATTAGTCATTACTAAAAATGAAGATTCGAATAGGCCGCTTACTAAAACAAACATTTGTAATGTATTAGATGCTCATGTAGTCGAAATAAAGAAGAAAATAACAGCAATTGAAAGGAAATATCCTCAAAATCTCGCTGAAAAAGCCAGGGCTTTCATTGAGAGATATGTCAATGAAATGAGCGAAGAAACGCAACTAGGAGAGGAAATACAATCTGAAATTAAATCTGAAATTACCAAGGAAGATGCAAAAGAATTGCGAGAATTGCAAGCTCGTCTCACATCAATGGAATTTTTAGAAAGATTGAGCAAAAAGAACATGGTCATTACCAATGTAATGAAAAATGAGACGAGAAATGAAATTTTAGATAATAGGTTAATGGAATTAAAACCCATTCCTCAGAAACAGGAAGCGATAATTTTTAATCGACATTCATGGAAGTTTAATCAACTAAGAGAGGTTATGGTTGATACTGCAAACGATGGCATTAACCATTTGCTGAAACAAAGACAATTATTGAAGGACATAGGAGAAGCTGGAACAGAAATAAACTCTCTTTCAACGCAGAAAAATACCTTAGACAAAGAAAGGATAAATTCGGATAACTCGGATATTAATATTAATTTGCGATTATTGGATATTTATAGAGCAGAAAGGAAAGAGGCTCAAGCCAAAATTAATGACATTCAAACACAAATTCAAGAGATTGAAAAAACAAAAAATGAAGAGGTACTACAGAGTAGTATACCCTTTTATGAGGAAAGAAATATATTTGGTATTCTTAGTTGGTCCGAAAAAGAGCTCTCCTATAATGATTTGTCGTTCTGTAAAATAAAAAGAACAAAATTAACAAATCGCCAAGAAATTATACCTGATAATTACTTCTCAGACGAAGATAAAAAACCAGAAAAAGGACTATATAAAGTAAAATATAAAACGCCATTTTACAGAAATGGAGATGTGAATATTGAAGTGTATGTTAAGAGAGAGTTAACCACAGAATATAAAAATACCCGGAAGCAATTAACCAATAAATTACACGCGAAACAAACGAAATTAAATGATATCAACGATAAGATAGCTCCAATGGAATCTTTAAAAACAAGAGAAGACAGCATAAAACACTGCGAGCTCAAAATAGCTTTGCTTAAAGAAAAACTGATAAAGTTAAATGAAGAAACAGGCACGGCAACAGAGGATCTTGAAGCTAAATTTGATTTATACGTTTCTATTAAAGAACTTTCTCATATTTTGGATTTGGATAAAGATCCTAGGTCAAATTTTTTATCTAAATTTTCTACAGACTTAAATAATACTTACACGCAACATGCTCAACAACTGCAAAAAATAGCTGAGCAAAAGCAAGATCAAAGGGTCGAATACCTAGGAAAATCACTGAACCGCTACGAGCAAGCATTAAAATATGATAAAAATAATTTTTCTGCAATTTTAGGAAGTGCTGAAATTTTAACAGAATTAAACCCCGAAGAGGCAAAGAAATACTATAAAAAAACTTTATCTCTGCCCGATTTCAAAAAATTAGACTCAAGTAAAAAACAAAAGATTGCAAAACAAAACACAGAGAATGATAGGCTAATTCCTTTACACGATAAATTAAATTGGCATATTTTAAATCCCACAATCTATAGCTCTATGAGCGAATTAGCTTATTTTGATAACACACAGCAAATTCAACAAAATACTGACGCTCAAATACTTTATAAATCTTTACAAGGTAGAGGATGGAAAATTTCTGGAGCATCCAATAAACTGAATTGTGATGACTATTTTGGTCTTGTTTTTCAACATGAGAAGAAAAAGCAATTAGTTATTGCACATAGAGGTACCACATTAAAATTAGGATCAATAATTGCGGACTCTCAACTTGTATCAGCTGAACTACCTAAACAATTTTCTCATGGGGCAGCGTTATTCACTAATGATATGGTTTCTCGCTATCCTAACTACCGTATCACTCATACTGGGCATTCTTTAGGTGGATCTTTGGCGATATTATCTGCTTATAAATTTAAAACAAATGCTACTGCATTTGATCCATATGGCGTTCAAAAGATTATTAGTTCACAGTTCAGAGATGATAAGATAATGAGGAATCCAAAAAGTTTTCAGGTGACTAGTTATCTATCTGCTCCTAATTTAGTTAACACAGCCTCTTCACATGTTGGCTTAGTCTTTCAGGTCTTCCCCAATACTCAGCCTAGATCCTGGGCGACAATCTCTGAAGATACAGCAAAAAATTTTCTAAAGATGTGGACTAATAACGATTTAACACATCGATCTACAGAGATTGTAGATGATATTGTAAAATTTCATAGTATGTCTAATATACGCGCTTCTTTCTCTGAGACAACTGGAATGCCTTTACAATCACGGATAGTAAATTCATGGATAAACAGTCCAGTAGATTATGTTAGTTGGCTTGCTGAAACCTCTAAGGATCCAAATACGAGAATTTTTCTCGATCTTAATGCTCTATCCCCAGATCGGAAATCAATAATAAAAGGAACGCTAAACTATGATACGGAAAACTATAATAATCAAGTTATTAATTTATCGTATCTAAGTGAACATGTGCAAGAATCGTTAAAGAAAAACCCTCGATTACTACCTAATGATCTGGATATTGTTTTAAGTCATTGCGAAATTAAAGATAATAATCTTGTGGTAATAGATAACTCGATGACCGCGCTGCAAATAAAATATTTTTTAGAAGAGAACTCTTCTTTAATAAATAGCATAAATAAACGGTCAGGTTCTTCAAATCGTTTAAAACCATCTGATATAAAACCAACTCAATTAAAAGCAGGAATTTCAGCTTCGCAACAATCTTCAAATTTAAGAAAAGACGGGATTGGAATGCGTAGCACATTTCATGATATGAGTAATACAGATTACGATAACTTAATAAGAGAAACCAATGAAGCAATGCAAGAATCTGACTCTTGTGAAAAAGTTGATAAGTTAGATTCTTTAATTAAAAATTTAAAAAATACTGAATCTACCTATTTTCCCCGGCCTTGCTTTGAAGGCTTTTGTCTTGGCTTTTTTATACCACATAGAGAGAAGATTAGAGGAAGGGTTGCAACGCTTAGTGAAGAAAAAAAAATATATGAACAGGAGTGTGGCGTCAAATCAGGAATATAGTTGCGAGGGTGCAGCCTTTTCCAGATGTTAGCAAGCCACTGGAAAACCCCATTGATTCACAATTTAATGCTTTTTCTACTGGACTTTGGACAAACTTCGATCTGAACGGGCCCGGGCCCGTGGGCGAGCCCGAGCCCGCCCGAGCTCCGGCTAATCTACTTTTTGCGCCATTTTAGTCAACATCATAACAATGCGAATAAGTAAATCTCTGGCTAAGCGATAATGTTCTTCAAGTATAATCCTAGAAAAAGCAGTTGAAGCCTACTGCGCAAGCCAAACGCACTGAATCTGCTCGGCTTTTTTGAATTTTTTCGCTCACCGTAGTGGTGACTACTGCTTTCGCGAAAAAATTCAAAAAAGCCGAACATCTTCAGCACCTTTGACTTGCTCGCTACGGCTTCAACTGCTTTTTCTAGGATAATGAAACTATAAAGCAACCAACACAAGTTCAAAATGATTTTGAACGAATTCTTCGAATGATTGGGACACCAGCTCAACCACCCAAACCCCGAAAAAAATCCCTTGGACGACAAGCGGGGAACATTCAGGTAAAACGCATGCGCCATCCTATCGTTAAAAAGTGGAAAAACACGGCTCTTGATGAAAAAATCATTGCATAATCAAGATAAAATAGTCAATAAATAGTGCAGATTGCGCGTTGTGATGCTGGAATATTGCTAATAATCTGGATTTGATTGTAACTTATCACTGTTCGGAGCTCGGGCCCGTTCAGATCGAAGTTTGTCCAAAGTCCAGTTTTTCTAGGATAATGGAATTATATCGGATTCTACAGAAGTTGATTAGGGTTCCACCCCCTGCGTTTGCGCCCGCTTTTCTAGCATGGCAACGGCAGGCAAGGTTTTGCCCTCCAGAAACTCAAGAAAAGCACCGCCCCCTGTGGATAAGTAAGAAATTTGTTGCGTTAGGTCATATTGATCAACTGCAGCAAGGGTATCCCCGCCGCCTGCGATGGAGAAAGCCCCACTGTTGGCAATGGCTATTGCTAGGGCTCTAGTGCCATAAGCAAATTGTGGAAACTCAAATACACCTACAGGACCATTCCAAATAATGGTATTCGCTTTACCAATGATATCGATATAACGACTTACAGTATCTGGCCCTATGTCCATAATCATGTCATCACTGGCAACATTGGCGAGGGTCTTATTGAACGCAGCACAATTTTCTGAGAAGGTTTTTCCCACTACTACATCAGAAGGCAGAGGGATTTGGCAGCCTTGTTCCTTTGCTAAGGCTAAGATTTGTCGCGCAGAATCAAGTAAAGCTTCCTCACAAAGCGACACACCGATTTCAAAATTTTGTGCTTTAAGGAAGGTATTAGCAATACCCCCCCCAGGGATTAAATAATCGACTTTGCTGACCAATTGAGCTAGTAAAGTTAATTTGGAAGAAATTTTTGCCCCACCGACAATGGCGACAATGGGTTTGGCAGGTTCTTTGAGTACATGTTGTAGGGCTTCTAACTCGCGCACGAGAATCGGCCCCGCCGCTGCTACTGATGCGTATTTTGCCACACCGCAGGTGGAAGCCTGAGCGCGATGTGCAGTGCCAAAAGCATCCATGACGAAGATGTCGCATAGATCTGCAAGTTTATGTGCAAGAGAATCGTCATTGGCTTTTTCACCAGGATTGAACCGTACGTTTTCACAAACAACGAGCTCACCAGAATTCACTTCAATACCATCTAAGTAATCGCTAACAAAGCGCACAGGGTAGTCAAGATGTCCGGTCAAATAATCAACAATGGGCTTTAGGGAAAAACGTTTCTCAAATTTGCCTTCTTCGGGTCTTCCTAGGTGAGACAGCACCATAACTGCTGCTCCTTCTTCAAGAGCGGCTTGTAAAGTGGGTATCGCTGCCTGTAAACGTTGGTCGCTAGTAATAATTCCATCTTTTATCGGAACATTAAAATCTTCACGAATTAAAACTCGTTTACCACGAAGGCTAAGCTCGCTCATTTTAATTAGATTCATCAGGTTATCCTTTAACGATTCATCATGTAGTTTGCTGTGTCCAACATACGGTTGGAGAATCCCCACTCATTATCATACCAAGCGACGACTTTCACCAAGTTACCTAAAACTTTAGTTTGGCCGGTATCAAAAATAGCTGATGCAGGATGATGGTTAAAATCACAGGATACTAGAGGCTCCTCGTTGATATATAAGATTTCATTGCTTGCCTTGCGCATAATATCATTCACTTCTGTGGCTGTAGTCTCTCGTTGGGCCGTAAAGGTTAAATCAACAACGGACACATTCAGTGTTGGTACTCGCATCGCAAAGCCATCCAGTTTACCAGCCAACTCTGGAAGTACTAGACCAACTGCTTGTGCGGCACCTGTTTTAGTCGGAATAATCGATTGGGTCGCTGAGCGTGCTCGCCGCAGATCAATGTGACTACCATCGAGCAACACTTGATCTTTGGTATAGGCATGCACAGTGTTAACTAAGCCGTAACAAATTCCTAATGCTTCATGGAGAGGTTTAACCACTGGAGCCAAGCAATTCGTAGTGCAGGACGCATTGGATACGATGATATCAGTTGCTTGTAAAGTTTGATGATTTACGCCATAAACAATTGTTGCATCAGCATTTTTGCCGGGAGCTGAAATCAGTACTTTTTTAGCACCTGCAGTGATGTGCTTCATTGCAGCGTCCCGTCTGGTAAAATGCCCTGTGCATTCAAAAACCAAATCAACATCTAAAGAACTCCAGGGGAGGGCGGAAGGTTCGCGTTCAGAAATTACCCGCGTGGGATGTCCATTAACAAGTAAATTGTTCCCTTCAACGTTCACTTCACTACCAAAGCGGCCATGAGTTGAATCATAGCGGGTTAAATGAGCAGTGGTTTCTATTCCAGAGACATCGTTAATGGCAACCACATTAAATTGATGTTCACGCTTATATTCATAAATGGAACGGAAGATACAACGGCCAATGCGACCGTAACCATTTATTGCGACTCGAATCGTCATGCTACTTCTCCAAATTCTTAACTATATTTTCAACAGTGAGTCCTAAATAATCATAAGCTTGCGCAAAAGGCGCGGAAACACCGAAACGATCAATACCAATAACTACGCCATCTAAGCCAACAAACCGATACCAATAGCCTGTGGCCCCGGCTTCAATAGCTATACGTTTACGCACTGTTTTAGGTAAAACCTGCTCTTGGTAGCTGCTTTCTTGAGCAAGAAAGCGCTCAGCACAAGGCATGGAAACCACACGAATCCGTTTTCCCTTAGCGCGAACTTGTTCTGCTGCGGCGAGCGCTAATTGCACTTCTGAGCCAGTTGCCAGCAGTATCGCATCAGGCTCTCCTTGGCAATCGCTGAGAATATAGCCCCCTTTTTTAATAGATTCTAGGCTATTTGCTCGATGAGCTAGTGGCGGTAAATTTTGCCTTGATAGTAGCAGAGAGGAAGGGCCAGTGTGATGCTCTATCGCTTGTTGCCAAGCAACAGCAGTTTCTACTAAATCGGCCGGTCGCCATACCTGCATGTTCGGGGTTATGCGCAACATTGTTGCCTGCTCTATGGGTTGATGAGTAGGACCGTCTTCGCCCAAACCTATTGAATCATGAGTGAAGACATAAATGACTCGTTGATTCATGAGGGCACTTAATCGTATAGCATTTCTTGCGTAATCAGCAAAAACTAAAAAGGTTCCTCCATAGGGTATAAATCCACCATGCAAGGCTAAACCATTCATGATGGCTGACATGCCAAATTCACGCACACCATAGAAAAGATAATTGCCAGAAAAATCGCCTGCTTTAATCGCTTTGGTACCAGACCAATCCGTGTTATTCGAGCTCGTTAAATCAGCAGAACCACCTAGCATTTCTGGTAACAGGCTTGCAAATTGCTCCAGGCAAAGCTGTGAGCACTTACGAGTCGCTAAAGGCTTGTCGTTGTGGAGGCATTGGGCGATGAAGTTGTTGCTCACGGTGCTCCAGTTGTCAGGTAGGTCCCCATTAATACGGCGTAAAAATTCGTGATAATCACTTTGATACTGTTGTTGATAAGTATGACAGCGTGCTAGCCAAAGATCCTCATCGTGCTGTCCTTGCTCGATATGATTCCATTCAGCATAGAGTGAGTCAGGTATCTCAAAAGGTGCGTAGGGCCAATTAAACGCTTTGCGAACTTGTGCCACGCCTTCTGCGCCTAAAGGTGCACCGTGGGCCTTTTCAGTCCCTGCTACGGGTGAACCGAAGCCAATCACTGTTTTGCAGATAATTAAACTAGGCCTAGCTGTTTCTTGTTGAGCATGCAAGATAGCTTTTTCAATACTATGTGGGTCGTGGCCATCAATTGGCCCTATCACTTGCCAATTGTAGGACTTAAAGCGCAAAGCAGTGTCATCGGTAAACCAAGATTCCACCTTACCGTCAATTGAGATCCCGTTGTCATCATAAAAGACAATTAATTTTCCTAAGCCCAAAGTACCTGCTAAAGAACTTACTTCGTGCGAGATCCCCTCCATGAGGCAACCATCGCCAGCAAAGGCATAAGTATAATGATTGATTAATTGTAAATTAGGACGGTTAAATTGCACTGCTAATTGTTTTTCTGCAATAGCCATACCTACCGCGTTAGCGAGCCCTTGGCCTAGAGGCCCCGTTGTTGTTTCAACGCCTGGTGTATCATGCTCAGGGTGACCGGGGGTTTTGGAATGCAGTTGCCGAAAATGCTGCAACTCGGCAAGACTTAAATCATAACCAGTCAGATGTAATAGCGAATAAAGGAGCATTGAGCCATGGCCATTGGATAGCACAAAGCGGTCGCGGTCAAACCAGCGGGGATTTTTGGGATTGTGCTTGAGAAATTTTTTCCAAAGCACTGTAGCAATATCTGCCATACCCAAGGGCATGCCTGGGTGGCCCGAGTTCGCTTGCTCAACGGCATCAATACTTAAAAAGCGGATGGCATTGGCTAAATCATTGGAAAGGCTCATGCGTTCTCTTTTGCTGTCATCAGGGGCACTATTGTCGCTCAGAAGCTTCTAATCGGCAAGCTGCCGACTTGTTGGGCCAAGGCCCAACCTACAATTCGGCAAGTTGGCTTGTTGTTCCCTCATCGCCTACCTGCTGCTGTTGGGCCAAGGCCCAACCTACAATCTCGTGACCTACATAATGTAGGTTGGGCCTTGGCCCAACAAAGTTGGAAAAGGGAAGCGATCTGCTACAATCAACTAGTGCTAATATAATTATACCATTTTTCACATGCCCCCAGATGTTAACAAGCAAAATTTTTTTGAAAAATTTACTTTTTGTCTATTTTTTGGGATGATCGGTCAGTTTGAACTAAAGTAGGGTAGTATGTCAGCGCTCTTCCAGCGATTACAGTCTCTTTTAATGCTTCCAGAAGCACTGTCGGAAAGTGGCTCGGTTGAGTCGCTTTTTGTTACTGTGCCAGCTAACGATCGGGTTGGGCCAAGGCCCAACCTACCTTGGGAATTTCGCGAGAAATTAGCGCGGTTGGGGGCGAGGACTGATCGATCTAAGCAGAATTTTTTTGAGTCATTAGTGCGACTACACCCCTTGTTGGAATTAGAGTACAGTGTGCACTGCACGCATCTTGCTCATAATTTAGCTAGAGCTGGACAAATACTGAGTGAAGAAGAAAAAAGAGAACTCACTAACCAGCTCCTTGCTGCTTTGGCCATGGCTGAGCTATTAGAATATATTTATTATCACTATTTGGATGTGCAGAGTGAAGTTTTACGGTTGCAAAATGAGCAGGAGCTTTATCGCAGTTTATTGAGTTCGCAGTATGAGTTTTCCAGATTACCCAAATACGAAGTCGATCCCGCTTTTTCGGACTCGTTTTCGCAAGACGTTAGATGGGTAACAGCATGGTTCAATTTTCCGCGCCTATTTGCTGTACGCATAAGGCGAGTTTTAATAATGTTGTTGCCTATTTTGCAAAATTTCGTTGTTTATGGTCGCCTATTCGATTTTGCTGATCAATTCGTTGCTTCAGTACTCAATCGTGTAGCCTGGCTATTTTTTGCTCCAAGATTGGCAGTTAATCTTTTCTTGTTGTTGCAGCATGTTATTAACCCCTTGATGGCAGAGAAGGAGGCTGAGTTGTCTTGGGTCGTTCGGCTACAAGCCCAGCTACAGCGGCGTTGGTTTCTTTTAGCTAACGATTCAGTTTGGTTTACATTCGGGCTACTTAATTGTTATGTCTTCACCGGTGCCTTAACTCCAGTAAGTGTGTATGTAATGACTTCACTTTTCTTTTATGATGTCATTGTGGCTAGTATTCGAGCATTTATTGAGCTGCGCCGGATTAATGAGATAAGGGAAAAATACAATAACATTCGTGGGGCTACCAATGAGGAATGTGCTGAAATAATAAATTACCGAAAGCATTTGGACCAGCGTCTTAGTTGTGAATGGGAACGGATCCGGCTGGGGGTCTTTAGTATGGTTGGTTTATTTTTAGGGATGTTTTGGACTATGCCACTTTTTGCCAGCAATCCAATTATTCCACTTATTGGAGCAATAATAGTCCTTGTCGTTACTATAGCAACCTGTCTTGAGAATAATAGGATAGAAAACCGGCTAAATGAACTCGATCAAAGGGGATCTCTACTTGCAAATTCTCGCTACCGTATGTTCCAACCTGCCCGCCCTACTTCGTCTAACGAAGTAAATCCCTTATTAGAGTACTCCGTTGACTGCCCTAATATTCTTACATAATTGGCTGCTCTAGCTGCCTACGCTGTTGAGCCTCTAAAGTTATCTGCAATGTAACTCCCCACGTCATCCCGAGGAGCTTGCGACGAGGGATCTCCATGCAGTAGCACAATTTTTAAATACGTGCCGTTTGCTGGAGATCCCTCGCTGCGCTCGGGATGACGTGGGGAGTTACTCTGCAATTAAATTGATTGCAAATTGTGCATAGAAAAACCCATTACTGGGTTACTAATAAGCATTGAAGCGAAATTGTTGATGAGCCTTCGTTAATTCCAGCTGAGTTACTCCACAATCCAGCTTGAATCATTGAAATAACACTTTGCTTTTCATCTTCTTTTTGTTGATTTTTCGCTTGGCTCATTACAGCCGTTACAAAATTAGCATGATTTTTATGGACAGCCAGCACTGTTTTACTCCATTTTTCAATTTGCCCTCTAGCTAATTTTTGTTGCTCCTCATCTCCTGAAAATTCTCTAGAGAAATTATAATTGATCCATCGCATCCATCCAGCTTCTGCTAAATAAATGGCTTGGCTGATTGAGTCTGGAGAACAGTTAGCAGGTAAATCTAATTGGTTAGCATAACCGATGACTACAGCCTGAAATAATTCCACACTAAATTCACCGGGCGAGATTTCGCTCGCGTATAAAGCAGAGTTGATCAAATCATATAAGGCATCGAATTTTCCTGCATACTCCCAATCAATAAGCCAGGGAATATCGTGTTCCCAGATGATATTTGCTAAATCCATATCGCCATGGCTTATTACGGCCTTTGAAGTTTGGTGTGTTTTGCAAGCCCATTCACATTTTATATGAATGTCCTTTAGTACCTTTCTTTCCTCCAATGAATAATTTAGTCCTGTTTCATCATTTAAGGCTTTTTCTAATTTGTTTAGGTCAGCATAATTATGAGGTTTTATGGGAATTTCTATGTCCAGAGAAGCGTGATGTATTTGTCCCAATAGGTGACCAATGTTAGAGGCTTTTGCATGGTTCATTTCCGATCCATTAATTACAGAACCAGATTGATAGGGGTATATAAGGTAATACTGTTCACTCAAAGGAAAATTTTGGGGTTTGTTATTTAAGGCGGGAACACTATTGATATTTTTTCCTTTAAAAGAAGCGGCGATAGTTTCAAATTGCTCATATTTATCACAGCCTAAGGCTTTAATTTTCTCTGGGTTCAATAGCTTAAGAACGTAAGCACCCTTTGTTGTTTCTAGATACCAAACCTGGTGAAGACGCCCACCAGTTAAACGTTTTGATTGTCTAATTAGACCTAAGTCTAGAGTCTGAGCAACCTGAGTAAAGCCTTTTTTTAATGTATTTTCAATCTTGCTTAGCACCTTTAACAACCAACTCAAAAGATAATAAGCTTTTATTTTAAACAGATTATATTAAAAAGTAAACATATTGATGTAATTATTTGCATATCTGCTTTGCCTCGCCTAATCTCCATATGCAAGTATTAGGCAGCTTAGAGTGTCCACACCGCTTTGTTATGCCTCTGTTAACGGAGGCATAAAAGCGCGTAAATTTGGCGTAGCGTATTTATCAATCGACTCACGACAGCAAGTCTTGTTAGCCGTATGTTCATAATGATCCTCTTGATTAGTTGCTGTAGTCAGTTTTTTGGGTTTTCGACGGTTTGCTATGCGGGATTCACTTTTTTCCTTGGCCTCTTTGAATCGAAGAGAATCTGCTTCAATATTGACGATTTCTGAATGATGAATCAGTCGGTCAATATACGACATTCTTAGGACAAATCTTGTGACATAATTGCGACAATCTGAACGGGCCCGAGCCCGACACGTGCTCGATTTAAAAAGGTCTAGGTGTAACAATTAATCGAGGTTTTGAGAGTTTCTGGATTTTTCTCAAAACCTCGATTAATTGGCGCACTGTTCCATTGACTTATCGGACAACGGGTGGGCTCGGGTTCGCTCACGGGCTCGGGCCCGTTCAGATCGGAGTTTGTCCAAAGTCCAGTGATATAGAATTAATGCATTTCTAGGTCTTGGAGCATCGATCTCAGCGAGTAATTTTCACTAACTACCTTTGCTGCTTTTTTATAAACCGCAAACACTTGCTCTTCTGTTTTATCGCTATTGGTGCCGACGATTAACTTAGTGAGTTCGAAAGCTGTTTGCATTTGTTGAGTGCTGGCCTCTATTAATCCATGCACTGCTGCAGACATTTCCTCTTCGTCGCAAGGTGAATATTCACATAAGTCTAAATGATCCAAAAAAGACTCTTCTTTTTTGGCAGTCTTGTCTTTAGGCATTGATATCTCCATTTAAAATGATCAAACGCGCTAGATGATATCACCAATTTTTTAAATCCAGAATATAGCTCCCCCAATCTAGCGCTGAATTAATTTCCTGCTATGCTAAATCAACCGAGATGAAATTTATTCTACATGAACACAACCTTTACGTTACATCCTATTGTTCCATTTAGGTTAGATTACACTGTCTTTGCTTTGCGAAGAAGAAACAAAAATATTGTGGATCTTTGGGATGGCAAACAGTACTTGAGATTATTAATTATAGAAAATGAACCAGTTAAAGTAGCTGTAGTACAAAAAAACGAGTCACAAATTTGTGTCACAGTCAATAAAAACCTCAACAATCGGGCTCAAGATAAACTTACTCGACAATTGGAAAAACTACTCGGGCTAAACCGAAATTTACAGAATTTTTATCAGCTAGCCAAACAAGAGCCTATATTGAATTCGTTGGTTAGTCGATTTATAGGACTAAAACCCCCGCAATTTCCTTCAATTTTTGAAGCCCTTGTTAATGCGATTTCTTGTCAGCGAATCTCCCTTGATGCCGGATTGCAAATTCAAAATCGTTTGGTGATGTCTTTTGGCAAAACACTTAACGACCGGAATCGAGTGTTGTATGCATTTCCAAGTCCGTACGAGATTAGCAATTGCTCGATTTCAGCATTGAAAAAAATAGGTTATAGCACCAATAAAAGTAAAGCATTAATCGATTTGGCATCAGCAATGATAGACGAGGCAGTATTTGCAGGTTTAACGGACAAGTCAAATGATGAGGTCGTCAGTTTTTTATGTCATTTGCCAGGGATAGGGCGTTGGAGTGCTGAATATGTTTTGCTTCGAGGTTTGGGGAGAGTGGAAGTTTTTCCAAGTAATGACGTTGGTGCACAAAATAGTCTATATCAATTGTTTCATCTTGATAGTAAGCCGGATTATAAAAAAATCGCTGAAATGACTGCCAAATGGTATCCTTATGCAGGCTTAGTGTATTTCCACTTATTGTTGCATAAATTAGTCGAAAAAGGGGCAATATAGAATTATATCCCCCCCCCCCCCACGTCAGAAACGAACATAAGGGGAAGAAACTACCCTTTTATTGGACAGCAGCATTGTTTACTTCAGGCTCTTGTGAATCAGGGGCCGCAGCCTCTGCCGCATTGTTCAACTTAATTTTATTTTTCAATTCGCTTAAGTTAATATTTGAGCATTTCACAACATGGATGTTTTGATTATCTTTGCGCTTTGACAGAATTACGTTACCAACTCCAGCGGCATTTAACAACTTGAAAACGTCCTTTGCTTCAGCTTCATTATGGAGTTCTATCCAACTCTCTAGATGATTATTTTTATTGATTTTCCAGCCTTCAGACTTAGTTAGAACAAGCAAATCCTGCTTTAATTGCTCCTTTTCCCCATCGGATAATATAGTCGTACCTATAAATCCAGTGACTGTTGTCTTACCTTTGCTTAAAGATTGATCTGAGCATTTCTCTGCTTTAGCGGCGTCCAGCGCTTTGTTACCCTCAGTCTTAACTGAAGTAAAAAAACCTTGTTTTAACTGTCCAGGTTGAGTACAGGCTGAAGTCGTGGTCCTTGTAGAGCTAGTTACTTTGGCCATTTCTTTGCTTGAAGATTGCTCTAAACGTTTCTCTTCTTTAGCGATATATTCCACACCTTGATTAAGGACGAAAATCTGTTGGTCTTCAATCGGGCAACTTCGTAGTTCTGGTAGCTTGAGTATATACTCGTGCATAGGCTTCTTATAAATATTGATGTCAATCTGCGGATATTTACTCTGCAATGATTTTAATTTGTGGACCATCTCACATCGTAATGTGACAGCTTCTGCAAGTTTTTCATCAGAAAAAGCGTGTTTCTGCGCTTCTAAAATCCTTCGATAAATGTGATTGGTGAGAGGCTCTCTGGTTTGATTAATAGCGTCAATGGCTTTGGAGTAAGAGGATGCGCTATCATCCCTTTCCCCAGGATTGCGCATTAAAATACTAGGTAGTCCTATTGACCTTAAAAAAACGTTCACTAAACAGGTTGCAGTACGACCATTGGCATTGCCAAAAGGATGGATATCGGTAAACTGATAAAACATCTCAGCAAGACACTGTGAAACAGCTTTTAAATCTTTTTTATCGCATTTTCTCCAGCTAGCTAAAGTAGCCTTAGCAAAATCATCCATAAGCTTAGGAGTTTCTTCCGGATCTCTACAAATAGTGACGATTTTGTTAACTAACTCCTTCTCTTCTGTTGAAAATTTGTTGCTTAGGTAAGCTACGGCTAGTTTCTCTTTAATAATTGCTGCACTGTATCCTTTAGCTAATTTTTCTTTTTCTTCAACTGTACGTGATTTTGCTGTATTTGAACTGTCATTGAAAGCTTTTATTTGCGACGCCCGTGGAATTATAGTAGCGTCATTTTTTATGCGGAATAATAAAGCAATAAATTGTTGTACCTGTGCTTCACTGAGGTTAAGTGTTGTGGTTAAAAGCTCAATAAGCACAGTAGTAGGATTTTTGCCGTTTAGGCTTGAGTGTGTCATTTCTGACAAAATGAGATTAGTAAGTAGATCCGTCGTATTATCAGGATTCCATCTCATCAGTTGATCCTGAGTAAATTCTCCTGATTTTTCCTTTACTAAGCCTAAAAGAGTGCTGCCAATATAACCGTGTAATTGTTTAATGTAATTTATAAAAGTTATCTCGTCTAAACTCCCCTCTTCTATTTTACGAAAGGCGGGTAATAGCTCATTTTGTGCAAATAAATAACCTTCTAGCATGTCCTCAAATTGCCCTACGGTAGGGAATGCTTCATCTTGATACCTTTTCGATCCCAGTTGATAGTTAGGAGATGATTCAGGATCAAATCCATACACTAGAGCTTGATTAAATTCAGTTAATTGCTGGAGTTTATTTCGAAATGAAAGAGTAGAATCTGATTTTGTGTGCATTTAATTGCCTAATTTACAAAAATAATCATTGTATATTTATTTATTGCAATTTGCAAATAAAAGTCTCTTCCAATACAAGATGAGCCCGAAATAGAGAGTTCTTTCCAACACAAAAGAGCCTGAAAAAAGCAAGAAAGGGCTAAACCAGCCGAAGTCGTCCAAACTGTAAGGTACTATGCTCACAATGAACGACGACAAACTGGATAGCCCCTCAGCTATCAAAACATTTTTGGGTGGCGCTGACAAGGTTGAATTTAAAGTGCCCAAGACAGCGTGTTATGAGTGGATTGCAGGGACACTCAAACGTACAAACTATTTTAACTTACGCAAGAAAGAAAAAGGTCCAGTACGTGAGTATATGGGGCGTATGACGGGTTACTCATGGTCGCAATTAAAACGTCTTATTGCACAATATAGAGAAAAGCGATGGATAGACAAGAGAGCCTCTAATCGCCATACATTTGCAAAGAAGTATACGCAAAGTGATATTCTTTTATTGGTTCAGACAGATGCAGCACATCAAACATTAAGTGGGCCAGCCACCAAAAAACTTTTTGAGAGAGCCTACAAAGTATATGGCGACTTAGCCTATGAGCGCCTTTCATGTATATCAGTTGCCCATCTGTACAATTTACGCAAAGGTGATTTTTATCAGAGACAACGCCGTCACTTTACCAAGACACAAAAAACAACGATAGCAATAGGAGCGCGACGAAAACCTAATCCACAGGGTAAGCCAGGTTACATCAGGATTGATACGGTCCATCAAGGAGATCAGGATAAACAAAAGGGTGTCTACCATATTAATGCGGTTGATGAGGTTACACAATTTGAGGTCATTTGCAGCGTTGAAAAGATCAGTGAAGCTTATTTAATTCCGGTTCTAGAGGAGCTATTAGCAACATTTCCTTTTGTTATCCTAAATTTTCATTCAGACAATGGTAGCGAATACATCAATCATGTGGTCGCAAAGCTCTTAAATAAACTGCATATTGAAATGACAAAATCACGTTCAAGGCACTCAAATGACAATGCATTAGCAGAATCAAAGAATCGTGCTATTGTCAGAAAATATCTGGGCTATACTCATATCGCCCAAAAATGGGCTCCACTGATTAATGAATTTTATCGACAGCTCTTAATACCCTACTTAAATTTCCATCGCCCTTGTTATTTTGCTGAAATAAAAATTGATGCAAAAGGGAAGGAGAAAAAAATCTATCCTTATCGCAGCATGATGACCCCGTATGAAAAATTAAAGTCCTTACCCAATGCAGAGAGCTATTTAAATACTGATACGAGCTTTGAGTCCCTTGACCTACAAAGGCTATCAAGCTCTGACTTACAGGCTGCTAAAGCGTTGAAAAAGGCGCAATCAGAGCTATTTAAGCAAATACTTAATGGAGCCTCCGCTGATGTAATGTATCACCATCCAGCATTGCAAGGAAAGGCTCAGCAACTGATAACTGAGCCAGAATAATGCTTATCACTTGTTTAGGGAATCACACAATATTCCGCCACAGTAAAAAACAAAACACACGCTAATGAAGGCTGTGGATGACCCTATGGGGCGTGTGGATAAGACTATGGACGAAATGTTGATAACGAAAAGATGTTATCAACATTATCGACCACAGCCTTATCCACACTTCACCCACAACCAAATTAATTTTGATTACAATAACAATAAATGATATTATTTTAAACAAAATAAAAACAAAACATCCCATTAACTTAGTGACGACTTCGGCACTATTTCAGGCTCATTCTTGGATTGGAAAATACTATAAATTAATCTTATCCCCCATGAAATGATCACTCTCAGGCACACTGGCATTAAGCTGAGATTATTTTCATCCATTGTCAATCAGTTAAGTTCAAACTATACTATTCGTATACGACGTGTACAAAGCATACGAGAGAGGCAAAAATTATGGCAAATTCCCCTTCTGAACAACCCGCTGTCACATTAAGCATAAGAATTCCCCCGGAAATGCGAGACGAATTAGAAAATCTCGCTGATGCTACTGGTAGAACTAAATCTTTCCTCGCGGCAGAAGCCATAAGCTCCTATTTAGCTTTGCAGGCTTGGCAGATTAAAGCGGTTGAGAAAGCTGTTAAAAAGGCTGATAGTAAGAAAGCCAAATTTATTGATCATCGTAAGGTTGCGGATTGGTTAGTCAGTTGGGGCACAAAAGAAGAGCAGGAACCGCCTAAATGATGGTTAAGTGGTTGGATGATGCTGTTGATGACTTACAAGCTTTACGCCAGTATATCACGCAAGATAATCCTGATGCAGCAAATCGCATTGCCAAGCGCATACTCAGCGCCGTTGAGCTTTTATCTGAGCAACCTAGTATAGGACGACATGGGAGAGTACCTAATACACGAGAGCTTGTAGTCTCAGGTACGCCTTATATTATTCCTTACCGTGTTAAACGAACTATTGTAGAAATACTTCGAGTTTTCCATAGCTCTATGCAGTGGCCAGATGAATTTTAATACATTGAGCAGCAATGGGGACAAGTGCTTGTCGCTAAACATCAGTTAATCCAAATGTTTTTAATACAATACCGCGTAATTCTGTAAACAATGGTGAAGCACAATTAGCTGTGTAATGTCTCTGGTTGCCAATAGATTGCACTGTTATTAGTCCAACAGCGGTCAGTACAATTAGATCAAGAGGAGCAGATGTCACTTACACCATCCTGAGAAATAGGAATCGCATCCTTTTCTTGTTTTTAAATTTTCAAATATCCAGCCATACTCCGTAATTTCTCGCCCATTTTTAATTTTTTTATGCGTGCTTACATACTGGACTTTGGACAAACTCCGATCTGAACGGGCCCGAGCCCGTGGGCGAGCCCGGGCCCGCCCGAGCTCCGGCTAATCTACTTTTTGCGCCATTTTAGTCAACATCATAACAATGCGAATAGGTAAATCTCTGGCTAAGCGATACTGTTCTTCATGTATAATATTTGCACGTTTGGATACCTCCAGGATCGCCGCAGTTTCTGTGGCCGAACGTTTTGCCATGCGATAAAATCTGCTTTTTTCATTGGTGGAAAGCTCATCTGAGCCTTCAGCAATATTCAATGAAATTGAGGTTCCAGCTCGTTGAAGCTGGTCGGTTAAATAAGCTCTGCCACGAGGGAAGGCTGAAGTGATTTTATCGATTAGCACAACGACCTCAATGGAGGCTTGATACACATCCAATTTTTCAAAATCGAAGTAACTCATGGTTGGATTTCCTTATAAGCGGTTTTGGACTGTTTGAAATGACTTCCGTTAGTGCATAATGCAGCTGTACAATTCAAAATTTTCTCGTCAGAAAAAATACCTTGAAGTATGGACGCTGCCTTATGCTGGAAGAGATTGTACCGGTTTTAAAAAGCTTTCGCGATAGAATTTATCAGTTCTTTCCCTCACGAAGAGATGCTGCTATGGAGCTTGTTGATGCATTATCGAGCAATAAAACGGCAGCCAGTATTGTTGAATTATTTTCAAGCCCCCTGCATCGGCGTAATTACTGCAGCATTACACGGGTTCTGGACGAGTATCTGTCAAAGGATCCGACGATTGCACAGCAACAAAAGCAGGAGTTAACGAATCTTCTTTCAAGTTTGTGTCCATCCATACAACAGCGCGGATTTCATTTATCCTAGAAAAAGCAGTTGAAGCCGTAGCGAGCAAGTCAAAGGTGCTGAAGATGTTCGGCTTTTTTGAATTTTTTCGCGAAAGCAGTAGTCACCACTACGGTGAGCGAAAAAATTCAAAAAAGCCGAGCAGATTCAGTGCGTTTGGCTTGCGCAGTAGGCTTCAACTGCTTTTTCTAGGTTTATTTACAGTAGACTGCACGCCACAGCCTCGTGTTTTTTCACCGAGGTTAGAGGACAGGAGTTATGTTTACGCGCCCAATACCGTCTGTGGCAACAAACCGATAACGCTGGGTCACAAATACAGCATTGCGGCTTACTTGCCTGAAAAAACAGGCACAAACACGCCTTGGTTGATCCCTTTGGCATGCACGCGTGTTGATACCGCAAAGCAACCAACACAAGTTCAAAATGACTTTGAACGAATTATTCGAATGATTGGGACACCAGCTCAACCACCCAAACCACGAAAAAAAGCCCTTGGACGACAATCGGGGGACATTCAGGTAAAACGCATGCGTCATCCTATCGTTAAAAAGTGGAAAAACACAACTCTTGATGAAAAAATCATTGCATAATCAAGATAATATTGTCAATAAATAGACCAGATTGCACGTTGTGATGGTGGAATATTGCTAAAATAATCTGGATTTGATTGTAACTTATCACTGTTCGGAGCTCGGGCGGGCCCGGGCTCGCCCACGGGCTCGGGCCCGTTCAGATCGGAGTTTGTCCAAAGTCCAGTCAGAAAGAGTGGCCATGTGTTTTTCCTTGTAGAGAACTTACATCAGCTAATAAAATTTGTGTAGCAGTTAATAGGTCTTTCAGTAGTTGTTCGTTGATTTCAAAGTATCCTTCATACTCAGCAATATTCCGGCAATCATGACACTTAGCCAACACTCGCCAAACTTCTGGGCCTACTCCAAGGGTATGAGGTAATACTTGAAACACCAAATAGCGATTTCCCGAGCGATACCCGTGCCAGCGTAATGCGGCGAGAGATAGCGAATGAGCTGCATTATAAGCCAGATCAAAACGACTTTCTGCTGCAAGGGGCGAATTAACTGCGTCGTTTAATCGTGTTTCACCTGAACGTAGTAAACCCGAGAATTCCAACTGATTCATTGGTTCCACTTTCAACTGTCCAGTTTTTACCAGGTTATCCAAATTGGGCAAGTTCATCCTCAGTTCCTATTAGAAAAATTTTGGGTTGCCCTATAACTTGATGTAAAAAATGATTGTTTGTTTTTATTTTTTGCCTCCATTCTGATAATGAGTAAAATGTAGGATTAATGGATCGGCTTAATTGTGTCTGTGCATCTTCAAGTAATTTGAATAAATCGGCATAGGTTAAATTATCACTGATCAGCATCAAATCGATGTCACTGTGAGCCGTGTCTTCTTGTTTTGCAATAGAACCATAAATGAAAGCGATGTAAATTTCAGAGGTAATTGGTGCAAGTGCCTGTCGTAATACATCAGCCAATCCAAATGTTTTCAATACAATGCTTCTTAGCTCTGAAAATAATGGTGAAGCTCGATTTGCCTCATAATGTTTCTGATTGCCAATAGTCTTTATTGTTATTAATCCTGCTGTACTTAGTTTTTCAAGCTCTCTTTGCACAGCTCCGGTTCCTGAATGCGTTAGTCTAATAATTTCATTCGTGTGAAAACTGCGACTAGGTTGGCTATATAGCAATCCTAAGACGCATTGTCGTACTTTAGAAAACAGAACGTTAGAAAGGTTAAATTGTATTTTTCTCATAATTAGGTATGATAATACCCATAATGGGTATTATCAAGAAGAAAATAAGAAAAACCTATCATAGGTGCTTTTTAAAACGGTTAAGTTCACCTATTACTTTAGAAGACATTATTTTTGCCTTTCTTTTAAAGCGCGAAATTCTTGGAAAAGTTCTTCTTCAGTTACGCCATGAGAAATAAGTAGTTTTTCTAGTGATTGGGCAGCTTGCTTTAAAGTATCTAATTCGGCTTTTTCAACATAATGGCGAGTAGGGATATAATAACCCACTGTTTCGCCGTGTCGAGTGATTGCAACGGGCATAGAAGTTAATACATATTGTGGCAGATGAGCACGAAACTCACGCATACCTACTTTTAGCACATTTGCATTCATAGATTACCCCTATTGTGTACACATAAGTACACAATAGCAACGATTAATGAAATTGTCAAACTGGGCGATCCTATCTTTCATGCGTTTTCAGCAGGAATAACTTCTTCTCGAGGGTCTTTTAAAAAAGGAAGCAAACGACAATGAGTCTGAAAGCCCATTTTTTCGCTTATTCCTTTAGCCATCCCTAGTGTCATCAATTGAGAGACAGCATAGTGGCAGCCCGACGATATTGCTTCATTAGCAAACAAAGATTGTCGAGTAGGTTTTTTTCCTACAATAGAAATACATTCGTCACAAACATTTTTCCACGTTAATTTAGTATTCCCTTCAAAAGCAGCAATAATATTAAGGATTGCTTCTATATCTGTTTTTGTTAAATGTTTAGCCAAAACCTCCTCCCAATAGCGTTGCCATATCTTCCAACATAGTAAATTCACGATGATTGCTTAATTGCTGTGAATTAATTTTAGATTCAATTGCTCTGTGTAAGGGGCTAAATGCTTTATCATTGCGTAATTTTATTTGTGCACCTTCTTGTACTTGGCGACTTTCTAAAATTAAACGGTTATGTCTACCAAGTGCTATATAATTTATTATATCTTATTGATTTGATTATGTTTTAACGTATTTAAATTAACAAATACAATTTATTTTGTTAATTTAACTGGACTTTGGACAAACTTCGATCTGAACGGGCCCGGGCCCGTGGGCGAGCCCGAGCCCGCCCGAGCTCCGAACAGTGATAAGTTACAATCAAATCCAGATTATTAGCAATATTCCAGCATCACAACGCGCAATCTGCACTATTTATTGACTATTTTATCTTGATTATGCAATGATTTTTTCATCAAGAGCCGTGTTTTTCCACTTTTTAACGATAGGATGGCGCATGCGTTTTACCTGAATGTTCCCCGCTTGTCGTCCAAGGGATTTTTTTCGGGGTTTGGGTGGTTGAGCTGGTGTCCCAATCATTCGAATAATTCGTTCAAAATCATTTTGAACTTGTGTTGGTTGCTTTATAGTTTCATTATACATGAAGAACATTATCGCTTAGCTAGAGATTTACTTATTCGTTATGATGTTGACTAAAATGGCGCAAAAAGTAGATTAGCCGGAGCCCGGGCCCGCCCGAGCTCCGAGCAGTCATAAGTTACAATCAAATCCAGATTATTTTAGCAATATTCCACCATCACAACGTGCAATCTGGTCTATTTATTGACAATATTATCTTGATTATGCAATGATTTTTTCATCAAGAGCTGTGTTTTTCCACTTTTTAACGATAGGATGACGCATGCGTTTTACCTGAATGTCCCCCGATTGTCGTCCAAGGGCTTTTTTTCGTGGTTTGGGTGGTTGAGAATGTTCAATATCAAAGCGATGGCGATAGCTGGTAAAAATATCATACAACGATAATTCCATGCGTCTTTTACCTGCTGCCGTCAACCAAAGGGGTCGCTTGAATAACAATTCACCGGATTCTTTATAGACCTGAACGCGCAACAAACGCAAGGGATAATCAGATAATTTGTTGCCCTTTTTGCCTATCATGATGACTTCGTTCCAGCAGTCTATTTTTATGATTTGAATTTTTCCTTTGGCGCTCGTTTGTGAAAACGCAACGGATTCGTCTGGAGCCCGCCATGTTGCTGGATTGTTTAACTGATGAATATCACCATAGACTTTAGGGCGACCACGTTTTTTTGTAATTGGGCGCGTAAACATAACTCCTGTCCTCTAACGTCGGTGAAAAACCACGAGGCTGTGGCGTGCAGTCTACTGTAAATAAATGAAATCCGCGCTGTCGATAAAATCACTTCAGCCTTCCCTCGTGGCAGAGCTTATTTAACCGACCAGCTTCAACGAGCTGGAACCTCAATTTCATTGAATATTGCTGAAGGCTCAGGTGAGTTTTCCACCAATGAAAAAAGCAGATTTTATCGCATGGCAAAACGTTCGGCCACAGAAACTGCGGCGATCCTGGAGGTATCCAAACGTGCAAATATTATACATGAAGAACAGTATCGCTTAGCCAGAGATTTACTTATTCGCATTGTTATGATGTTGACTAAAATGGCGTAAAAAGTAGATTAGCCGGAGCTCGGGCGGGCCCGGGCTCGCCCACGGGCCCGTTCAGATCGGAGTTTGTCCAAAGTCCAGTAATTTAAGCGTTTGTTTACCAAAGAATTTAACAAAAACTACTTTAGAGAGATTATACGAGTTAATAAACCTTTGTAGCGGCAAGTCTTTTATCGGTGTTAATTAATTTGCACATCCAACCAATATGTCAAGTTTTACAACAAAAAAACTTGACATATTGAGCATGGAAAACAATAATAAGAATATGAAAACTTATAATTTGCATACTAGTACTTCGCGCCAAACTGCAGCTGTAGTTCGTTACCGTATAGAACACGGGGGAGAACGTCTATGGTGTTTTGAAGATTTTACTGATCAACCTTTTTCTGCCGTTGCAAAAGCGCTATCTCGTCTAGCAAAAGATGGGATGATAGTAAGACTGAGTAAAGGGACATATTATCGCGCTCGCCATACTGTTTTCGGCACAAGCCAACCTAACCCCTCAACCCTACAAAAACTTGCGTCACGCGGTGGTTTACGACTGCTTCCTTCCGGCATAGCTGCGGCCAATCTTTTGGGGTTTACTACTCAAAACGCAAAGCAAGTCGAATTGGCAACCAGTTCCTCCAGTGTGCCGCGTAAACTTATTGGAAAGGATACAGTGGTTCACACACGCAGACCAGAAGCCTGGTCTGGCCTTAATGAAATCGAAGCTGCACTGTTGGATTTTTTGCGTCACGGTGGAAAAGCTAGCGAGCTTTCGCCACAGGCAACTATCGAGAAAACGCTGTCCATGCTGGCAAAGCGCGGATGTTTTCAACGCTTAGTTAATGTCGCAAAAAGCGAACCACCACGTGTGCGTGCAATGCTTGGGGCATTGGGAGAAAAGTTAGGGAAGGATAGTCGTACATTGAATGCACTGCGCTCATCACTTAATTCGCTATCGCGATTTGATTTTGGCATTTACACTGCTTTACCAACTGCACAGGCATGGTATGCAAAAAGGCGTCACTAACTTATGAAACTTTCTGAACACCCAGATTTTGAACAGGCGATTCTTCGCGCAACTGATTATTTCCAAAGCCGCGGCCTTCGTGCGGCATTTATTGAAAAAGATTACTACGTCTCTGAAGCCTTACGGGCACTGGTTCAAGTTGCGGGTGATAACGTGATTTTCAAAGGCGGTACCAGTCTTTCCAAGGGATGGAACCTGATTGAACGCTTCTCAGAAGACATCGATATATTTTTAGATCCACAAGCTTATTCTCCAGCGCTAGGCACCAATGCTATTGATCGTACTCTCAAGAAACTACGTGATGCGGTAACAACTGTTCCATTGGTTTTTTTAAAGGACGAAAGTAAAACTTTCGGTGGGTTTGGCCGCAATGATCATTTTGCCTACAAGCCATTATTTGGTGCACCAGGTGAGGTTGCACCACGTGTCTTATTGGAGTCTGGTATTGCAAGTGGGCGTGAACCTACGGTATCGATTGAACTTCACTCCTTTCTTGGAAAATTTTTGAGAGAAACTGGAAACTCATTGGGCGCATCAGATGAAGCGCCATTTACGATGCGTTTACTGCATTTCCGACGAACATTTGTTGAAAAATTGTTCGCTATCCATAAAAGAATTGAATTATTGAAACGAGACGGCTTGGCTATTGGCTCGCAAGCCCGCCATTATTATGATCTCTTTCAGCTGGCAAGTCGTGATGAAGTAAAGCAAATGCTACGATCTGATGAGTATACAGAAATAAAAATCGATTATGACCATATCAGCCGCAAATTTTTCCCCGACTATTATTGCTATCCAGAAGGAATGGTTTTTGCAAAAAGCGATGCAATTTTTCCGACACCTGAACTATCACGCGCAGTACAACCTGAGTATGAAGAGCAATGCAAATTGCTATGTTATAGCTCTTACCCATCATGGGCTGAAGTTTTAGCACGGTTTAACGAACTGCGTGATGTGTTGTAGTAAAATAGTCTGTGTAGAAAAAAACAATTTATTGTATGATCATTTACCATCCCAGTGGCTTGCATAAATGCATAACAAATTTAATCCAGCTTGCACACCCTCTAAAATTAAAAATTCAAATAATACTCGCTCATCATAAACGGGAACTCCCCATTCGTGATCATGATAATGAATACAGAGTGGATTGTCGTTGACCCATGCGCAACGATCTTGATTCATGATTGAAGCTCTGCTGCGTTATTCATCATATCTTGTTCCATTATATTATAAACGGAGGGTGTTGGATGAATAAAATTGTAAAACATATAGTGCTCTGGATTTCGATCGGCATTTTTTGCTGTATTACCGCAATAAGTAATTTGCGCTGTTGGATAATGCATATCCGGTGTTTTACTGTTTTGGGTATTAAACGCTAATTGCTCGGGATATCCATAACGACTTGGATTTTTAATCATATCAGATAATAGTTGCGTAGGATTCCAGATATAAATATGACTATCAGAATGTTTATTTTTAAATAACTTAATCAAATTTTGCTCAGACTTTAAAGTATTGAAAAACAAACGACGATTCCATTCAAGACAAGCCTGTTGTAATCTTAATTTATCCTCTTTGTTAGAAAATAGTCCTAAAAGAACAGATTGATCGGTATGAGAATAGCTTGCCATCGGAGTTTGTGAAAGATCCATTAAACCAATGACTAAAAAATTTCGTGCTCCCATATCATATAAATTAGACAAACTTAAAATCACATTATTAGTGCCATCAACTAAGGCCTGTTTAATTTCCTCATCTGACCAATGATTGCCGATAGCAGAGAGAACATCATTAGTACCAGCCCAAACGATATAAAGTGTATCGGGATCAGCCTGATGATTTATTTTATAATTTTTAACTGAAGTTAAAATCTGCGCTGTAGTATATCCTGCCACAGCATAATTACTGCCTCCATCATTAGATGCCAGAGTATTTTTTAATTGTCCTGCATTGGCCCATGTTGTATTAGTATACTGATTTTCAGCATTAATATGATTTGTGATCGGAGCATTAAAATAAATGCAGTTATTTGAGCTGGTTGTGTAATTTCCTACATCCGTCAAACTATCTCCAAAAATGACATGGTTCTTGAAAGAGAGAGGAGTAGTATGTCCATTTAACTCAAATAAACAAAGCATAAGAGAGGTTGCAATCATTTTTTTAAACATAAAAATCCTTCTAACTATTTAGGTAATATTAAGCATTAGTTTTTTCTAAATTGAGCAGCCATTGTTTACGAGTTATACCACCTCCATAGCCTCCCAGTTCTCCTTTGGTATTGATTACTCGATGGCATGGAATAATAATGGATAATTGATTTGCGCCATTAGCTTGAGCCACGGCACGAAAGGAAGAGGGTCGCTCCATCACTTTTGCGATATCTAAATAGGAGCAGGTATCCCCATAAGGGATTTTTTTTAACTCTTCCCAAACTTGCTTTTGAAATGGAGATCCAAGTAATAATAGTGGGGTATGGAATTCTTTTAGATTACCGTCAAAATAGGATGCCAATTCTTTTTCAATTGAACTAATAGGAGCTGTTTTACCTGGTATTATTGCAGATTTTGTTCTTTCTCTTAGGCGCTCGACTTCACGCTCTAAACCTCGACGATCAACAAATTCTAATAGATATAAGGCCGTATCAGATGCTATAGCGATCATTGGACCAAGCTTAGTATCTAGCCAAGAGGCTTTTAGAATCGATTTGAGTCCTAATTTTGTCGGAGCTGTACCCATAATACGGGAAAACGCATCTCTAAAACCACTACTGGATTCATATCCGCTCGCAAGTTGTGCATCGATTACTGGCTCCCCTTGTCTAATTTGTTTCATAGCAAGTCCCATGCGTCGAGCTCTTGCATACTCCACAAATGTCATACCAAACCGTTTTTTAAATTGCCGGCGTGCTGTAGTAGCGTCAATTGATAATTGTTGAAAATCGCTGTCTTTCCATCGTTTTTCTGGGTTTTCTTCAACAGCTTGCACCAGCATTTGAACCAATTCTGAGACTTGACTTGGATGAGAAAGTGGTTTGCAACGTTTACAAGGCCGATAGGACGCAAGAAGTGCTTCTTGAGCAGTTTCAAAAAATTCACAATGCTCAAATTTAGGTTTTCTTGCTGGGCATGTTGGGCGACAAAATACACCTGTTGTTGTGACGCCCACAAAAAATACACCTTCATACTCGGTATTTTTTTCTATCAATGCTTGGTACAGTTTTTCGGCCATCATTCGCTGATTCTCACAATTAAGATATTCAAGTTTCAATCTTTGCCATTATAAAGTGTTGATAAAAAGACGCCGCCGAAATTCAGACATCAATTTTTTCATTAGATTAATCGGTTTTTCCTCGATCAATCCCTGGCAATGATTTATTAAGATCGCGATTGCTTAGACCATGAATGTGGGCGTTATACTGCCATACGACATACTGTTGTAGCAGTTCCGTATTTTCACGCTTTAAGCGCTCATTCTCTCGTTATAATTAAATAAAAAACCCGCTTGTTAGCGGGTTATAGCAATATAATTAACAAAATTTAAATAGGTGGTTTTTAAAACGGATAAGTTCACCTAATATGAGTTTTGTTAATTATTTAACGCTTTAATCCATTGTTTTTAAATGGAAATTTAATTTTAAATATAGAATCATTGTTAATAATTGAATGGTATTCAATAGTATTCTTTACACAATCTAACATTAAGCTGCGTGACTAACGAGACATTTCACTTTAAGTTGACTACGGTTTTTTTCTGCGATCCATAAGTCATATTTAGCTTGTTGATTTATCCAACTTTCTGCAGATGTCTCAAATGCAATGCTCAACCTGATCGCCATTTCAGGACTAATGCGAGAATGGCCATTTAATAACTCTGAAAGCGTTTTTCGAGTTACACCTAATGCTTTTGCAGCTTCTGTGACAGTTAGTTCCAAGGGCTCTATACATAATTCACGTATAACTTCCCCGGGGTGTGCTGGATTAAACATTTTTAACCTCCTTAATGATAATCAACATAATCGATATCATAAGCATTATCGCCTTCAAATCTAAAAATAACTCGCCAATTTGCCTGTACCGTGACAGAATAAAAATCTTTAAGTTGTCCCTTCAATTTATGTAAGCTTAATCCTGGTAAATTCATATCTTCAGGGCAGATACTGGCATCAAGCCGTGTAAGTATTAATTGTAGTCGTTTTGCATGCTGCGCCTGTATCCCTGAAAGATTGCCCGTGTTATAGAACCTACCTAGTCCTTTATGTTTTATCGTTCTTATCATAAATGCTCTATCTTACATATATCTATATTGTAACCAATAACGTTACGGGTGTCAATATTGTCAAAACCCAAGTTTTTTATGCTAGTTCGCTTTCAATTTGTCAATTGTACTAGCTGTTATGTTTCTGAACTTTTCAGCTGATAATTCAGTAGTAATTTTTTCAGACTTTTTGATGTTTATTAGTGCTTCTTCGTAAGCATTTTTACCTAACAAAGCAAACAAATTATTTAACTCTGGAATTGAGATGTTTAATAAAGCCACATTTTCTTCTGGCATAGTGGGTGTAATTTTAGAAGTATGCATTTCATAAGCATATGCCATTTCAATGAGAGCCCCTTCTTGAAACGGCTTACCAATCAGTTCAACACCGATAGGCATATGTAAATCATCACTATATCCGACATTTATGCTAATAGAAGGAAGGCCGGCATTGGATGAAATAGGGACACGCCAAGTATTCACTGACATGGCATCATATGTGGCGGTTCCTTGTGTGGTAATGGGCATCAGTAAAGCATCGAGATGGTTTTGATCCATGACCTTTTGTATATAAGCTTTGTTTTTGGCGAAAATGGTTAAAGCTTGCTGATGGGAAGCACTCGATTTGTTTGCCATGTTCTGCATAAAGTGCAGACAATCTTTGATTGAGCCGAAATTTCTCGTACGATTTGACTGACAAATATCGCGGAAATTTTTTCTTGTTGATGGAAAAGAGGCAAGATACGCATTAACATCTTGAATCTCCCCGGCCTGATTGTTTTGACGATCATTATTGAATTCTGGAAGATTAACATCAATAAAGGTTGCTCCCATTCCTTGCATATCTTCGGTGGCGTTTTGTACTATTTTTGTAATATGGGCTGGCATTTTATCGAATGGATTAAGCCCATTGACATTATGCACAATACCAATGCGTTTTTTAGCCATGCCTTTCTTATTTAGAAATGCTGTATAGGTTTTTACTCTCGGAATACCCAGAGTTTTTGAATCATGCGAATCAGGCTGCGCTATTATATCAAGTAAAATTGCCAGGTCTTGTATCGTACGCGTAATAGGACCAGCTGTTCCATCTAAATTGCCCATAGGAAAGATACCATGTTGACTAATTAATCCAGTGCTTGGGCGCAGTCCTACCAAACCATGAAAAGCGGCTGGAATTCTGACTGAACCACTGTTATCAGTACCAATACCAAGTAAAGCAAAACTAGCACTGACAGCAGCTGCTGGCCCACCGCTAGATCCTCCAGGATTTTTACTGGTATCATAAGCGTTACCAATTCGCCCACTACGGCTGCTGATACCGAACATCCCCCAAGCAAACTCGTCCATGCCGCCCTTGCCTAAAATAATGGCGCCAGCACTACGTAATTTCTCCACTAGAAAAGCATCGTGAACGGGTTGGCTACCAAGCAATGCGTAAGATCCGGAAGTTGTAGTAGTATCAAAAGAATCAATATTATCTTTCAAAATTACGGGAATACAGTGGAGTGCCCCTGACATTCGACCAGTTTTTTTGAAAGAAAGATCTAACTGCTGTGCTTGCGTTAAAACGGAAGGATTAATTTCACTCCAGGCATTAATGGGCGCATGTTTATTGGTGCTTAAATCATATCTTTTAATGCGATGAAGATAGGCTGTTACCAACTGCAAACAGGTGAGTTGGTTATTTTGAATGGCTTCATGAATAGATGCAATTGTCACTGACTCTAGATGAGGGAGGGAGGTTTCTCGTTGAGATGAGAAGCACGTTTGGCAAATGAATAACGTAACAAATAAGTAAATGATAGTGTAATATTTCATAGTCGATTCTATATTTTTTGTTTTTAATGTTTAATCTGAGCGTTCTCTATCAATTCGAGGTAAGGGTTCATTCAATTGATGCTCTTTTAGGCCGTATTTATAGGCATTGTATTGCCATATAACAAATTGTTGTAAGAGCGCATCATTTTTTTTCTTAAGTAATTCAACTTCTCTTTGTAATTTG
Organism: uncultured Gammaproteobacteria bacterium; assembly: GCA_963760845.1. Taxonomy (GTDB): domain Bacteria; phylum Pseudomonadota; class Gammaproteobacteria; order Legionellales; family Legionellaceae; genus Tatlockia. The sequence continues at coordinate 26,603 of CAVXEK010000007.1, read as the reverse complement.
GCAATACGTTCGGCAGCAATACCTAGACTACTGGGTTTTGGATTAATCGCTCCTCGTGTTTTTAATATAGATTTTTTTGCATTATAGGCTTCTCTAATGATTGGATTGGCAAATAATGATTGTCGAGTAGGTTTTTTTCCTACTATCGATGCACACTTGTTGCAAACACTTTCCCACGTTAATTTACTGTCACCTTCATGAGCAGCAATAATGTTAAGAATTGCTTCTATATCTGTGTTGGTTAAATGCTTAGCCAAGACCTCCTCCTAATAGTTTTGTCATATCTTCCAGCAAAGTAAGTTCACGATGATTCCTTAATTGTGGTGAAGTTATTTTAGATTCGATTGCTCGGCGTAAAGGACTGAATGCTTTGTCATTACGTAATTTTATTTGAGCGCCTTCTTGTATCTGAGAATTTTCTAGAATTGAAATAAGTTCTTGCAAACGGTGCATTGTATTTTTATGGTATTCATACCAACGATCAGCACCAGCGTGGCCATTGTTCATGGCATTTTGCGCCTCGGTATATTGCTTTGTTACTTCTTCAAGGCGAAGCTTGATGCGTTTTAGTTTGTCTTGATCTCCTTTAATACAAACCTGTTCCGTACAATTTAGACAATCTCTATACTTTTCACATGGAGTCATAGTGAAATCATGTACGCATACGCCAAATTCAGTAATATGTACTGCGCCTTTTTCCATAAGATTAAATTCTTGAATGGTGATTGGAATTTGTTTTTCTATTTCACCAGAAGGGCCGAATAGAGTAAGAGAGGTATCTAGCTCTTCAGCTTTTGCCACCATTTCATATTCGCTCATATGATTGTAATTTCGATTTTGTTTTACTTCAGCGCGCCCAGACCATTTAGCGATCTGTAGCTGGGATAGTCCACCGCGTTGTGCAATAGTGTTTAATAAATGACGAGCTTGATGTGAAGTTACTTTTAATCGACTGCCATCAGTATTTTTATATCCGTATCTATCAAAAATACTGCGATGATCACTTTGAAGACTATTTCTAGGAGATAAATCATTATTGAAAATATTATTGGTAGGCTTCCATAATATTACTGGGCTTGTTCCGCGTTGTGACCCAATTAAATTTTTTTGCATACAAAATAATGCATTACTGTATTTAATACCTTTTTCTTTGTTTAACCACGGAAAATCTTTTGGTTGCCTTGATAAAACATATTGCCAAAGACTATTGAGAGTGTTTTTTCCATCTTGAGAGGGTAGATTCATACTAAATAATATGGAATGAGCTCCCATTTTGGTTTTGCAGCTCAAGCCAAGAGCTTGGCAGGCTTCAATTGCATTTAAAGGGGCATCATCAAGGGCATTAGGACAATCTTCATGGCGATAAAATTTCGAGCGAGTTGTTTCAGTCCACTGGGCTAGTTTTCTCGCATTTTCTGTTAATAGAGTTACTCGTCGGATGGCTTCTTTTGCAATACTTACCATTTCTGATGGAATCCACTTTATGTCAGCTCCATAACCTTTACCAGAATAAAAGCGCCATCCATAACGTAAAATCCCTTTCGAGTCTTTTTCTTCCACCTCGCAATCCGCAGGTAATTCTAGAATTTCAGTAATACGGGAGGGAGCACACATTGATAGAGCAAAGGTGGAAGAAGTAAAAATATCTTTTGGTTCTGATGGTTTATTGGAAAAAATTTCTGCCAATGCATTTAATACTTCTTCTGATGGCAATTTTTTCTCGCGCCTTATTTTAGCTTTTTCGCCGGTTTGAATTTCATCTTTTTTACGTAAAATAGGATTTCGCCAATGACTTAAATCATTAGTAATGAGCCTTTTTAATGTAACAAATTTAGCCAGTCTTTCTAATTCCCTTCCTCCGTGGTAATCTGAACCCTTAGCATAATTCTCCCTAATCAATTGGGCAGCTTGGTCTAAAGTCGAGATAGAAAGATTACCTATAGAAGGAGTTAAATTGCTGTGTAATAAAGCAGTTTCAATTGCTCGCAGTGCTTTTAATTCATTTTTTGCCTCTGTAGGTTTGTGCCCTTGCTGATAACGAAAATAGGCTTTTGCAAAATCAATGAAATTATCATCAAATTTGTCAGTTATATTAGTTGTTCGAGAGTTCGCCCCAAGTTTTGTAAAATTAGCTGCTTTTGCCCACCGCCAATCATTCCAATTTAGATTAGAACCAAATACAGTTAATTCTGTTTTACACATTTCAATAAAACATTGTAAATTGGCTTCGGCATCTAGCTTCAATTTAGGAGTAAAATTAAATATTTTAACCATGTGTAAGCTCTTCTCTGCGTATTTGACATCTTTTAATGACATCAGCCACAGCGATAATGCTGCGATCATTTATCGCTGCAATTTGTTTATCACCAGTGATATCCAGTAGCCTTTGACGATCATTAATAAGCTCCTCATAAACAACCTCATGAGGCCCATCTAACCAGGGTTGAAAATGCATGCAGGTGTAGCATGGAATCGGTACATTTGCCCCGCAGAAACCATAGCTGCCACAGGTGCCGATACCTTCTCCATCAATTTTGATACGGCTAGATAGATCATTTCCTCTTTTTGCATGAGTTTCTGTATCTACTAATACGCCCGCAAAAGCTTGTGCATAACGAGCTAGTTGATGGCCAACGGCTTTATCTAAACTTTCTACATGTTCAGGTATATTTTCAATATAGATACCAGCATTTTGCGTATCAGAATGATCGAGTAATTCAGCAATGACCATTTCACCAAACCCCTCTCGAGCAGCCCTTGTGCCTGTTGTATAACGAAATCTATTAGAAGAAATATTGAGGAGCTTACCGGTGCGTTCAGAATAAATTTGAGCAGCTTCCACTATACGCTTGCATGTTTCTGTTACCGTTACTGATTTGATATGTAGTTGTTCGGTTGTTAGTGCGTTTTTTAAAGATGCAGGTGTAGCTATATCTGATATTGCTGTCATATCGGGAAATAGTGGTAATTCTACTTTATCGTGTTCTTGTAATTGAAAGCCAATCGAAGCTTCTATCGTATCAACAACATATTTCGCTTGAGCTATTAAAATGACCCAAAGTTGATGAGTTGTAGCAAATTGCTTAAATTTTTTTCTAAACTCTGTTGCTCTTTGCTTGGCTCGCGGGATATTTATTAAATACATGCATTCTCCTTTTTTATTTTTTCCTTGGAGAATATCTTTAATACGAAGATGAGATAGTTGAATTTGTCTTCGTCCAGTATTGCTTATTAACAATCCTAAGGCCATCTCTGTTAAAGAAAGGGTATCTTGCTCAAAAGCTTGAACAGCACCTTCATTGAAAGCTTGTAGTTCTATATCAGTTAAGGGACCTTTGACTGGATCGAGCCTTTTTATTAAATCTCCCTTAATATTTCCTTTGATAATCCACCCATTAAATAATTCAATAACTTCATCGCTGACCCCGAAATATCCTAGAGCGTGCCGTTTTTTTAAAAAAGCGCGGATTGTTCCCAAATACCATTGATTATTTCTACTTAGTTGAGATTTATAATTTATTAATCCTTCGGCAGTGATTGTTTTAGAGGATGTCGAACGAAGAAAATGTAGAAAATGCTGATTGATATTTTTTACATAACCGGAAGACATGGTTATTGCGTAATGAGTTAATGTTTTGATATATCCATCTTTTATTGATGGAGCCAGCAAATTAGTTACGGTTTCAACAACAACCCTTGTATCTTTGTCTAATACCCAAGAATTGTGTTGAGGATTAAATAAATAGCCTCTTTTTGATGTCCTGATTTCAGGATTATTTATTTTTTCTATCTGCTCAAGCATCATTATTTATTCCTTGAGGGATTCGAGTTAGTCCTTCCTGCAATTGTAAGCTGGCTTCAATCGCTTTTCTCTTTATGAATCGTTTATTATAGTGAGCTGCAGATCCAGAGTTTTCTTTCCAGCCCATTAAGTAGGAACGCATCTTTTCTTGCTGTTCTTCTGTCGGCGATTCATTCATGGAGTCCATGTGTTTAGAAAAGATTTCATTCCATGTATGCCTTAGCTGATGCCCTGTCAAATTAAATAAAGAAGGTGATGTATTACGAATTATTTCAATTATTTTTTTATAGCCTGATTTAGAAAGTGGTAAACCTTGAGTTGGTCCTGATTTGTGCGTAATAAATAAAAAATCATTTTTCTTGGAATTAGGAACCTTTTTTCTTTCATGAATAATATAGTTGTGTATTTCTTGAGCTAAAGTATCTTTTAAAGGCAATCTACGGTCTAGTGTTTTTACTAATGGTTGGAATGTACGAGGATCGTCTTTTTCATCGGCTCTTCGCGCAATAACTAATTGGTTTTTTGCAAAATCTATATCGCGAATTCTAATATTAAGTAGCTCACCTCCTCTTAAGCCAAGGTGATAAAGCATAAGAAAAACCAAACGATTTCTTGTGTGAATGGATTTATCTTTAAATGGGTTGATAACTGCCCCAGGCCTAAATAACTCAAAGAGCATTGCAATTTGTTCTTCGTCCAATCCTTTATTATCTAATTCATTGTTGCGGTGGCTTTTCTCTGGTCTTCTGGATTTGAGTGATTTCTCTAATTTATTGATCTGAAGTGCAGATAATTGGCTTTGGTTAACGCCTAATATTTGTGTGGATAACCAGGTTAGATAGTGAGAAATGATTGTTATTCGTACATATACTGTGTCGCTGCTTACTCTTTGACTTGTTTCTTTTCTTCTTGAAAAAGAAAGCACGTTTTTATGAGCATTAGAAATAGAGCGAAAATTAATCTGACAGAAATCTTTAAGTGCATCCAACTCATTTTCCTGTAAAAGATGGCCCTCTATGATCCTGTTTTCAATATTCTCTCCTTGAATATCAAGAAATCTTATTAACACCGATATGCTGCTTAATGTTGCTTCCATAGCAGAATACGACAAGGATTTGTTTCTAGCTTGTGTAGTAACATATAGATTAGGGTAAAAAAGAGGTAATTCAGAATGATTGTCGATGAGAAGACAATATCGTTCTCCTGACTCCATCACAAAGGTTTTTAATTTACTTATCATTTACAATCCATAACAATTATTTACAAAAAGTCATGGTATCACATACTATTGTTTATGCAATAATAATTTTTACATTTTAAATTGGTATTAATAATAAAAAACCCCTTTGATATTAAGGGGTTTGATGTATATTATTTACAAATAAGTCTTAGGTGACCTCTAAAACGGGATATCATCATCCAACTCGTCTAATGCATCTTGCGCTGCATGAGCTGTCTGCGGTTTGCGGGTGCTTTGCTGCTGCGCCTGGGGTGGGGAGGACATTTCATCGTAGCTGGGAGCACTTCCTTTGCTATCGAGCATTTGAATATCGGTAGCAACAATTTCGGTTGTATAGCGATCTTGCCCTTGCTGATCTTGCCATTTGCGAGTGCGAAGACTTCCTTCAACATACAACTTAGCTCCTTTACGGATGTACTCACCAGCAATTTCGCCGAGGCGATTAAAGCAGACTACTCGATGCCATTCAGTGCGCTCTTGTTTGTCGCCGGTTTGTTTATCCTTCCATGTTTCACTGGTAGCCACTGATAAGGTAGCTACAGCGTTGCCATTTGGCATATATCTTACCTCAGGGTCAACACCAACATTCCCTATCAAAATAACCTTATTAATCCCACGTGCCATTTTTATTCTCCTAATGCGAAAGTTAGAGCAAGATTATAACTAATTTAACTATTATTTCGTACTATCTAGGCTTGATTTTACGTAAGAATATAATTTTTGCCCATCAACATCAACTTGAGAACGACCTGTTATGTTAAAATACCTAACTTTAATAGAAAGGTATTATATGCAAGGTAAAACTGAAATTGTAACCTACTCCGTTATTTTAAATACGACTAAAAATGCGCTGGAGTTTCGTCCTTCGTTTGGATTTTACTATAAACATATTCACGATTTGCAGAAAGTCAGTGATGAAACTTTAACAATTGATGTCAGCTCAACCGATTCCATAGCCCCGCTGAAAAAGCTTCCTGAATCGTCTGTGGGATTTTTTTGGTTTCGGATGCATGGCTTAGTTCAATCGATGGCTGCTTCTGAAACACTTACTATTGACGTAAACAATGTTTACGAAATTTTTGATTTCCTACCTAGAATCATGAAGGATAAAGGCGTTATTTTCCTAGATTCTTGTTCGACAGCAAGTTTACAAAGTGGCTGTAATAACATGCAGTTTGCATTTGCAAAATTGACACTGGAAAAACCAAACATACAAATAGTCGCACCATCCGAACGATGCCATGTGTCTTATTTTTCTATTTCGAAAGAAGGCGATTTTAGCTTTGAGATGCAAGGAGAAGGACACTCAACTAAGAACATTAGCGTTGTTTTAAATCATGAAACAAAAGCCATCCTTAGTAAAACAATAGCAAGCAACACTTCGTTGGAGCTTGTAAAGGAGGAATTAAAAAATTCTTTATGTACCTATAAAGCATGCCCTTTTTTAGACAAATACATGGCGACTTATGGGCAAAACTTTCAGTTAATCGATCTGTTAATTTCTTCAATAAACCGTATTGGGAGAGACAGTAATCGGATCTTAGAACAAGTCAAAGATCTCATTGAAACATACCACGCAAGTCCAAATGATCTAAAAGGCACAGTACGACTTCTCTGCTCATGGCAAAACGCATCACCCTTATCTTCCGCTGTTCATTATAAGCTTACGAGTGTCGTACGTTATTTATTAGAGCACGGGGCAGATCCACTTTATACACTTGATGGAACGTGCCTCTTAGATTACGCAAAGCAAAGAGATGCAAATACTAAGGAATACAGTTTGGAAGATGATATAGAGAAATATCTCATCGCTAAGCGGAGAGAAAAAGAAAATGACAACGCAAACATGTTTGATATTCTCAATGATTATGTCAATTCAAATCAACAAAGCAAAGACTCACGAAATCCTGTAACACCTTTTTGGAGTCAAAAGCATGCTGAAGTAGAATCGAATAATTCTACTATGGCTTTTAATTTCAATGGATAATTGGGTGCTGAAGATAGGGCAAGCGGCGATGACTGAAACCCTTAGCCGTTATGATGTAAACTGTGAGGTCATAAGTGTAGAGAGTTAATTGAGATGACGGCATTACAAAATAAAACAGTTGTAATTACAGCGGGCAATCGCGGAGGTGGGCTAGCTCTTTCTCAAAAATATGCGGAGAATGGTGCAAATGTGGTGATGTTTGCTGATAAATCTGATTCGATTGCCCATCACACTGAGCTTTCGCATAATTCTAAGCTAATTGCGGTTGACTTTGCCGATGAGAAGCAAATAATTGATGCTGTTAATATCATTATTGCTGAATTTGGAACTTTAGATGTTCTTATCAACAACTTCAGTATTTTTAATTTTAAAAATGCGCAGAATACGACCCCTGAAATGTTTCACAATGTGATGAAAAATGTATTTGCTACATTTTTCTTTTCAAAGGCTTGCGTTCCCTATCTAAAGGAATCAACAAACCCACATATTATTAATATTTCACCTCCTCTCAATATGGAAGTAGCTAAGAAAGCTTGCGAACATCATTTACTATTTTCAATTTCAAAATATGGCATGAGTTTTTCAACCCTTGGAATGGCAGAAGAATTTAAGCCATTAGGTATTGCAGTAAATTCCTTATGGCAAGAGAGACCTATTGCAACAAAAACTTTATTAGAGAATTTTGACAATGCGGTCGTTCAGGGCAGTAATCGCCCTGAGGTATATGCAGAAGCAGCTTACTTAATATCGCTTAAGCCTGCCAGGGAATTTACAGGAAATTATTGTATTGACGAAGAAATTCTACGCGAAGCAAACGTTGATCCATCCCTATACGCGGTTAATCCCAATGCTACACCTGTAAAAGATATTTTTCTTCATGGTGTTGATTATAATCTGCTGCAAGAAATAGTATGATTTTACATCGGACAGCAATTCTCGTCGAAGCCGAGAGTTGCTGAGAGCTTTCAATAGCCTCTAGTGAAAAGCATGTTCCTTATGGGGTAGGCGCCTATTTGAAATTTGGCTCTGCTTTTTGGAGAACCTAATGAAAGAATATAAGCAGATTCTGGTTGTCAAAGAAACGCTTCAAGATGAAAAAAGAGTTGCACTAACGCCAGGTGCTGTTAGTTTTTTAGTAAAAAAAGGGTATAAAGTCCTCATTGAGAATGACGCTGGGTTAAAAAGCGGCTTTGATAACAATCAATATATTCAATGTGGCGGGGAAATTTTTTCTCTCACTGCTTCGGGATTTCCATCCGACACTTTTGTTGTTCGAGTGCTAAGACCAAGTAAAGAGCGAGAGCTATTAGAGAATAAATTATTTCATGATAATACCCTTATGCTAGGATTTTTGTTCCCATTTGTAGCAGATAATCATATTGAAAGTTGGCAAAAGCTTGGCCTAACTACGCTATCATTTGATTTATTAAAAATACCTATCGATGATCCTAAAAATGCCCAAGCTGCGATGAGCCGCATCGCTGGAAGATTAGCTTTGCAGCATGCTTTAAAAACTTATCAAGGTGATAAGCCTATTAAAATAACTGTCATCGGTCCAGGTGCTGCAGGATTGAGTGCTGCTTTTGAAGCGGCGAAACACAAGATTCCCGTGCAGATGTTTGGAAGAAATGAACGACACCGCTTGCAATTAGAACCACTAGGAATTAAGTATTATCTTTTACCGAGCGATACTAATGACCAGATTGTTTTTATTAGGCAATACCTAGCTGAGCAGACTATCCTTATTGCCGCAGCCAGGTCGTCTGGGAAAAAAGCACCTCTTTTAATCGATGAGCAAAGCTTGTCTCTTTTACCGCGAAACGCAGTGATCGTTGATCTGGCTATCAGTAATGGCGGTAATGTTGCGGGCAGCAAACATGATTCAACTATTAGGTTGGAGGATGGCAAATCTTTAATAAATGTTTGTGGCTATCCTAAATTGGAACCAACGGCATCGAGCGAATCCTATTCAAATTGTGTTGTAAACCTAATAGCAGAAATTTTATCACCAGAAGGAAAGCTCTTTTTCAACAATCACTTTGTCCAACAAATGTGTGTGACATACAATAGCCAACTCAATACAGCGTTATATCATGACTATGAAGAGTCGACCCAAACTTAGCTCTGAAGCATTAGTACATAAAAATCATCAATTACCTGCGTAAAGGTAGTGAAACGGTTACAAATTGTAACCAGTTGAAAATGGATGGTTCTTAATAAGGTTATAAATTTTTTTTTTATATCGCCTACCATCATCGGCAGTACGTTCCAAAATGGAACTTACTGAATTTTCATCCAATTCATGGCTATCAAAAAAGCTTAGTGATAGTGGATCTCCGCGTGCCAAATAGCTCACTGCAATTAAATTTTGTCAGATGATCTGATGATGTTGAAAAATAAAACTGTCATAATTGCGACCGAGAATTGTGAGCTGTGATATGCAATATGTAGAGCTCAAACTGACTCAATGAAAACACTTTCATCCCTGCTAAGGCAAAAGCTTGATGATTCTTCGTCCATGCATTAGTATTACTCACAATATGATGATCCTGAAATCCCTTAGTTACTTCTGTACGATTAAAGGAGCCTCCTCCGACTCGACTCCCCCCTAACGGCCCATTCCCGCCTTGGATAATATTGATTCGCGGCTGGAGATTGACTCCACCGTACACAAAAAAGGAATAGCGGTTTTAGCCTGTTGTGCTCTCTTTTCGTACTTCGTGGCGGACAGTGGCAGGGACCCACAAACATTCACCGGCCAAGTTAACTTCTCTTCTCCTTCTCCTTCTCCTCCTCCTCGTCCTCTTTTTCTTCTGGGCCTAAGTGAATCTGTGCAAACCCCTCAGCTAAGCGAGCGCTTTCTTCCCTTTGCTGCCGTAATTGACGGCTAGACTCTTGATCGGCAAAGTGCCCAATCGTGTCATCATTTATTAAAGCCTCGCTAATCTCTTCCATTGAACTGCCAGGAAGTTGTTTATGAATCTCCTCTGTGGCTTTTTTTATCTCATGCTCAATCAGAGCATCGGCTAACGGGCTAATATGTCTGCGCAGAAACGATACGATTAATTCGTTATAATCTTCCTCTTTACTATAATAGGGCAGCAACTGTGGGGCATATTTTTTATAGAGTTCTTTACGCCAATTTTCCTGCTTAGCTTTTAAAGACTTTAGTTCCTCTATCCCATAGGATTTACCACTGTGTTCCCACATTTTCAAAAAAGGTAGATCAGGACCATCATCAGTAGTCACATCACACGCTAACTTTCCGATTTTTTCCCGTAATGTGGATAATTCGCTGTTAAGCGGCCAAATTCAGGTAAATATTGGGCAAATTCATCGTAGTGAATGGTAAATTTATGAGCGAAAATAAATTCGGGTGAATAGCGGTGTGACATGCCTGATTGCTGAGCCATGGCTGTGGTGATTCGATAGATTAAAGGCATGTCTTCGTGTTGACGATAACTTTTCCATCCGCCTCCCTGGGTTGTATTGTTGATCCTGATATAAGAAATGTTTCTGCTATCCGATGCTATGAGAAGCTGCAATTTCAAGAGCATCAAGTGATTGACACGGAAGATGCGCTACAACGTCCAACTAAGCTTATGCTTATGATCTTGAAGTGCGCCTGATTATATTAATACCAACTTTACACGATACATCACAATTAGTTATAGTAAACACAACACACCCGCCAAGCCTCCATTGATTGCTGTCAATATGCTCAAATCGTGCGGGTATTTTATTTGTCCAATAGAGATACCATACTATGAATCAAGAAGATGCCATTGTTGTTTTTAAAGAAAAAACTATTCGTCGTACATGGTATCAAAATGCATGGTGGTTTAGTGTCGTTGATGTGTGCGCCGTATTAAGTGATAGCGTAGACGCTGGTGCTTATTGGCGAAAATTAAAGCAGCGTCTAATCAAGGAGGGAAGTGAGGTCGTGACAAATTGTCACGGACTGAAACTGTTGGCTACGGATGGCAAAAAATATACTACTGATTGCGCTAATACTGAAGGTATGTTTCGCTTAATTCAATCAATTCCATCTCCCAAAGCTGAACCTTTTAAGCGTTGGTTAGCCAAAGTAGGTTATGAGCGTGTACAAGAAATTGAAAACCCAGAGCTTGCACAAGAACGAATGAAACAGTTGTACGAGCAAAAAGGTTACCCTAAAGAATGGATAGATAAACGTTTACGTGGTATAGCGATTCGCCAAAATTTAACCGATGAATGGAAAGAGCGCGGCATCAATCAGCAGAAAGATTACGCCATTTTAACAGCCGAAATTTCTAAAGCCACCTTTGGTATGACACCTAAAGAGTATAAACAGCATAAAAATTTACCTGAGAAATCTAAAGTGAATTTACGCGATCACATGACGGATTTAGAGTTAATTTTCACTATGCTGGGAGAACAGGTAACCACTGAAATTTCTAAAACAGAAAAGCCAGAAGGCATGTTTGCTAATAAAAAAGTGGCACGTCGTGGTGGTAATGTAGCTGGTAATGCGCGTATAGAAACAGAAAAGGAACTAGAGCGTAGCGTAATTAGTCGTGAGAATTATTTGCTATTAGAAAGCGAAGAGGCACCTGCATTATCTAAGATCACAGAGGAGCAGTAGTTTTGTCATCTAGGGCTTATCGAGCTATTTATATTATTGAGCAACAAGGAAAAATAGAAATCGCCAAAATTATTGAGGTAAGTAAACATGATTACTAAAGAAACAAAAGAATCGTTAGATTTTGTTGGGAAATGCCAAGCTGTTTCGCAAAGCTAGCTTGAGATAACTCTTCTCCTTGCCGAATGGCTGATAAATATTCGCCAAGCGTTGGTTTTTTGCCTATTAATGATTCTAAATAATCTACTGGACTTTGGACAAACTCCGATCTGAACGGGCCCGAGCCCGTGGGCGAGCCCGGGCCCGCCCGAGCTCCGAACAGTGATAAGTTACAATCAAATCCAGATTATTTTAGCAATATTCCACCATCACAACGTGCAATCTGGTCTATTTATTGACAATATTATCTTGATTATGCAATGATTTTTTCATCAAGAGCAGTGTTTTTCCACCTTTTAACGATAGGATGACGCATGCGTTTTACCTGAATGTCCCCCGATTGTCGTCCAAGGGCTTTTTTTCGTGGTTTGGGTGGTTGAGCTGGTGTCCCAATCATTCGAATAATTCGTTCAAAATCATTTTGAACTTGTGTTGATTGCTTTATAGTTTCATTATACATGAAGAACATTATCGCTTAGCTAGAGATTTACTTATTCGTTATGATGTTGACTAAAATGGCGCAAAAAGTAGATTAGCCGGAGCTCGGGCGGGCTCGGGCTCGCCCACGGGCCCGTTCAGATCGAAGTTTGTCCAAAGTCCAGTAATCTAAGGCCGCTTTTGATTCGTTAGTAATCATGTTTATTAACCTCCAGGATTTCTACAACTTCCATTTGACCTTTTTCACTAACTTCATAGATTGCTCTGTAAGCTTTACTTAAACGAATAGAGCGTTGCCCTTTTCGATTACCTTTTAAAGGTTCATCATGAAAATCAGGTATTTTCCGCACCTCAAATAAGCCATCAGTAGTCCATGCGCTCTAATAGAGGGAACAAGAAATTGGAACGAAATTTTTGTTCCAATAGAGTTGATTTGGTTGTTTAGGAACATTAATATTCCCTCATCTAGATTCTAAAGGAACAGTTTATGGCTTGTTATGGATATGCACGAGTGTCAAGCATCGATCAAGACTATTCTTTGCAAGAAAAAGCACTGCGTGCTGCAGGATGTGAAATTGTCCGTGCTGAAAAGGCATCAGGCACCCATCGTAATGGACGCATGGAATTAGAACTATTACTCGAGTTCCTCCACGAAGGCGATACGTTAATGGTGACACGAGTAGATAGACTTGCCCATAGCATTAAAGATCTCCAAGACATCGTACATTTTCTGAAAGATAAAAAAGTAACATTAAAAGCAACGGAGCAACCCATCGATACCCGTACTGCTGCGGGTAAAGCATTCTTGGATATGCTAGTCGTCTTTGCAGAATTTGAAACTAACCTTCGACGCGAACGCCAACTTGAAGGAATTTCGGCCGCTAAACAACGTGGCGCCTATACAGGTCGGAAAAAGAAGATTGACAATAAAGAAATTCAGCGACTGCATTTTGAAGAAAAAATAAGACCTACAGAAATAGCCCGACGTTTAGGAATAGGTCGCACCTCTGTCTATCGGGCTATTTCCAAAGACAATAAAGCGACATAGTATGAGATCCTCGAGATATTTAAAATAAAAAGAACCGTTAAAAAAGGCAAATAAAAATACAATAATTCAATTATAATGGGGTGCGGTATGTTTGATAAAAGAAGTATGGGACAGATGAGGAGTATGATGGGCGGTGGTGTTCCGAAAGGAAAATTAGCGACTGCTATGTTGGAAATTCTTATCCAATTACCAGTTGGAACGACTGATCTCAAAAATGTCATTCTACAACATCTTGGCTTTATGGCATCAATGGCATCCTCCCGGGATATTAATGCTGCGTGGAATGACACAAAAAAGAAAGCCGCCAAAGAATATTCTGATGCAGTGGCACTCCATTAGTGGACGAGGTTGGGTTACAATAAAAAAAGATAGGTTGCATGGACATATTTTCATTCATCAAGGAGATGAGTCAGGTTTTATAGCAAAATTGACGGATGATGATAAGTGAAAAATCTAACCCTATACCTAATCAACATGACATTAATTTATTTATCAACCACCTTTGATAAAAGGTAATGTTTTATAGAGATGCTCATTGAAAGAAAATAGTGCGACCTTAAGTGTATTACCCTCCGGAATATTGCATATTGTGCATCATTCAGATAGTCAACATACCTGGGCACATATAATTCAAACGGATATTATTCAAGGGTTCACATGCTCGCCGGAAGAAGGACTCTTCGCTTTACTAACGACCAAAGTAGAAAGCGATTGGTCACCAACTCTAACTTATTGGCGGCACTTCATTAAACTATATATTGAGCAATTGACGCATAAAATTGGCAATACAGAGCAAAAAATCAATATAAATGCCCCTTCTGATGAAACATTACAACAATGGGTATTACAAATTCCACCCATGCCAGGCAGTGAATATGTCACGATTGATGTATTAAAATCGATTTGGATTTCATTTGACGCTTGGTTTCATGCAAAAGCGACAAATCATCAAGAAGGACTTAAGGGTTTCTTAAAAGAAACAATTCCCTCATGGCAGCCTCTGGGTCGTGTATGTTTTCATTTAGCTGAAAATAAACAAGATAATGATTACCCTTTTGCTTTTCTTGCAACGTATGCAACACAGTTAACAGATTCTCATGATATGCAACATAAGCCACTCAAACATGCGCTTCAAGAATATGCAGGACATCAAAATAAAGCCGCTTTATATCATCTATTAAAACCGATTCATGAAGCAGCGCTTCAGTGTGAATGGGTGCGTGAACTTTTAGAGAGTCGTGATATTTATCACCCAATGGCATGGACACCAGAGGAGGCTTATCAATTACTTAAATCAATTCCACAATTGGAAGTGGCGGGACTTCTAGTCAAGTGCCCCAACTGGTGGAAAAAACGTCCAAAACCTAAAGTACAAGTCAGTATTGGCAATCAAAAAAGCACCCTTTTATCTGCTGGTTCATTATTGAATTTTAATGTCACCATCGCGTTAGATGGTGAGCCGCTGACAAAAGAAGAGTTGAAAGCCATTTATGAATCAGAAACTGGATTAATCCTATTACGAGGGCAGTATGTAGAAGTTGATGCTGAAAAATTAAAAGAAGCGCTATCTCATTGGGATGCTGTACAGAAAAATGTAGGGGAAGGTTTTTCTTTTGCTGAAGGCATGCGGTTATTGGCGGGTATGAGTACCGATTTAACAACGGTGAACAATACAGAACACCTACAAGACTGGTCAATGGTTCAAGCCAGCGGAGCATTAGCGGAATTACTTGAGCAAATTCGTCAACCAGAAACTATAAAAACTAAAGCATTAAAAACTGAATTAAACGCAACGTTAAGACCCTATCAAGAAATAGGCGCTAACTGGCTTGAGTTCCTAACAGAACTGGGGTTAGGTGTTTGTTTAGCTGATGACATGGGGTTGGGTAAAACGCTGCAGGTGATTACGTTATTAATAAGACAACAGAAAAAACAATTAAACCGACCCAGTTTACTGATTTTACCTGCCTCACTTTTAGCGAATTGGCGTGCTGAAATACAACGTTTTGCACCAAAATTAAACGTTTTATTTTACCATGCTGCGTTTGATGGTTTGCAAAAACCCGCGGGTGATGCTTTGCAGTTTTTCGATCTAGTGATTACGACCTATGGTACATTACAGCGTCAAACTTGGATTTGTGAAACATTATGGCATCTAATTATTCTGGATGAGGCTCAAGCAATTAAAAATCCAACATCGACACAAACCAAATTAGTTAAAACCCTGAAAGGACATGCTCGCGTTGCCTTAACAGGAACACCGATTGAAAATCGATTAGGCGACCTTTGGTCTTTATATGATTTTATTTGCCCTGGTCTTTTAGGGAATAGTACACGATTCAAACAATTCATTAAGTCAATGAATAGCGGCAATAACACCTCTTACGCACCTTTGCGCCAATTAGTTCAGCCTTATATGCTGCGACGATTAAAGACTGATAAATCGGTTATTGCTGATTTACCGGATAAAACCGAAGTGAATGTGTGGTGTGAATTAACTAAAGAGCAATTAAAATTGTATACCCATGCTGTACACGATATGGCTCGCGCTTTAGAAAAAACACAAGAGGGTATTCAGCGTCGTGGTATTGTTTTAGCATACCTAACGCGCTTTAAACAAATTTGCAATCATCCAGGCCAATTATTAGGCGACAAGGATTATCACGACAAACGAAGTGGTAAATTTGAGCGCCTAGCCTATTTATGCGAAGAAATTGCTTCACGTCTTGAAAAAGTACTGATTTTTACACAATATCGCGAAATGACAGCACCTCTTGTGCATTTCTTAGAAAAATGTTTCGGCACATCAGGTCTTATTTTACACGGAGGAACCCCAGTAGGGCAGCGAAAAAAAATTGTTGATCAATTTCAAGATGTGAAAGGACCGCCATTTTTTGTTTTATCTTTAAAGGCGGGAGGTACCGGATTAAACTTGACTGCAGCAAGTCATGTTATCCATTTTGATCGATGGTGGAATCCTGCTGTTGAAAATCAAGCAACTGATCGTGCTTTTCGCATTGGTCAAAAACGCAATGTGCTGGTTCACAAACTCATTTGCAAAGGGACGATTGAAGAAAAAATTGATCGCTTGATTGCAGAAAAAATATCATTGGCATCTGATGTGCTCCAAGTGAGTGGAGACAGATTATTAACCGAGATGAATAATCAACAATTGCTTGATTTGGTGCGTCTCGATGTAAATCAAATTATAGAAGAGGAAATATCTGTATGAGATGGGCCCCCTACGTTCCAGTTGCAAAACGACGTGCGAATGCCGCTAAGAAAATAGCGCAATTAACTAAGAAAGGTCACCTTATCCAACCCATTGAAATACAAGGACGAACCATTGCTCGCTCGTTTTGGGGAAAAGCGTGGTGCTCACATATGGAGTCATTCTGCGATTTGGATAACCGCTTGCCGCGAGGACGTACTTACGTTCGCAATGGCTCTGTCTGTCATCTTGATATTAACAAAGGTGAGATTAAAGCAATGGTCTCTGGCAGCTCACTTTATAATGTCACCATTCAAATTAAGCCACTTTTACAAGAAAAATGGGACTATATTAAGCAAACTTGTCTTGGAAAAGTCAGTTCATTGTTAGATCTATTGTCAGGCAAGTTATCTGGTGGCGTTATGGAGGTCGTAGTTCATCCTAAAGAGGGGTTATTTCCACTGACACATGAGTTTTCTCTAGCCTGTGATTGTCCCGATTGGGCAACCATGTGTAAGCATGTTGCTGCTGTCTTATATGGTGTGGGCTCGAGATTAGATGCTGATCCTGCACAATTGTTTAAGTTACGTGGTGTGAACTTTGAAGAGCTTATTGATGTAGAAGAGGCAATTACGGCTGTGACTTCTGTGGAGCCAAGTCGTCGAAAACGCATGGACGATGAGGTGCTCAGTGATCTCTTCGGTATTGACACGACTCATGAGATATTACTAAAAACTCGATCTAAGCAACACGGCACTGCATCATCTTTTCCCTCAAAACTGACGGGTGAATTAATTTTAAAAAAACGCTTAGAGATTAAGTGTTCAAAAAAGCTCTTTGCAGAGTATGTTGGCGTGAGTACTGCAACGATTTCATTATGGGAAGCAAAAAATAAAGAAGAACTTAATCTTAATGTGAATTCACTGAATAAACTGAAAAAAATATGGGAAGAGAAAATATAATGCCATCTGAAAAGTCAAGATATTTGAATCGAGCTCCTGCCGTGCCATTGAATATGAATCAATTGAAAACATACTTAGAGCGTTTTACCCATGAGCATTTGGTTGAGATTGTGTGGCTAAGTGCCCAATCAAGTTCTGCATTATGGAAAGCATTGAGTTCATCCATTGCAATGATCCTGCTACCTACCCAAAAGGGGCTTACAATGGTTCACTATAAGGACCGGACATGTCATTTGTCACTAAAATCTACAAGTTTTTATGGTACTCATTGACAGTACACTTATTTAGGTGTGCTATTAAAATAAAAAAGAGTTTGTTGTGATAACCGAAATTCAAATAACCAAACAAGCATTAAAAGATTTAAAAAGAACACCTCTTTATATACAAGAAAAATTTCGAGCCTGGTTAGTAGCAGTTAATAAAGCAGGGTTGGAAGAAACAAGAAAAAGACCTGGTTGGCATGATGAGCCATTAGTAGGGGATAGAAAAGGGCAGCGATCCATTCGATTAAACAAGCAATGGCGTGCAATTTATATAATAAAAAGTAATGGGCAAATCGAATTTATTGAAGTTAAGGAGGTTACACCTTATGAATATTAAATCAAATAATACAGTTAATGCCTTAGAAGCCACTAAGGACATTTGGGACAAAATGACTTTTGGTGGGCTGGTGCATTCTTTAAGAATGAGTGATGAAATTACTCAAGTTGAGTTAGCCAAAAGAATTGGAGTTTCCAAGCAATTTCTTAGCGATGTTGAACATAATAAAAAAGATGTGGGCATTAGTTTTGCAAAAAAAATATCTGAGGCTTTAGAGTATTCAATAGAACCTTTGATAGAATTGTTGATTAGAGATCAATTAAAGCGGCAACACCTAAATTATACAGTGGAACTCAAAAAGGCTTCATAATCAATTTGTTAATATAAGTCTACCAAATAAAAAGAAGAGCTGAAGATTCGTTTCAGTTTTCTCTGAATAGTTTTTTGTAACACAAAAGGATTTAATTGGTTGTATTGTTCGATGAGCTTCTTTTTCGCTGCTTCATCCATATTCTCCGACTGTATTAACCGCTGATAGGGTGTTGCTGGTTTGCTGTGTTTTTTAATTACCTTAGCCCTACTCGTTGCTTCTCCATCAATTTAAAGTTAGGTAGAAAAAATTATGTAATTGTGAGACCTCGTTTTTATAGAGGTCATTCATTAGCTCTACTATATTTGGATTATCAAAACGATAATAGCCCCAGGGCGATGATTTTTGTTTAGACCAATGTCCCCTGCTCGTAAGTCTTGCCGTAATGAAGATAAGTGAATCTGCACAAAACGGTCGAAGCATTTTCAGACAAACTATTATTCGTAGCAGAGATATTTTTGTATAGCATGGGAAAGATGAGTCAAACAGCAGAGAGCAGAAGGTAGGGTGTTAATGACCCTACAGCAACTCACTTATAGGACGATAAAATTCCTCAGGGCGTACAAGCCAAGTACCTGTTATTTTTTCTTTATCAAAGATAATTTTCAGCTTTTCACTGACTAATAAGTTGCCGTGGTATTCTTTATCACGAGCTAATGGATGTTCACCCATGCATCCTTTTTTATAAGTTAAATAGTGGAAACCATAGCCTGAGCGATCGTAAATCGTTTTTTCCTTATCGATTCCTATAATTTCAACTGTCACATTTAAAAAAGAATACCCTTCCAATTCTCCATCAGAACATATCACCTTTGCTGGAAAAAATTGCACCTCATTAGGGGCTATCTCTTCCAAAATGGATTGAACTCGCTCATTAATTAACGGAACACTAGCACTGTTATCTAAACAATCAAATTTTAACAATCGCTTCTGAGGTACCTCAAAATGGACTACGGGTACTGGACTAAATTCGGCTTGTTGCAGCTTGCGGCTTGCTTTTAATAAAAAGCGATCGGGAGAGCAGGCCCTGTCATATTCTCCGATTTCTTTGTTTAAAGTATTTTCAGGAAATTTCCACAAATAAATTATGCTCATATCCTTCTACCATTTAGTAGCCCCTGGGCGAAGATTGTTGTTTAGACCAATGTCCCCTGCCCGTAAGTCTTGCCGTATTGCAGATAAAACTTTTCTTGTCTCTGCTCGATACTGCTCTTTTGTCCATCCCTGAGCTTTTCCTTTTTCTACCACTTGGGCCATAAGATGAACCTCTTGTTGGGCCAGGCGTATTAGATACACGTTCTTTTTGAAAGATTTCAAAGAAAAAACTGTTTGGATATCATTTGGTGTTAATCAACCGCCCGATGCTAGCTTATACCACTCTTCCGGTCTGGCAAACCAAACGCCTTTGATTTTCTCTTGTTCAAACGCTTTCTTAACTCCTTCAGTGACTAAAAAATTGCTTAAGTACTCTTTATCTCTCGCCAATTTATGATTTCCCATACACCCAGGCTTATAGGTTAAATAAGTGAAGCCGAGAATGGCCTCAGGAGCCTGCTGCATCATGGTATAAATGGATTTTTCATGATCAATACCCACTATGGTGCAGGTCGCATTGAGGAGCTTATAACCAGTTAAAATGCCATCTTTGCATCGCACTTCCGTATCAAACAATTGCACCTCATCTGGCGCTAAATCGAGAAGAATATCGACGATTCGTTCATTCAATAGCGGTGAACCAGAATTATTAGGCATGCAATCATACTTCAAGATTTCAGCCTGAGTTGCTTTTTGCTCAAATATAATTGTTCTATTAATTATTCCAGAAACAAGTCGTACACCATCTAAAAATAAAAAGCGATCCGGAGAGAGCTCTCTGTTATACGCCGCAATTATTCTATTTGAACAACCTCTGTGCTTTTCCCATAGATAGATCATTTATAATTCCTTAGGGTATTCAACTATTTTTTGTCGGAGGCACATGTACCTTGTTTAGTGCAACCTTCCCACCACGGAGCTCTTGGCGAGTCTCTGATAACATGGTTCTCAACTCAGAACGGTATTGTGATTGACTCCAATTTTGCGCACGACCCATTTTGACAATATTATCCATTTTTTTAGCCACGTTATCCATTGCCTCTTGCGTATGCTTACCAATATGAATGGAACGCGTTGGATGATCCGATCTATTCACTGGCAAGAATATTCGATTGACCCGTGAATTAATTTCCTTCTTATTATTAAATCCTGCTAAAGTTAATAATTCATGATTTTTAGTGGCTTGATTAGTCGGGCTAATTATATGATGACTTTGCAATCCTCTGGTAATATCAGCGCGGTTAAATGAACCTCCTCCGACTCGACTCCCCCCTAGCGGTCCATTCCCGCCTTGGATAATATTGATTCGCGGCTGGAGATTGACTCCACCGTACACAAAAAAGGAATAGCGGTTTTGGCCTGTTGTGCTCTCTTTCCGTGTTTCGTGGCGGACAGTGGCAGGGACCCACAAACATTCACCGGCCAAGTTAACTTTCTCCTTCTCCTCCTCGTCTTCTTTTTCTTCTGGGCCTAAGTGGATCTGTGCAAACCCCTCAGCTAAGCGAGCGCTTTCTTCCCTTTGCTGTCGTAATTGACGACTAGACTCTTGATCGGCAAAGTGCCTAATCGTGTCATCATTTATTAAAGCCTCGCTAATCTCTTCGATTGAATTACCAGGCAGTTGCTTGTGAACTGCTTCTTTTTCCTTATTGATCTCATGTTTAATGAGAGCCTCGGCTAGCGGCTTAATATTTCTTCGCAGAAATGATACGATTACTTCGTTATAGTCGTTCTCTCCACTAAAATAGGGCAGTAACTGTGGGGCATATTTTTTATAGAGTTCTTTACGCCAATTTTCCTGGCAAGTTTTTAAAGTCTTTAGTTCCTCTATTCCATAGGATTGACCAGTGTGCTGCCAAATTTTCAACAAAGGTAAATCCGGGCCATCATCCGTAGTCACATCGCACGCTAATTTTCCAATCGTTTTCCGTAATGTAGATAATTCGCTGTACCATTTTTGTTGCCAATAGGACGTGTTTTTCTTTAAGTTGCCTAACACGGTAATGATATTTGCGTGAAGCTTGTCCCTTCTCTCTTTATACATCCGATAACTGTCTGTATTGCGAGGAGCCTGAGAAGAATAGGGAAGCGTTGATTCAGACCCGAAACCCGAGTACCCAACACCAAGGTACGGAGATCTAAAGTACCCGGTCAGTGGAGGTCCGTTTAATAATAAGTCCAATGCTTCGAGTGATTCTTTATTGGATCGACGGATCCCACCCAAAAACCGAACTAATGTCGAAATCTTACTCAGTTCTTTTAAGCGGCCAAATTCAGGTAAATATTGGGCAAATTCATCGTAGTGAATGGTAAATTTATGCGCGAAAATAAATTCGGGTGAATAGCGGTGTAACATGCCTGATAGTTGAGCCATGGTTGTGGTAACTCGATAGATTAAAGGCATGTTCTTCGTGTTGACGATAACTTTTCCATCCGCCTCCCTGGGTTGGCTGTATAAGCGGATTAATGACTCTCGATGCTCTTTTGTGGGACAATACGTCTGTACAACAGCATGATGTTCCCAATAATATATTTTGGCTGCCCCATAAATAAAAATCATGGCATGACCATCAATTGACTGTTTTCTCTGCTCTAATTCCTGCATTTGCGCAGCCGTTAAAACATAAATGGGCCAGCCTTCGTCTTCACTGCCCACGTCTTGTAAGTTGCCATGAATGTCCCTTGTCATCCGGTGTTTTTTGACCACCATCTTGACGGTGTCCAGACCAATCCTGACGATTCCATCGCGATCCTTGCCTTGCTCATCGATGGACATATCCAACTCTTCTGCTTCGATCCAAAATCGATGCAAAGCCCCTGAATGGGGCGCTGCTTGAAACTCGGTAATGACTTCTCGTAAATAAGCCGGCAAGTGTTTAAGCATCATTTCAACCGATCTTTGCTTAAAAGGATAATAACCTTGTGCTTCCAGCAATGTTGGATTGAGGGCTATCAAAAAAAGGAAAAATATCCACAATACTCAGAGCACGTTTATTTAAGGCAGGAATTACCTCCTTCAGGGTTTCATCTTGATAAGTCAAGAATGAACAGGGTGAAGACTTACGGCAGTCAGTCAGTTGATATTAGATAATCGCTGGCATTACCTGGATAAGCCTAAAAAAAAGCAGAGCTATCGCGGAAGGTTAGAAACCAACAGCGAGGGTATCCCCTATCTATCCTTAACCTATTACACCTTACTACATTGGTAGCTGTTTATAATCCGTTATGTGTTATTCTACAGCAGCTCACCTACGGATAAAACTCCTCAGGGCGTACAAGCCAGACACCTGTTATTTTTTCTTTGTCAAAGATAATTTTCAGTTTTTCACTCACTAATAAGTTGCTGTGGTATTCTTTATCACGAGCAAGAGGGTGTTTGCCCATACATCCTGGCTTATAGGTAAGGTAGGAGAATCCAGCAATAGCATCTGTTACTATCCTTTTTCCAGTAGCAGGATCTATTGTCGCTATATTGTCATAATCGGATTTCTCATGATCAATTCCTATGATCTCAACTGCCACATTTAAAAAAGAATACCCTTCCAATTCTCCATCAGAACATATCACCTTTGCTGGAAAAAATTGCACCTCATTAGGGGCTATCTCTTCCAAAATGGATTGAACTCGCTCATTAATTAACGGAACCACTCCCACTGTTATCTAAACAATCAAATTTTAACAATCGCTTCTGAGGCACCTCAAAATGGACTACGGGTACTGGACTAAATTCGGCTTTTTGCAGTTTGCGACTTGCTAGCAATAAAAAACGATCAGGGGAGCAAGCCCTATCATATTCTCCGATTTCTTTGTTTAAAGTATTTTCAGGAAATTTCCACAAATAAATTATGCTCATATCCTTCTACCATTTAGTAGCCCCTGGGCGAAGATTTTTGTTTAGACCAATGTCCCCTGCCCGTAAGTCTTGCCGTATTCAGATAAAACTTTTCTTGTCTCTGCTCGATACTGCTCTTTTGTCCATCCCTGAGCTTTTCCATTGTCTACCACCTGGGTCAGGCGATCCGCTACCTTTTGACTATAGCTATTTGTGTGCCTACCCTGATGAATCGAGCGAGTTGCATGCAACGAGGGATTGTTAGGCAAGTATATCTTATTAGCCCGTGAATTGATACTTCATCCCTGCTAAAGCAAACGCTTCATGATTCTTCGTCCTTACATTGGTATTACTCGCAATATGATGATCCTGAAATCCCTTAGTTACTTCTGTACGATTAAAGGAGCCTCCTCCGACTCGATTCCCCCCTAGCGGTCCATTCCCGCCTTGGATAATATTGATTCGCGGCTGGAGATTGACTCCACCGTACACAAAAAAGGAATAGCGGTTTTGGCCTGTTGTGCTCTCTTTCCGTGTTTCGTGGCGGACAGTGGCAGGGACCCACAAACATTCACCGGCCAAGTTAACTTTCTCCTTCTCCTCCTCGTCTTCTTTTTCTTCTGGGCCTAAGTGGATCTGTGCAAACCCATCAGCTAAGCGAGCGCCTTCCTCGCTTAGCTGTCGTAATTGACGACTAGACTCTTGATCGGCAAAGTGCCTAATCGTGTCATCATTTATTAAAGCCTCGCTAATCTCTTCGATTGAATTACCAGGCAGTTGCTTGTGAACTGCTTCTTTTTCCTTATTGATCTCATGTTTAATGAGAGCCTCGGCTAGCGGCTTAATATTTCTTCGCAGAAATGATACGATTACTTCGTTATAGTCGTTCTCTCCACTAAAATAGGGCAGTAACTGTGGGGCATATTTTTTATAGAGTTCTTTACGCCAATTTTCCTGGCAAGTTTTTAAAGTCTTTAGTTCCTCTATTCCATAGGATTGACCAGTGTGCTGCCAAATTTTCAACAAAGGTAAATCCGGGCCATCATCCGTAGTCACATCGCACGCTAATTTTCCAATCGTTTTCCGTAATGTAGATAATTCGCTGTACCATTTTTGTTGCCAATAGGACGTGTTTTTCTTTAAGTTGCCTAACACGGTAATGATATTTGCGTGAAGCTTGTCCCTTCTCTCTTTATACATCCGATAACTGTCTGTATTGCGAGGAGCCTGAGAAGAATAGGGAAGCGTTGATTCAGACCCGAAACCCGAGTACCCAACACCAAGGTACGGAGATCTAAAGTACCCGGTCAGTGAAGGTCCGTTTAATAATAAGTCCAATGCTTCGAGTGATTCTTTATTGGATCGACGGATCCCACCCAAAAACCGAACTAATGTCGAAATCTTACTCAGTTCTTTTAAGCGGCCAAATTCAGGTAAATATTGGGCAAATTCATCGTAGTGAATGGTAAATTTATGCGCGAAAATAAATTCGGGTGAATAGCGGTGTAACATGCCTGATAGTTGAGCCATGGTTGTGGTAACTCGATAGATTAAAGGCATGTTCTTCGTGTTGACGATAACTTTTCCATCCGCCTCCCTGGGTTGGCTGTATAAGCGGATTAATGACTCTCGATGCTCTTTTGTGGGACAATACGTCTGTACAACAGCATGATGTTCCCAATAATATATTTTGGCTGCCCCATAAATAAAAATCATGGCATGACCATCAATTGACTGTTTTCTCTGCTCTAATTCCTGCATTTGCGCAGCCGTTAAAACATAAATGGGCCAGCCTTCGTCTTCACTGCCCACGTCTTGTAAGTTGCCATGAATGTCCCTTGTCATCCGGTGTTTTTTGACCACCATCTTGACGGTGTCCAGACCAATCCTGACGATTCCATCGCGATCCTTGCCTTGCTCATCGATGGACATATCCAACTCTTCTGCTTCGATCCAAAATCGATGCAAAGCCCCTGAATGGGGCGCTGCTTGAAACTCGGTAATGACTTCGCGTAAATAAGCCGGCAAGTGTTTAAGCATCATTTCAACCGATCTTTGCTTAAAAGGATAATAACCTTGTGCTTCCAGCAATGTTGGATTGAGGGCTATCAAAAAAAGGAAAAATATCCACAATACTCAGAGCGCGTTTATTTAAGGCAGGAATTACCTCCTTCAGGGTTTCATCTTGATAAGTCAAGAATGAACAGGGTGAAGACTTACGGCAGTCAGTCAGTTGATATTAGATAATCGCTGGCATTACCTGGATAAGCCTAAAAAAAAGCAGAGCTATCGCGGAAGGTTAGAAACCAACAGCGAGGGTATCCCCTATCTATCCTTAACCTATTACACCTTACTACATTGGTAGCTGTTTATAATCCGTTATGTGTTATTCTACAGCAGCTCACCTACGGATAAAACTCCTCAGGGCGTACAAGCCAGACACCTGTTATTTTTTCTTTGTCAAAGATAATTTTCAGTTTTTCACTCACTAATAAGTTGCTGTGGTATTCTTTATCACGAGCAAGAGGGTGTTTGCCCATACATCCTGGCTTATAGGTAAGGTAGGAGAATCCAGCAATAGCATCTGTTACTATCCTTTTTCCAGTAGCAGATCTATTGTCGCTATATTATCATAATCGGATTTCTCATGATCAATTCCTATGATCTCAACTGCCACATTTAAAAAAGAATACCCTTCCAATTCTCCATCAGAACATATCACCTTTGCTGGAAAAAATTGCACCTCATTAGGGGCTATCTCTTCCAAAATAGATTGAACTCGCTCATTAATTAACGGAACCATCCGCATTATTAGCTAAACAATCAAATTTTAACAATCGCTTCTGAGGCACCTCAAAATGGACTACGGGTACTGGACTAAATTCGGCTTTTTGCAGTTTGCGACTTGCTAGCAATAAAAAACGATCAGGGGAGCAGGCCCTATCATATTCTCCGATTTCTTTGTTTAAAGTATTTTCAGGAAATTTCCACAAATAAATCATGCTACATATCCTCCTACCATTTAGTAGCCTCAGGGCGATGATTTTTGTTTAGACCAATGTTCCCTGCCCGTAATTCGTACCGTAATCTTGATAATTCTTCTCTTACTGCTGCTCGATACTGCTCTTTTGTCCATCCCTGAGCTTTTCCATTGTCTACCACCTGGGTCAGGCGATCCGCTACCTTTTGACTATAGCTATCTGTGTGTCTACCCTTGTGAATCGAGCGAGTTGCATGCACCGAGGGATCGGTAGGTAAGTATATCTTATTAGCACGCGAATTGATATTCATCCCTGCT
>CAVXEK010000006.1:0-166170 GCA_963760845.1 uncultured Gammaproteobacteria bacterium | reverse complement strand
GCATCAATAGTGTTTCAAAAAATTTCCAGGTGAAGGCTTCTGGATGGCTGTCTTGCTCAAACTTCGCATCACTTTTTTCTTTTTGATGGTGCAGCAAAGTCACCGCTTGTTTCGCTTGTTTGGCGCCCAGCGGAAGTGAAAGCAAGACTGGGTAGGCCTCGCCTCTGGGTTTTTTAGGATGTTTAATCCATGCCAGTGTAGTTTGTGCATGATAGCCGCTTAAGCGCGCACATAAACTATCAATAGCATATTGACGTAAAGGTTGGTGAGGATAGAATTTCAGATAAGCAATGGCTTCTCCTGTTTTTTGGGTCACGCAAACACTTGACTAGCGAACGCCCTTCTTGCTGACGTTCATTGGGGCGAGGATAACCATTTTGATCAAATAATTGTTTAACGTAATTTTCTTGTAAATAACCTTGCTCGATCACATAAGAACCATCAGGCTTTAACGATAACCAACGGATCTCAACTTTGCTTGTACTGTTTGCATCGTTTTCTTTTAAGCTGAATAAGGCTTGATGAAAATCGTGACGGGTTTTCTTAACGCTTGAGCGATTACCCGCATCATCTGGAATATGTTCAGCGAATTCTTTTAAACCTTTAGGCAAGCTGGAATTGGTACCCACCAACATTTGTAAGGCTTCTCTAAAAAAATCACGAGTTTTTGTGCTTGATAATGCCCAATAATGACATGTCCATTTATTAAAATCCCATTCTTGTATATAAATCTGTTTGGCTGCCCATATTGCAATACGCTGACAAAAACTGTCTTCATCTTTACTGTTGCTGCTTTGAAGTGCTGCTAAGCTTTGTGTGTAATAACTCGCTTGCAAATCTCTGTTTTCAGGTTGTTGCAAATAATTTTCAACAGTTTTTGCATTAATTGCATAGGCACGATTGATCGCATCGATCATATCGCTAAATTGATCGAGATGATAAAAAGCGGTTGCCTGCATCAAAGCGATACGTAAACGCCATATCTCTGTTAATGCTTCTTGTGGATAGGTTTGTAAAATATAAAGCGTTTGCGCCCATTCCTGACAGTGATAATAATCCCATGCCCAAGTGAGAAGATGTTCTTTTAAAGACGTTTTTTGTACTTGCGGTTTAATCTCTTTTTGAAGAGCATCCAAATACTGGCTTTGTTCTTTAGTCAGCGGCTGTTGATACAAGTATTCAATATTGTGTTGAAGGGTAGAGAGATTTTTTTGCTGCAGCCAGGCGGGTGATTTTGTTAGTCGATAATAATCCTCGATGTTTTCTCTTAATTGTTGCCATACGGGAGAAGCGTTTGGCTGTAATGCGGATAAAAAAGTGAGTGTCGATGTAGAGGCTTGCTTAAGGCTGGGTGGGTTATCGGTATAAAATACACAAAACTCCGGATAAATTTGCGCCTCTTCACTGACAATAAATTCATTGCGGTCAAATGCACTGTCGGGCGTACTTTCGCGATAAGGGCCCCAGGCAGAATGATAGCCTTCAGGAAGTTCTTCAGCATGCGTACGACTTTTATCTTTATCCACATAGACCTTGCCTAAAATCACACGCGTAACAAAAATCGCTTTCATCTCTTTTTTGTTTTTAGAAGACTCTTCGCGCTTTTCAGGGGAACATCGACACTGATTTTGCTGACACTGAGGGCAAGTCACATAAGTCGCGACTTTTCCAAAAGCATCAGAACAATAGATGCCTTTTCCCAAAGCACCATAACCGACCAGCGTTTTTTTGCTGGCAAATTTTGTCGTCAGTCCATTTTGAACAATCAGCGGCATCACCTTTTGGCCTGTGCCGTGAAAGAGCCAGCATTCTCCTATCGCAGCATTAATCACGGGCAATTCTCCCGTCATACTGCCGCGATGCCAATCAATATTGGCCAAAGGTGATTTAATCCCTTCTTTTTCAAGTGCTTCTCGAATCGTTTTCTTTTTTGCCTGATATTGTTGCCAAAGGGCTAGGTGATAATTTAATTGGATTTTATGAATTTGAATGCTGCCCAATCTGCCTTGATGACTTGGCGGTTGATGCAATTCTTGCTGAATAAAGGTTGTCAGCTGTTCATTTTCCACGGCTTTTTTTAAGCGGGTAAATTCAAAAGGTTTAGACTGATACGACAAAGTGTCGCTGGTGAGATGAATAAATCGTTCCAAAACAGGATAGAGTTCATCATCTGGGGTAAGGTCACACAGCGTTGCTTGGGTCTGATTTGCATGCCACTCTTTGTCATAGCGCCATCGGCTGCTTTCTTTAGGCCATGCGGGTGACGGCCCTTGACCTGCAATCTGTTCTCCACGGATATAGGCAGCAGATAATTGTTCCAGGCTTGAAAGAGAAACCTCCTGCTGGTCTACAGTGAATTCAATGGTTCCTTTTTCTTTCAGCGCTTTTGTATCGTTACGCGAAAGACTTTGTGTGCTGAGTTGACAGTTGTCTAATCGGGCGGCTTCTTCAAGTCCCGCGGCACTTAATCCTGTCGCTTGTCTAAAATTGGCTTGAATGAGAATCGTGTTTTTAAAACATGCGCCTGTCATATCGGTTTGTTGACAATCGGTTTCAGTAAAATCGGCATTGTCTATATGCGATTCATAAAGATTGGCTTGTTTCCATCGGCTTTTTTTTGCGTTTGCCTGGTGAAGGTGAATGCCATGCGCATTGGCTTTATCAAAAATACTTGCTTCGAGGGTTGCTTCTATAAAAATAGTTTTCCAAAGGCTTGCACCGGTAAAATCGCATTTGCTTAAATGAGCACGTGTTAAATCGGCTTCCTGTAAACACGCATAACGAAAACTGCATCCGCTGCTGGCTTTAAAAGTAGTTGATTCCGCCTGGATTTTCTTCAGATATTGTCCTGAAAAGTCAATTTTTTTGATGGCACCGAAACCCGTAAAATTGCCATAGGAGAAATCGATGAATTTGGCATTAGGGTGAAGCAAATTTTTAGGAACTAATTTAAGGCTTATTTTAGTTTCTCGTTCATCCATGAGAATTTCTTTTTCACAAGCCCCTTCTTGCAAAAGCGTGATAGCCGCTTCACGACAATCTTTATCGAGATCCCTTAAAAATAGGGTGATTAAAAGGCTAGTCGCATAGGATGAATTTTGCTCCCGTTTCTTTGCTAATGTTAAGAGTCTTTTCTTATCCTCAGGGGATAAATCACTGAAACCCATTATCGACTCTGAAGAAACCTGGCTGCACTGATAGCTTAAACGGACCAGCAGAGAAATATCATCTGTTGAAGAGTTACATTGGGCAGCCGCTTTCCTCAATTTTTCCTCAATCTTTGCTTCTTTCAAAGCAATTTGACGATATTGCCATAAGGGTTCTGACAATAAATTGCTGTCTTGGCTATTTTGGGAAGGTGTTTTATAGTCAATTAAGGGTCGATAATAAACGTCCAATAATGCTTCAGGGCTCAGAGAAATTTGGGATACGCCAGATTTCTGAGGAACAATCTCCGCAGGGGTATCCATACTGAATTTACCTCTAGTTGACGTATTAATGAGTTTGTAACTTACCTTGTCATAATAATAAAAAGCCTAACCTTGTCAATTAATTAATTTCGTAACTGCTCATACCCATATGCTGCTACAGTCAAGGATACTATCCTGATACATCTCCATGCGAGTAATAAATTTATTGCAAATCCCTCGTGCTAACAACAATTGGCTACAGACATGTATCTCGTCTTACCCCGTGCATAGAACCCCCATATGCCTTCCCCCCATATGCCTTCCTTGACTTCATGTTTTATGATTCATATAATATGATTCATAAAATATGAAATGAGAACAATCCTATGTTAGAAGACTTTTTCCCCCAGGGCCTCGCGCTTGGAGACAATTTTTGCAATCGCGTAGATGAGCAGGCGCGGCTGACGCATGATATTGCACTCGCCAAACCCGTCCTGGTGATTTCCCCTCGGCGTTATGGCAAAACAAGCCTCATCCTCAAGGTCTTGCATAAAATGAATTTACCATTTGCGTGTATGGATTTGTACTCGCATTTAAATGAAGTAGAAGTTCAGAATGCTATTTTGAGTGCGGTGGGTGATATTTTATATGCTCTGGAATCCGCGCCAAAAAAAGCTCTGCAGTTTGTGACGGATTTTTTTTCAGACTTGAGCATTAGTTTTAAATTTTCTAACACGCAAATTCGCGTTGATTTTGCGCAGAATAAACAAGCGCCCGCCAAAACAGTTTTGAGTGTGTTGCAGAAATTAGATGCCATTTTAAAGAAGAAAAATAAAAAAGCAGTGTTGTTTTTTGATGAGTTTCAGCGCTTGTGCCAGATTACCGACGTCGCACTCGAAGGTGCGATTCGTCATGTGGCACAAGAATCAAAACACATTAGCTTTGTTTTTTCAGGGAGTAATCGTCATTTATTGGCTCAAATGTTTGATGATCGCGCGAAACCACTCTATAAATTATGCGACCGTATTACGCTCGATCGTATGCTGAAAGAGCATTATTTGCCGTTTATGCAATCAAAAGCGAAGCTGCAGTGGAGGCAGCAGTTGGATGAAGAGGTTGTTGATGCGATTTTGGAGTGGACACAGCGCCATCCATATTATGTAAATTTGCTGTGCCATCGTTTGTGGTTTGCTGAGTTAACGCCAAACCTTAAAACAGTTGAAGCTTCTTGGCGCAGCTATTGTTTTGAAGAGAAATCGAATGTGATGAATGAGCTCGAATTGCTTAGTGGTAATCAAGGTAAGATGCTCATGGCAATTGCTAAATATGGCGATTCCGCGCTCCCGATGAGCGGGGAGTTTTTAGGGCTAGCTCAGTTTTCACCATCGAGTGCGTCTCAAGCCGTGCAGGCTTTGCACAAAAAAGATTATTTGTATCTCGATGAGCAAGGCCGCTACCATGTGCTAGATCCGATGGTGAAGCATTTGTTTTCTGCAGCGTGTTGAGTAGATCCACTAGGTCGCCCAACAACCCCCTCTTCAGGTAGGGTCGAGATCTGGCGCTACAAGATAAATTTAGTCAGCCTGAATATGTCACCAAAATAAATTGAGAAGCTCCATTGCTTCATTAGATCAATGGGATAGAATTATTTTCGCCAAAAAACCATTCACCCACTGGGTGAAACAAGGGAGCGAAAATGATCATGACACAGGGCGCATTACCATTCCAGTATCAATCTGAAAAAAATGACTCACTGCGACATGAGGTCGCTACACAAAATGTTGCGGCAGATAGCAACCTGCACGCAACCTACTGTTCCGTCAGTAGTTCTCTACCTGAACATGCGATTGGAGTAATCCGATGGTGTGAAGCTTCAGAGACAATGATGCCGCGGGAAACCGTAGACGAGTCCGCGAGGATGAATCGAATCTGCTAGCACAAAGGCGGAGAGGAGCTAGAGATGAGTGGTAATGGTGAGGATACTGATTGAAACATCATCAGGCACGAAAGTGAGCCTACGGCTGACTGGTCTTTGAGCGCGAGAGAATTTGAGGAATCGATAGCATGAGGAAAAGCATCACCTAAATATATCGAGACAAAACTGCTGGAGTTAGATCAAATAAGATGGGGCATTACACCAGAAAATTAAAAATGTCCTCAACGAATTAACGGCTGATATTGACAGTATTGAGGATAAATAAGCAGTCGCTGTTATCAAAGTCCTCGTCAATATGGAAGAAATTTTACCGTGTGAGATTTGAAGACCAAATGTTTTTAGGAATCGCTCAATAGCACACTCCGTCATTCCAGAATCGCGGTACAATGTGATGACTAATGCTTTAACCCCTGGACCAAACTCACTGCCTTTGTACTCAGCAGGCATGGGGGCAATATAGGTCCTTTTTAAAGAGGGTGAGTAATAAATTTCTAAGCTTAAATGCAACGTTATCGGTGATAATTTTTAGATCTTGGATAATGCGAGTCTCAAAGCCCTTGAACTGGACGTCATTCGGTAGCTGTGTTTTATCGAGTGGAATCGTAATACGTCTATCGATGTTTATGTTTTTTTTGCCTTTGCCCTTATTTTTACTTTTGCCTTGTCTTTTTACGATCTTCTTCTGAAGAGTGATTGGAGTTGCCTGTATTATCACCACTGCCACTTTTAGATTGGCCACGAATAGTAGGTTTGCCTTGTTCACCTTTGAGACGATTTATTTCATCGCGTAATCTCTGGTTCTCTTCCCTGAGAGCGGCATTATCTTCAGCCAAAATCTCTACGAGATTAACCAGCACCTTAATGATCGTTACGGCCTTTTTGTTGGCAATACTATCAATGTCTGCTGTTAACTCGTTTAAAATCTTTTTAATTTCTTGGCGATTCATTCATCGATTCATTGTTGTTATTCGATATCAGATAAATCACTGAAGCACCTAGCAGACTGGGGAGAAACAGGAACCTGGTTACATTGATAGCTTAAACGTACAAGAAGAGAAATTTCTTCTGAGGAGGAATTTTTTTTAGTAGCCTCCTTCAATTTATCCTCAAACTTTGCTTCTTCGAGTGCAATTTGACGAAGCCGCCACAACGGTTCTGATAATTGCCCCGTTTGAGAAGGCGTTTGATAGTCAACTAAAGGGCGATAATCCTAGAAAAAGCAGTTGAAGCCGTAGCGAGCAAGTCAAAGGTGCTGAAGATGTTCGGCTTTTTTGAATTTTTTCGTGAAAGCAGTAGTCACCACTACGGTGAGCGAAAAAATTCAAAAAAGCCGAGCAGATTCAGTGCATTTGGCTTGCGCAGTAGGCTTCAACTGCTTTTTCTAGGATAATAGAGTGCTAATAACTCTTCAGCATTCAAAGAAGTCCTGGGTTGACTAGCGTTCTGAAGAATAATCTCTGTAGAGGTATACATCCAATGAAACTCCCTTAAATCAATTAAAAAACTTCATTGCGGTGGCCTGATATGAGAATTTATTTCCTGGGGGTTCTCTGCAGTGTTTGCTGGTTGATGAAAGAATCCATGAAAAGATTTACTCACACACATCATCGCTTTTTTATCGCGCTCAGATAGATAATGAGTAACATGCCCTGCTTTAGAAGCGGGGTTAAGAACATATTCAACATGTTCTATAGGCGCGTTGGCAGTGCTCAGGTTTGATGGCGCAAACTTATAGCTCATCGTACCAAACGACCAGACCTTGAGGGTCTTATCCGAAGATGCGCTAATGGCAGTGCCGTCGGGCAGGACAGCTATACTCCGGACAGATTGAGTATGCCCATGCAATGTCTTCAAACATTGCCCCGTTTTGAGGTCCCAGACCTTGAGGGTCTTATCCCAAGATGCGCTAATGGCGTTACCGTTAGGCAGGACGGCGACACTAAAGACAGATTGAGTGTGCCCCTGTAAGGTCATCACGCATTGCCCCGTTTTGAGGTCCCAGACCTTGAGGGTACTATCTGCAGATGCGCTAATGGCATTGCCGTTGGGCAGGACGGCGACACTCCAAACAGATCGAATGTGCCCCTGTAAGGTCATCACGCATTGCCCCGTTTTGAGGTCCCAGACCTTGAGGGTACTATCTGCAGATGCGCTAATGGCATTACCGTTGGGCAGGAGGGCGACACTCCAAACAGATAGAATGTGCCCCCGTAAGGTCCTCAAGCATTGCCCCGTTTTGAGGCCCCATAGATAGGTTTTGAGCTCCCATACCTTGAGGGTACTATCTTCTGCAGACTTGAGGGTACTACCTGCAGATACACTAATGGCATTGCCGTTGGGCAGGACGGCGACACTATAGACATAAGAATTCTCCTGTAAGGTCGTCACGCATTGCCTTGATTTGAGGTCCCAGACCTTAAGGGTATTATCCCATGATGCGCTAATGGCATTGCCGCCGGGCAGGATGGCGACACTTGAGACACCTTCCTTATGCCCCTGTAAGGTCATCACGCATTGCCCTGATTTGAAGTCCCAGACCTTGAGGGTTTTATCTACAGATGCGCTAATGACATTACCGTTGGGCAGGACGGCGATACTCCAAACAGCTTGAGTGTGCCCCTGTAAAGTGTTTTCACATATACCGTTTTTGTGCAACGTTAAAGTTTTAAGGTAAGGTAGCGACTGGCGAATTTTTTGAATAACTCGTTGGGTAGTATCTAAGTGATTTTCTGCAATAATGGCCACCTCTAAATATTCAAGTCTGGATATGTTTAATACACATATTTCGCTTACATTAAATTTTACGTATTTGCTTAAATACAGATAAGTTAAGTTAGAAGTGGTTTGGAGTATCTTTATAATCTTTTCTTTAGATAAACTGGAACAAGACTCTAAACTTAATTTTTCCAGTTGCGTAAGTTTTCCTTCTATTCCCTCTATGATGCCGCAATTTTTGATGGATAAGCTTTTCAATTGCGGCATATTAAATTGGAGGATAATTAGTCCTTCAGGTGTTTTTTGTCCGCCTACTACCAACTGTAAAAAAAACTTCAAGCTTTCTTCATCATCACAACGA
The DNA here is from genome assembly GCA_963760845.1 of uncultured Gammaproteobacteria bacterium. Lineage (GTDB taxonomy): Bacteria > Pseudomonadota > Gammaproteobacteria > Legionellales > Legionellaceae > Tatlockia. The sequence goes on along the minus strand of CAVXEK010000006.1, from coordinate 157,748 downwards.
ATTTCATTATTGTTAATCAGATGTGTTTTTCCTAAAAACTGGCATAAATCTTTCAGGTTTTTTACGCCAAGATGTGGCGAAGTTTTCCAACGCGCCGTCAAACCCTCAATTTCCAAGTCTGTTAAATAACGCCAAAGTTCAAACTCCAGACTCATTTTACCAAATGACCACACCTTGAGGGTCTTATCTTCAGATGCGCTTATGACATTGCCGTCGGGCAGAACAGCGACACTCTCGACAGATTGAGTATGCCCCTTTAAGGTCATCACACATTGCCCTGATTTGAGGTCCCAGACCTTGAGGTTCCTATCGTCAGATGCGCTAATGGCATTGCCGTTGGGTAGAACAGCGACACTATAGACAGATTCAGTGTGCCCCTGTAAGGTCATCACACATTGCCCCGATTTGAGATCCCAAACCTTGAGAGTATTATCAACAGATGCGCTAATGGCATTGCCGTCGGGCAGGACGGCGAAACTTATGACACAATCAGTATGCCCCTTTAAGGTCATCACGCATTGCCCTGATTTGAGGTCCCAAACCTTGAGGGTCTTATCGTCAGATGCGCTAATGGCATTGCCGTCGGGTAGGACGGCGACACTACTGACAGATTGAGTGTGCCCCTGTAAGGTCATCACGCATTGTCCTGACTTGAGGTCCCAGACCTTGATGGTCTTATCGTCAGATGCGCTAATGGCTTTGCCGTCGGGCAGGACGGCAACACTATAGATAGTTTTAGTATGCCCCTGTAAGGTCATCACGCATTGCCCTGATTTGAGGTCCCAAACCTTGAGGGTATGATCTGAAGATGCGCTAATGGCATTGCCGTCGGGAAGGATAGCGACACTAAAGACAGATTGAGTATGCCCCTGTAAGGTCATCAAGCATTGCCCTGTTTTGAGGTCCCAAACCCTGAGGGTATTATCTGCAGATGCGCTAATGGCATTACCGTCAGGCAAGACGGCGACACTACTGACAGATCGAGTGTGCCCCTGTAAAGTATTTTCACATATACCGTTTTTATGCAGTGTTAAAGTTTTGAGGTAAGGCATAGCTGTTCGAATATTTAAGAGAGCTTTTTGTGTGTCTACACTATTTTCTGCACTGACCGTAACTTCCAAAGAGATCAATTTTGATAGCTTCCGTTTTAGAATATCATTTAAGCTAACTTGTCGATGCTTGCCCAGATTGAGATGCGTGAGTTGCGAATTTATTTCTAAAAACTTAACAATATTTTCTTTGGATAAAGCATTATTGTTTTCAAGATTTAAACGTTCGAGATTGGGACAAATGATTTCAATATTTTGGAGTTGCTTACAATGATTGAGTATCAAATGTTTAAGATGTGATAATTCCACATAACCCACGCCGCTCCACGTAGTGATGTATTTTATTTCCGTTTTGCTCAAATCAATGACTTCCAGCGTGGGACACTTTTCTAAGAGAGGCCCGACATTGTCTGTGATATTTTTACAATTGCGTAAACTGATTTCTGTTAAATGCGGCGAATTGGGGATAAGATGTTCAAGATAGGTATTGTTGAATACTTTACAGTGATGTAACCGTAGAACATGAAAAGACGTATTTTTAGAAGCCAGAATAATCTCCTCTGCAAATTGATTTGTAAATTCTTGCCAGTCTAATTGGTTAATGACTCGTTCACGTAAAAAATGGGGATAATTTTCTTTTTTGAAAGTCGTTAATTGTTTTTTATTTTGTATTTCATCCAATAACTCATTGAATTTGAGATGATAACCAATAAAAGTATCTAATATCAGTGCTTGTTCAGGAAGTTTGTTGTAGTGTTTGATGGGATTTGATGCTTGAGGCAATTTTGAGAACAAAGTCGGTGTTTGAGGCTGTCGGGATTGAGAATACGTTTGTAACTGTTGTTTGGGTTTTGCAGAGGAAGCTTGTGTATCATCCTGAACTGTCATCACTTTTCGGTGAAAATGTTCATCTAATCCAGGTAACTCTTCAAAACGCTGACTGGCCGTTGCGCTAGTTCCTGCTTTTACATAGGCTGCCCGGTAATGGGCTGCCAGCTGAGGGTACATATAGTTCAGCAACATCCAATGTTGAACTGGTGTACTTGGTGATTGGCTGCGAATTTTTTCTAACCCCATCATGATTCGCTGCACTTGTTGATACAAGTTCACAATGTCATGAACACGAAACAAAGATTCGGGATCACAGGCCACATTATAGCCCTGGCCTTTAAATTCTTTGCTTTCATAAGTGACGACTTTATTGCGAAGCCGCTCATAATCGTTTAATTCTTTTTCTGTAAAAAGTGCAGATAATTGTTTTGTATAACATTCCAGTTCCTGGATCCAGGCTTTGAATAATCCGCTCCAATCTCGATGTAAAAAACTTGACATGGCTGCGGGGTCTAAGGCTTTATCCATCTGACGCAGCAGGAATATAATGCTGTAAACATCTGAAGCGCGAGGTGCAAAATTATCATCAGTATCGAAACTAACAAAAGTATACGTTTTAGGTGCATGAGAAACAGGTACAGGAATAATATTATCATTTTTTTCATCGTTAGGACGCATCAATAGGGTTTCAAAAAATTTCCAGGTGAAGGCTTCTGGATGGCTGTCTTGCTCAAACTTCGCATCACTTTTTTCTTTTTGATGGTGCAGCAAAGTGACCGCTTGTTTCGCTTGTTTAGCACCCAAAGGCAGGGAAAGTAATACGGGATAAGCCTCGCCTCTGGGTTTTTTAGGATGTTTAATCCACGCCAATGTGGTTTGTGCATGATAGCCGCTTAAACGCGCACAGAGACTGTCAACGGCATATTGACGCAAAGGTTGATGAGGATAAAACTTCAGATAAGCAATCGCTTCTCCTGTTTTTGGGTCACGCAAACATTTGACTAGCGAGCGCCCTTCTTGCTGACGTTCATTGGGGCGAGGATAGCCTTTTTGATCAAATAATTGATTAACATAAATCTCTTGTAAATAACCTTGCTCGATCACATAAGAACCATCAGACTTTGACGATAACCAACGGATCTCAACTTTGCTTGTACTGTTTGCCTCCTTTTCTTTTAAGCTGAATAAGGCTTGATGAAAATCTTGCCGGCTTTTTTTAACGCTTAGGCGATTACCCGCATCATCTGGAATATGTGCAGCAAAAGCCTTTAATTCTTTCGATGAATTAGCTACAGCTTGTTGTAATGTTTTTCTAAAAATATCACGCGTTTTTGTGCTTGATAAGTTCCAATAATGGCATGTCCATTGATTGTAATCCCAGGCTTTTGTATAAAGCTGCTTTGCTGTCCACGCGGCGATACGTTGACAAAAACCTTCTTCATCTTTGGCATTGCTGTGTTGAAGTGCTTCTAAATAACTTTTTTGTAAATGACTGTTTTCAGGTTGTTCTAAATAACGTTCAACACATTGATTATCGATAACATAAGCACGATTGATTGCATCAATCATATCGCTAAATTGATGGAGATGATAAAAAGCGGTTGCCTGCATCAAAGCGATACGTAAACGCCATATCTCTGTTAATGCTTCTTGTGGATAGGTTTGTAAAATATAAAGCGTTTGCGCCCATTCCTGACAGTGATAATAATCCCATGCCCAAGTGAGAAGATGTTCTTTTAAAGACGTTTTTTGTACTTGCGGTTTAATCTCTTTTTGAAGAGCATCCAAATACTGGCTTTGTTCTTTAGTCAGCGGCTGTTGATACAAGTATTCAATATTGTGTTGAAGGGTAGAGAGATTTTTTTGCTGCAGCCAGGCGGGTGATTTTGTTAGTCGATAATAATCCTCGATGTTTTCTCTTAATTGTTGCCATACGGGAGAAGCGTTTGGCTGTAATGCGGATAAAAAAGTGAGTGTCGATGTAGAGGCTTGCTTAAGGCTGGGTGGGTTATCGGTATAAAATACACAAAACTCCGGATAAATTTGCGCCTCTTCACTGACAATAAATTCATTGCGGTCAAATGCACTGTCGGGCGTACTTTCGCGATAAGGGCCCCAGGCAGAATGATAGCCTTCAGGAAGTTCTTCAGCATGCGTACGACTTTTATCTTTATCCACATAGACCTTGCCTAAAATCACACGCGTAACAAAAATCGCTTTCATCTCTTTTTTGTTTTTAGACGACTCTTCGCGCTTTTCAGGGGAACATTGACACTGATTTTGCTGACACTGAGGGCAAGTTACATAAGTGGCGACTTTTCCAAAAGCATCAGAACAATAGATGCCTTTTCCTAAAGCACCATAACCGACCAGCATTTTTTTGCTGGCAAATTTTGTCGTCAGTCCATTTTGAACAATCAGCGGCATCACCTTTTGGCCTGTGCCGTGAAAGAGCCAGCATTCGCCTATCGCAGCATTAATCACGGGCAATTCTCCCGTCATACTGCCGCGATGCCAATCAATATTGGCCAAAGGCGATTTAATTCCTTCCTTTTCAAGGGCTTCTCGAATTATTTTCTTTTTTGCCTGATATTGATGCCAAAGGGCTGGGTGATAATTTAATTGGATTTTATGGATTTGAATGCTGCCCAGTCTGCCTTGATGACTTGGCGGTTGATGCAATTCTTGCTGAATAAAGGTTGTCAGCTGTTCATTTTCAACTGCTTTTTTTAATCGGGCAAATTCAAAACGTTTAGACTGATAAGACAAGGTGTCGCTGGTGAGATGAATAAATCGTTCCAAAACAGGATAGAGTTCATCATCTGGGGTAAGATCACACAGCGTTGCTTGGGTCTGATTTGCATGCCACTCGTTGTCATAGCGCCATCGGCTGCTTTCTTTAGGCCATGCGGGTGACGGCCCTTGACCTGCAATCTGTTCTCCACGGATATAGGCAGCAGATAATTGTTCCAGGCTTGAAAGAGAAACGTCCTGCTGGTCTACAGTGAACTCAATGGTTCCTTTTTCTTTTGAGTTCACTAGCGCTTTTGTGTCGTTACGCGAAAGACTTTGTGTACTGAGTTGACATTTGTCTACTCTGGCGGCTTCTTCAAGTCCCGCAGCACTTAATCCTGTCGCTTGTCTAAAATTGGCTTGAATGAGAATCGTGTTTTTAAAACATGCGCCTGTCATATCCGTTTGTTGACAATCGGTTTCAGTAAAATCGGCATTGTCTAAATGCGACTCATAAAGATTGGCTTGTTTCCATCGGCTTTTTTTTGCGTTTGCCTGGTGAAGGTGAATGCCATGCGCATTGGCTTTATCAAAAATACTTGCTTCGAGGGTTGCTTCTATAAAAAGTGCTTTCCAAAGGGTTGCACCGGTAAAATCGCATTTGCTTAAATGAGCACGTGTTAAATCGGCTTCCTGTAAACACGCATAACGAAAACTGCATCCGCCGCTGGCTTTAAAAGTAGTTGATTCCGCCTGGATTTTCTTCAGATATTGTCCTGAAAAGTTAATTTTTTTGATGGCACCGAAATCCGTAAAATTGCCATAGGAGAAATCGATGAATTTGGCATTAGGGTGAAGCAAATTTTTAGGAACTAATTTAAGGCTTATTTTAGTTTCTCGTTCATCCATGAGAATTTCTTTTTCACAAGCCCCTTCTTGCAAAAGCGTGATAGCCGCTTCACGACAATCTTTATCGAGATCCCTTAAAAATAGGGTGATTAAAAGGCTAGTCGCATAGGATGAATTTTGCTCCCGTTTCTTTGCTAATGTTAAGAGTCTTTTCTTATCCTCAGGGGATAAATCACTGAAACCCATTATCGACTCTGAAGAAACCTGGCTGCACTGATAGCTTAAACGGACCAGCAGAGAAATATCATCTGTTGAAGATTGACATTGGGCAGCCGCTTTCCTCAATTTTTCCTCAATCTTTGCTTCTTTCAAAGCAATTTGACGATATTGCCATAAGGGCTCTGACAATAAATTGCTGTCTTGGCTATTTTGGGAAGGTGTTTTATAGTCAATTAAGGGTCGATAATAAACGTCCAATAATGCTTCAAGACTCAGAGAAATTGGGGATACGCCAGATTTCTGAGGAACAATCTCCGTAGGGGTATCCATACTGAATTTACCTCTAGTTATTGCTGATAAAATCCTGGCGATGAGGGGTTAGTATCATGATTGGATTTTTCAGCAGGTGCTTGCTCTGGTTTTTGTGTATTCGTCAGCGCTTTTTGAAGGAGTTCTACCTGTTTTTTTAACAGCGCGTTTTCTTGTTGTAAATTATCCAGAGTTTTCTGAAATTGCAATTGCGCTTTTTCCATCCGCTCTAATTGAGCCTGTTGCTTTTGTACGCTATGAAAGGCTTGCATACCTTTACTTGCCTGTTTCCCCAAGAATTCTTCGGTAAGAAAAGCCATATCAGTAAATTTGTCATTGGTATGCTCACTCGAAGGGCCCATCGCAAAATGTCCTTTTTCATTTTTTGCACGGACATTTGCGCCATGTTCCATGAGTATTTCGACTATCTCTGGATTAGGCTTGATTTTTGTCGCCAGAAACAAAGGCGTTACTTTTTGTGCGCTTATCGCATCAACTTCAGCACCTGCATGAAGCAAAAGTTTGACAATATCGGTATTTCCCTGAAGAACATGCCAATGAAGCGGCGTAAATCCTCTATGATCATAGGGTTTTGCATAATTTAAGGTCAATGTCATAGCCGCTTTTTGTAATAATAACCATTTAACCATATTGGTATTTTGCGCAAGATGTAAGACGCTAAATCCTTCATCATTCTGAAAAAGAATATCGGGCTTGGCTTTCATACAATAGAAGCACGCAGGGAGATCATCAGATTGCACAGCGTCTAATAGGGCATGATTCACTATTTTTTTCTTATCGCGAATAAACTGTTCTTCATTGTCGTTGTGCTGCTCCATGTAAGGTGTTTTTGCACGAAGAATTTCATCAAGGGCAGCATTCATATTGACGACTTCCATGTCTAAGCTTTTTCTATATTCACTTAATTCTGAAATAGTGTCTAAAGGTGAAAGTGTGCGCATAAAATCAGCTTTATGTCTGGAAAGATTGATATCCATCGCTACAATGAATTTATCCAACAGGGCTTGACGAGTATTATGATTTAATAGAATAAATTCTTCTGTTTCTTTATCAAAATATTGTTCGCGGCTTTTAAAAAATTCCTTGCGTCCTTCAATAAAGTCTTCACGTAATTTTTTATACTCTTCCAGGTAAAGGGATGTCAGTTTTTCCTTGTCTATTTGATGAGAACCCATTTTTTCGTCCTCTTTAATGTAAGCCTTGATTAATTTACTTAATCGTCCCAAAGGCTCAATTTGACGCTGATATCTTGTCTCTTGTTCTCCATAATAGGAAAGTGTACGCATCAACTTTAATTGTGTTTCATCAAACTTCTCTTTTAGATTAAGTAGCTTTTCTTTTACTTTTGCGATAATCAAACTACTCGCTTCTTCCATAGTTTGCTGAAAAAAAGAATTGGAGTTGGTTGTCGTTGTGGTAGTGCTAGTGCTTGACATATTTGTGCGTTCATACATCGCTGTTTTACTCCTGTTCTATACGAGACGTGCTAACGGGTTTGGAACTTACCTTGTCATAATAATAAATAGCCTAACCTTGTCAATTAATTTCTAAGACCTAAACTGTATGACATGAAATCGCAATGCCTTCATTTTGCTTTCCTTCAATTCTTTTGGCAGTGCTGCAATCTGCATCAACACCGATTTAAATTAAAAGACAACACCATAATCGCCCACCACGCGGCATTTGCTCCAAACAAATTCGATGGTAATTGACCACCAGCTAATCCTTCCTTTGCATCAGCAACGTCCTTAACCCCGAATCATTTTCAAGCCGTTCGATATCACTAATACAGTCACCACCAGCCAGATTTAATAACACTAAAGACAGAATCATCTCAGCATCAGTCCATCCTCGCACCTTCGTCTTTAGCGTTTCATTGATAGGTTGAACGAGTCCACTTTGACTGGCAAGTCCCAAATAGAGAGGTAAACCCGCAAATCCTGTTAATCCTGAGTCATTTTTTTCAGATTGATACTGGAATGGTAATCCGCCCTGTGTCATGATCATTTTCGCTCCCTTGTTTCACCCAGTGGGTGAATCGTTTTTTCGCGAAAATAATTCTATCTCATTGTTCTAATGAAGCAATGGAGCTCATCAATTTATTTTGGTGACATATTCAGGTTGAGCAAAGGGGTTATTTGTAGGGTAATTAAAAGCATTCCCTACCTTGCAGTTTCTGAGTGGCGCATTAAACTGTAGGTTTTTTTATCCCATCATTCGATCATGCTTTGGATCAACCCATTTTTTAAACGCTTATTTTATCGAGCTAGCAAGATAATATAAAATTTTCCATTCAATTATGAATTCATCTCACTTCAAGGAGCCGACCATGTCAGAAACCCTAACAAAAGAAAAAAATCAAACAGAAATTCGTTTAGCAGGCATTTATCTTCGCAATCTATCGTTAGAAACAGGTCATTCGCCAATTTCCTTACCGGAAGGAACCAAACCGGAGATGCGGTTGGAGCTGAGAGTTCAAATCCATAGCATCGGTGAACAAGATGAAGTAGTCCTAGATTTTAATGTTACCGGTCGAGATACGGGTGGGCGGTTGCTTTATTTCATTAAATTACAACAAGTCGGCTGTTTTGTCGTCAAAGGAGCAGAAGCCGAACAAAAAACTTTTTTCCTCAATACCGCGTGCCCTCAAATGCTCTATCCCTATGCGAGTCATATTGCGAGTACATTGGTTACCCAAGCCGGTTTTCCTGCATTGTATTTAACGCCCATTGATTTTGTCAGCCTTTACGCACAACAACAAACCGCACAAAAAACCGAAAGCGATTCAATGTCATCTGAAACCTCTGTTAATAAGCAAAACAAGTGGGCTAGCGTAGGAGAAACACAAACTAAAATGAGCACTACGACGACCAACTAACAGCAAGTTTCAAAGACAAAAACATGCGCGTTATTTTTGGACGCAAGGATAACTTATTACTATCGACGTCACCACTTTTAAAAGTGCACGCCGTGGTGTGGATTAATTAAAAAACGAGCGAGTTCTTGTTTTTACAGTATTCACCTTTAATTTGTCAAAACCTAATTTTTCTCCCGCCTCTCCAAGGACAGAAAGTAAGGTGTAAGATAGCGCTAAAATCAGCATAAGTTTGTCTCGTCTTTCACACGATTTAATGTGTGTATTTTCGAGACACCAACCAAATCTTGAATCGTTTAAATCTCTGAAATAGAGCTCTATCTTCCATCTTTTTGAGTAATTATTTACGATTTCTCTTGCCTTAAAATCCGTGTTACTCACCAAAAACCAAGCCGCTTTCATCCCTTTATCTTGAACAGCAACAAATTGTTTAAACCGAGCATCGATTGGCCATCATCAAAGAAGGAACTCCAATCTAAAGCGACCATAATAGTCTTGTTTTTTCCTATGACATATTTTACCCAAGGCTCAGATAAATCCCACACCGATATGCCTTTGTTACTTAGTAACCGATCAATTTGTTTTGTTGCATGTTTTTTATTACCGCCTCGGGTATCAACTAAACCTTCTGCTATCCGATGTAAAAAAAGTGATTCACTCGCTAAAACACCCATCGCTGCATATGCAAAAGATTGTTGCCGCTTTTTGTGTAAATTTGCTCCATAAATTTCTTCAGTTACTGATGAAATTTTTATTAATTTATTCGCTGATTCACTCTTCATTTTGTAATCACTATCCTCATTTGAAAATGAGAATAGTGATCCTTTTTTAAATTTTTTCAATAGGTTATATAACTTTTTTATTATTTAAATGAGGAGATCACTGAGCGTCCTGACTCATCTTCTTCCGGCGCCATGCTCGTTTACGTGCCAATTGGCAGGCTGTTTTTGAGCAATACGATTATGCAGGATTTTTGAGCCGTTCAAATGAAATACCACAGTGTTTGCATAATCCTCTGCGACACATGCCCAGCTCCTTTATAAATGAGCTTATTTAAACAGTAGCGCAGTGAGTGATTTGAGTTATGACAAGTTTTTTGGAATACAATGGGTGGGGCAGTTTAAATTAGCGCTGAGGGACTAGACAAACGCGAGTAATTTTACTCTACCTGAATATATCACTAAAATAAATTGAGGAGCTCCATTGCTTCATTAGATCAATGAGATAGAATTATTTTCGCCAAAAAACGATTCACCCACTGGGTGAAACAAGGAGCGAAAATGATCATGACACAGAGTGCATTACCCTTCCAGTATCAAACCGAAAAAACTGACTCTGGATTAACGGGATTTGCTGGATTACCACTCTATTTGGATCTTGCGAGACAAAGCGGTTTTGTTCAGTACATCAGTCAAACCCTGAAGACAAAAACACGGGGATGGACCGATGCTGAAATGATTTTGTCATTAATATTGTTAAATTTGGCTGGCGGTGATTGCATCAGCGATATTGAGCGCCTTGAACAAGATGCGGGGTTCAGGACATTGCTTATGCAATTTTCTACACACGGCATGAAACGAAAAGAACGACGGGCTTTTGAAAAACGTGAATGCAGGCTTTGAACAATTACGGATTTTAAAAGAGACACTGAGTTTATTGCCATCGGATGTAAACCACGCCTATTTACGCTCAGATAGCGCTGGTTATCAAGAGGATTTGATACGTTATTGTGCGGAGGGTAATGACCCTCGTTTTGGTGTTATCCCATTTGCAATCGCAGCCCGCGTCAGCGCCGGGATTAAAAAAGAAGCGCAATCGCTTGATGAGAAGCATTGGCACCCTATTTATCAAGAAGATGCTGATGGCACAAAAATAAAGACCAATCAGGAATGGGTTGACATTTGTTTTGTGCCAGAGTGGGCTGTAAGAAGCAAAGCCAGCTACCGCTATTTAGCCATTCGTGAGGTCATGAAGCCAGTAAAGACTAAAGGCGATGAAGAACCTGATTTGCCCTTTCAAACGATGACATCAGATAGGGTGACTTATAAATTATTTGCTGTTGTCACGAATCGCGACATGGATGGTTCAGATCTGATTCAATGGCATCGCAAGCGTTGTGGTAAGAGTGAGCACGTGCACAGCACACAAAAGGAAGGGCTGGCTGGTGGTCAGTTGCCATCGAATCTATTTGGGGCAAATGCGGCATGGTGGGCGATCATGGTGTTATCGTTTAATCTTAATCGGTTGATGCAAATTGCAGTGCTACCAAAAGATCTCAAAGAAAGTAAAATGAAGGCACTGCGATTTCATATCATACAGTTGCCAGGTCGCGTTATTCATCATGCAAGGCAAGTGTTTGTTCGTGTTGAGAGTCATTGTTGTGAGCTGCTTCAATTGATAAGAGGTAAAATTGCCAAAGTACGCAGTGGGATTGAATTATATGCACTTAATACGTCATAGGTTGGAGTCGCTAGCGCGACCTGTTTTTAAATCTACCTCCCTTGATCCTTTTCCACACTACATCTGGGAAAAAGGAAATGGATCCGTTTGGCCTGCTAGAGGGGATTTAAGACTTGTTGTTTGATAATTGAGAATAAAAATGACAAATACAATCTGAAAATGATAAATACACCGTGAATTTGACCACCAGTGTTTAATATTAAGTCAAAAATAGCTGCGCTGCTGGAAAAATGCTAGCTGTTTAATTTTTTGACGATCAAATTAGGTCTAATGAGATTCTTTTAAAAGTGATTACATAAGGAACTTGATATGCCCTCTTCGTTTACAAATACCACGAATGTTTCATCATCTAACAGCTCAAGTCATGTCTCTTCTCATTCTGCTGTTCACAGAACAAATACCAACACTACCTCCTGGCATGATTCAGCGAACGATTTAGGTTATGGTGTGGGAAGATTATTCAGAGGGGCTTTTGATTTGGCTTCAACTGCTTGGCAAAGTTGGTGGAATCCCAATCCAGGATCTTCTCAAGAAAAAGTTGGCCAAAAACAACAGGCTATTTATCTAAGTGGTTTAAAAGAATGTATTCAACAGCTAAAACCGGCTCTCGAAAATGTTCGAAAAAATCCCCACAATCCCGCCAACTTAAGAAAAATAGATGAACTCGCACAGCATTATGCAACTTATGTGAATATTACTCCATCTATGGAATTGTATGCTGTTCAACAACAACTTTTTCAACCCATCCGTGAGCAAGTAGAGCGATTATCTGATCCGAGTTTAAAACAGAAATTAAAAATGTTGTTGCCTGTGTTGTTTATGGGTTCTTCGGCAGAAAAAAATAAAAAAACTCATTCTGCAATACAAAATGATGAATATGGTGTACCGCTTTCTCAAGCTTATTATGATGAAGAAAAAACAGTCAAAAATCCTCCCAACGAAAAACGCCATCTTGAACAAATTTCTACCTCTACACTAAACATGGTTAATTTACCGCTAGATAACCAAATAAATCCTGCTTTTCAGAATAAACGCGCTGTCATGCAACAATCCTTCCCTGCCATGTTTGATTTGAACAATTTGAATGGCAACAATGGCTTTATGGTCCCTGGTATCGCATCGAGTGGTGCTCTCGGTAAGTCCGTCAGTACGGTTGGGGATATCAACGGGGATAACATCACCGATCTCGTCTTGGGGGCTTATACTGCAAACTCGGGTAACGGCATGGTGTATGTCATTTTTGGCAGTCGTGGAGGATTTGCCTCCCCTTTTAATTTGAACAATTTGAATGGCAGTAATGGGTTTACGGTTCCTGCCATCGCATCGGGCGGTAGTCTGGGTAATTCCGTCAGTACGGCAGGGGATATCAACGGTGATAACATCACCGATCTCGTCTTGGGGGCTCCTTATGCAAGCAACGGCACGGCTTATGTTATTTTTGGCAGTCATGGAGGATTTGTCTCCCCTTTTAATTTAACGAATTTGAATGGCAGCAATGGCTTTATGGTCCCTGGCATCGCATCGAGTGGTTATCTAGGTTATTCCGTCAGTACGGCAGGGGATATCAACGGTGATAACATCACCGATCTCGTCTTGGGGGCTCCTGTTGCAAACTCGAATAACGGCACGGCTTATGTTATTTTTGGCAGTCGTGGGGGATTTACTTCCCCTTTTAATTTAACGAATTTGAATGGCAACAATGGCTTTATGGTCCCTGGCATCGCATCGGGTGGTTATCTCGGTATTTCCGTCAGTACGGCAGGGGATATCAACGGGGATAACATCACCGATCTCGTCTTGGGGGCTTATGGTGCAAACTCGTTTGACGGCACGGCCTATGTCATTTTTGGCAGTCGTGGAGGATTTGTCTCCCCTTTTAATTTAACGAATTTGAATGGCAGCAATGGCTTTATGGTCCCTGGTATCGCATCGGGTGGTTGGCTAGGTATTTCCGTCTGTACGGCAGGGGATATCAACGGTGATAACATCACCGATCTCGTCTTGGGGGCTTTTAATGCAAACTCGGGTAACGGCACGGCGTATGTCATTTTTGGCAGTCGTGGGGGATTTGTCTCCCCTTTTAATTTAAACAATTTGAATGGCAGCAATGGCTTTATGGTCCCTGGCATCGCATCGATGGGTGCTCTAGGCTATTCCGTCAGTACGGCAGGGGATATCAACGGTGATAACATCACCGATCTCGTCTTGGGGGCCCCTAATGCAAACTCGGACAACGGCACAGCGTATGTCATTTTTGGCAGTCGTGGGGGATTTACTTCCCCTTTTAATTTAACGAATTTGAATGGCAACAATGGCTTTATGGTCCCTGGCATCGCATCGAGTGGTCAGCTAGGTTATTCCGTCAGTACGGCAGGGGATATCAACGGTGATAACATCACCGATTTCGTCTTGGGAGCCCCTACCGCAAACTCTAATGGCACGGCGTATGTCATTTTTGGACAAAATACTGTTATAGCTCCTACATCTCCTACCCCAACACCTATGCCGACTCCAACACCTACACCTACACCTACACCTACGTCCGTATCAACACCTACACCCATTCCCTCTTTAACAGTAGGTTTAGACATCTTGCCTAACGGCACTGTAATCTTAAAGTCAGGTCAACTTCCCATTCCAGATCAAGATGTGATTTCGGTAGAAGTCATTCAAGGAGGCTATCTTACGATAGTTAATGATCCGTTAGTGCCCATTCAGAATTTTACCTATTCTGAGCTTAAAAATGAGCAAATTCGGGTGGTGCTGAATGGAACAGATCCTCTCAACATCACTTTAGCTCTTGATAATTGGTTAGGCGAGAAAATACTTTTTAGTCCAGTGGTGAGCTTTTTTAATACGAACAATCCCAATAGTCCTACTGTACCACTCGCTGCTATCGTTGGCGGTGCTATCGGAGCAGCCGCAGTAACTACGGCGATTGGATTAACTGCATTTGGCCTTTTTAAACATCGCCAAAGTCAAGAACGAAAAGAGCAGCGAGCTCATACACCACTGGAATTAAGTGCCGTAGCGAATCCCTTACAACGTGGACCTGCTGCTCAATGATGCCAACGATTTAACAAAGGAAATTGCTATGCCATATTCTTTTAATACAACAAATACAACCCATGCGACATCAACTCGAAATGCAAGTGACGTAACTTCGCCTGCAGCAGCGAATCGAACTAATACAAATTCAGCAGGCTGGTATGATCCCGAGAACAATTTCGGCTATGGTGTGGGGAGATTATTCAGAGGGGCTTTTGATTTAGCGTGGAATGCGTATCAAAGTTGGTGGAATCCCAATACAGGGCTTTCTCCTGAAGAAATGGCACAAAGACAGCGCGACATTTATATAGCCGGTTTAAAAGAATGTATTCAACAACTAAAACAGGCTCTCGAAAATGTTCGAAAAAATCCGCATGATCCTGCAAGCTCAAGGCGCTGCGCTTAGGCCGACTATCGTCGGCAACTTGGTGATATAATAACCATCTGTTAATTAACTGCAGATGGAATCATACGCAATCATTCAAAACACATAATAAAATGGTACGTCATATTTTAAAACGTATTGCCAACCAACATCAGCTTCTGTATCCAGTTATCAAAAGAAAATTTGTTGTTGCATGATCCGTTATTATGGTTTCCTGGCCAACCGCGTGAGAGGAAAACTATTGCCTCTCGTCTATCAGCTCTTAGGACAAAAAATACAAGCTGAACAGCCACCACCAACCTATGCTGAACTCATGCAGAAAACCTTATAACGATTACCCGGCGATTGTGACAGGATACAATTTTTCATTGGTTAGAAGGATGCTGAAGCGGGTTAGCCACAGCTTTTAACTCTGGCGTCTGATGAGCCTGCGTGTCTTCTCGTTCTTGTTCTCCACGCCATTTGAAAATGCCAAAGGCCGTTAATCCCAGCGCAGCCGCAAAAACGGTAGTTCCTACCACACTACCCACCACAGCAGCTATTGGCACTGAAGGATTATTGGGGTTGTTCGTATTAAAAAAACTTACCACTGGACTAAAAAGTATTTTCTCGCCTAACCAATTATCAAGAGCTAAAGTGATGTTGAGAGGATCTGTTCCATTCAGCACCACCCGAATTTGCTCATTTTTAAGCTCAGAATAGGTAAAATTCTGAATGGGCACTAACGGATCATTAACTATCGTAAGATAGCCTCCTTGAATGACTTCTACCGAAATCACATCTTGATCTGGAATGGGAAGTTGACCTGACTTTAAGATTACAGTGCCGTTAGGCAAGATGTCTAAACCTACTGTTAAAGAGGGAATGGGTGTAGGTGTTGATACGGACGTAGGTGTAGGTGTAGGTGTTGATACGGACGTAGGTGTAGGTGTAGGTGTAGGTGTTGGAGTCGGCATAGGTGTTGGGGTAGGAGATGTAGGAGCTATAACAGTATTTTGTCCAAAAATGACATACGCCGTGCCATTAGAGCTTGCGGTAGGGGCTCCCGGTCCCGCAGGGGCTCCCAAGACGAGATCGGCGATGTTATCCCCGTTGATATCCCCTCCCGTACTGACGGAATAGCCTAGACTACCAAGCAATGCGATGCCAGGGACCATAAAGCCATTGCTGCCATTCAAATTGTTTAAATTAAAAGGGGAGACAAATCCCCCACGACTGCCAAAAATGACATACGCTGTGCCATTACCCGAGTTTGTATAATAAGCCCCTAAGACGAGATCGGTGATGTTATCTCCGTTGATATCCCCTGCCGTACTGACGGAATAACCTAGATAACCACTCGATGCGATGCCAGGGACCATAAAGCCATTGTTGCCATTCAAATTCGTTAAATTAAAAGGGGAGACAAATCCTCCACGACTGCCAAAAATGACATACGCCGTGCCGTTATTCGAGTTTGCACCATAAGCCCCCAAGACGAGATCGGTGATGTTATCGCCGTTGATATCCCCTGCCGTACTGACGGGATTACCTACTGGATAACCACTCGATGCGATGCCAGGGACCATAAAGCCATTGTTGCCATTCAAATTACTTAAATTAAAAGGGGAAGTAAATCCCCCACGACTGCCAAAAATGACATAGGCCGTGCCGTCAAACGAGTTTGCACCATAAGCCCCCAAGACGAGATCGGTGATGTTATCACCGTTGATATCCCCTGCCGTACTGACGGAAATACCGAGATTACCACCCGGTACGATACCAGGGATCATAAAGCCATTGCTGCCATTCAAATTACTTAAATTAAAAGGGGAAGTAAATCCCCCACTACTGCCAAAAATGACATACGCTGCACCGTTATTTATGTTTACCCGTGGAGCCCCCAAGACGAGATCGGTGATATTATCCCCGTTGATATCCCCTGCCGTACTGACGGACTGACCGAGATTACCACCCGATGCGATACCAGGGACCATAAAGCCATTGTTGCCATTCAAATTACTTAAATTAAAAGGGGAAGTAAATCCCCCACGACTGCCAAAAATGACATAGGCCGTGCCGTCAAACGAGTTTGCATTAAAAGCCCCCAAGACGAGATCGGTGATGTTATCCCCGTTGATATCCCCTGCCGTACTGACGGAATAACCTAGAAAACCACCCGATGTGATACCAGGGACCATAAAACCATTGCTGCCATTCAAATTGTTTAAATTAAAAGGGGAGACAAATCCCCCACGACTGCCAAAAATGACATAAGCTGCGCCGCCGTTAAAGCTTGCATCAGGAGCCCCCAAGACGAGATCGGTGATATTATCCCCGCTGATATCTCCGGCCGTACTGACGGAATAACCTAGATTACCATACGCAATGCCAGGGACTATAAACCCATTGTTGCCATTCAAATTGTTCAAATCAAACGAGGCAGGGAAGGCTTGTTGCATGACAGCACGTTTATTCTTAAAAGCAGGAATGGATTCTGCAGCTCTTAATTGTGCCGGTGCATTATCGTTAATTCCCTGTTTTGGTTGTGGAGACAGAGCCTCTTTTTCTGAGAGAAAATCTCGCCAAGACAACACGGGCAATAACTCTCGCACGGCTTGGCTTAGAGCGGTATTTTTTAGCCGCTCCAGTTGTGTTTCTATCGGTTGAAAAAGTTTTTGTTGAACTTGTTTTAACGCGTCTATTGGTGCCAGGTGAACATACGCCGTATAATGCGAGGCTAATTTTTCAATCCGCTTTAAACTCTGCGGATCATTCGGATTTTTACGCAAATTATCGAGTGCTCGATCTAGATGCTTGATGCATTCCTCCAATCCCTGACGATAAATCATGACTTGTCTTTGATGTGTGATTTCTATTTGTGAAGGCGATGGATCCCACCAGTTTTGCCATGCACTCGAAGCCAAATCAAAAGCCCCTCTCAATAATCTTCCTACGCCATACCCTAAGTCGCTCGCGGGATCATACGCATTAGTGCTGGTATTCGTTTTGTTAGCCGTAGAATGAGAAGATACACGAGTTGCATTCCCAGACGATGAGGTATTAGTAGTATTCGTAAAAGAAGAGGGCATAGCAAGTTCCTTTTTAATTACTTTTAAAAGAATCTCATTAGAGTAAAATTACACGCGTTTGTCTAGTTGATATGCTGAGTTAGAAGGTAATGGTACAGAATCTTTAACTAAACGCTACCTTTAGGTGCGATACTTTGAGTAACATTCAGCCTTAGCGCTAATTTAAACTGACCCACCCATTGTATTCCAAAAAACTTGCCATAACTCAAATCACCTACTGTGCTACTATTTAAATAAGCTCATTTATAAAGGAGCTGAACATATGTCGCAGAGGATTATGCAAACACTGTGGTATTTCATTTGAACGGCTCAAAAATCCTGCACAATCGTATTGCTCAAAAACAGCCTGCCAATTGGCACGTAAATGAGCATGGCGCCGGAAGAAGTTGATTATAAGGCAAATCAGCGAGCTGCTAATAAGCGTTGGTAATCAAAAAACGCCGGCTATTGGCAAAAGTACAGAGCAAAACATCCTGACTATGTTGCACAGAACCGCACAGAACCGCATAGACGAGATAGCAAAAAACGGGGTAAGGCGTCATCTCTTGCAAAGAGCGACGCGTTCCCATCAGAACCCCTTGTTCTCCCTGGTACCTACTTGCTAACCCCCATGATAGGAGAGACGCTTGCAAAGAGTGACGCGTTACGCGTCAAAATCCTTGTAGAACCCACATTCCGCAGCACCCTCGAAATAATTTGCAATTAAGTTGTTCAAAAAAAGGTTTTTGGTAATTATTATTGTACTCGGAGATTGCATTTGAAGTAGCACGAGAACAAGGGATCCTTGGCCAGAGGCTACATTTAGATACCACCAGTTTTGTCTTGCATGGTCGCTATGAGATTGAAGCATCTGAAGCAGCGCCGGTACCCGAGTATGGATACTCAAAAGCCAATAGGCCCGACTTAAAACAGGTGATGCTGTCATTGACCCAGGGTGGAGTTGCCAACATTCCATTATGGATGGAGGCCCTGAATGGGAGCAGTAGTGATAAAGTAAGCTTTCATGAAACAGTCCGCAAGGTGCAGGAATTTACAAAGCGATTGAATGACACGCCGGATGGCTTGTGCTTTGTTGTCGATGCGGCATTTTATGTGCCTGAAAAACTAGGTCAATTAAATGACGTCTGGTGGATAACCCGTGTTCCAGCGCAGCTGAAAGAGGCTCGTAGGTGGCTAAATGAGTCAGACAATACCTTAACTTGGCAAGTTTTTGATGAGAATTATCGCGCAACGACCCAGGAGGTCACCGTTCATGGTATCAAACAACGCTGGCTCCTCATCGAGTCAAAGCATGCACTTGCTCGGGAGCTATCTTACCCAATCAAGTGGGCAAACCCATTAAAAACCCGACCATGAAGTGGATCGCTGAGTTGATGAACATGATCGCAGTTGTCACTATCCTCATTGATGGTAAGCCTCATCGAATCGTTACCAATGTCAAAAAAGTGCATCAACGAATTATCGTCTATTTTGGTAAGCATGCGCTTGAAATCTATGGCTTGCCACCTGACCTCGAGAGAGTCAATATTAATCACGATAATTACAAAAATCTTCTACATTGGTGCGAAATGTAGGATTGACCATCGGGAAAATTCAAGATTGTAGAAAAAAGTGTTACAAATTTGCTACATCTACTTTTTTGAACTAAAAAAATATAACGTAAGTCCTTGATTAAATGGCGCGCTCGGAGGGACTCGAACCCCCGACACCTTGGTTCGAAGCCAAGTACTCTATCCAGCTGAGCTACGAGCGCATTGAGGCTTTACACTGTTGCGATTATGCCACAATTTATGATGCACAAAAAGTGTAATCAGCAGTTTGGGATCGGGATACAATCCGCAAATAACTATGGATTTTTATTGAGCAATTTGGGATAATAAATGCCTCGAACTGGAGAAATAGATTATGGCACGCATACACACAGTATTATTCTTAAACATTTCCTCTACGGAAAAGTTAGACAGGTTAAAGAAAATAGTGCGAGAAGATAGCACACAAGTAGATGCTATTTTTGATACTACAGACGAAAAACGTAAAGCATTTAACGGAGTAACACCCTTACAACTAGCCATAGGACAAGGCGACTTTGAAATAATTAAGTTTCTTGCAGAAAATGGTGCCAGCTGCAACTACAGAAAAGATACAGCTCATCCTATTTTTATTGCGATACTTGGTTACCAAAGTAGAGCCTTCAAAAGCCAAGACAAAGCAATAGTAGAATTTCTACTATCTCACTATAAAATTGACCTGTCTTGTCCGAACAATGCCGTTATCGCTGCCTCACTGATGGAATTACCTCTAGTCGAAGCTGAAGAAATCGTTAAGATTAATCCCCAAAACCCTATCTTCCTCTACTCGGCTGCAGTGCTAGGCAAGGTCGAAATAGTAAAGGAACTCCTTAAGCGTGGCGCAAATGCAAATGGAATTATACCAAGCAATCCACCAACGAAGAGAGCTAATCAAAGCCCCTTAATTGCTAGCTGTAGTCACGGCCATTATGAGATAACACAACTGTTAGTTAATGCCGGTGCAAATGTTAACTATATCGGATACGTAAACGCTAAGGGAGCAAACAGCCCCTTAAAAGAAGCGGCCAAAGACTGCGATTATAAATCGGTGATATATTTAGTTCTTAAGGGCGCAGATGCAGACCAAGTCATTAACTTTGAGGGACATATCGTCGGCCCTTTAACGGCGATAAATACACATAAAAATGGCTCATTAGAAATCCTAAAATTCCTTCTCAACAATAGTAAATATAAAGCAACTGAAACTATCGAGAACATTCCACCTGACATTTTACAGCTTCGCACGCTTGCATTGTGCGTTTCTTACTTGGCAGGTCGCTCTGATATGGCAGCTGAATTACTGAAGTATACTTATGACCCAAATTTAGAGGTCAAAATCAGAACAAGAGAACCTGTAGATGATAGCGACCTAGTTGTAAAAATGTCTTCTGCGCTTTGCGCGGGTGGTAATGAATTTTATATTTCTCCATTAGTCGCACTCATCATGAGTCAGAGAGAGTTTCATTTTCCATTCAACACCATCGTGCAACTTATCCCAAGTAGAGTGGATTTCAATAAGGCAATTTCGAAGGGTCGACTGTCTGGGGTCACGCCCCTTTTAACCAGTGTGGTTGGAGGGAGTGAGACTATTCAAATCACTGAATATCTTTTAAACCATGGAGCAGATCCAAACAGGGTCATTAATACAGAGTTTTATAAAAATTCGACGCTGCTCAATATCGCAGTCGCAAATGGAGATTTACCAACGGCCACACTACTGCTAGAGAAAGGCGCACTAGTCAACCAGGAAGACGGAAATGGAGCGACTCCACTGCTAGAGGCAATGAGGCTAGAGAAAAATGAGCCCAATAAATTAGCACTCATTCGACTACTGTTACAAAAAAAAGCTAATACACATCAACTCATAAAACAATATGAAATGTCCATCGTTCAAATAGCCCTATCTCTAAAAGATATTGAGCCTGAGGTCTTTTCGATTTTTCAGGCATTTGAACAGCCAGCACCACTCACAACAACAGAAAACCGCGAAACATCTAGCTCAGCAAAAACTTCTTTAGCAACATCTCGATCCACAATTTGGTCCTCTTCACTTCCTGAATCTATTTTTATAGCACCCGAGCACCCTCCTCAAGTCGTTCGAAATTATCTTCGGGATATGAAGGGCAACGATGTTCTGCTTCACCATGCTTACTTTGCTATGAACAAACTTCAAGATGCAATGCGAGCTCAACCGGTATCGATTCATCAAGTTGCCTTGTTGATACTAAGAAGTCACGAAGCATTAATACAATACATTGACAAGCACGGGGATGAAACAATTTGCACTCGGGAAGAAGCGAGCGTTTTTAGAAATGCAATTATGCATTTATTCTTTGAATTAAATAAAGGAACCATTCTACAAACTGGTCAGCTTGTGCTAAATACTACATTTATTCTAATTGGCAATAGAATCAACAATAAGCAAGCGCCCATGACGACTCATTTAGCAGAAAACTCTGTTTATAACCAGTTGTTAACTACGGTCAAAAATACCTCCGAGCAACAACTAAAGAACTCTAAGTTAGCTAAGCGCATCTTTGAACTTTTGACTGACATTACACCTTATCTAAAAACAATTGATATAGAACTTAAATTGGATTTTCTCGCGAAAGAAAGAGATGATTTAACCATGAAATTCGCTTTGATCGGTCAATATTATCGATTACTAAAAGTGAATACTCCTGCATTCTCCGATTTTCTTTCTCTGTTTAATGGAGGAGTTAGCAAACAGGCTGCATCAGTTTTTTTCGAAAGATGTACTGCACTCAGAAATACGGTTGCTCATGATTTTTCCTCTAAAAAGACGAGTGACATACTTTTAAAAATTGATAATAAATGCCTTTATTCTCTGTTAGTGATGGCAAAACAGGTGTTTACTGGCGCAAATGAACTGTCAGAAACTCCCGGTGAAACTATTGCGCCTTACTGAGTAGGGTATGAATAACAAGTTAAAGCAAAACCTACCGCAAATAATTATGGATTTTTATTGAGCAATTTGGGATAATAAATGCCTCGACCTGGAGAAGTATATTATGGCACGCATTCACATAGTTTTATTATCAAACATTTCCAATAAAGAAAAGATAGCAGAATTAAAGCAATTAGTGCGAGGTGATAGAGCACAATTAGACGCTATTTTTGAAACTAAGGAGGAGGATCATAAAGTCTATAACAGACTAACACCCTTACAAATAGCCACAATACAAGGAAATTTTAAAATAATTAAGTTTCTTGCAAAAATTGGTGCCAGCTGCAACTACAGACGAGATACAGTTCATCCTATATGTATTGCGATAATTAGTTACAAGACTAAAGCCTTCAAAAGCCAAGACAAAGCAATAGTAGAATTTCTATTATCTTACTATAAAATTGACCTGTCTTGTCCGAGCAATGCCGTTATCGCTGCCTCACTGATGGAGACTTTACCTTTAGTCAAAGCTGAAGAAATCGTTAAGATTAATCCCCAAAACCCTATCTTCCTCTACTCGGCTGCAATGGTAGGCAAGGTCGAAATAGTAAAGGAACTCCTTAAGCGTGGCGCAAATGCAAATGGAATTATACCAAGCAAGCCACCAACGAGTATTTCTAATCAAAGCCCCTTAATCGCTAGCTGTAGTGATGGTCATTATGAGATAACAGAACTGTTAGTTAAGGCCGGTGCAAATGTTAACTATATCGGATTAGGTGATAGTGGAGTAGGCAGTCCTTTAAAAGAGGCGGCTAAACTCTGCGATTGTAGGACGGTGATATATTTAGTTCTTAAGGGCGCAGATGCAGACCAAGTCATTAACCGAAAGGGACGTATCGTCGGCCCTTTAACAGCCATAAATACACATAAAAAACATTCACTTGACATCCTAAAATTCCTTCTCAACAACAGTAAATATAAAGCAACTGAAACTATCGAGAACATTCCACCCGAAATTTTACAGCTTCGCACCGTTGCATTGTGTATTTCTTACTTGGCAGGTCGCTCTGACATGGCGGCTGAATTACTGAAATATGCTTATGACCCAAATTTAGAGGTCGAAATCGCAACAAAAGAACCCGTAGATGATAACGGCCTAGTTGTAAAAATGCCTTCTGCGCCTTACCCGGGTGGTAATGAATTTTATATTTCTCCATTAGTCGCACTCATCATGAGTCAGAGAGATTTTCCTTTTCCATTCGACACCATCGTGCAACTTATCCCAAGTAGAGTGGATTTCAATAAGGCAATTTCGAAGGGTCGACTGTCTGGGGTCACGCCCCTTTTAACCAGTGTGGCGGTAGGGAGTGAGGCTATTCAAATCACTGAATATTTTTTAAACCATGGAGCAGATCCAAACAGGGTCATTAATACAGGGCCTTATAAAAATTCGACGCTGCTCAATATCGCAGTCGCAAATGGAGACTTACCAACGGCCACACTACTGCTAGAGAAGGGCGCACTGGTCAACCAGGAAGACGGAAATGGAGCTACTCCACTGCTAGCGGCAATGAGGCTAGAGAAAAATGAGCCGAATAAAGTAGCGCTCATTCGACTACTGTTACAAAAAAAAGCAAATACACATCAACTCATAAAACAATATGAAATATCCATCGTTCAAATAGCCCTATCTCTAAAAGATATTGAGCCTGAGGTCTTTTCGATTTTTCAAGCATTTGAACAGCCAGCACCACTCACAACAACAGAAAACCGCGAAACATCTAGTTCAGCAAAAACTTCTTTAGCAACATCTCGATCCACAATTTGGTCCTCACTTCCTGAATCTATTTTTATAGCACCCGAGCACCCTCCCCAAGTCGTTCGAAATTATCTTCGGGATATGAAGGGCAACGATGTTCTGCTTCACCATGCTTACTTTGCTATGAACAAACTTCAAGATGCAATGCGAGCTCAACCGGTATCGATTCATCAAGTTGCCTTGTTGATACTAAGAAGTCACGAAGCATTAATACAATACATTGACAAGTACGGGGATGAAACAATTTGCACTCGAGAAGAAGCGAGTGTTTTTAGAAATGCAATTATGCACTTATTCTTTGAATTAAATAAAGGAACCATTCTACAAACGGGTGAGCTTGTGCTAAATACTACATTTATTCTAATTGGCAATAGAATCAACAATAAGCAAGCGCCCATGACGACTCATTTAGCAGAAAACTCGGTTTATAACCAGTTGTTAACTACGGTCAAAAATACCTCTGAACAACAACTAAAGAATTCTGAGTTAGCTAAGCTCATCTTCGAACTTTTGACTGAAATTACACCTTATCTAAAAACAATTGATATAGAACTTAAATTGGATTTTCTCGCGAAAGAAAAAGATGAGTTAACCATGAAATTCGCTTTGATCGGTCAATATTATCGATTACTAAAAGTGAATGCTCCTGCATTCTCCGATTTTCTTTCTTTGTTTAATGGAGAAGTCAGCAAACAGGCTGCATCAGTTTTTTTCGAAAGATGTACTGCACTCAGAGATACGGTTGCTCATGATTTTTCCTCTAAAAAGACGAGTGACATACTTTTTATAAAAATTGACAATAAATACCTTCATACGCTGTTAGTGATGGCAAAACAGGTGTTTACTGGCGCAAATGAACTGACAGAAGCTCCAGGTGAAACTACAGAAACTCCCGGTGAAACTATTACGCCTTACTAACGTAACTCCCTAGATACGTCACTCAGGAGATCTCTCACATCGTTCGGGTTTTACACAACTTGGGACTTATGAGGGAAGTCCTTTAGCAACAGCTTTTAGGCAGCCAGGTCGCGTTAACGTGCTAACTGGCCACACTTGCTGTTTGTTATGAGTTAATTATTAGGCTTTCAACCCGTCATCGGAGACAGTTTCCTGACTCGCTTCTGAGATATCCTTTAATTGGTTATTCTGCACACTTCCCGTACCGGTCCAGAATTTCTTGAAAAATTGAACAGAGTAATTTTCAGTAGGTTGCTGTGGAGGAAAAATCCTAAGCGCATGCTGATCGACTAATTGCCCATCAGTTAGTTTATTTTGTTTAGGTAGCAGCCACGCTAAGATACAACTCACTACCTCAATAGGTAACATGAATTGTCTAGCCGCTGAAACCATAGGTAACAAAGCCCTTAAAAATGCCGCTTCGCCATTTTGTCTTAAAATAAGCCGACCATCTTGTTCGTGAGGGCTTAAAATTTTTAGCAGCTCATCTCGCTCTATTACCGATTTACCCATGAATAAGTCATTACTACCTAGATTAATCGAGCGAACTGTCTTAGGGATAGCAGCAATAATTTGGGCTAATTCAGCAGGCGTTTTTTTATTCAATTTATTATCGCTTAAATCAAGGGAGGTGACAGAAGCTGGAATAGCAGCAAGGGCCTCCGCTATTTCAGCTGCAGGGTTGAGGCCAAAGTCATTCCGACTTAAGTCAAGCGAAGCCACAGTATCTGGAATAGTAGCAAAGGCTATCGCTAACTCAGCTCCAGATTTCATGTAAAGGCCATTCAAGCTTAAATTAAGCGAAGTTACAGAACTTGGGATGCTGACAAAAGCTGTTGCTAATTCAGCTCCAAATTTATTAAGGCCATTCTGGCTTAAATTGAGCGAAGTTACAGTGTTTGGAATAGCAGCAAGGGCTTTAGCTAATTTATCGACAGAATCGTTGTCAAGCTCATTCGTACTCAGATCAAGCGAATCCACGGAAGCTGGGATGGCGGCCAAGATTGTCGCTAATTCATCACCAGATTTAATGCCAAGGAGATTATCTCTTAAATTAAGCGAAGTCACGTTGGCTAGGATGGCATTAAAGGCTTTAGTTAATTGATCAACAGATCTGATGCCAAGCTTATTCCTGGTTAAGTTAAGCGAAGTCACAAAAAGGGGAATGGCGGCAAAGCCTTTAGCTAACTCATCACCCAATCTGTTGCCAAAATCATTCGAGCTTAAATTGAGCGAAGTTACCTTGTCTGGAATAGCAGCAAAAGCTTTAGCTAATTCATCACCAGATTGTCTGTCAAGCTGATTCTCGGCTAAGTTAAGCGAAGTTACAGAAGTGGGGATTGCTGCAAAGACCTTAGCTAATTCATCAGCCGATTTCCAGCTGAGTCTATTCAAACTTAAGTCAAATGAAGTTACAGAAGCTCGAATTTTGGCAAAGGCTATAGCTAATTCATCACCAGATCTGGCGTTAAAGTAATTATTACGGAAGCTAAGCGAAGTCACGTTGGCTGGGATGGCAGCAAAGACTTCAGCACAATCATTACTGGCAATATCATTCCCAGATAAGTCAAGCGAAGTCACGGAATCTGGGATGGCGGCAAGGGCTTTAGCTAATCCATCGCCAGATGTACTGCCAAGGAGATTATCACTTAAATTCAGCGAAGTCAGCGAAGTCACGGTGGCCGAGATGACAGCAAAAGCTTTAGCTAATTCATGGTCGTAAAGATTATTCTTACTTAAATCAAGCGAAGTCACATTAGCTGGGATTTTCTTAAATTCATTAAGAAATTCATCGCCTGTTTTTTGGATAAGACTGTTTAATTTGTAATGCATTGGTTAATCTCCTGGTAGGTCTAAATCAAATTAAGGTCAGGCAATTGGCTTGTTTCTGGTAAGGCGAGATAACAAATGAAAGAAAACATCACCTTGAAAAAAGCCAGTGCTTATTTTAAGGCGATGTACCCGCTTCTTAATGAAGGCTAGATAGGTCAATCAGTTTTCCCCAATTCATCCTTGAGGGAAAAGACACATCGCAAAGGTGTGATAGTTTAACTTGTTACTCATAAATTAGTCAACATGCTATGCATATGCATATTAATACCATAATTTATCCATAAGATTACACAGTTGTTGAATTCTCGTGGGTAGAAACGCTTGTGGCTGTTGTATTGGAGTTTTGAGCTCGTAGTTACGGCCTTTATTAGTGGCAGTGGTAGTATTATCGGCGAATTGCAAAACTGCTGCGATTCTTTTTGGATTTATTGCCAGGGGGGCGAATTTTAACTAACTTATTTGATGTACTGATGGGCCGTATAGGACTCGAACCTATGACACAGAGGTTAAAAGCCTCCTGCTCTACCACCTGAGCTAACGGCCCCAAAGAGCTTGGAATCATACCGGATTAAGGCAAAATTTCAAGGGTTTTATGGTGTTTATTTTCCACTAATGAGCGGCCATTATACAAATTTTCACTGGTTGCTAAGACCGTCCAGCCCTCCCTGGTGAGGGTTTTATGTTTTAATTTTAAACAATTACTAGGCACTATTAACAATATAACATCAGCGCCTAATGCACCACATCCTTTTGCTGCTAACACTTCAGGCTGTGAATTGAAGAGCTGGATATACTCCATACTATGCGGAGCGACCAAATGTAAATTGGCTAATTGTTGATGATAGGTATTCACCGCTTTGACTAATTTTTCGCTGTTCATCTGCTCAAACGCGGCTTGAGCAAGTTCCACAGTAGCGGATAATTGCTTTATTGAGCTCGGTAAATTTAGGTTTCGCAAGTGATAATGAGTTGCTAATTTTTGACCACTGTGCAAAATTAAAAATGCGATATCTTTAAAAGGCCATTCATACGATTTAATGATTTTTTGCTCGCGATTCATATAGACACAGCGATGTTGGGATTGCGCGATCAGATCATAGCCGCTGGGTTTTAAACCCTCTCCTCGCCAAGCACATTGATAATAGGCATCGAGTAAAGCATCATAATTAGGAGCGATACGAAGAAGTTGACAGCTCGCTAAATAAACACCAAGAAATTGGGCACTCGAAGCGCCAAGCCCACCTTTTCCTTGATAAGGATCATACCACTTTAGGCTCATGTGGGAAGGGATATGATGGTGAGCCCACCATTGACCAGCTGGTGAATCTGGATGAATACTGTCGACCTGATGGGCACTATTTGTTTCAGCAAAGCTGGGCTGGTCTGTAAACAACAATTCAAAACAAGGCGAGGTTGTCAAAACAATCGCTGCGGCACCTGCCAATGCTACATACTCGCCTACTAAAAAAGTTTTTGCTGGGATACGCCAGTTCATGTTGCAGTCTGCACTTGCCTCATTTCAGTTAAAAGAGCGCAGGCATTATTTAAACTAATTCGTTTATTCGCAGTTAACCAACTTTGTAAGCGCTCTTTAAGCACCGGCATCTCACTGTCTGTTGCCCCTGCCCCCATGACTAAATTATCAATATGCAATCTCATGTGGCCCTGGATAATTCCTTCTGTGCACAATGCTCTCATGGCACCCAAATTTTGGGCTAAGCCTACTGCAGCAAGAATACGCGATAAATGATTAGCGGATTCAATACCCATCATACGTAAACAAAGCTTTGCTGTAGGGTGTAGAGCAGTCACACCGCCTACAGTACCAACAATAATGGGCGCTGTTAATTGGCCAGTGAGCACCCCTTGCTGATATCGCCAATCGGTAATCGCTTGATAATGACCACTGCGCGTAGCATAAGCATGAATACCAGCCTCCACTGCTCGCCAGTCATTGCCAGTAGCGATTAACACCGGGTCAATCCCATTCATTACCCCTTTATTATGGGTTGCAGCGCGGTAAGGATCCGTGTTGGCAAATAAAGACGCTTCTTGCAAGCGTTCACCGAGCTCTGGATCGATATCATACAGGGTGATTTTAGCCGTTGTTAATTTCTGATCGTTTAAATTGGATAAAATGCACATGGTCACTTGCTCACCAGTAAGCCTCTCCAACGGTGCCTTCAAGTACTCTAAAGTTTGATTTATGATATTTGCGCCCATTGCATCGCAGCTATTCATCATGAGGTGCACCACGACCATATCACCACCATCTTCACGTTTTAGATGACGAAGTTGTAAATCAACAACACCACCACCGCGCTTTACCATGCTGCGGGCAACGTCTTCATTTGCTTTGGCAATTAAAAAAGGTTTATGTTCTGTGAATAGCGCGATAAATCGAGGTAAATCATTGACCTTTGCTAATTGAATCTGCCCAATAATGCATTCACCCTCAACCTGAGTAGTAATTTCACCGTGCTGTCTTATCCATTTTGCGGTTTTTGAAAGTGCAGCGATAATTGAGGTTTCCTCGACAGCTAAAGGAATCACATAATCTTTGCCATCGATTAAAAAATTAGTAGCGACTCCTAGAGGGAGTTGGAAATAGCCAATCACATTTTCTATTAATTTGTCAGCAAGCAGCGTATCTTGCACGCCACCATCGCGCAAATAATGAATATCTTCCGCTGTTAAAGCACCCAGCTCTACTAAGCGTTGAAACCTTTCTTCACGAGCTAATTTAGAAAACCCCTGGAATAATTGACCAGCTTGATTGCTTAGCGGCATGTTTTCTCCTTCAACTCACTGAGTACACGGCTACCTGTACAAAACAGTGCAACCTGCAATTCATATTCAATTAACTGCATTAGTTCATGCACACGTAGTGCACTATCTAATGCTACATCTAACATGGGTTTGGCAAAGCCCACTGCACTCGCCCCAAGCGCAAATAATTTTGCCGCATCGAGACCATTACGAACCCCACCAGATCCCCAAACAGCAAAGCTAGGATTTAAAGAAACTGCATCGATCACGGCTTGTACGGTATCTATACCCCAATTGCGGAAAGTGATTGCTGCTTTTTGCTGAATACTACCCTCACTAGCACGCTGCCCTTCAATTCGTCCCCAATGAGTACCCCCGAACCCACTAACATCCACTGCTGCAACACCGATATCATTTAAGCGCTTTAACGTTTCTAGGGAAAAACCGCAGCCTGTTTCCTTGACAACAAGGGGTACGGTTATATGGTTTACTGTATTCGCGAGTGCAGCCCAACACCCTTTAAATTGAGGAGTCCCCTCTGGCTGAATAACCTCTTGCAGTGCATTGCAATGAATAATCAGTGCTTCGGCTTGTAATACCTCAATTAAGTTTTGGATTTGTTTTAAAGGGGTAGCAATAAGCTGGGCAATGCCTAAGTTACTAAAGAGGCTTACTTGCGGAAAATCACGACGCAAAGCGTGCCATTCAACTGCAGCTTGACTATCGGTTAATTCACGGCGCTGAGAACCAACCCCCATTGCCCAACCACTCGCAGCGCAAGCTTCAATTAAATTGCGATTGATATTCACTGCCCCCACATGCCCAGCAGTCATTGAACTCACAAAGAAAGGTTTATTCACTTCACGATTAAAGCGTTTGCTAGTGATATCAATCTCAGCAAAATCCAGATCGGGGAGCGCCTCATGTAAGAGTGACAGGTGATCAAAGACATTTGATTCACTCGCTTGATTAGCTTGCAGCAAAGCAAGCTCAATATGATCTTGTTTGCGTTTTTCAAATTGGCTGTAGTCGTCTTGCATACCCATCTACTACGGCGGGGAAATGGTTGGAATTTTAGCACAAATTAATTAACCCAAGCTAGAGCTTTATCATGAGTAGGGACTCATATAGGCAAATAAAATCACGTAGGTTGGGCCTTGGCCCAACAAGAATGTAGCATGTTGTGAGAAAATAGTTGTTCTTTGTTTTGGGTACACCTTTTTTCTTACACTGTAGACGCTTGTATCACGTTGGGCCAAGGCCCACCTGAATATGTCACCAAAATAAATTGAGGAGCTCTCATTGCTTCATTAGATCAATGAGATAGAATTATTTTCGCGAAAAAACGATTCACCCACTGGGTGAAACAAGGGAGCGAAAATGATCATGACACAGGGCGGATTACCATTCCAGTATCAATCTGAAAAAAATCAGTCAGGATTAACAGGATTTGCTGGTTTACCACTCTATTTGGAACTTGCCAGTCAAAGTGGACTCGTTCAACCTATCAATGAAACGCTAAAGACGAAGGTGCGAGGATGGACTGATGCTGAGATGATTCTGTCTTTAGTGTTATTAAATCTGGCTGGTGGTGACTGTATTAGTGATATCGAACGCCTTGAAAATGATTCGGGGTTAAGGACGTTGCTGATGCAATTGAGTACCCATGGAGTGAAACGCAAAGAACGACGAGCTTTAGAACGGCGATGGAGAAAGGCAAAAAGCCGTGGCTTACCGTCCAATGCGGCGATTCATCGTTATTTACCCCAATTTCATTCACCCGAGGAAGAAAAAAATCGTGCGGAGGGTGAGGCGTTTATTCCTAAACCAAATGATAAACTGAGCGCATTAATTGGCTTGAATAAACCCCTGGTCGCATGCGTTCAACAGCAATCACCATCGACTATTGCGACATTAGATCAGGATGCAACGCTGACTAACACGTACAAACGGAAGGCACTGTATTGTTACAAAGGGTATAAAGCTTACCAACCCTTCAATACCTACTGGGCAGAACACGGTATTTTATTACACAGTGAGTTCCGTGACGGCAACGTCAATGCCGGTTTTGATCAATTGCGTATTTTGAAAGAAGCGATGGCGCTCTTGCCATCCGATGTGAAACACGTGCATTTACGCTCTGATAGTGCTGGCTATCAAGAAGATTTGATACGTTATTGTGCAGAAGGTAGTGACACTCGTTTTGGCGTTATTCCATTTGCCATTGCGGCGCGTGTCGGTGCTGGGATTAAAAAAGAAGCCTTATCTCTTGATGAGAAACATTGGCATCCCATTTACCAAGAGGATGCCGATGGTAACAAAATAAAAACGAATCAGGAGTGGGCTGATATTTGTTTTGTGCCGGACTGGGCAGTAAGAAGCAAAGCCAGTTATCGCTATTTAGCCATACGGGAAGCCATGAAACCATCGAAAACTAAAAATGATGATGAATTGGATTTAGCGTTTCAAACGATTAAATTAGACGACGTGAGGTATAAATTATTTGCGGTTGTCACTAATCGCGACATCGATGGTTCTGATTTGATTCAATGGCACCGCAAGCGTTGCGGTAAAAGCGAGCACGTGCATAGCACGCAAAAAGAAGGGTTGGCTGGCGGTCAATTACCCTCAAATTTATTTGGGGCAAATGCGGCATGGTGGGCGATGATGGTGTTATCGTTTAATCTGAATCGGTTAATGCAGATTACGGCACTGCCAAAAGACTTGAAAGAAAGCAAAATGAAGGCATTACGATTTCATATCATACAATTGCCAGGGCGCGTTATTCATCATGCAAGGCGCATCTATGTTCGGGTTGAAGGTCATTGTTGTATACTGCTGCAATTGATAAGAAACAAAATTGCCAAGCTACGCAGTGGAATGGGGATATGTGTTGTTAATACATCATAAGCTGGTGTCGCTAACGCGACCTGTTTTTAACCCCCCTCACCCTAACCCCCCCGCCACGCTACACACGCTGGAGAGGGGATGGATCGGTTTGGTCTGCGAGAACAGATTTATGATTTATTTTTCGAAAATGCGAGTAAAAATGACAAACTCAACTTGAAACCAACCGTTTTTGTTTGATTGTTAGCTAAAAACAGCCAAATTAAAGGACAAATCTGCATTGATCATTTTTTTGCCGATCAATTTAGGGCCAACCTACTGCTTTATCATGAGCGGGTTGATG
Organism: uncultured Gammaproteobacteria bacterium; assembly: GCA_963760845.1. GTDB lineage: Bacteria > Pseudomonadota > Gammaproteobacteria > Legionellales > Legionellaceae > Tatlockia. Next base: position 124,854 of record CAVXEK010000006.1, on the reverse strand, counting down.
TGGTAGGATTGGAATTTTTTTACTCTATTTAGGTGGATCACATGTCATTACAAACTGCTTTACAAATATTAAACCTTACGTTTAGTGACATTAGCACATTATCAAAAGAGCAACAACGTAAAAAAATTCGCATCGCGTGGGCGAGATTATGTATGCAACATCACCCCGATAAGGGAGGGAATGCTGATACATTTAATGAAATCAACGCCGCTTATAACCTGGTGAATATAGAGCTAAAACTTGTAAATGATGAATATCGCCGAGACATTGAGCAATATTTTATTCACCAAGAAATAACTATACCAAACACAGCATTTGATTTGCTCTTGCAAGAAAACATAGAAGCTGCTTATGAAGAGTTATCAAATAACTTTTTAGAACTAACGACTGAAAAGGACAAAAATGCGTTTGGGAAACATTACGCTTCCTTTCTTAACCTGGCGCAATCGTTGCACAAGGTTAGAGACGAGTACAATAAAGAACGGGTAAATTATCTTTATGCACAAGAACATGAAGCACTTAAACAACTTCTAACCCGTGAATGGCGTGAATTAATAATTCGCCTTTTTGCTGAAGAATATTTAGATGATTTTCAATATCGCCATGCTCTGGCATCGGGTGATTTATGGCCAATCTTAGCAACGCGGAAACTAGTATCCCCAGTAAAATGCATTGCTGCAATACTCGCTAGTATTAGTCTATTTATTAGCCTTCCAATACAGTATTTCCTAAAACAAGTTTCGAGTAAAACAGCTCAAGATTTCATGCGACAAGTCCACTCCATCCAACAAGGAAACATCGATTTTAATGATTTACTTATTACTGGGCTCAAAATAATTGGGCTACTTGCCCTGATCACTGTACCTTTTTATCTTGCCCCAACGTTGGCAAGTTTTGCCATCTGTTTGCCTGTGATATCCACCTTATTAGAGATTATTGCTTGCCCAGTCAACAAACTCATCAGACCTATAACTGCGTATACGGGAATACCTGGACCTGCAGTTGCAAGCTTCCTGTTTGCTGCTGCAATCACGCTAGCTGCACTAAGCCCCCTACTTTTCCCAAGCTTAATGGCTATCCTTAAATTACTAACAATACCTCTCATTCTCTACTCTTTATATGGCATTTGTAGGCTTATCTATAATCTTTATCAAATAAACCCTGCATTAGCAGCCTTCCAAGCTTTTGTACTTGCGGTATCAATTACTGTATCGTTGTTATTGCCAATACCAATGGATCCTAACGCAGCTATCACTGTTGTAACAGATTTCTTAACAAGTCTCTTTTGTTGCTCTGTGCTGTATCATACGAATAATTTTGTGGAAAATCTGTCTGAGGGAATCGCTGCGAAAATGGATATTTTACCCTTACCACAAGAGACCGTTCCCGAGATCATTCAACAAGCAACATTAGTTGGCAATAAAAAAGCAGCGCAATCACACCGATTTTTTAATACGCCTAAGAATGCAGAGTACCAAGAAGAACGCACTGAGTCGCAAAAGATGTACAATTTCTTCGGAGGTGAAAGCGCACTGAAAACATCACAAAAATGGACCCATGCACATGAGCCGGTTGTTTTAGCTTTAGGGGCTTCTTAACTAACTTCAATACCAGTCTGGGCTGTAGAGAGTCGTATGTTCGTCCTTGCGAACCGATGGTGAAGCCGTCATTGCGAGTACCCTAGTCCCGTGGGACAAACATCACCAAAGAACTTTGCACCAGCATCCCCTCTCCCGCCCTGCGGGCACCCTCTCCCCGTTCCCGGGGCGAGGGGGAAAATGAAGGAAGTTCTTTGGGAGGAGCTTGCGACGAAGCAATCCAGTGGCCTTATGAGATGCTAAAAAAGGTCACTGGATTGCTTCGTCGCAAGCTCCTCGCAATGACGGGCTGAGCTATGAATTTCAATTTTCCGCAATTCGTATTATGCTAGAAGCATTTGGCAATTTAATTAACTCATGACCAGGATAAAACCAGTAACTCATTTTGTTTTTGATCAAGAAAACAACTGCTATCAATGCGAAGGGCCCTGGTCTGTCTTAAAGCTCAATGATTTGCTTGGCCGCTTTGATTTATCTGCAATTCCGGCAGAACAAACAGTGAAGATCAGTGGTGCCTCTCTGAGCAAATTTGATAGCTCCGGTGCGCTAGCATTGATGCATTTTATCGACCTATTAAACAACAAGGGCAAAGAAATTGAATTAATCAATTTCAGTAAAGAACAGGAAGCGTTATTAAAGCTTGTCGAAGAAAAAAGAGAAGTACTTGACTACACCCCCCCCCCCATAAAACAACGCAATTTGCTTGACCGCATCGGCGAAGAAACCATTGAAAAAATACGGCAAACCGATGGCTTGATCATTTTAATCGGTGATTTAAGCTCTAAACTTTTTGAAGCGCTAGGTTACTGGCGGCGCTTTCAATTCCCAAGTATAGTATCGAATATCCATTCTGTCGGCATCCAGGCCTTACCTATTCTTGCTTTATTATCCTTTCTTATCGGGGTCGTTCTTGCCTACCAAATGGGTTTACAGCTGCAAACGTATGGTGCAAATATTTTTATTGCCTATCTCTCAGGCATGGCGATTTTTCGTGAGTTCGCGCCACTTATCACTGCAATTATCGTTGCTGGACGAACAAGCTCTGCTTTTACAGCGCAAATTGGCAGCATGAAAATCAATGAGGAAATTGATGCATTATACACCATGGGGCTCTCCCCCACGGAACTCCTAGTCCTCCCTAAGGTGCTGGCTTTACTAATTGTTTTCCCCCTGATAATTTTCTGGTCTAATATTTTTAGCATTATCGGCGCGATGCTAATGTCGAAATGGAAACTTAATATCAGTTACTTGGATTTTTTGGCACGTTTAAAAGAATCAGTCGGCTTAGAACAAATGTTGCTTGGCTTATATAAAGCACCGGCTTTCGCAATACTCATCGCTCTAGTCGGCTGTTTTCAAGGATTTAGGGTGGAAGCGAGTGGGGAGAGGACTATCGGCAGTCAGACAACTAAAAGCGTGGTGCAAGCTTTATTCTTAATCATTGTTGCCGATGCTATTTACTCTATTGTTTACAGCTGGATGGGGATCTAATGCCTGATGCAATCATTGAGATTTCCGGATTAAAAAACTATCTCGGTGGCCAATGGGTCCATTCTGATGTCAATCTCAGCGTACAAAAAGGAGAAATTCTCGCCATCATAGGAGGTAGCGGCAGCGGCAAAACCACTATTTTACGCAGTCTGCTGATGCTGCTAAAACCAACAAGTGGCTCGTTAAAGATTTTTGGTGAAGACATTAGTGAGCTCACTGGCAATGAAGCCAATGCAATGCGTCGCCGCTGGGGCATGATGTTTCAACACAGTGCCTTATTCTCAACAATGACAGTATTAGAGAACATCACCTTCCCTATGCGTGAATTTACCAGGCTACAGCAGAAATTCATGGAAGAATTAGCCATGTTTAAAATTTCGCTGGTTGGTTTATCTAAAGAAGCTGCCGGTAAATTCCCCTCCGAACTAAGCGGAGGGATGCAACGACGTGCGGCAGCTGCACGAGCAATTGCAATGGATCCAGAATTACTCTTTTTAGATGAGCCCACTACTGGGCTTGATCCACACAGCGCCAGACAATTTGATGAATTAATTTTATTTTTACGCGAAGCATTATATCTAACTATCGTGATGGTAAGTCACGATCTAGAATCCTTGCGAACAGCAGACAGAATTGCCTTTATAGGAGAGGGAAAAATATTATGTATCGCTCCCATTGATGAATTAATGAAAAATCCACACCCTTTGATTGCCGATTACTTCAGTAAACTTTAAACTGGGGTAATGGTGTTCGACAAACAGGAGTAAGTTTTTTGGAACCCAAAACCAATTTCACCATGGTTGGCTTAGCTGTATTGATCCTTGCAGGAGCACTGGTTGCGGCAGGACTCTGGCTATCTGTTGGCTTTAACCAAAAAAAGTACCATATTTATGCAGTGCTTATGCATGAAGGCGTATCGGGACTTAGTGAACAATCGCCTGTTAAATACAATGGAGTTAAAGTTGGTTTTGTCAGTAAAATTGCCCTTAATCACAATGATCCACGCCAAGTTGTCCTTCTGCTCAGTATTGAAGATGGAACGCCCATTACAGTGAGCACTACAGCGACTTTAATTTCGCAAGGGATCACGGGAAACAGCTACGTCGGACTCTCAGCACAAACCGCCAATCTAACCCCATTACGAGCCGCACCGAATCAGCCTTATCCTATCATTCCAACTACGCCCTCTTTACTTAATCAACTCGATAAAGTACTAAAAGAAGTTTCGGTAAACGTCAACAAAGTCAGTGTAAAAATCGGCCAAGTTTTTAGTCAGGAAAATATTGATAACATCCACAAATCAATAGCGAATTTCAGAACCTTCACTGATGTTATAGCTAAAAATAGTCCGGATATTGGCAGCAGTATACAAAGTGCAAAAATATTTTTAAAGAATTCAGCGGAGGTAAGCCGCGAATTTCCTGAGATAGCCAGTGAGCTTAAATCCGGACTGAAAAAATTTACCGCAATGGCTTCTTCTCTGACTAGCGCCGGAAATAAAGTCTCTACAACGATGGAATCGGGCAAAACGGCAATTAATAAAATATCACAACAAGCGGTTCCACCTGCGATTACCCTAATACGCCGTCTCGATCTAATCGCCGAAAATCTTGTTAAAGTCAGCAAGCAAATGCGAGAAAATCCTGCAGTAATCATTCGTGGGACCACGCCACCCACACCAGGGCCAGGAGAATAAAGATGAATAAATTCTATAACATCTGCATTCTGTTGCTACTATTAACGGCCTGCTCGCCGATTAAAACTCCCAATACCAATCAATACAAATTGGCAGCATATAGTTGCAAACAATTCGCTCGACAACCGACAAAGCATTCCATACTGATCACGACTCCCGAAGCAGTGGCAGGTTATGAAACTGAACAAATGTTATATCTAAAAAAACCCTATGAGCTGAGCGCCTTTGTTAACAACTCGTGGATTGATCCCCCAGCTGACATGCTTTTACCTCTCCTTGCACAAAGCTTGCAACGCAGTGGTTATTTTTATGCAGTCACCTCGAGTCCTAATTCTGAACTTACTGATTATCGTTTAGACACACAGCTTATCGAATTGCAGCAAAATTTCTTAAAAAAACCAAGTGAGGTGGATTTGGTAATTAAAGTTGTATTAAGCCATGTTAGCGATAGCCGTGTTATCGCGTCTCGTTTGATTTGCGAGCACGCAAGAACTCCCCTGGAAACCCCCTACGGTGGGGTAATCGCTGCAAACCTTGCCGCAAAGAATTTCACCGCAGAGGCAACGGCTTTTGTAGTATCTCAGATTAAACGGGATAGCGAAACGAATAAAACAATTGTAAAATGAGCCGCCATGAGGTGCTTGATGTCGATTTTAGCGCCCTATAATTATCACCACAATTCGTAATATAAGGAGAAAAAGGATGAAAGCCAGATCGTTTAAGCTAGGACTTGTTGCTGCAGGCATCATGCTGCTTGCATCCTGTCACAAAACACCTGGTAGTGCTGATGTCGGATATGGTGAGGCCGGGGCATCTGCCCATGGCTTAGGGCAATTTACCCGTTTTCCTGGCCAAGAACCCGGAGAATCATACACTACCAAAGCACCACATAATCAACGCTATCTCTTCGCTTATGACGATAGTTCTTTTGCATCTAAATACAAGCCTTCTCTTATGGCGCAAGCAGACTACCTAGCGGCACATCGCGGTGCACACGTTTTGCTTGCAGGCCATACTGATGAACGAGGCAGCCGTGAATACAACGTTGCACTTGGTGAGCGTCGTGCTATCACGGTATCAAGCCTATTACGTATGGCGGGTGTTGCAAGAGAGCAAATCCGCATAGTGAGTTATGGTAAAGAACGTCCTCTCTACACTGGCCACGACGAAGAGGCTCACAAGATGAATCGCCGGGTTGAGTTGACTTATGAGGCAACGCGATGATTACGTCTCGTAGCATCGCCCTAGCCCTTGCGTGCTTTATCTGTTGCTTACCCATGCAAGTATTTGCTGAAACTCCTGTAGTTGATGACAGTGAGAATTTTGCTATGCTTGACGAAGAACAGGCCGCCAGAGAGCGGCCTGTTGCAAAAGCGCAACTTGAACAAGCAGACAACACCGAGGAAGAAATTGCCCTTGCACGAGACAATCATGACAGCTACAGCAGTGATGGCAGCGAGTTACTGAATAAAGTACAAGGATTGCAACAAGACATTCAAGAGTTACGTGGCCAGCTCGAGACTCAAGCCCATGAGTTAAAATCACTGCAACAGCAGCAATTGGCTTTCTATAAAGACTTGGATGCACGTATGCGCTCTGATTCGCCCAAATCGGTTCAATCAGCCCAAACAACACCTCCAGAACAACCACAAGAACTCACAGTCGGGCCAAAAATATCGGCTGCAACCACCCCCCCTGCTGAACCAACGTCTGCGCAAAAACCCGGAAACCAAATCGCTGCTAGCGTGGTCACTGCTACACGCGGCAATCCAGCTAATGAGCAAATTAGTTATTTAGCAGCGTATGAGCTGATAAAAAATAAACACTTTGATGAAGCCCTAGTAGCCATGCAAGCCTTTATTACTCGATACCCTCAAGGTGGTTACACAGCAAATGCTCAGTATTGGCTAGGCGAGCTTTATATGGTTAAAAACGACTATCCCAAAGCAATTGAGCATTTTGACACCGTATTAAAACAATTTCCTTCATCCAGTAAAGCAGCGGCCAGCACCCTTAAAATCGGCTATGCTCTCGCAGCTTCAGGCAAAAAAAATGAGGCAAGACTTCGTCTTCAACAAGTACTAAAAAATTATCCTGATACATCGACTGCGCAACTAGCAGCTACCAAATTGGAGTCTTTAGGCGCGTGATGAATTGCAATAACTACGGTCGGTGATCTTTTACTCATGAATCAAGCTAGTAACCAACTACGAATCACGGAAATTTTTCATTCTCTCCAGGGCGAGTCTACTACAATGGGACTGCCCACGGCTTTTATTCGCCTAACGGGCTGCCCATTGCGATGCCAATATTGCGACACAACCTATGCATTTAGCGGTGGAGAAACTACCAGCATTGCTACTATTTTAACTAAAATTGCACTCTATGAGTGCCAACATGTCTGTGTCACTGGTGGTGAACCCCTGGCTCAACCAAACTGCCTCCCACTTTTGCAGCAACTTTGTGATGAAGGTTACCATGTTTCCTTAGAAACAAGTGGGGCACGTGATATCTCTACAGTTGACGAACGAGTAATGATTGTTATGGACTTAAAGACACCTGATTCAGGTGAGAGTACTAAAAATTTATTCACCAATTTGCAGCATCTAAAACAAAGCGATCAGATCAAATTTGTATTATGTAGTCGCGAAGATTACGATTGGGCTTGCCAAATCATAAGAGAGCATTGTTTGCCAGAGCGAGCGCAAATTCTTTTTTCTCCAAGTTGGAATGAATTAAACCCGACAATGCTCGCTGATTGGATAGTAAAAGACAGATTACCCGTGCGTTTGCAACTGCAATTGCATAAAATTCTTTGGGATAATGCGCCAGGGTATTAACAAGCGCCGAAAACGCCACGTCATCCTGAGCAAAGCGAAGGATCTCCTTGGTTGAGCACTATGCCACATTCAGGAGATCCTTCGCTTTGCTCAGGATGACGGCTACGTTTTCGGCCAAAATAGTTGAATTGTCAATAGGCCCGTGGATAGAGGAGAAATCGTCATGCTATGGTTCGCCCAAGCCCCAGCTAATATTGCCTTGATTAAATATATGGGTAAAAAAGATAATGTAAACAATATACCGAATAACCCTTCTCTATCTTACACTCTAAACAATCTTATAAGCAGTGTCGAACTGGAAAGCCAGGCAGGAAAAGAAGATTTTTGGGAACCTTTAGAAACCCCGGGTGCTGAGCCTTTTGTTTTATCCCCTGCAGGACAACAGCGTTTCCTGCAGCATCTAGCACGTATGAAAGAGTATTTTCACTATTCCGGCTCATTTATTGTTCGTTCAACCAATAATTTCCCTCAAGGTAGTGGCTTAGCCAGTTCAGCATCAAGTTTCGCTGCGCTAACTAAATGTGCAGCCCTGGCACTCAGCGAGCTCAGTTCACAGCCGCTCCCATCCATTGAGACGCAAGCCCAACTAAGCATGCGAGGTTCTGGCTCATCTTGCCGCTCTTTTTATTCTCCTTGGGCATTTTGGAAAGATGAAACCGTTGCAGCAATTGAATTACCTTATCCTCAACTACAGCATCAGGTTATCATCATCAGTCATGCTGAGAAACACGTACTCTCAAGCGATGCACATTTACGCGTTAAAAGTTCACATAATTACCCTACTCGCAGCCAACGAGCAGAGACAAACTTACGTGGCTTGCTCGCGGCACTTAAAGAAAAAGATTGGTCAAATGCATATCAAATTTGTTGGCGTGAATTTCAAGATATGCATCAGTTATTCGCTACCAGCATCCCGCCTTTTAATTACATCACTGCAACTTGCAGCACCGCTTTGAAAAGTTTACAAGATTTATGGCAACGCAAAGGTGACGGACCCATTGTAACGATGGATGCCGGTCCCAATATTCATTTACTCTATCGCCCAGACCAAGCAGAATTGGCCCTGCAATTTAAACAAGATTATTTAATTGGTAATTACGATGTCCTATGATTTTCAAACGATGACGCACGGTAAGTGGATCCTAGCAGGTGAACACGCTGTTTTGCGTGGCCACAGCGCCCTTGTATTCCCCATTAAAGAGAAAAAACTTAGCTTAAGTTATCGCAAATCAGATACGAAGCTCAGCGCTGACTACGAAGGCTCTAGTGGTTCAGATATGCATTTATTGTTCTGGAGCGTATTAGAGCAGGGGCAACAATTGATTGGTAAATCCCTTAACCATCTTAGTGGCCATTTTCATCTCTACAGCGATATCCCGGTTGGCGCTGGTATGGGAGCCTCTGCTGCTCTTTGTGTAGCTATGGCACGCTGGTTTAATGCGCAAAATTTACTGCGTAATGAATCTGTTTTCCTCTTTGCCCAAAATTTAGAGAATTTATTTCATGGTAAAAGTAGCGGACTGGATATTGCCGGAGTTGCAGCCGAAACAGGCATTTGTTTTCAGCAAGGAAAAATAACACCAATTAAACAAGCATGGCACCCGCATTGGTTTTTATCATCCTGTGGACAGATTGGCATCACGTCACACTGCATCAATCAGGTGCATCATGTATGGCAGGCCGATGAAAAAAAAGCGGCCCTAATTGATGAACAAATGCATAATAGCGTACTGCAAGCCTACCATTCTTTAACAAAAAACACGAAAGACTCTCAAGCAAACTTGGCAGACGCTATGCACCAAACCGCTAATTGTTTTAAAGAGTGGGGGCTGGTTAGCGAAACACTACAACAACATATGCAAATGCTACTTGATTCAGGTGCTTTAGCAGTTAAGCCAACTGGTTCAGGGGGCGGAGGCTATGTAGTTAGCCTCTGGGATAGACCACCAACATTACCAATCGAACTTATTGCTGTGTAGCTACTCACTTAGTAAAAGCTCACTCTCCTGCGCCGTCATTGCGAGCGTTAGCCCGTCATTGCGAGCGTATACCCCGTCATTGCGAGCGTATACCCCGTCATTGCGAGCGTAGCGAAGCAATCCAGTGGCCTTATGAGATGCCAGGAAAGGTCGCTGGATTGCTTCGTCGCTACGCTCCTCGCAATGACGGGGCACCTGAGCTATTACCTCATTTATCGATGAATTGATAATAAACTTCATCTTTTTTGATCATGCCTAACTCATAACGGGCCTGTTCTTCTAAGGCTTGATCGCCGCTTTTAAGCTCAATAATATCTGCCTCAATTGCATGATTACGCACGAGAAGTTTATCATTTTCACGCTCTTGAACCGCTAATTTTTTATCAAGATTGATCCATTGGAATACACCACTATCCCCAAGCCACAACTTATACTGTAAACCGATAAGCGTTAAGATAAGAACAAGAATGATAGGGCGCATGATGAAACCAAAAAGAAATTATTTCTACCATTATATACGGTACACGTTGCCTGCATAAGGGATTTTAGCTAATTCATTAATGCGTAGTAATTGATTATATTTTGCAATTCGATCGGTGCGACATAATGAGCCGGTTTTAATTTGGCCGCATCCTGTGGCGACTGCTAGATCGGCAATAAAAGTATCTTCCGTTTCCCCAGAACGATGTGAGATCACACAGCGATAACTATTTTTATGAGCTAGCTGAATAGCCTGCCTTGTTTCTGTTAAGGTACCGATTTGATTGAGCTTAATCAAAATCGCATTGGCCATTTTTTGTGTGATTCCTTCTTCTAAAATACGGGTATTGGTCACAAATAAGTCATCACCGACTAACTGCAATTTAGAGCCCAAACGGGCTGTCAATTGCTGCCAACCTTGCCAATCATGTTCGTCAATACCATCTTCAATACTTACAATAGGATAGTTAGCAAGCAAATCATCATAATAATCAATTAGTTCTGTACTACTTAGCTTTCTTTTTTCTGAGGCAAGGTAATAATGATTGTCGTGAAACAACTCGGAGGCAGCGACATCCAAAGCAAAAACAAAATCATGGCCTAATTTATACCCCGCTTTCTCCACTGCTTGGACTAGCATATCCAAAGCTTGACGATTGGATTTTAAATCAGGTGCAAAACCACCTTCGTCGCCAACAGCTGTGCTCAATCCTTGCTGTTTTAGCACTGATTTTAAGACATGGAACGTTTCAGTTCCCATTTGCAATGCAGTCGCGAAATCAGGAGCGCCTACTGGCATCAGCATGAATTCTTGGATATCCACATTATTATCTGCATGTGCACCGCCATTTAACACATTCATCATTGGCACAGGCATCGACATAACCTCACCCTGGTTAAGTGTCTGGTACAAAGGGAGTTGGGCTGCATTTGCATAAGCACGGGCACAAGCCAGCGAAACGGCAAGAATAGCATTTGCCCCCAAACGCGATTTGTTTTCACTCCCATCTAAACGACATAGACAATTATCAATTTGCTCTTGTTCTTGCACAGACAACCCTTTGATCGCCTGGTTAATTTCACGATTGATATGCGCAACTGCTTTACTTACACCCTTGCCATCATAACGGGACCTATCGCCATCACGCAGTTCGCAAGCCTCCCGACTTCCAGTCGATGCTCCTGAGGGTACACTTGCCCGCCCCATTTCCCCGCTCGTCAAGATAACATCAGCTTCAACAGTCGGATTACCTCGCGAGTCAAGAATTTCACGCCCTTTAACACTAGCTATTTGCATTATTTATCCTCAAGAACCACCAACTGTCATCCTGAGCGCAGCAATCATATCCGAGCCGCGACCATTAGGGAGCGGATAAATCATATCCGCTTACTTACGTGCGCGGCTCGGATATGATTGCTGCGCTCAGGATGACGTGGCGTTGCGAACCACCCCTTTAGGTACTGGAACTAGCCTAGTCGAAAAAGGAGAAAAACGATGTGCCGGCGCAGATTCTGGCTCACTATCCTTAGCTTCCTTTGCTACTTTCGCAGCTATGTCGAGTAAATTCCTAGCTCCTAGTCTTGCTATAAAACGCTCGTAATTTTTAACCGAGGGTATGCGGATCACCAAGCTGCTTCCAGTTAGCGTGGCACTATAGCCAGCAAGATTAACACCTTCTCGTTCTAATTGATGCTTAAACGTAGCTAGCTCAGCTGTAATCATGTTAATATAATTGCGCAATAAACGAGCTTCTGGGCTCAAAAATAATCGCAAACTTGAAATAGCTAAAATCCCAGCCTCATCATCTTGCCTGATGGTTAGAAAATTAGCTAATTGGTCCAGCATGGCGGCAATCTCTTCCGGTTGCAGTGTAGGAGTTAACGTTAATCCACCTGTGTCTTCTTCAGTGTCAGTTGCCTGTTCGTCGTCGTAAGTATCAGTCCCATCGCTATTACTACCGCCCCCTCCCCCACCTGGACCGCATTTACAGACCCTAAGTTTCCTAGCACTACACCGTGTACATGGTTTTTTTCCTACCTGCTCCTCTAGTTCCTGTTTTTTCTTTTCGGCTTCTCTTTGAGCTTGACTAATTGACATCGTAAACAGACCCTAAAAATTAAAAAAACTATTTTACCAAAAAATACTGACCCACGTCATCCCGAACGCACCCACGTCATCCCGAGCGCAGCGAGGGATCTACAGCAAACGGTACGAATTAAATTAACGTATCTGGCGAGTTCCGTTTATTTTTGTAATACATAGGTTCCCGGTGCAGGAGGCAGCGATGCCGCAAGTACAGGTGGAGCTTCGCGCTTTGGTGCTGATTGCTCGACCAACCAATGATGCCAAGCAAACCACCATGAGCCCTTTTTCAATTCAGCTATTTCTAGCCAATTTATTGGACCGAGATAGGGATCTTTTTTCTGGCGCTCATGGATATGATAACGTCGCCCTTTGTGACCAGGCTCACTGATTATACCAGCGTTATGGCCCCCATCTGCTAACACAAATGTCATTCTACTATTGATCATGAGATGAAGTTTATACACAGAACGCCAAGGTGCTACGTGATCTTTTTCTGTACTAACAACAAAGACTGGAATATGAATATTTTCCGTCGCAATCGACCTACCTTCAACCTTAAAACGTCCTTCAGCAAGATCATTATGAAGAAAAAATTTTTCCAGGTATTCGCTATGCATTTTGCTCGGCATACGAGTAGTATCAGCGTTCCATGCGAGTAAATCGATCATCCCCCTCTGCGTACCATTCATGTAATCATGAATCATTTTAGACCAAATAAGATCATAGGAACGCAGCATCTGGAACGATCCGGCCATTTGCTTAGGGTCTAAATACCCCTGTTCCCACATCATATTTTTAAGGAAAGTGACCTCAGCTTGGGAGATGAAAAGCATCAGCTCACCAGCATCACTAAAGTCAGCTTGTGCTGCAAGTAAAGAGAGGCTATTAAGGCGTTTATCATTGTCTCTGGCCATTGCTGCCGCAGTAATGATTGCCAATGTTCCTCCAAGACAGTATCCCATTAGATTGATTTTTCTTTTTGGTAAACGATTCGAAACTGTGTCGATCGCAGCCATAGCACCAAGACGATAATAATCATCCATTCCCAAATTGCGATCCTCGGGATCTGGATTGCGCCACGACACAATAAACACTGTATGCCCATGCTTAACAAACCAATTGACCATCGAGTTATGCGCTGATAAATCAAGGATGTAGTATTTCATAATCCAAGCAGGCAATATAAGAATAGGTTCTTTATAAACTGTTTTTGTCTGTGGTTCGTACTGAATTAGCTCGATAAGACGATTCTGAAACACAACCTTTCCTGGGGTAATAGCAACATCCTTACCAGGGACAAAATTCTCCACTCCAAGGGGGGGGACGCCGACCAACTTGCCAAGCATATCCTCCACGGCCAATTTAGTCCCATGAAACAAGTTAAGGCCATATGACTTGATCGTTTCATTCAAGAGATCCGGATTAGTAAAGACAAAATTGGAAGGCGATAAGGCATCCAAACCTTGCCTGGCGCCGAAAGAAACGATACGCGAAGCGGGCAAAGATACACCAGGTAAGCGAGAAGTAGCTCGTTTCCACCAATCTTCCATTTGCAAAAAACTCTCTGCATAAAAACGCCAGGGCAAATATTGCCAATTTTCTGTATGAAACCGCACATCACTGCCATCCACTCTATCCTCATCAATCTCGCAGTAAATTTTATTACTACAATCTTGTGAATGGACCAAAGGATAAAGAGCAAGTTCCAATAAACGCCCAGGACTGATAGCTAGTTGAGAAAGCCATGAGCAATAGGCGCTGGTTAAGGCAGCTGGACTTATTCCCGCGGTAACTTTAGCGAGGTTCGCTTGAAAAAATTTATCAAGGAAAGTAAACAGGTCTACTGATTTGTCTGAACCCAAGAACAATTTCGACAGCTCTTCTCTAATCGAAAAGCTAGACTCAGATTCTACTGGCTCTTCTCGCTGCACAGGGTTGATCTTTCTCTGGGCTCTCATAGCTAACCCCTCTGGCATTATTACTTTTGTAACTCCCCACGTCATCCCGAGGAGCTTGCGACGAGGGATCTCCATGCAGTGGCACAATTTTTAAATACGTGCCGATTGCTGGAGATCCCTCGCTTTGCTCGGGAAGACGTCGGGAGTTACTTACTTTTATTAGTGTAGCAGAAATATACAGTCTCGCATTAGGGCCACTATATTCGTGGCATCTTGAAAATACTTTTGACTACTTCATCTTCTTTTAGGTCCGCTTTAATTTTTTCTACTTCCGCATAATTACTTTTGGATGTAGCACCCCACTTCGTTAAACTTTTGTAATTATCAAAAGGCGTGTTTTTTCCTTTAAAAAAGGTAGCTTGGTTAATGCAATTTAAAAAATCATTCCTGATGCGAGCTAAATTATCTAATCTCTCTGGATTTCTTAGCCAATTTTCATAGTGCACACTTTGTAAATACTTTTTAATGTAAGCTTTATCTTGATGATCATCCCCATAACCAGAGATGGAAAAAAGGCACCTACTGCGATTAAAACAATCTTCTTCTGATAAAGCTTTGGTGTTTTTGAGACCTTCCCAAACATAGGATTTGCCAAAATCACCTTGCCAAGGAGAAAGAATAATACATCCCGGTTCTGGCCAATTACCTAAAGCAACGGCGTTGATTTCTTCAATAGATGAATCTGAGGAATTATCGAATCTAACAAGACTAATAGTACAGGTAATATCCTGTAGAACTGATTCTATAAAAGCTATAGCCGCCATTGCTTCACAGTTACCAAGACCATAATGATAATTAAAAAGTTCCATTGCTGCCATTAACCCATACAGGTATTCTCGCCGCCACTTGCGATTTTGCTGCCCTAATGATTCTTGCTCCGACTCATGTGTCCCATAGGCGAGACTGGCAAATGCAACTTGTCTAAAAAGTTTGTTTTTTCTGCCTTCACTATCATTACGACGATGTTTAAGAGCAAAGAAGGCAACAGAATTTTTTGTCAATTTGCATGTATTTTTATTATAAGGACTATTTGTACTTCCAAAAACGCAAACTTGATGGACTTTTTCTAAAATAGAATCAATAACTTTTTGACTGGGTAACGGTAAAGGTTGTGGCTCTTTGCTGTACATAATAAATTCTCTTGAGGTTACAAAGGGGCTTCGAGAATTCCTTTTATATGCTCCTGACGTAACTCCCCACGTCATCCCGAGCGCAGCGAGGGATCTCTAGCAAACGGCACGTATTTAAAAATTGTGCTACTGCATGGAGATCCCTCGTCGCAAGCTCCTCGGGATGACGTGGGGAGTTACGAATTAGTGGCTATCTTACCCTATGAGCGGGTTTATTCACATAGATTTTAAGAGATCAGCACCCGTCGTTTCCAGAGAGTTTTGTTCCTAGCAAAGTTTAGTTATAATCGCCGCAATTTCCTCAACGATGCGGATGAATATGGGTAGAATATTCAATATGTTCGGGCCATCACCTATTCGGCCTATTGAGCAACACATGCGCAAAGCCTACCATTGTGCTAAACAGCTCGATCCCTTTTTTGAGGCAGTACTCAAGCAAGATTGGCCAACTGCTGCCAGTATCCAAGAAAAAATTGCCGATAGCGAGAAAGAAGCGGATGTCATTAAACGTGATCTTCGCTTGCATTTACCAACAGGTCTATTTCTGCCAGTATCTCGCACTAATTTACTGGAGCTATTAAGTGTCCAGGATCGTATCGCCAATAGAGCGGAGGACATTGCTGGTCTTATTGTTAGTAGACAAATGATCATTCCCGATGCTCTTGCCCCTCTGTTTATGCCTTTTCTGCATCGCTGCCTCGATGCTGCTAAACAAGCTTGCAAAGCAATCAACGAACTCGATGAACTGCTTGAGAGTGGTTTCCGAGGTAACGAAGTAAAAATCGTTGAAGAGATGGTTATGACGCTTGACGAAATCGAGCACGATAGCGATAAAAAATTAGCTGACATCAGACATCGTATTTTTGAGCTGGAAAAGGACTTACCTGCGATTGAAATCGTTTTTCTCTATAAATTGGTCCAATGGATTGGTGACTTGGCCGAGTATGCCCAGACAGTGGGCGGTCGGCTGCAAATACTCATTGCCAGGTAGCTAAATTCCTATGTATTACACTTTAATATTGCTCATTATTGCCATTGCCCTTTGCTTCTTCATGACCTGGGGCGTTGGTGCAAATGATCTCGCCAATGTGATGAGCACAACCATGGGCTCGAAAGCGATAACTGTGCGGCAAGCGATGGTTATTGCTATCATTTTCGAATTTGCTGGTGCCTTCCTCGGCGGTAGCGGCGTAACAGAAACCATGCGCGATGGCATTATTAATAGCAGCCAGCTCTCAAATCAACCTTTAATTCTCATTGAAGGAATGCTCAGTGTTTTATTAGCCTGTACTGTATGGATGAATCTAGCGAGTTTCTTGGGTGTTCCTGTTTCGATCACCAATGCAATCGTCGGTTCTATGGTTGGTTTTGGTTCAGTGGTTTTAGGCCCAAGTACAATCCATTGGCATCAGGTTTCACGTATCGCTATTGGCTGGGTTACTTCGCCGCTTATTGCTGGAACAACAGCTTATTTGCTCTTTATCAGTATTCAGCAAACCATATTTATAAAAAGTAACCCGCTGGAAAAAGCGAAATTATACATACCCATTTATCTCTTTTTAGTAGGCTCTGTACTCTCCTTTATCACTGTATTCAAAGGGTTAAATCATTTCCATATCCACCTGAATATGAAGCAAAATTTGGCTGTTACTCTAGCAACGAGTCTTTCAATAACCGTTATCGGCATGATTTTCATTAAACGGATCCCAGAAATGGCTAAAATCAGGCGCCGCGAGCGATTTATTCAAGTGGAAAAGTATTTTGCCATACTTATGGCTTTAACCGCATGCGCTATGGTTTTCGCTCATGGCTCAAACGATGTCGCCCTTGCAGTAGGACCATTAACTATTATCCATAGTCTAGTCCTGCATGCCGATCAGCCAATTGGCGCTGTCAGCTATCCAGCCTGGATTATTTTACTTGGTAGTACAGGAGTAGTTATCGGCTTTTTAATGTATGGCAGAAAAGTGATTGAAACAGTAGGTAGCTCCATAACCGCCTTAACACCAAGTCGCGCTTTTGCTGCTACTCTTGCAGCCGCAACGACCGTGGTGGTTGCAACCAGTACAGGCATCCCTGTATCAGCCACACAAACTTTGGTTGGTTCAGTACTCGGTGTAGGATTAGCCCGAGGTATTGGAGCACTGAATTTGCGAGTTATCCGCAATATTTTTATGTCTTGGATCTTAACCTTGCCTATGGCGTCTTTGTTGTCGGTTTTAGCCTATAAGGGGCTACATTATTGTATTGGTTACTGTATTGGTTAAAACGCCTCCCAAATCTCACCTTCTGCATCTTTTGGCCTAGCATGATCACGAAGATAAGCAATACGCTCATGTTTTTTGCTTTCTTTTAATTGTGATTTAGATTTTTTATGCTTTGCATCGAATGCAAATAGAAATTTGTCGTAAGGGCTTACATAGGCTTTATCGATATCTCTACTACCCATAATTGCTCCCAGATAGCTTATACTATATAGAGTATGTGTCAGCCCGTCATCCTGAGCGCAGCGAAGGATCTCCTCGATTGAGCACTATGCCAGATTCAGGAGATCCTTCGCTGCGCTCAGGATGACGGCTGGTAAACAGACCCTAACAATTGAGCAATTTTAACAGGTTATACTTTAGGAAGAAATAGCCAATGGCCATCAAGAAAGCGGAATTACATGTGCATCTAGAAGGAACTATTAAGCCCGATTTGGCTATGAAGCTTGCTAAGCGAAATAAGCTAACTCTAGCGAAGGGATTAATTACTGCCGACGGCAAAAGCTATTCCTATACCGATTTTCTTGGCTTTCTCAAAGCCTATGATGAGGTTGCCGCAGTGATTAAACAGCCAGGGGACTATTATGATATTACTTTTGATTATCTCCAAACCAATGCCTTACAAGACGCAATCTATATCGAGATGATGTATTCACCCGATCACGCCGAGCAATCAAGCGGGATCCCGTCTACAGAGCATTTGCAAGCCATTCAACAAGCTATCGATGATGCTGAAGCTAAATATAATATTATAGGTCGCATTATCATTACAGCGGTTCGGCATTTTGGTGCAGACGCAGCCATTAACGTGGCAAAACAAGCTGTTAAAGAAACAGTACCTTGCATTGTGGGTTTTGGTCTAGGAGGGGATGAGGTTCATTTCCCACCCAAATTATTTCATAAAGCCTACAAGATTGCTGCTGAGGGAGGCCTTGCTTGCACAATACATGCTGGTGAATTCTCACCAGCAAGCGGTATGTTAGAAGCAATGAAATACCTACCAATCCAACGGATTGGCCATGGCGTACGGGCTATCCAATCTGTGGAAACGCTGACTCAACTTATAGAGCGAGGCATTGCTTTGGAAGTTTGTCCATCCAGCAATATCGCATTAGGTCTCTACAAGACTATGTCAAATCACCCATTAACTGAACTTATGGCAGCCGGCATTCAAATCAGCCTAGGGTCAGATGATCCCCCCTTTTTTCGCACCAATTTGGCCCAAGAATACGAGAAAGTACAACAAACTTTTCACTACTCCGATAGCAATATGACTGCCTTTACCACTACAGCGATTAAATCATCGTTTGCTGACGAAGCGACAAAATTAAAGTTAATCAACTCTCTACAGGACTCTACCTGAGCGCGCCTGTTCCTGGGTTTGTAGGTTGTAATAAGGGGTCAAGTCTTTTGATAAAGGGTATAAATATCGGTTAGGACAAGTTAAATACTATTATCAAAAGACTTGATAATCTATGAAGCTCCTTCGAATAACCGGTAAAGTTAGCTTGTAAAAAAACAAAAACCGGCTAACAAAGGAGCCTTAAATGAAACTATATGGTGGAATTGATTTGCATTCAAATAATTGTGTTGTGGTTCTGGTTGATGAAGATGGCTGCGAAGTATTGCGTAAACGAATTGATAACGATCTTTGCAAAATGATTGATTTGTTAGAGTCTTATCGGAGCAACATTATGGGACTTGTTGTTGAATCTACTTACAACTGGTACTGGTTAGTTGATGGTTTAATGGAAGCAGGTTTTAAAGTGCATCTTGCGAATACAGCTGGCATACAACAGTATTCCGGAGTGAAATATACCGATGACAACAGTGATGCACGGTGGTTAGCGGATATGTTGAGATTAAATATTCTACCGGAGGGTTATATTTATCCAAAGGATCAGCGAACCGCACGTGACTTGATGCGCAAACGGATGCAATTGGTGCAGCAGAGCACATTAAATTTGCAATCTATTCAGGGATTATATGCTCGCCATTTGAATAAAAAAATCTCGGCGACTAAGGTTAAGCAGCTTACAGTGGAGCAGGTTAAGGTTGACTTTTTAGCACCTCACGTTGCATTAGCGGCGAACACTAATTTGGCTGTTATGAACTGCCTACAGGAGCAAATTGGTATACTAGAGAAGGTGCTGAAAAAAGAACTGCGTCTGGAGCGTGCCTTCGAACAGTTAACTAGTATCGATGGAGTTGGCCTGGTTTTGGCACTAACCATCATGCTGGAAACAGGGGATATTTCGCGTTTTGGTGAGGTTGGCGATTATGCTTCGTACTGCCGATGTATCAGTGGAGCGAAATATAGTAATGGTAAGAAAAAAGGATATACCAATAGTAAAAATGGTAATAAATTTTTGTCATGGGCATTTACTGAAGCTGCTAATTTTGCAATTCGGTACAACGATACGGTTAAACGATATTATCAACGAAAAATGGCTAAAACAAACAGCATTGTCGCAATTAAAACGGTCGCACATAAGCTGGCCAGAGCTTGTTTTTATGTATTGAAAGATCAAGCAGAATTTGATGTACAAAAGGCCTTTATGTAACAGGCCTTGAAACGGTGTTTGGTTAAGGTAATTGAGTTAAATTTGGGGTTGGTTAAAAACCAATAGATTTGATTAAACCTTTACCTTAACCACTTAGTGAGGAAAAGTAACTGAAGTTTGTTGTATACTGATATGCCCGTGCTCTGAGCCACAAAGGGTTGGCCATGCGTAAGCATAAGCCACTGATTTGTCATCGGTTCATTATTGAACCTCTCGACTTGGACTGAGCACGGCACTAAATAATTTCTGAGGCAAATTTTGCCAAGGACTGCCAATTTCCTTTCATGGCCATTGGTAAATGTCTTAATTCATATGGGTGACTGGTGCATAGTAGTGACACCTCCATGAGAAATTTTAGGCGCATGTAGTGTACGATTTATACTCTCAGTGACTGTTAAAATAATAAAAAATTGGTTAAAAAAACCAAACGGACTAGCTTTGCCTATTGACGCAGACTTTCTAATGGGTGACCCCTAACTCCTAATGGGTGACCCCTAACTCTTTGACTACTATTTGCCTAGATGGTATATTTGGCGCTCTTTAATAGAGTTGGTAAATATTATGGCTTTAGATTTCAATTTTTTTGTACCTCTCCCTAGAGAGCTACGACAATATCCTGCTGCTAGAACGCAGCGCACAACTCTCTGGCAAAAATTTAAAGATACTTATTATGTAGTTGCGGGAAAACAACCTGTGTTAAATTTAAGAGATAGTAATCAAGAAAATGTGCAGATCTTCATGCAGGTTGTCAAACCAGGTCGATTGGGAATAGTTGATTATGTAACCTTAGCTATTCCCAAATTGATCGCAAAGGGATTGCTTGACTTTTCCTGGTTCCTAGACCGGCAGGACATTATTCCTCCTCTATTAAGTAATGTCCCATGGGCTTTAGGGAGCGTAGTGGAAACAGCCCGTGCCCTTTCAGCCGCAGTAGCTACAGTTTTATTTTCTCCAGTAGTCTTAGTTACTCACCTCATTGCAAGTTTGGTTGGGCTCAGACAATACAATAAAGTGCTTGAACTCAAAGATAGGCAGGGCTCTACTCTTGATTCTTGGCTTAAGCTAAGGGTTGTAAGTGCACATGACCTACGTCTAAGTCACGCGTCCACCGCTATGGACAGTGGCACTAAGAAAATTGTATTAAGCCTTTCAAAAAAAGCTGGCACTGCAAGCCTGAATGCCCCTCCGTTTACTTTTGAAGTACCTGTGGTTCAGAATGGAAATGAAACCAGATTTCAAGAATCTAGCCAAGCATTATTGGATCTTAATATGTTTAAGGTGCGTTCTCGTATTTCGGAAAAGAGCTCAAAAGTTGATTTCGGGAACGATAATAGCGCTGAGGAGATAAAAACCCTCCTTGGAGTGTAGTATTTCTACATTTCCTCCTAACCCACGTGCTTTGATTTGGTTGTCATCCCCGCGAAGGCGGGGATTCCATCCCTCAATTAATCGTGCCCCCCCTATGATTCATACCATTTGATGCAATCATAATTAATCGCTATAATTACTATTGATTAAATATGATTAATTTGGCTGGATAAATGATGAAAACGAATACAAGAGTTCTCACGGCGCATGTTCCCATCAATGTGGCAGAGAAACTAGACGAACTGTCCGAACAATTAGATCGCTCTCGTGGCTGGATTATTAAACAGGCATTGACTACGTGGATCACGCAGCACGAGGAAGATCGTAAATTAACCATAGAAGCCCTTGCAGATGTTGACGCGGGAAATTTTGTTTCTCAAGAATCTGTCCAAACTTGGGCAGACAGCCTGGATACAGAAAATCCACTACCAGTCCCCAAAAAAAATGAAGATTGAATGGACTAGCAAAGCGCTATCAGATCTAGTGAGACTTTATGATTTTTTAGCACCAGCTAACATGAATTCTGCCGCACGTGTGGTTCAGGCGTTAGTAAAGGGCACGAAACGTTTACTTGTCCATCCTCGTATTGGCGAACAGCTGGAAGAATTTAAACCGCGAGAAGTTCATAGAATTATTATTGATCGTTATGAGATACGTTATGAGATCAAAAATTCAAACATTTACTTATTAAGATTGTGGCACACGCGAGAAGAGAGGTGAATAGTTACCCTTAAAAACCGGGCTCCTTCACGGGCACGCTCACGACGTAGCGTTCAGGAGATATGTCCACTAAATCAAGAGGCCTCTTCCATATGCTGCCGGAGTTTCTTCATCGCGTTTTTTTCTAACTGCCGTACGCGTTCAGCAGAAACACCATATTTATCAGCCAAATCGTGTAAGGTTGCTTTGTCTTCTGCTAACCAGCGTTGCCTTAAGATATCTTGACTACGCTCATCAAGATGCTCCAAAGCAAATAATAATTGCTCACGACCACGCTCACCACTTGTTTCTTGCTCAATTATCTGAGCGGGATCACTATTGAGATCATGCAAATAATGGACAGGAGCCTTAAACGCTTCCTCGTCGTCATCATCAATAGGCGAATCATAAGAAGGATCCGTAGCATGAAGACGCTGCTCCATGATTAACACATCTTCAGGGCCCACACCTAAATCTCGAGCCACCTCATTGACTTCTTCTTTGTTTAACCAACCCAACCGAGGTTTCATTTGCCGCAAATTAAAAAACAATTTGCGTTGCGCTTTAGTCGTAGCAATTTTAACAATGCGCCAGTTCCTTAAAACAAACTCATGAATTTCAGCTTTTATCCAATGGATAGCAAATGAAACTAGGCGGACACCCATTTTAGGGTCAAAACGCTTTACTGCCTTCATCAAACCAATATTACCCTCTTGAACCAAATCGTTAAGCGGTAAACCATAGCCTAAGTAACCACGCGCCACACGGACAACATAGCGTAAATGGGCAAGAACCAAGCGGCGAGCAGCCTCCAAATCGCCTTGGTTATGAAAACGCTCTGCACAATCATGTTCTTCTTCAGCAGAAAGCATTGGGATTTGACTAACCCGATAGATATAAGCATCAAGGCTGCCGATGGGCAAATTCAATGATGCCAACTGCAACTGCTGATTCATACCACTCTCTCCACGCAACTAAATTCCCGTATTATACACTAATTATAAGGCTCAATAGAAGCAAGTTGTCTTTTGACCGACAATTTAGCGCCTAGCCAACCCAATATACAGGCTATAAACACGAATAAATAAGCTTGTTTTACTGATAACCCCATTATCGGCCAACGCATTTGATAGGCAGACGCTAATTCCTTTATCGCTGCAGCAAGACTTAGCATAAATAGATTCACAAAAAGCACTGCCAGTACAGCACCAGCTAAGCCATACCATAGTCCAGAATACAAAAAAGGGCGGGCAATATAAGGGTCGGTTGCGCCAATTAATTTTAATACTTGAATCTCTTCGTGGCCGTTATGGATTGCTAAGCGCAGCGCGTTACCAACAATTAACACCACCGCAAACGCCAATAAAGCAATCAATGCATGGGCCGCCTTACTCACAAAACCTAGGATCGCATGCAATCGATTTATCCATTGCATGTCTAGCTTAGCCTGCTCCACTTGGGAATAGGCTTTTAGCCGAGTAAATAATTGCTCTATCTGCCAGGGTGCGTTCATTGCAAGAGCGGGTATAACCTCAATCACAGCAGGTAATGGGTTCTCAGGAAGATAACGCATGATATCATGCATACCCTCCTGCTGCTGGAGTTCAGCAAGCCCATCTGCAGCAGATTTTAAGCTAGCATGACCAACCCCTTCTGTTGCCTGCACTCGCTCCAGAAGCTCAGTCTGATCAGCAGAAGAAAGAGCTGGCTTGAGATAAAGAGAAATATGACCGCCACGTTGCCAACCGCTCATTAATTGCTGAACATTCGCCGTGAAAACCCAAAATAGGGCGGGAAGGGACAAAGCGATAGCAATCACTACCACGGTCATCAGGGTAGCAAGGGGCCTACGGCAGAGTCGGTTAAAACTACTACTCGCGGCTTGTACATGATAAGCAAGTAGTGCGCGCATTTTGACTAACATACATGACCCTCTTTTAGCATAACAATGCGGTGTTTCATTCGAGCAATCAAAGGCAAATCATGAGTAGCAATGAGGATACTTACACCAACCTGATTGAACTGCTCAAAAAGCGTCATAATCTCCGCTGCAAGATTAGGATCGAGATTACCGGTAGGTTCATCCGCAAGCAGCAAAACTGGCTTATGCACTACTGCACGTGCAATTCCCACACGTTGCTGTTCGCCTGCTGATAAATGAATGGGGAGCATTTTTTCCTTCGCTAACAAACCCACCATATCGAGTGCTGCATGGACTCGCTTGCTCATCATAACGGGCGCCATACCCTGAATTTGTAAAGGTAGCGCAACATTATCAAAAGTGCTGCGGTCACTGAGCAGATGAGGTGACTGAAAAGTAATCCCTAAACTACTGCGATAAGCAGCAATATCTCGTTTCTTCAGCTGATTCAAGGGAGTATCATTAACCATAAGCTGACCTGAGGAGGGACGCTCAAGCATTGCGATGAGTTTAAGTAAGGTACTTTTCCCTGCTCCTGAGTGACCGGTAAGAAAAGCCATCTCGCCTTTTGATAGCGAAAAATTAACCTGGCTTAACGCTTCAAAACCACCCGGATAGCGCTTGGTTACTTGGTCAAATTTGATCATCATTAAAAATTGCTCTAACAAATTGCTCGGCATCAAAGGGGCGCAAATCATCAATTCCTTCGCCAACACCTAAGTAGCGGAATGGTATCCCTAATTCTTGCGCAATCGCAAACAAAATACCCCCTTTTGCGCTACCATCAAGCTTAGTCATGATGATACCTGTTAAACCCATTGCCTGATTAAACTGACGCGCTTGATTGAGCGCATTTTGCCCTATACTTGCATCGAGCACTAGTATCGTTTCATGGGGAGCCTGTGCATCTAATTTTTGCAAAACACGCTTCACCTTTTTTAATTCTTCCATCAAACTTCCCTGCGTATGTAAGCGACCTGCTGTATCGGCGATTAGAACATCCATATTCCTCGCTTTCGCTGCTTGCAATGCATCGTAAATCACAGAAGCACTATCCGCCCCCGTGTGTTGGGCAATCACGGGTATTTGATTCCGATCACCCCATATTTGTAATTGTTCAATGGCTGCCGCACGAAAAGTATCACCGGCAGCCAACATCACTTTTTTGCCTTGTTGCTGAAACTGTCTGGCTAACTTGCCAATAGACGTTGTTTTACCCGCCCCATTAACCCCAACCATTAGGATAACAAAGGGGGATTTGTCTGTCGTTTCCAGTTGGAGGGGCTTTGCAACGCTTGCTAGAATATTCTCTAAATGTTTTTTCAATTCGTGGAAAACGGCCTCGCCATCAGTCAGCTGCTTTCTTGCCAAACCTTCACTGAGTTGGTTTAAAATACTCTGTGATGTTTCTACACCGAGATCGGCACTGAGCAATAGGCTTTCCAGCTCTCCCAGCAGCGTGGCATCAATTTCTTTTTTACCGAGTAGTAATCGGCCAATTCCATCACCAAACTGCTGACGAGTTTTAGTCAACCCGCGTCGAATACGAGCGAAAAATCCTTGCTGCAGAGATTCATCACTCACAGTGAGTGGATGAGCTAATTTGTCCTCATAATGCTGCTCTTCAGTAGGTACAGGTGGAACCTCAGCAACCGGTGCTGTAGGGTCAATTTCACCTTGATTTCTTTTAAACCACTTAATCATAAGGGTAACTCCCCACGTCATCCCGAGCGCAGCGAGGGATCTCCAGCAAACGGCACGTATTTCAAAATTCTGCCACTGCATGGAGATCCCTCGTCGCAAGCTCCTCGGGATGACGTACCTGGGGAGTTACTCATAAGGTATACAAAACGGAAGAAATATGGGATTCTACCACTTTTTTTGCTTTGGAGATAATCCATGCGCATCATATTATTTATTCTTTTAGCTGCTTTGTCTTGGCAATCCTATAGCCAGGTAACGGAATTTACCTTAGACAACGGCTTAAAAATTATCGTGAAGGAAGATCATCGGGCCCCCGTTGTTGTATCCATGGTCTGGTATAACGTGGGCTCTGCTGATGAGCCTGGGGGTGAAACAGGCGTTGCTCATGCCTTAGAGCATATAATGTTTAAGGGGACTGAGAAATATCCTTTGGGTGTTTTTTCGAAAACAATTGCTGGGGTTGGCGGGCAAGAAAATGCGTTTACCAATTATGACTATACTGCTTATTTTGAAAAAGTAGCTGCTAATCAGCTACCTATAAGCTTCGAGTTAGAGGCTGATCGGATGCAAAATCTGCTATTAGATAAGGCTGAATTTACTAAAGAACTCAATGTAATCCGTGAAGAACGACGTTTACGTACCGATGATAATCCCCAAGCACTCGCTTTTGAGCGTTACCTAGCCACCGCCCACTTAACAAGCCCTTACCATCATCCAGTGATAGGTTGGATGAGCGATTTGCATCAAATGAGCATCAACGATATAAAATCCTGGTACGAGCAATTTTATGCACCCAATAATGCGACCTTAGTCGTTGTAGGGGATGTGAACCCGGAAGAAGTCTACCAGTTAGCCAAAAAATATTTCGGTAAAATCAGTAAGCAGGCTCACTATCAACGTAGACCACAGGTTGAACCACCTCCTTTAGGACCAAAAGAAGTAGAAATTTTCGGGCCAGCACAATTGCCCCTGCTCATGTTCGGCTATCCTGTCCCTAGCGTAGCAACAGCAAAAACAATCTGGGAACCCTATGCTTTAGAGTTAATTGCCAGCATCCTTGCCGGCGGTGAAAGCGCACGCTTTGCCAAAAATCTAGTACGCGGCACCCACATTGCTAGTGATGCCAATGTTTATTTTAACTTGTACCAACGCTATCCAACCCAGTTTGTTTTCTTAGCGACCCCAGCACAATCACACACCCTTGATGAAGTCAAAGGGGCAATTCTTAAGGAAATTAGACGATTGCAGAATGAGCCCATCAGCCCTAACGAATTGCAACGGATCAAGACACAAATGATTGCCCAAAAAACTTACGAAAAAGACTCTATTTTCGGCCAGGCGATGGAGTTAGGATTATTAGAGACAATTGGTCTTGGCTGGAAAACTGCTGACAATTACATCAACATGATTAACAGCATCACTGCCGAACAAATACAGCAAGTAGCGAAGCGTTATTTTAAAGACGACTCAATGACCGAGGCGCGCTTAACTCCTTTAGCACCCGGAGGACGACAATGAACTTAGTATGCCAATTGGATTTTTTAAAACGGTTATTCATCGCCAGTCTACTATTTATCCTGGCCCAAAGCCTCCATGCCAACACATTTAAAACACAGCAATGGCAAACAGCCAATGGAGCACGTGTTGTCTTTTACCAAGCACAAGAAGTTCCCATGCTTAATATCAGCATCGCTTTTGCTGCAGGCTCTGCCTACGATGGCAAGCAATTGGGTCTGAGTACGCTAACAACCAATCTGATCAATCAAGGCAATGCCGGGATGGATGCAACAAAAATAGCAGAGAACTTGGCCGATACTGGGGCACAATTTGTCAGCGAGAACAGCCGGGATATGACCGCCTTAAACCTTAAAACGCTCACCAAACCCGATGCACTAGGAAAAGCTCTAGAAACCTTTACTGCTATTATTACTCAACCAGATTTCCCAAAAGAGGCTTTTGACCGCGAAAAAAGTCAGCAATTATTAGCGATTGCTCAAACCCAAGAATCACCGGATGATGTTGCCAATCAGATTCTCTTTGAAAAACTCTATGGTGATCATCCTTATGCACATCCAATTAATGGCAATAAAGACACTGTATTAGCTATGAGCACAGCAGATGTGCGGAATTTTTACAAGCGCTTTTTTGTTAGTGCAAATGCTGTGGTGGTTATGATAGGGGCAATTGATACAAACCAAGCTCACCAAATCGCTGAGCAAATAACAGCAGGTTTAGCAAAAGGCGAGCCTGCCCCAGCAATTCCTAGGGCAACCCCACCTAAAGCAGGTGAAAAGATCTCAGTTGACTTCCCTTCTTCGCAAACCATTCTCCGCATAGCCCAGATTGGTATTGATCATCATGATCCAGATTACTTCCCTCTTACGGTAGGTAATTATATTTTGGGTGGCGGTGCGCTGGTATCCATATTATCGCGTGAGGTAAGGGAGAAACGGGGATTAACCTATGGGGTCTCAAGTCAATTCCTGCCCATGCCTGGGAATGGCCCTTTTATAATCAGCCTATCAACACAAAACAAAGAAGCAGCTACTGCATTAAAAGTGACGCAAGATACTTTAGCATCCTTTATTAACAATGGACCCACTGAACAAGAGCTCATTGCTGCCAAGCAACACTTGATGGGTAGTTTCCCTCTGTCCTTAGCGAGCAACGCCAGCATTGCGAACATGCTACTACGTATTGCTTTCTACCATTTACCCGAGAACTATTTAGATACTTATGTGGCCCGTATTGGTAGCGTAACCACAGCTGAGATAAGAAAAGCGTTTCAAAAACAGATCCACCCTGACAAAATGCTGCTTATCGCAGTGGGCAAAATGTGAAACAAACCGTACGCATCATCGGTGGGCAATATCGAGGAAAAAAGCTTCACTTCCCGGATATTGAAGGCTTAAGGCCCACACCTGACAGAGTAAAAGAAACGTTGTTTAACTGGCTGATGCATGACATTAAAGACGCACGTTGCCTCGATGCTTTTGCTGGCAGCGGCGCCCTTGGTTTTGAGGCTTATTCGCGCGGAGCTCAACGGGTTGTCTTAGTAGAGTCTTCTCCTAAAGCGTATAGCAATCTTAAGCAAATTGCGTCTTCATTCAACACAACTCGTTTAGTTGTCATTAATGCATTGGTTGAAGATTATTTGCAAAAAACAGACGAAAATTTTGATATCATCTTCCTCGACCCCCCTTTCACAACTCACTATCTGCCAGAATGCATTGATTTCCTAGCCAAGACAAATTTGCTCGTCCCTGGTGGGCTAATCTATGTCGAATCATCACAAAAATTACCCCTTGACCCCACAGTTTGGCAAGAGAAAAAAATAAAGCAAGCGGGGAAGGTTAGTTATGGGCTTTATGGAAAGGTGTCGCTTTCTAAAGCTGGCTTTCAAACCCGTCATTGCGAGCGTTAGCGAAGCAACCCAGAGATTCAGGGTTGGAAGCCATCAGAGAAAGACAGGGCTTGATTTAAAAAAGTGCCTTACACTTCTGGGTTGCTTCGCTAACGCTCGCAATGACGGGAGCTACACGCTCGCACTGACGGGGCGGTGGATAAGGGTCTCACAAGTTAGCACATACCTCATCGAAACCTTGACAAGGCGTCATGCTCCTGTTTCAATCAGCAGTACTTATCGACTTCAAAGCGCCTATGATGATCAACAAGTTTGTCATACTGATTATTGCCTCAATTTTGCTGAATGGATGTGGCATAAAGATATATAGGAAACCCCCGCAAAATGCCCCTAGTGATGATGCAACGATTAAACTTGCCGAAGCTGCCGTCTCAGTTAGTGATTCCATGTTGGAAATAGCGCGCGTGGAAAAGATAGTCACGCCACCCAATAGAGACAATATTCTAACCATTCCC
This sequence comes from uncultured Gammaproteobacteria bacterium, assembly GCA_963760845.1. Classification (GTDB taxonomy): domain Bacteria; phylum Pseudomonadota; class Gammaproteobacteria; order Legionellales; family Legionellaceae; genus Tatlockia. The sequence goes on along the minus strand of CAVXEK010000006.1, from coordinate 95,197 downwards.
AACGCGTACAATTTACAGGCTCGTGCATCGGTAGATTGGTCAGGCCCGATTGAGGAATTAACTTTAAGGGTTGCTAAAGCAGCCCATTTTCGTTTACGGGTTCTTGGTAAAGAGCCAGCAGTTCCCGTTCTAATTGATCTTAATGTTAAGGATGAGAGTTTAGCTGAAATCTTGCGTGATATTGATTATCAAGCTGGAAAAAAAGCATACATCCATGTTTATCCAAACAGCCAGGTTGTAGAATTACGCTATGCCAAAATTTATTCCTAAACGACTCGTTATAATAGGTTTGGCTTTATTATTACTAGTTGCCTGTACCAATGGCACAAATCGGCTCCCAGGCGATACAAGGTCGCTGGCTGGATTGCAAGCTATGGCAAACCTTCCAAACTAAAAAAAAATGGAAGAGGCGATCAATGAGTAAAATTAGGGAAATGGCACTAAAAGAAACAGCGCTTAGTGTCGGAGCCCAATCTGGCCTAGCTTGGCGTGCAAGGATGATCGATGATCAATTAACTCGATTACAACGTAAGCTTGATGCCATTTATGATTTTAATGCGCTTCTTCTTGATCATAATATCTTGCCACCTGTCCTGCTTGAAGGGCGAAATGCATTTAATCTAGCTGACGCCCAGACTATCCGTGTTTCTGACCGCGTCTATAAAATCTCTAAACAGGCACGTTTTGTGACTACCCCTCCTAATTGGCGGCAATATTTGTGGATGGATTATCAACAACCTGAATACCCTAATGTAAGTCTTTTGCCGAGAACACGAAGAGAAAAGCAAGTATGGAGTTATTACGTCGAAAAGGGATGGCAAAACGGCATTGAGCAAGCGGCTATTATCCTTGAAGAAAGTATTGCTCGCATTAAGGAAGATTATGTCGGCATGATTTTATACCGTAAATTACTAGCTATGAATATGGTCTCACCACCTTTTGTTTCTCATACTGATTTAGGGGTAACAGGAGATGCCTCTGAGATCCATATTGATGACCGAGTATTACGTATCACTGCCCTACCATTACTCAATGTCAACCCCAAAGAATGGATTGCCCCCGTTGCTAAAGATGAAAATGCACTAGAAAAATTCAAAAATATGGAAAAATTGGCACAAAGCACTAAAATTATAATTACGAGTAAAGCATGGCAACCGGTCATTGCTCCTGTTAATACCACTGAACATGACAAATATTAATTTAATGGCTGATGAGCCAACACGTTTTTCGCCAGTTTTTATGGATAAAATGCTCCAGCACGCGGAAAATCTTACTGCCTCTGATGTAACTATTCAGACCGGTGAACCTATTTTTGCCGAAGTGTATGGTAGATTAATTCGAATCACTAATCGCCGTCTGTCGAATACAGAACTAGGTGACTTAATTAATTATATTTATGGCCCTAATGCGACAACCCAGTTACTTTCAGGTAAGGATATTGATACGCATTATGAATTCCGCCCAAACGCGCGGAGTGCGCTATCGTTATAGGGTGAATGCAACGTCTTGTTTGGTTGAAGGCCACGACGCAATCCAAATTACGTTAAGAACCATCCCTACGACGCCGCCAAAATTAGAAACAATGAATTTGCCGCAGAACATCCTTGAAGCCATTGCCCCCCAAGAAGGAATCGTTTTTATTACCGGAGCAACAGGCTCAGGTAAATCAACTCTTTTAGCCTCTATTATTCGTGAGCTCATTGAAACCAGTGACTCGAATCGCAAAGTATTGACCTATGAAGCACCTATTGAGTTCGTTTATGATGAGATTGAAACCACCTCAGCAGTGGTGAGTCAGTCAGAAATTCCTCGCCATTTACCCGATTTCGCCGACGGCGTGCGCAATGCATTGCGCCGTAAACCCCGCCTAATCATGGTCGGAGAATGCCGCGATGCCGAAACAATTAGCGCAGCCCTTGAAGCGGCGCTTACCGGGCACCCTGTCTATACAACCCTGCACACTTCTGGAGTCGCGGAAACAATGCGGCGTTTAGTCACTTCGTTTGCAGGCGAGGAACGTCTCGGGCGAACGATTGATATTTTGGAAACTATCCGCCTTTGTATTTGGCAAAAGTTAGTCCCCACTATTGACGGGAAACGGGTTGCTTTGCGCGAATATTTAGTATTTGATGAAGAGGCTCGCGATATATTGCTCGAAGGTGATCCCAATGAGGTCACCTCCACAACCCGCAAACTAATTCGCCAACGTGGACAACTCATGACCGTTGATGCAAAAAATAAATTTGAGCAAGGAATTATCTCGGAACGTGTTTATAAATTGATTATCGCTGGCACGAAAGAGTACCAGCGTTAAAGCAAACTCCCCTTGCCCCAATTCAACATATAGTTTAGGATTTAACCTCTCTGCTTATCATGAGGATAATTCTATGCTCTCTTATTTGTTTCGTATTATTATTCTTGCTTTAATCGCCCAGACTCCTTTTATCACGCAGACCTGCTTTTCCTCTACTCAATTTTTAACGATTTCTGATATCCATTACAGTTACCGAAATACGCCTGGGGATGGGCATGATACTGACGATACGTTATTACAATCAGCGATGACTAAATTTAGTCAATTATCGAAAAATGCCGATTTTATTATCCACTTAGGCGACATTCCCACTCACGGTAAATATCCGGCTATTGAAAAAGAGGGTTATGAGAAGATTGTTTTTCAAAGTCTTTACCAAGCTGACACAACAGCAAAACCAATGTTCTATGTAACGGGGAATAATGATTCCTTACTCAGTAACTATGGGCCCTTTTCATATAATGGCCACTCCCCTCTCGACGTCGCTGAAGACTGGAGTGGAGCATGTGCCCATTGTGAGAATTTAATGATCAATGATGAACACATGCGTGATGGCGGTTATTATTCCAGTTATGTCATACCAGGCAATAACGAAGTGATATTAATTGCTTTGAATTCCATACAATTTACTGATTTGTCTTCTCGTAGACCACCTCCATACCCTAATCAAAAAGAAGATGCGACAACTCAACTCCTTTGGCTGGAAAAAGAACTGTCCCAGCACTATGCCAAGCAGCTACTTATTGCAATGCACATACCACCAGGAACCGACTATCTGGGCAAGTCAAGCTGGCACTCAACCTATCTCCAGCAGTTTATAGCACTGCTGAAGAAATACCGCTCTCGCTATCATGAAATTACACTACTTTCTTCTCATTCGCACATGGATGAGGTAAGAAAACTTAGCTTAGACCAAACACACAATATTTACCTTTTTTCAACCCCTTCAATCAGTCGGATTCATCATAATAATCCCGCAATGAAAGTATTTCAGCTGGACTCTAATTATTCCCTCAGTAATTTTACGACGTTTTATACTAAGTCGGATGAGAGTTGGTTGGATGACCCAAATTTGGATGACCATTACTCCGCCATTGGTGAGGCGGGTATTTTTCCCCAATGTCAACAAGCCCTTAGCTTAGCAAATTGCTTGGATTCTTTAAGCCAAGATAGCGTTTGCGCCGATATTGAGAATGGCAAGTTTTACGGAGTAAAAAGCGATCTAGTCGATAATTCGCTTTGTAGAACAACCTACGAGGTAAAAGAAAGCTTTACTCATCCAGCCCCAATGACGGGTGTGAGCTCTGACCTTATTCGGGCGTAGATTCCGAGCCGAAACCACTAACACTTGGTTTGCCTCGCCCTTCTTTGAGTTTTCCAAGACCTTTTTCAGCATAACCTTGCATTTGTGAATCCATTGTGGCCATAGCTTTGCTCGTTTCTTTACCACCAGCTTCCACTTTGCCCTTTGCTTCCTCACCCCATTGACTTATTTGCTCACCAATATTTTCTGGTTGCCCACCAATCCAACGCAGTACTCTATCTGGCAAATAAGTAATTAACGTAAATGCCTTCTGCACGACAATAAGATACATCGTGGTATAAATAAGAATAGAGAAGAAGAAACCATAAATACCAGCCCAATTGCTATACCCCGTACCCATTGAAGAATAATTATTTGCTAGATTCATGGCTTGCTCAGATGCGGATTGACCCATAGTATTGGTTGAAGAATAATTCCATTGGATACCAGTGGCAGTACCTTGAATAAAGGCTGCGGCATTAGCAAAGCCCGCATTGATAATCCATACTGAAACATAGGATAAAGCAATTCCCGCAATATAACCGATAATCATCATCGATGGGCGTAAGAAGACATTCATCAAAATCATGATTGCCTGCTCACCCTTACCAAAAGCATCATGCCCCTCAGGATGCGTTACCCCTAAAGCAACAATGGGTGCTGCCACCATCGCCTCTATGACTGCCATGAGCCAGGCTATCGTACCAAACGTAAAGATCATGTACGGTAAAAAAGGTATATAGTAAGCAGTCAGGAATCCTATACCAACCATAATTCCTAACCAAGAAAGTAAAAGTGGCATCGCTAAGGCGATTAATGCGAAGATAAATAGGCCAAAAATTGGAACCAATGCCGTTGATATAGCTACTCCAATGATTAAAATCCATAGATCATTAGCAAAATTAATGTAATTAACCCCCATATTAGCAAGCGCAATAACTGGATTAACCGTTGGCTGCTGAATAATCGCCACCCCTTGCTGGAAGATCTGGCCAACACCAATCAAAGGCGCAGCAAGGAAGCTCATAACAATTGTATTAATAACAGGTGCTACCATGCTTAAAAAGAAATTAAACAGGTTCTTAATAATGATGTTGTAAAAAATCTCACCGAGCAATTCACCTAAACAGAATGTAAAACCCAGAATCTTAACTCCACCACAAGGAAAATCTTGATGCTCCAATTGGAACTGACCAATGTTGATATGAATATTAAATTTCAGCGCAAACTGTGGAGGTAGCAAACCTGGCTGATCGGGCAATTTCACCATGACAGAATTATTAATGAAACCATAAACAGTAGAGGATCCATAGTCTTCGATTGCTTTTTGGTCAGTGGCATTCATGCTCGGTGGAGGAACAGGAGTTTTTAGGATATCTCTCCCATTAATTAAGCTAATAACGTTATTCACTGGAGCAGGATTTTTATTGAACCATACACATAACGTCGCATACCTACCCTCACACGTCTTTGCACTACCAAATGCAGAAGGTGCCAGACTTGCGTCAAAGACACTGCTATCAAGCCCTGTATTCGAATCAGTGAGATTTGCATTTTTAATCGCTGCTGAATTCAACAAGGCCAAATTGAAGAAATAACTACCGGCTAGTAACCATCCTTCTGTATTTGCTTTGTGAATAAAAGCGCGCTGGCTATTTGCATTTGCATTATTATTGGCTTGTTGAACAAGATTGAGGGTCGGTAACATGATGGCGTTATAATCAGCAACCGCGCCTTGAAACTCAGCACCATTAAACAATGCTGAGGAGGAGGAGGAGTTGGATGGATTTCGCCCCCAAGAGGTGCAAGCAGGACTAGCGCCAGTACAAGGAGAACCTGAGGGAAAAAGGGGTACACCGAATTGCTGCGTTGCCACAGGAGAAAAATTTTCTACTGTGCCGCTACCCGTACTTTTATTCAGTTTCGGATTATTATTTACCATGATTCGCGCAACCGTTGATAAAGCAAGATACATTTGCTGGATTGCTATCGCTCGAGACATCTTAACCGTCTTAATTTCTGAAGGAGAAACCCGCGTTATTATATGCTGAATAGTGTGTATTGATTGGGCAGAAAATGGACTCCACGAGATAGAACCGCAGATACCTTTCAGTTTAGAATAGGGTTGCGTCGTAAAATTAGGCATCGACACCGTGTAAGGCGTCATACTATTTGGATCTGCGTTTTGTACCGCAACTGCATTCACCGTACTTAAAAAATCTGGTACTTCTGCATTACAAAAAGCCTGCATTTCCTCCGATGGGCTCCCTGCACATGGACCTGAGCCCGACGAGCTTTTTTCAGCAAGATAATCTTTTCGCTGCTTCTCTAAAGCAGTTTGTAAACCCAGCATACAGGCTTGGCCAGCAAGAATCGATGCCGCCCCGGTTGCAACCGATGAGCTCGCACTCGTTAAAGAGATTGCGGGCTTCATGTTCGTTTGTACAATAACTCCTCCCCTATTCAAATAACTTAAGGCAGCTCCCCATATTTTATCAGCAGCCCCGACCCCTTGGACTACAATCAACATAACAAAAATCTGCATTAAACAATAACCGGTCGCTTTAGGTATCAACAAAGCTAAACCAAGAGTTGAGCGCAAGGGGACCCAAATTGATGACCACTTTTGTCCTAGCATCTGGCCTTCTTGCGCTGTATTCATCGTCGATACGACCAAAGTATAGATGATGATAATGCCACCTATTGCTAAAACTGCAGAGTTGAAGACGCCGAACATATTCCCCATAATTTGGCTGCCGGTGCCATGCAGTACACCATCAACAATGCCAAAAATATTACCTAAAAAAATAACTGAAACATCACCAGGAGGAGGGGCGAAAGTTAGCGCAGAAGCACCTGCGGAAGCAAAAGATAATATTGGGAAAAATAGAGCTAACACACTCAAAACTATTTTTTTCATCATTTTTCACCCATTAGGCCTTTTTTGTACCACTCCTGCATTGTGCAGCCTAATTTTCGCTCCTTGATTTGGAAATACCAAAAGTGATAACGAAATGCTAAAACTAAAGCAATCAACGTGATTATCAGGCTAATTACCACCGCCCTGTAACTACCATAAATCAGTTGGTAGATTGCATAAGCAAAAATAAATACCGCAGCAGCGCACATCAGAAGGCTTAAGCGATATAACGCCGATTTCTTGTCTTGCAATTCCTTTTCGTTGATATTCAGCCTTATCATCGCATCTTCAAAGGTTTCCCCAGGAGGATTTTTCTGGGGCACAAACATCTTCTTGAAGCCCGCCACTAAATACAAGGTAAATGACTTAATTCGATCAAAATCTATCCATGCTCGTACGTTAAATATGCGCACAAAAACATTAACTATCCTGGAACCTCTCTTCTGCTTTTTCATAAACTTTACTTTTTATAAATGGACTTTTACTCTTCTTACTATACTATAGTAGTGAGAATAAATGTCGTCCATAATTGAATTATACCGTAAAAAAAGAGTAAAAAATGCCCGATCTTAGCCATCAAGCCTCCTGTCAGTATTGGCATGAATACGTTGATCCAATGATTTATCGGGTTATTACGTTTCTAGAAAGTGTCGAAGATTGGACTCTCGACGGTAATCCTGAATTGGAAAATGCAATCAATCAACTGGGTAAGGAACTTGATGATATTGAAAAAATAGATATGGGTACGCTAGGACACGAGGACCTATTTATTCGTATTGTCGCTAACATCAAATCAGGCAGAGGCTTGCGTTTACTCCAAGCTATTGACACAGTACACCCAGGCAGTGCCTCACGGATCTTGATTCACGCGGAAGAAGTCAGTACAGGAAGCAATGATCCTGCTGGCTTTTTTCTTAAACGAAATATAGTTTTTGAACGATTACGCTTGCTGGCTCGAGTTTTCTCTGAGTACCGCTTAAAACTTATAGCTCGCGCTCTTGAGGGGGAGGAATAATGAAATTATTTAGTCGACTAATCATATCCAGCTTTTTAGTTATTACTACATCATCTCCGTTTGCTGCGGCAGGAGGAGGTGGCGGCAGCGACCAAGGTCTTAGTGATTTAACCACTTATTTTCTCAATTTAGGTGGGTATTTTGGTTATAATTTACAGATTAGCCCTGCTGGAACAACCCCTCAAGGGACAATTAGCCAAAATTTACTTTTTAATCAGGGCGCTACTGCACAAGTTGATCAAACCTATCTCTTTAACACCTACTTAGGATCCTTATTGGTTAACACCGCCGCTGCAAGCACAAGTCCATTTGTTTCAACGGCCGGTGCTGCCTCACCTTATTCCGCCATGAACGCTTTCGCGAATTATACGTTTGCCACTCCCCCTTATTCGACCCCGGCTCAAGACTCTGTTTCCGCTTCACCGCTGCTTGATCAACCACCTTACCAAGCTGATCCAGTCAGCCAAGCCATCTTAAATATTTTGGGAACCCCTGATTACAGTTACTGTTTGAATAACGATGGTACTGCTGTTGTGGCTTGTACTTATCCCTCGGGCACCCTGAACGAATATCAAATCTCGATAAACACAATTGGAACAATACCGACTACGCAAAATTATTTCACTTATGCTCAAGTACAGCCGCTGTTAACCCAACTTAATGTAAACAGCCTTATTACCCCATTACTCTATTCAGTACAATCCAGTGCTGGCGGTGCTGGTGTCTCACCAGGCTCATCAGGCACTCCAACCCCTAGTGCAAATACTACCCAGGGATTAACTGCAGGAACCCAAGCGCAACAGGCAGCCAATTTCATCCGCTTTGCTACCGGACTTGTATCACCTATGCCAATGCCTAACCGTAACGAATATGGTAACTTATTAGGAAAAGCACAAAATGTAAACGGCACCTACAGTCAACTAGAACAACAAGAAGCACAGATTGCCTTGGCAACTTACTTGAATAATCTAAGAATTTTTGCTGCGCAAAGTTCGGTTGGTGTTGCAAATCTTTATTACATTTTGTCAAAAAGAATGCCACAAAATCAAGCCTCAGGTACTGCTGGCCAACAAACAAGTCAGGCGTTAAGTGAATTCACTATGGCTACTTGGCGTCTTTATAATCCGGATCTAAGCGCAAATACCCAGTGGTTAAATCAAATCAATAACGCTTCCTTAGCGACAGTGCAAAAAGAAACCGCCGTTTTACTTGCTGAAATCAATTATCAATTGTATTTAAGCCGCCAACAGCAAGAACGCATATTACTAACCAACACGATGTTGCTACTCCAAAATGCCCGAAACGCCCCACCAAGCCCGAACCTCACCCTCCCAACCGCCGCCAGCGGTGGATTAAAAGGCGCCACGCGATAAACAACATCTCCCTTCTGACATGCAGAGATCAAATCACCTCCCTTCTCCCCTTGAGGAGAAGGTGCCCGAAGGGCGGATGAGGGTCTTGCAAGTTGGCACATACCAATAGACAGAGACAAACATGATTCAAACCAACGAAATTGAGTATAACGATGATAAAACAGTCTGCCGTGGCTTTATCGCCTATGATGATAAAAATCATCTCCCTATGCCCTGTGTGCTAGTCGCTCACGATTGGGGAGGGCGAGGTGAAGGGGTTTGTGATAAAGCAAAAAAATTAGCGGCAATGGGCTATGTCGGCTTCGCAGTGGATATGTATGGCCAAGCAAAGCTTGCCAACACTAAAAAGGAAAAAAGAGCGCTCATGACACCGTTAAGAGAAGATAGGGAGCGTTTGGCTGCTCGGATGGTTGCAGGGTTTACTACTGCAGCTCAGTTACCGCAGGTCGATAAAACAAAAATTGCGGCCATGGGTTACTGTTTTGGCGGTTTATGTGTGCTTGATCTAGCACGTACTGGCATCAACGTTAAAGGCGTCATCAGTTTTCACGGCGTACTTTCTGCCCCCGCCCAGGCAGTTTTGAAGCCGTTCCCAGCAAAAGCTCTGGTCTTGCATGGTTATGATGATCCACTTGTGTTACCGGAAGAGGTCATTCAATTTGCTGACGAAATGAAGCAAAGAAAGATTGACTGGCAAATTCACATGTATGGGCTCACCGCCCACTCCTTTACCGATCCGCTAGCAAATGACGATGAAATGGGCTTACACTACAATGCACAAGCTGACCACCGTTCATGGCAAAGCGCAGAATTATTTTTGCAAGAAATTTTCTAATTAGGTAACAACCTGTGTCAATTTACTGGCAAATTGTTATCATCACTCTTGGCCTTGCAAATATTGTTCTGCTGCTCTTTGCAAAAATGTTGAACGCTTTAGCCCTGCTTTTTTTCGGAAAACATCAATACGCTTTAAAACATCTACTGGAAAAATAACATTAAATCGTTTTAATTTTTGGTAGGAAACAATTACCTCCTCATTCACCGAAATAGGAACTAGTTCCCCTTTTAAATGTGCCAATTCATCGTGTTTAGAAGGCTCTTTAATAAACTGAGGCTCAGCATGAGCTAACCATCCAGCAAGCACGTCCCCCGCATTTTCTAATGCATCTTCCCAATCTTTACCAAATGTCACACATCCAGACAAATCAGGAAATTCTACTTCTATTGCTTCGGACGTTTTCTTAAAAACTGCATAATAATATCTCATTAATCTTTCTCCAAGCCAGCCGCCCTTAGAATACTCTTCATGGTTCCCTTTGGTATATCTCCTTTATGCCGAGGAACAGGTATTGGTGGGAATCCTTTCTTTATCCATATATCGTGCTTCCCTCCGGATCTTTTTTCAAACCCAGCTCTCCTAAGAAGTTTTTCCATTTCTTGCTTTGTCATTTAAAATCCTGATCGGCCAAATTACATATTAGTGTGTAAATGATCAAAGCGCAAGGAACATGAGCTATTTACCCTCATCAAGCCAGGGCTGATCGTACCGATAATCCCTGCGTGCCTGGGCTAAACTAGAACCTGCTTTCACCGCCGCAATAATTTTTCTTTCAGAGGATTTTACCTTTTCTGCTTTGCTAATCACCTCATCCACTAAAGGTAGCGGGATGACTAAAGCACCATCATCATCTGCGCAAATCAGATCGCCTGGATTGATGGTCACACCACTGATCGTTAAAGGGCACTGCTCGTTTGATTTATAAACGCGATTCTTACCCGAGGACATGCAAATTGCCGTGCAATACAAAGGATATCTTGCACTGCGGATGCAAGCGACATCTCTCACAGCACCATGCACTATCGTACCGGCTATTTTTTTATGCAGGGCAACCTGGGTCAAAATATCACCCCAGGCTGAGCAATCACCGCGTCCTTCATTATCAATCACGATAACCGATTTTGCTGGCACCGAATCAATATAATCAGCAGCTCCCTTAAAACTCTCAGGCTTTGTCTCATAACAAGAATATTGGATTGTATAGGCTGGGCCAATAAGTTTAGTGCCAGGATTCAGAGGCTTAATAGCCAGCAATGCTCCCGCAACCCCACAGGCATCAAGTGCATCAGAGATTTCAGTAGTGCTCAATGCTCGTAAGCTTTCCCAGAGGATTTTTCTCATTTTTCCCTCTCCCCAGACATGGGGAGAGGGTGCCCGAAGGGCGGGAGAGGGTTCGCTGGTGCAAAGTTCTTCGCTGATGTTTGTCCCACAGGACTTGGGTGCTTGTTTTGATTCATAGTGCTACACAATGATCAATAATAGCCTTTGCCATTTCCATAGTTGTACTCTTGCCTCCTAAGTCATAAGTAACAAAACGATGCGCTTTGACCACAGCAGATACAGATTGTTTTATCTGATCGGCTTGTTTTATATACCCCAAATACTGGAGCAATAGACCAATAGTTAAAAACATTGCACTAGGATTAGCAGAATGCTCTTCAACGCGCGGTGCGCTACCATGCACTGGTTCAAAATAGCAACCCCGCTGGCCGATATTAGCACTTGGAGCAAAACCAAGCCCCCCCATCACCCCTGCTCCCACATCGGATAAGATATCACCAAACATATTCTCCGCAACAACAACATCAAATTCTTCAGGGCGCCTGATCAACCATAACGCCACTGCATCAACATTGAGAATATCAGCCTTAATATGCGTATAATTGCTGGCCACTAACTCAAACAATTCGCGTGCAAAAGCACCACTTTGCCGTAATACATTTGGCTTATCTGCCAAAGTGACTCGTTGCATTGCTTGACTTTCAGCATAGTGAAACGCAAACTCAAACAAACGCATAAGTCCCTGTTTTGTTTGCAAACGCAACGTGCAGCTTATTTCATTTGCTGGGACTGTGCGCCAGCGCTGATTATCATGCAATAAACGTTGGATCTGTTCGGGCAAAGGATAGTAATCAAACCCTGAGTACAAGCCCTCAGTATTTTCTCGTATTACACAAAAATTAAAATCTGCACCTTCTCGTTTAATATTAAAACAAGGCCTGACATTGGCAAATAAATCTAACTTTTGCCTTAATTGAATAATCGGTGATACATAATGGGGCTTATCTTGCTGAAGTTCACTCACTAATTCAGCCATTGCCTCACGATTCGGTTTACTAGTCGTAGCACCTAATAATATTGCATCCGCGCTATTGATTAGCTGCCATGTTCTCTCCGGTATAGGGTTTCCTTCCGTTTGCCAAAAAACCCAACCGATATCGCCAAAGCTTAATTCCACAGGGATATTAAGGGCTTTGAAGATAGGAATTGCCGCCATAGTCACCTCAACGCCAATCCCATCACCGGGTAATACTGCTATCTTTATCAAGATACACTCCATTATGCAAAATAACAGGTCACTCCACACCTAAGAAAGCCAAAATCTGATTTTTGCAATACGATGGGTTATCTTGCAATACACGCATTCCCGCTTTGGGCACCACAAGCAAAAGCCCGGTTTTAGGAGCAATAACATTGCCTACATTAACTAAATTTGAATACTCACCGATTAAATGCAAATGATCAACCGTTGTATTTTGTACAATATCGGTTGAATTAGTCGTTAAAACACGCTGCAAGCCAACAATCAAACGATCTGTAGCAACCTCTTTATCGTCAATTTCATCATTTTTTTGGGGTGGCTCGTGAGGATAAAAAACATCCTTATAAAGCCTGTCCAATGCCTCAATGACGCGATTCTCTTTGCACAATTGGACGACTTTACCCAATTTCTCTTGCAATGTTCCGTTAACAAACGTCGGGGTCGAAAAAGTATAATTGGCTTTTTACTGCCCTCAAAAAGACTAAAGCATTGTTGCAAAATCACTCCGCCAAACGAAAAACCCAAAAAAGCATCATAGGAAGTGAGTTGGCTTTTGAGTTTGCTTCGCCAAAGGCTGTAGTAGGCTTCATTAGAAAGCTCAGCAGGCAGCGAAAGAGGATCAATAAAATCAATGAGGAAATGATCATCGAGAAATGATAAGGTACTAGCAATGTCTTCAATATCTGATTCTTGCGGCATAACTGGCGCAAACGCCATTATTTTTCTTTTCATTGGTTTTTCCAAGCGACTCAAATACTCTCTTTATAAATTTTAAGGTCCGCCGTCGAAAAATCGGAGATACCCCGAATAAATTCATCCATTTCGATACCTTCACGACCTATTCCCAAAACACTACGCACATAATTGGCTGCGGACAAAATTTCTGTCAAATTATATTTTTTGATATCTATTGCATGCAAATAAGCGATAAAAAATTCCGTCTTTAAATTACCTATCCCTTTACCCATGCCAGCAAGCGAAACATCAATGTATTGCACTCCATTACTCAATGCAACTAAGGCATTGGCCTGCGCTAGTCCTATATTATCGTGCGCGTGAAACCCAAAGGGAATTGGGTACAGCTTCGTGTATTTTCCATAAATTGCTTGAATTTTAAATGGCAACATACTGCCATTTGAATCAGCGAAATAAATCATATCAGGCTGATGTTTAACCATCGCTTCGACTACTTCATCCAATTCATTGTCCTTATAATAAGACATGTGGATAAAATTAGCCGAAGTGTCTAAGCCTACTTCTTTAGCTAAAGCGATGACTGGATAAGCGCTTTCCACCTCCCCCTTGGCAATACAAATTCGCAGCAAGTCAACCCCGCAATCTTTTAATTCTCTCAGATCGGATTTTTTGACATTTCCAGGATGTGCCATTACCGCAATTTTTGCATTTTTGATCAGTGAATGACAAAAAAGCAGGTAATCTTTTTCACAAAGTCCAGCCCTGCCAAGATCGTCAATGGGATGCAGCGAACCATTGCGGTAACCAATTTCTATGTACTCCAGGCCGGAATTATCAAGCCGCTTTAAAATTTCTTGCAGATCAGTATTTGCAAAATGAAAGTTGGTTCGGTGACCACCGTCTCTTAAGGAGACATCTAAAACTTTGATTGTATCCATTGCAACGTACCAGCTACCCTTGTTGGGCCAAGGCCCAACCTACGTTTGATTTTTATGCAACACCCGTGCGATCACGAGATCGTAAACCCAACATAACGATTTTTAATGCAACACCTGTGCGTCACGAGATCGTACGTCCAACATTACGATTTTTAATGCAACACCTGTGCGATCTCGAGATTGTAGGTTGGGCCTTGGCCCAACATTAGCCATTAAGAATGGCTTCTTATAAAATAAATTGCCCTTTTATTAGTATATAGCACATGTAGATAAGATAGATGCTCCCTTAAAGCACCATTAATTCGTCGTTTTTGCAGGCGATTGACTCGATTGGATTGGTCCAGAGCAGGACGCTGCGACAGTATCGATTTGGGCATAGTATTCTTTGTCAGTCATGCTGTTGGAGTCTTTAAGCAGTCCCGCGAGTTTAGGTTGTGAGCAATCACAAAAACTAGTCGCAATTTGTTTACCTTGAGAGGTCATTTTAGGGTAGATAAGATTCCAAGTATCCTGGCAATATTGGTTCACATCTTTATCGTTCGCTTTATCTAAGCCAACTTCATCTTCCAATGAATCCATAGTATTACGCAATAAAGTACGTGACATACACACCTGAATTGCCTTATCCACGGCAGCATCTGTATCCAAAGGTTGCGTTAAAGCACAGGAGCAGTATTTTTCACCAAAACTCTTATAACTCGCTTTATCCCCTACATCACTCAATCTTTTCATCCAAGATGAAATGCAGATTGTCTGAAACGATTCGCCCTGCCTATCGACATCAGCACTAGCAAAAACTAGCAGAGGAAAAAAACTAATCAATGCAACTGCTAGCATTATTTTTGGTTGATAGAAGCTCATAAAAATCCCTCCACTGGATTGGGGCCTGTTGACAATTCTACTATTTTGGCCGAAAGCGCCGTCATTGCGAGGAGCGTAGCTCCCCGTCATTGCGAGGAGCGTAGCTCCCCGTCATTGCGAGGAGCGTAGCTCCCCGTCATTGCGAGGAGCGTAGCGACGAAGCAATCCAGCGACCTTTCCTAGCATCTCATAAGGCCACTGGTTGCTTCGTCGCTACGCTCCTCGCAATGACGGCTTCGCTAACGCTCGCAATGACGGCGTTTTCAGCGCAAACTAGCGAACTGTCAACAGACCGTAATGTAACGTCTCAACAATTTAGACAAACATTTTGTATTAAATGCTTGTATGCCGTGCGAAGGTTTGGAAATGACTTTGTTTGCCGGACTTTATTGAGGAATTACAGAGTGAAAGCTCCTTCTTTACACTTCTATTGTAACTCCCCACGTCATCCCGAGCGAAGCGAGGGATCTCCAGCAAACGGCACGTATTTAAAATTGTGCCACTGCATGGAGATCCCTCGTCGCAAGCTCCTCGGGATGACGTGGAGAGTTACCTTCTATTTAGAATAGCTTAAAGATAACCAATAAGCTAATTTTGGCAGTAGTTTGGTTGCGATTATAAGAAGCGTGTTACAACTAGGGTCTGTTGACCCTAAAATTACTGTCGTATTCCAGCAAGGGCAGCTTCTATCTCATCATGCTCGGTGGTGTTCAGTGTAGCAACTTTATCACTTTTTTCCAAAATACGAGAATTCAGTTTAAACATATTAAGGTTTAGTGCCGCTTGTATGCTTCTTTTGGCTCCTTGCTCTCTAGTCAGTCCGGTTGCGGTGAGCCCACTAAGAATCAAAGCGTCGTTTATGGTTTGAGCTTCTGGTTCATTTTCTTTTTGCTGAGGTACAGGTATTGTAAATTGAAATGTGGGAGTGCTCTCGTTTCCTAGCTGTCCTTTTGGTGAAAGCCTTAATACAATCTTCGTAGCGACATTTTCAGAATTTCGGATGGATCCGAGAGCAGTTAGACGTAAGTCACTTGCATCTATTTGGTTGAGCGCAAGGTAATCTCTAAGATACGTGCCGCCCGCCTCTATTGGGATTTCAAGAGCTTCATTATATTCCTTAGATCCAACAATCTTTGAATAAAATTGAGTAACTAAGACTACTGGAGACACTGCAATCGTGGCTACTGTGGCTACAAGGTAACGAAGAGGCAGGAGAATGATGTTAGCTATGAATCCTAAAATAGCTACAGGCCTTGCTAATAGAGTGTAGTCTTTGCGTTTGAAATAATCTGCAGCATAGAATAGCTTCGTGGCCAAAAGAGGGATGCCTAAGGTTAGATAATCAAATATCCCCATCCGAGGACTTTTGGCCCCAAGGAGACTTTCTCGTTCCCCTGGATTAAGGTCGCTGACCCTTACTTTCCCCGCAAATGCGAAAAAAGTATCTTTAAATTTTTGTCCAAGAGTGGTGCGTTGCGTTCTAGCAGCAGCAGAATATTCTCGTAGTTCTTTAGGGAGAGGTACAAGGAATTGTCTGTGATCGTATAAAAAATCACCTACTTTTTTAAATAAATTAAAAGCCATAATACTTACCTCTTCAGTAATAGAGCGCTAAAGATACCAGTTATTCAAATAATAATCAAATTAGAGATAGCACCCGTAGTTCAGCTGCGAGCAAAAGCGCAACTAGGGTTGTATTCCAAAGGCAGCTTGTACCGCTTCAGGAATTGAGTAACTAGGACTACTGGAGACACTGCAATCGTGGCCACTGCGGCTACAAAGTAACGAAGAGGCATGAGAATGATGTTAGATACTACAAATAAACCCAATACCACAAGAGCTAGTATGGGGTGTTTTCCGGATAGCGCAACTGCACCGCGGAATAATAACGAAGCTAATCTAGGGATTCCTAAGGTCAAGTAATCAAATATTCCCAGCCGAGGATTCTTGGCTGGGAC
The DNA here is from genome assembly GCA_963760845.1 of uncultured Gammaproteobacteria bacterium. Lineage (GTDB taxonomy): Bacteria > Pseudomonadota > Gammaproteobacteria > Legionellales > Legionellaceae > Tatlockia. Next base: position 78,439 of record CAVXEK010000006.1, on the reverse strand, counting down.
AGGGTTGTTGCTCCGTGGTCCTGGGAAAACAGCCAATTTCCCTGCAAATGCTAAAAAAGTATCTTTAAATTTTTGTCCAAGAGTGGTGCGTTGCGTTCTAGCCGTAGGATATTCTCGTAGTTCTTTAGGGAGAGGTACAAGGAATTGTCTGTGAGAGTATAAAAAATAACCTACTTTTTTAAATAAATTAAAAGCCATAATGCTTACCTCCTGGACTTTGGACAAACTTCGATCTGAACGGGCCCGGGCCCGTGGGCGAGCCCGAGCCCGCCCGAGCTCCGGCTAATCTACTTTTTGCGCCATTTTAGTCAACATCATAACAATGCGAATAAGTAAATCTCTGGCTAAGCGATAATGTTCTTCATGTATAATCCTAGAAAAAGCAGTTGAAGCCTACTGCGCAAGCCAAATGCACTGAATCTGCTCGGCTTTTTTGAATTTTTTCGCTCACCGTAGTGGTGACTACTGCTTTCACGAAAAAATTCAAAAAAGCCGAACATCTTCAGCACCTTTGACTTGCTCGCTACGGCTTCAACTGCTTTTTCTAGGATAATGAAACTATAAAGCAACCAACACAAGTTCAAAATGATTTTGAACGAATTATTCGAATGATTGGGACACCAGCTCAACCACCCAAACCCCGAAAAAAATCCCTTGGACGACAAGCGGGGAACATTCAGGTAAAACGCATGCGCCATCCTATCGTTAAAAAGTGGAAAAACACGGCTCTTGATGAAAAAATCATTGCATAATCAAGATAAAATAGTTAATAAATAGTGCAGATTGCGCGTTGTTATGCTGGAATATTGCTAATAATCTGGATTTGATTGTAACTTATCACTGTTCGGAGCTCGGGCGGGCTCGGGCTCGCCCACGGGCCCGGGCCCGTTCAGATCGAAGTTTGTCCAAAGTCCAGTTACCTCTTCGGTAATAGAGCGGCAAATATACCAGTTATTCAAAGAGCACTCAAATTCAGAGACAGCGCTAGCACCCGAGTATGATTAAAAATGCGGTTTTTTATGCCAGCGCCCGTCATCCTGAGCGCAGCGAAGGATCTCCTTGGTTGAGCACTCTGCCACATTCAGGAGATCCTTCGCTGCGCTCAGGATGACGTGGCGGATTGTCAACAGATCCTAAGCATGGTGCAGCATTTTAAGCTGAGCGACCAACTGCCCGTAACCAGTTTCAATATTAATGTAGTTTTTCTTAGCTAGATAATAGGATAATGATCCATCATTTTGGGCATTATTCGCTTGGAGAGCAACATTGAAATGAAGTCGTTTTAACCGCTCATAATCCTCTTTTTTGGTGACAAAATAGAAATTTCTATAACTAGTGAATGGTCGGTAATGAAGTGACCTGGCATCTGCGGCTAGAGAGTGGTGGGGAAAATACTCTTTAATGGAATAATCGCGATTATTATGCACCGCAACGACTTTGCCTTTGGGAATTAAACGGATAATATTATGAGCTAGCTTTCTCACTTCCCGATGAGCAGCTACAGAATAGTGTCCATGTCGTTTCAGTGTCTTTCTGATCCCCGCATCAGTAAAGATACGATTTGGATCAAACTCATAACGAATACCCTTTAAATAAAATACAACATTACGCGCTCCCGAATGCTTTAAATGAATTAAAGTACCCCCTTCGCGCTCTATAAAACATTTCGCAGCCGCCAATGCGGTAAACTCATTTTCATGCAAGTGAATAAACGTTTTACCTAGGCCCTTCCGTTTTATAATCTCAACCTTAGTCTCGCCGAGCTTAACCGGATAAATCTTTGCATGGACCATACTGCTTATTACTAAAAATAAATATAAAAAGTATTTCATCCTGACCGTCTATAATTTGAAAATGATTAATTATTATACAGCAATGCTACTAATATAGGCAATAGGCTCCGACCCCGTCATTGCCATTGCGCCGCCCCGTCATTGCGAGGAGCGTAGCGACGAAGCAATCCAGTGACCTTTACTAGCATCTCATAAGGTCACTGGATTGCTTCGTCGCTGCGCTCCTCGCAATGACGGCTTCACTACATTCACAATGACGGCTTCACTACGTTCGCAATGACGGCTTAATGTTAGTTCGGGGCGTTTTTCAGACCCTGGATAGGGATGAAGGTCTCTCCCAAACCTAGCACTTACTCTAAAACAAACACGGATCCACAATAAGGGCACATTTCAGTGCCCGTTTTCTCAATTGGCAAATACACTTTTGGGTGGGCGTTCCATAAGACCATTTCATCAGTTGGGCAGCTTAGAGGTAAATCGCGGCGATGAATAAGGTATTTTTTTTTAGCACATGCTAGTTTTTCATTTCTCTCTGACATCATGGTTTCCTCTACGATTCTCTAAATTTAGGATTAGGATTATCTAATACTTCCCTGATAAGTGCCACGATCTCCTCGGCAGATGCCGGATTTTCACAAGCAAAGATTGAGGCTTTCGGCCAAGCGCGTAACCACGTTAATTGCCTTTTAGCAAGTTGACGCGTCGCTACGATTCCTTTATGACGCAACGCCTCATAATCATAATCCTCTGCCAAGTAATCAATCACTTGGCGATAACCAACACAACGCATAGCAGGGCAAGTTAATGGTAACTGCCATTTTTGCAGTAATTGCGCCACTTCATAAACAAAACCCTGCGCCAACATATGCTCAAAACGGGCTGCAATACGTGCATGCAACCATTTGCGATCCTCTGGCAATAAAACCAAATTGATAAAACGATAATTTTGATTTTCTTTCTGCTCAGACCAAAAGGAAGAAAGCGGCTTACCTGTTAGATGATAAACTTCTAAAGCACGCTGAATACGCTGGGTATCATTGGGATGAATTCTGCTTGCCGATTGGGGATCAACCTGAGTAAGTTGTTGATGCATATACGCCCAACCATAAACCTCTGCTTGCTGGGTAAAAACAGCGCGCAGTGTATCATCTGCATGAGGCAAAGGTGATAAACCCTGTTGCAGTGCATGGAAATACATCATTGTCCCTCCCACTAGCAAAGGGAGTTTATGGCGATGATAAATCGCCTCAACAAGTTTCACGGTAGTCCTCACAAAATTGCGCAGCGGAGTAACTTTCAGGGGGATCTAAGATATCAATTAAATGATGTGGTGTTATTAAAAGTTCTTCTGGGACTTGGCTTTGCCGTGCCAATGTCCATTTCCCGATAAATCATTGCTGAATCAACGCTAATAATTTCGAAGGGAAACGTTTCACATAGCTTACTCGCCAAAGCGGTTTTACCTGAGGCTGTAGGCCCCATTAAACAAAAAATAGTTTTAGGCATTTAGCAAACCCCGACAGGTTTCTATGGATAAATGCTTACAGCATATTTTTAGTTTATCACTAGCTAAGGTCTGTAAATAGCCGATTAAAGTTTCGATTTCTTCTTCTTGCGCATGCTGACTATTAAACGATTGACATAACGTTAATAATTCGAATAACTTGCCTATTGAGGGCAACGAGGAATTAAATACCGTCGTCAAGAATTGTTGCAGATCCAAGTGCGGAATTGCAGTAGGTATAGTGCGGACTAGAACACTATTCTCACCGAGCAAATCCAACTCCATGCCAATTTGGCTTAATGCTTCCCTATATAAATGAATAGATTCTAGGCTAAGCGACTTGATGGTATGGCTAACTGGTACTAATAGCGGACGACGAGCTAAAGGCAATGACTGCGCCGTTAATATTGACAACAACCAATTACGCTGCAGCCCAACTAGGTCAACAAGGTAAGGTTGATCGTGTAAAAATAGCAAGGCAAATGAAGCATGCAAAGCAAACCAATTTTTGACCCCTGCCAGGTTAGTCGTCTTTTTGATTAATCTTGGGGGTAAGTAAGGCTCACATAACTCCCCCTTTCCCGCTTGCAGAGTATAACCCTCATCCGCCCTGCGGGCACCTTCTCCCGCTTGGAGAGAGAAAGTGCCCGAATCCTCCCCCTCTCCCGCAGGGCGGATGAGGGCTCTACCCTGCTCCAAAACCCCTTGAATTTGTGAACGAATAAAATCATGCACCAATCTGGGTTGCTGGAAGCGAACTTCATGCTTGGTAGGATGCACATTAACATCAACCTCTGCTGGATTTATCGTTAAATACAACAAGCAGGCAGGGAAACGACCCGGATGCAGCAACGCCTCATAGGCTTGTTTGACCGCATGATTGAGCAATTTATCTCTCACCATACGCTTATTCACATAAATCCATTGTTTATCATTTTGACTACGCTGATAATCAGCGGTACAAATCCACCCCTGCAAACGCAGCCCTGCATGCTCAATATCGATATAACGGGCCTCTTCGATAAAAGTCTTACCTAATAATTTGCGTACCCGTGCGAATTGAGTCTTATCACAGCGAGCAGCAGGTATATTGAATTGCTGCTTCCCATTATGGCTTAAATGAATTGCTATTTCTGGCGCACTCAACGCAAAGCGCCTAACGATCATCTCTATTGCCTGAAATTCGCTCCGTTCCGATTTTAAAAATTTTTTCCTTACTGGCGCATTAAAAAAAATATCACGCACATCGATTGTTGTACCCTGGCTGCGAGCACAAGGGGTCAGATTAATTGCCTCGCCACCCTCGGTAGAAAGCATCATCGCATGTTGCTGATTTCTGGCTTTGAACTAATAGACAAGCGAGAAATGGAAGCAATACTTGCTAGCGCTTCCCCACGAAATCCCATACTCGAGATAGAATACAAATCGTTAAGTTGGCTAATTTTGCTCGTCGCATGCGCAGCTATGGCTAGCGGTAAATCTTCTGCCACAATGCCGGCACCGTTATCACTTATTTTTATTTGATTTAAGCCACCATAACCAATATCAATACTGATTAAGTCAGCTTGTGCATCAAAGGAATTCTCTAACAGCTCCTTAACTACTGAAGCAGGTCGCTCAATCACCTCGCCCGCAGCAATTTGATTGGCTACTGCAATAGGTAATTGCTGAATTCTCATGTCAGCGCGGAGGGGATGATAAGTTTTTGCCCTACTCGCAACTGCGCCTTTGACAAATGATTTGCGCTCTGTAGAGCAGTAACTGGTACATGATATTTGCTAGCTATTTTTGCTAGTGATTCGCCTTTTTCCACTATGTGAACATTAGCAGTATTGACTAAAGTATCAATACGCGTAGCCTGGGGAGGATATTCCCAGAAGTATCCCTTAAGCCCCTGAAAAATAGCTTGGGTTAAGCGAGTTTGGTAGGCAGCGCTCGTTAAGTTTTTTTCCTCCCGCGGATTAGAAATAAATCCTGTCTCAATTAAAATGGATGGAATATCAGGTGATTTAAGCACCATGAAGCGAGCTTGCTCGACTTTATTATTATGTAGCGTGGTTATGGTATCTAAATGGCGTAAAACCCTTTCGCCCATGTGTATGCTTGAACCGATGGTCGCAGTTTGCGATAAATCAATTAACACAGTACGCACTAGACCATTTTGATCATCCAACTCGGATAAATTAACTCCGCCCAATTCAGAATAATTTTCTTTTTCTGCTAGCCAACGCGCTGCTTCACTTGTTGCACCAGATTGCGATAAAGCAAACACCGATGCACCATTTGAATGTTGATTAATAAAAGCATCCGCATGAATGGAGATAAAGACATCAGCATTATATCGTCTGGCAATGGTTAACCGTTCACGCAAACCGATATAATAATCGCCTTTGCGCGTTAATACGGCACGCATGCCCGGTTGCTTATCAATAATTTGTTTTAATTTTAAGGCAATAGCAAGCGTAACATGTTTCTCAGAAGTATTTTTAGGCCCGATCGCACCTGGGTCTTTACCCCCATGGCCCGGATCCAGGGCTACAATCACATCGCGTAAGCTGCGCCGTGGTGCATGCAAAGCGGTAATCGGTACAGCTGCAGTCCCACTTGGCTTAATCGCTTTATCCATTGGTATAGCGTTAACTTTACCTACTTGCCCATTATTGGCAGATAAATCAAGCGAAAACCCATGTTTTGCTGCTAAAGGATTTGTTCGCGTCTTTACCACTTGGCTAACTTCCAACACCAAGCGTAGAGTTTGTGGATTAGGGTGGCCACTACGGATGAATTTGATCAGTGGACTCCCCAAATTCACCTGACTGAGATCAACTGCTAAATCAGTACCCACCAAATCAATCACTACACGATTAGGATTAGTCAGAGTAAATACGCGATGCTCAACAGCACTATCTAACTTAAACAACACAGAAGGCTGCTCAGATCCTTGCTTAATTTCTATGGATAATAGTTTTGCTGCCATTGCCGAAGAGCAAAATCCCACCAATAAACAAAAGCAAAGCACCGCTGCCCACATTCGCATGATCAGCAATTTCATTATTGACTTACAAGGCATGACAAAATTCGTTCTCCAGTGCTAGTGGCTGCACGTACAGTTAGCAATCGTCCGCTTCCACTGACCATAAAAGCAAAGTTAATATCAACACAAGTTAAACTATGGCTAGCATGCTCCGGCCATTCAATACAACATATTGCATTGGTCAGAAAATAATCCCTAAAACCAATGAACTCTAACTCCGTTTCATCATGAATACGATACAGATCAAAATGATGTATTTGCAAGCGTTGGCACTGATAACTCTCAATCAACGAGAACGTTGGACTTTTGATCGCCGATTTTACTCCTAAAGCGCGTAACATTGCACGGATAAACGTAGTTTTGCCACTGCCTATCTCGCCACTGAACGTCATGACTAAAGGAGAAACTAAGCACGTTGCTAAACGCGCTGCAAATGCTGCAGAGCTAGATTCTGTAGGGAGATCCAGCGAAACGACACTTGTCATTCACTTTTCCAGCAATTCACTAAATGGTGTAGCCAGGGCATCAGATCGCTCGCCACTATACCGCGCTCTCCTTTGGCCACAGCCGCTGCATCACCCGCACTGGCATGCAACCATACCCCCAATTTCGCGGCATCGGCAAGTAATAACCCTTGGGCAACTAATCCCGCAATGACGCCGCTCAAAGCATCACCCATCCCAGCACTTGCCATTCCAGGATTACCCGCCCTGCAGAGATAAATCTCGGCTTCATCCGTCACTATCAGTGAACCTGCACCCTTAACAATGACATTACCACCGTACTGATCCTGTAACCGTATTGCCGCTTGATAACGATCGTTTTGAATTTCAGCAACAGTACAGTTCAGTAAGCTAGCTGCCTCTCCAGGGTGAGGGGTTAAAATCCAATTATCATCATGCTGGGGGTTTTGCGCGAGCAAATGCAAGGCTGAGGCATCAATAATCATCGGCAACTGGGCAGCAAGTGCCGCAGTAAATAAATCGTTTGCCCAGTCATCATTACCAAGTCCTGGGCCAATAATACAGACTGTCGCTTTTGCTAGCAGGGGTAATAGATCAGCAGTCTCTTTGATACCATAAATCATCGCTTCCGGAAGCATAGGCAAAACGTGTATGGCATGCTCTGGTCGTGTAGCAATCGTCACCAACCCTGCCCCGACACGTAAAGCAGCATTCGCTGCCATGTACACGGAGCCTGGCATGCCGTAGTTACCCCCGACTATTAATACATGACCGAATTGGCCTTTATGTGAATTTTTTAAGCGAGGGGGTAAGAGCGCTCTGAGCAAATTCTCATCCACAAGATAAGCAGCGGGTTGTATAGTCGCTAAGCATTTATCCAGCTGTAGATTATGACAAATAATTTCGCCACAATGATCAGGCCCATCCAAGGTCATTAATCCTAATTTATGGCCAATAAACGTTACGGTCGCTGTAGCCCGCACACATACGCCCATAACGCATCCAGTATCAGCATCTAATCCAGAGGGTGCATCAAGAGCGAGGATGGGAAGCTTGGCATCATTCATTTGATTAATTGCCGTAGCCAAAGGACCATGCACATTCCCCTTTAAACCGATTCCTAACAAAGCATCGACAATCAATTCTGCATCACTATCGATAGCATCATCGATACATTGGCAAGGAACACCAGCCGCTATGGCCTGTAAGGCAGCGTGCCGAGCTGCAGGAGATAAGTTTTCAACGGTTTTATACTGATTGACAACAACGGAATATCCACTCTCTTGCGCAAGACGCGCCACTATATAGCCATCACCCGCATTATTACCAGCGCCACAAAACACAGCTATTGTGCGCACATCGGGATATAATTTGGTCAAGGTAGAAAAAGCGCTAGAACCCGCACGCTCCATTAACTCATCTTCAGTCAAACCCAGCTCATCCTTGGCCATTTGTTCACACGAACGAATTTGCGGAGTTTGATACAAGGCAATCTTCGCAGGCATCATTTTTTTATTACACGTCCTTATTCTCTTTTTTCACCAAAGTTAACGCCGGTTTTTTCCATGCCTTTGCATCTGGGCTTAGCGGTGGTGGAGGTGGCTCATCGTTATATTCTTCACCAAACTCCATCCCTCGACCGTTTTCTTTCGCATAGATAGCAAGTACCGCAGCGGGCACTAAAAAAATTTGCACACTCTGACCAGAAAACCGGGCAGTAAAAACGATTCTATCATTTTCAAGATGTAGCCCGCGACAAGCTTTTGGCGAAATATTTAGCACTATTCGGCCACCATTGACATGCTCCTGAGGCACTTGTACCCCTGGATATTCAGTATTCACTAAAATATAGGGGGTTAAGTCATTGTCCACTATCCAGTCATAGATTGCCCGAATCAAGTAAGGCTTGTTAGACGTCATCGCGGTTTTCATTAGGCTACTCTCATTTGCCTTTCAGTATCTGTTAGACTTGCCTGGAATGAATCACGTTTAAATAAACGTTGCATATAGTTAGTTAACCCTTTCAGATTCGCTGATATTTCTATCTCTAACTGCGACAAACGCCATAACAAAGGGGCAAGAGCACAATCCAATAAAGAAAATTCATCGCTAAGAAAATATGGCTTATCAGCAAAAACGGGTTCGAGACTCACTAAACTTTCTAATAAATGTTGGCGGGATTGCTCCACATCATTACCCGATTTTATACGCAGCATTAACGAATACCAATCCTGCTCAACACGATACATCATCTTGCGCGCTTCAGCACGAGCAACGGGATAAACAGGCAGTAGTGGTGGATGCGGGAACCGCTCATCCAAGTACTCCATAATGATACGCGCTTCATACAATACTAATTCACGATCAAGAAGCGTTGGGATAGAGCCGTAAGGATTAATTGCATACAAATCATTTGGAATCTCACCTTGTTTAGCGGGTAAAATGTCGACATTAACCCCTTTTTCCGCTAGAACGATACGCACTTGGTGACTATAAACATCATCGCTGTCAGAATACAAAGACATAACGGTACGCTTTGCTACTATGGCCATCACAACTCCTCGAAAAACGTTAATCCATATTTATTAGGCTTGACTTTAGCCATTTTTATAATGTTGCTCAATACCCCGTCATTGCGAACCGAAGGTGAAGCAATCCAGTGGCCTTATGAGATGCTAGGAAAGGTCGCTGGATTGCTTCGTCGCTACGCTCCTCGCAATGACGGCAGGTTTGTAAAATGGTTAAAGTCAAGTTAGGGTCAAATGGTCTCATCTTATCACAATTTCAATCAGCATGATGAAAGGGGGGTAATAATTTTTTAAGCCGATAGGCTATCAATAAAAAAATAGCTAAAAAAGTAATCACTATTATTCCCATACGATAGCGGATTAACTGTACTGGCTCGCCCACATAAACTAGAAAAGTGACTAAATCGTCTAACAGGCTAGCAAATTGCTGTGGACTCATTTCCCCCTTCTTGCTAAGGATCAGATTCTCATGTACCGCAACCACCTGCCCTTGCAGCGGGGCTAACACATTGGGCATTGCTGTATCAGGGACTAATATATTGTTAGCACCAAAAGGGCGTGAATTATCTGCATAAAAACTTTTCAAATAAGTATAAATCCAGTCAGCCCCTTGTTCACGTGCAATTAATGACAAATCAGGGGGAGTAAGACCAAACCATTGACGTGCATCAACAGCCGGCATGCTAATAGTCATTGGATCGGTAATTTTAGCGGTCGTAAAAATTAGATTATTCACTAGTACATTCTTATCCAAACCTAAGTCTTTACCCATGCGATTGTAACGCAGGTAACGCAATGAATGGCAGCCTGAGCAATAATTCATAAATAGTTGAGCCCCACGCTGTAGTTTAGCTCGATCGCTAAGATCAATGTGCATTGGCAACAGGGTTGGTGTAGCGCTATAGGTAATTTGCACCAGCCATGCTACGAGTAAAACTAAAATGAGTAATTTGCTCACCCTATTCTCTCGGGAGGTGTGTGGTGTGTTTCACAACGGCTATAAAACGGCATCAGGAGGAAATAGGCAAAATACACCACCGCACAAGCCCGGGCTAAATATTGCTTAACCGGTGTCACATTCACTGTACCTAAATAACCTAGAATGAAAAAACAAATTACAAATGCGCCTAAAGCATACCTGGAATAATATCCCTTATAGCGCATCGAGCGTACCGGACTTTTATCTAACCAGGGCAGTAATAATAAAATGAAGATAGCCGCTCCCAGGGCAATTACTCCCATTAATTTATCTGGAATCGCCCGTAGCAACGCATAAAAAGGAGCTAGATACCACACGGGAGCAATATGCTCTGGCGTAACGAGGGGATTTGCAGGAGCAAAATTCTCATGCTCTAAAAAATATCCCCCCATCTCTGGGAAAAAAAACACAATCGCGAAAAAGACAATCAAAAAAACTAAAACGCCTACAAAATCCTTCACCGTAAAGTAAGGATGAAAAGGGAGGCCATCAATAGGTTTACCCCACTCATCCAGGTATTTCTTAATTTCGACCCCCTCAGGGTTATTTGAGCCTACTTTATGTATGGCAATAAGATGTAAAAAAACGACCAGTAATAGCAAAAGCGGAATAGCAATAACATGCAGAGCAAAAAAGCGTTGCAGCGTTGCATTCGCCACATTGTAGTCGCCACGTACCCAAATCACCAAACTATCACCAATGTAAGGTATTGCACTCAAGAGAGAAGTAATCACCTGCGCTCCCCAATACGACATTTGCCCCCAAGGTAATAAATAGCCCAAAAACGCTTCCGCGAGCAAAAGAACGAACAATAGCATACCAAGGAGCCAGGCAAGTTCCCTTGGTGTTTGGTAGGAGCCATACAATATCGCTTTAAACATATGCAAATAGATGACAATAAAAAAAGCAGATGCCCCAGTAGAATGCATATATCGTAATAACCAGCCATAATTCACATCGCGCATGATGTATTCAATCGAACTGAACGCTTGCTCTGCAGTTGGAATGTAAAACATGGTTAACCATAAACCGGTTATTAGCTGGATGGCTAAAACGACGAGAGCTAATGAGCCGAAAACATAAAAGACATTGAGATTTTTAGGTACGTAATACCCACTCACATGATCTTTCCATGTGCTTAATAAAGGAAACCGTGCATCCAGCCAATTGAGTAGTCTTTGCATAATCAGCCACCCTGCTCTTCATCATGCCCAATCACAATAACTTTTTCACTGATGAATTGATAAGGTGGGACTGCTAAATTGATGGGTGCTGGAACACCTTTGAATACTCGTCCGGCAAGATCAAAAGTTGAGCCATGACAAGGGCAATAAAAACCACCAGGCCATCGAGATCCCTGTGCATTGACCACTGGCGTATATTTAGGTGAGCAACCCAAATGGGTACAAAGTCCTACTAACACTAAATATTCCGGATTTCTTGAGCGGTATTGATTTTTTGCATAAGCAGGTTGTTGTTCAACAAGTGAGTTTGGATCACGCAACCTGGCCTCATGGCCGGCTAGCTGCTTTAACATGTCCCGTGTACGACGGACTATCCAAACTGGTTTACCTTGCCATTCCACAGTCACTTGCTGCCCTGGGGCAATTTTACTGAGATCCACTTGTACTGGAGCCCCGGCCGCTCGCGCCCTCGCGCTAGGTAACCAGGAAGAAATGAAAGGAGTCAACGCAAAGGCTACACCGATCCCACCTAAAACGCCGGACGCAGCTAACAAAAACCGGCGTCTTTGCTCATCAATCTTTTCCTCATTGGGTTCATTGTTAGGATCAAGATCTTGCTCCACCATGGCAGGGTTGGTACAGCGTTTAACGCTTCGAGTATTGAGTTGCGCGGCGAGCCTTGTGCAAACCAACCTTTTTTCTCTCTACGCGACGCGAATCGCGAGTTAATAAGCCCCGCGCCCGTAATTTTCTGCGGTAGGAATCAGGACTGGGCTCTGCATTTTCAGCCAGATCAAACTCATCATAGGCAACAAGAGCACGAGCAATACCTAAACGAACAGCACCTGCTTGACCAGAGATCCCACCCCCAATTACCGTAGCATACACATCAAACTTGCCAATTACGTCTACAGTTTCTAATGGCTGGCGGACGACCATACACGAAGTCTCACGGCCAAAATAATCGTCTAAGGCACGGTTGTTGATTTTAATTTCACCTTTACCAGGACGCAAGAACACTCTCGCCGTTGAACTTTTTCTCCGGCCGGTACCATAGTATTGCCGTTTTTCAGCCATAATACTTATTCCTCAATCTCAAGTTGCTTAGGTTGCTGCGCAGTATGTGGGTGCTCATTCCCTGCATAGACTTTCAGCTTACGGTACATTTCTCGACCCAATGGGTTTTTGGGGAGCATACCTTTTACTGCCAATTCAATGATACGCACAGGGTTCTTTGCTTGCAATTTATCGAAAGAAATCGACTTAATACCACCAGGAAAACCAGAGTGACGATAATACATTTTTTCTTTAAATTTACGACCTGTTACAGTCACTTTTTCTGCATTAGTTACAATGATGTAATCACCTGTATCAACATGGGGGGTGTACTCTGCTTTATGTTTGCCACGTAAACGGCGAGCAACCTCAGTAGCAAGACGACCCAAAATTTTATCACTTGCATCGATTACATACCAGTCACGCTTGACTTCATGCGCCTTGGCACTAAATGTCTTCATTATTAAATAACTCCATACCGCCTAATAGTCATCTTTCAATCATAGATGGGCGATTTTAACCAAAACAAGGATAACCTACAAGTAAAAGATCGCAAACTGTCAACCCAAAATGAAAATGTCCCTTTGAATTCCAATTTGTGTAGGTAAGCAGCTAGTGAGGATGATAATCTTCACTCATAGGCTCTTCTTTAATTTTGGCTTCTGGCCTTAGCCGTTGCTCTTGATTCACTGAAAAAGCCGACCCTTCTAAACTATGAATACGTAGATTAGTCATCCCGTTTCCTGCTGCAAGGCTAGGGTTTGAACTTCCTGTAATCGAAGAGGCCGAACTATACGAACTCCCTTGGTTTTGGACAGTACTCGTTGAGGGGCTAATAGAGCTAGCTAAACGAGCTGTGGGTACAAAAGTTTGCATTGGTGGCAATGGTAAGGATGTTGGTCCTATTGCTGCGGGTCTGAAAAAATTAACAGGTGTACCTATTGGAGAATTAATTGAACTTGAAGAAAATGAAGAACTAGGAGATGTAAACGGCGTATGTGGTGGGGTTAGACTTGTTTGTTCTCGTTCACTCATTCGATTTGGGTTTGGGTGGTGAATGGAGGAATGGGTATTCGCTGAAGCTTGAATAGAAGATGGCAATTGAGGAGTTGCATCCAATCTTGCTCTTTTTTTATCAAGGGCATCTTCGCTCTCATTTTCACTTTTTCTTTTGTTATTAGGTTGAGCAACACTAGAGCTTGAAGAGCTTGGGTGTGAGATGCTGGCTTGGTTACTATTCATGTCTAAAATAGTTATTCCTTTCGCGTTCAAAGAATTCATCTCTTCAGCCTGAGGTCTAAGATTTACAAAAGATTTAACCAGAATCTTGCGACTGAGGCCTTTCAATAAATCCCCGGCCGCCCTTACCGCGTTTTCATCAAGGGAACGAAGCACAAGAGTAATCACTTTACAGCTTGGGTCTTTCAATAAATCCCCGGCCGCCCTTACCACGTTTTCATCAAGGGAATGAAGCACAAGAGTAGTCATTTTACAGCTTGGGTCTTTCAATAAATCCCCGGCCGCCCTTACCGCGCTTTCATCAAGGGAACGAAGCACAAGCTGAGTCACTTTACTGTTTGGGTCTTTCAATAAATCCCCGGCCGCCCTTACCGCGTTTTCATCAAGGGAATGAAGCACAAGCTGAGTCACTTTACTGTTTGGGTCTTTCAATAAATCCCCGGCCGCCCTTACCGCGCTTTCATCAAGGGAACGAAGCACAAGCTGAGTCACTTTACTGTTTGGGTCTTTCAATAAATCCCCGGCCGCCCTTACCGCGTTTTCATCAAGGGAATGAAGCACAAGCTGAGTCACTTTACTGTTTGGGTCTTTCAATAAATCCCCGGCCGCCCTTACCGCGTTTTCATCAAGGGAACGAAGCACAAGAGTAGTCACTTTACTGTTTGGGTCTTTCAATAAATCCCCGGCCACCCTTACCGCTTTTTCATCAAGGGAACGAAGCTCAAGATTAGTCACTTTACAGCTTGGGTCTTTCAATAAATCCCCGGCTGCCCTCACCGCGTTTTCATTAAGGGAATGAAGCACAAGAGTAGTCACTTTACAGCTTGGGTCTTTCAAAAAATCCCCGGCCGCCCTTACCGCGTTTTCATCAAGGGAACGAAGCTCAAGATTAGTCACTTTACAGCTTGGGTCTTTCAATAAATCCCCGGCTGCCCTTACCACGTTTTCATCAAGGGAACCAAGCCCAAGATTAGTCACTTTACAGCTTGGGTTTTTAAGTATCTCCCTAAGCTTTACCACTGACTCTGAAAGAAGAGAACTAAGATGAATCTCCTTGATTGAACATTTTGGGTCTAATAACCCAGTTGATAAAATATCTATTACTGAGCCGGGTACATTGTTAAGACGAAGTACCTTCAAGGATGTCTTTTCTACAAATAAATTTTTTAATGCCCAGGTTAGATACTTTTTTTGATTATCATCTAGATTAGGGTCAATGCCTGCTATTGATAATTGGGATAAATTCTTTGCGTTAAAAATCTTTAATGGTAAGTCGAGATTAATTTGTTCATTCTCTAAAATAGTTGTCATCAGTTGTCTCGGAATAAAAAATAATAAAGGAGAAAGTAGGTCATCAAGAAAAAGCTCATCTTTAGATTTTTCTCCTGACACACCATACTCAGACAATAGGCTATAAAGTTTTGAATTACGATCAACACCTTGATACGTTTTCCATCCAAGCTCATTGGTAGCCTCAGGGCTTGCACCATATTTTAGTAACAATTCGACAGACTGTATCATATTTTGCTCGTTTGCTGTGACCCTACTCTCTGACATTGCAAGGTGCAAAGGAGTATCCTGGAATGTAGTTCTACTATGTACATTAGCATCTCGTTTTAATAAAAAATCAATTAATTCAGGGACTCTTGCTTCCGCAGCCCAATGTAAAACTGATCTTTTCTGTCCTTTAATACCTAGAGCATTTATGTTTGCTCCCTTCTCTAGGAGCAAATCGATGACTGGAAGATAATCATTTAGGTTATTGCGCAAGCTAGCGCCAACAGCTTCTGATAATACGGTTTCACCATACTCATTATATTCATTTGGATCAAATCCATCGGCAAGAAATTGACGTACATCTTCTATCTTCCCAGCTTTAACAGCCTCATGTAATCGACTCATTTTTTACCTCTTTACTTAAAATGATAAATTTTTTCTTTTGTAACTCCCAAAGTACGTCATCCTGAGCGCAGTGAATCTCCTGGATTGAGCACTATGCCACATTCAAGAGATCCTTCGCTACGCTCAGGATGATCTGGGGTCAACAGACCCTATTAAGGCTATTAAACTGGGATTAACAAACGAGCTACAGGCTCACCTGCGATAAGATAACTATCTATAATTTCATCAATATCCGCTATGCTGGTATAAGTATACCAAATGCCTTCGGGATAAATTACGATGCAAGGCCCTTCGCTACAGCGGCCGAGACAAGCTGATTTACTGACTCTTATTTTACCAGGGCCATGTAACCCTAGCTCCAATAATTTTGATTTCATGTAATCAAAAAAGGGTTCACCACCCGAATCAGCGCAGCATTTCTTCCCAGCTGCCTTACGGTTCGTACATAAAAAGATATGTTTACTGTAATACGTCAAAAGCTCATTTACCCCGTTTTTCAATGCTTGTTTTCAACTTAAGTCCGGGTTTAAAAGTGACGACACGCCGTGCTACGACCGGTATCTCCTCACCAGTTTTAGGATTTCGTCCAGGGCGTTGCGCTTTATCCCGCAAAATGAAATTTCCAAAACCTGACAATTTGACATGCTCGCCATTTTCAAGGGCATGCCTCAGTGCTTCATAAAACTGCTCTACCATTTCCTTCGCATCAGGTTTAGTCAGCAGAAACTCATTATATAAGGTTTCCGCAATCATTGCTTTACTTAGTGCATTCACGATTAGTCCCTCAATATTATGGAAAATTCCTCGTTCAATTTGTTGATTATAGCACTAATTATTGCGTTGATCTCGCTATCGACCATAGTCCGGTTGTTATCTTGCAAAGTTAAGGCGATTGCTAAGCTTTTCTTCCCTTCTGGAATCGATTCGCCGGTGTAAACATCAAAAATATCAAATGCCTTTAGCCAGTCAGTGCTCACCACTTTGCGAACCTCGGCTTCAATTTGGGCAGCGCTCACCTCATCATCCACTATCATTGATAAATCACGACGTATCTGAGGAAATTTTGAGATTTGTTGATAACGTAGTGGGATTTCACTCATCATCGCATTTAACCGCAGTTCAAACAGCACCACCTCATCCTGCAAATCAAGTGCGTCTGCTATGCGTGGGTGTAATACTCCGCACCAGCCTGCATGCTGCGCATCAATCAGGATACTCGCTGACTTACCAGGGTGTAGTGCTGGATGGTCAGCGCTAACAAAACTGGTATTTCTTAAGTGTAAAGCAGCAAACAGTGCTTCTAAATCACCCTTTAAATCATAAAAATCGAATTTCCTTGTTTCCTCACCCCAATTCATTGCACCTCGCTCGCCGACCAATAAACCGGCTACACAGGGATGCTCTTGCAATAAACCACTCTGTAAATCAAAAATTACTCCATTTTCAAAAAATTTGATGGCTGTCTGTTGTCGATGAGTATTATAAATCATAGACGCAAGCAAACCTGGCCACATACCGACACGCATTTGTGATAGCTCAGAGGATATAGGGTTAAGGAGCTGCATAGTCTGTGCATTTGGATAGAGGGCTTGCTGTATTTCAGGATCAACAAAACTATAGCTAATTGTTTCGTGGTATCCTCTGGCCGTGAATAGGCGAGCAATTCGTGTAGTAAGCTCCTCACAAGGATTTATCGTACCGGCTTGCACCATGGCAACCATTCTTTCCCCTGACATTTTATCATAGCCGTACAGACGAATGATTTCTTCAATGAGATCCACCTCAAGCTTGATATCAAAACGATACGAGGGAATACCCACTTTCCATAAGGGCTCTCCTTTATCAACCGTCATACCTAAACCTTGCAACATCGCAACCATCTCTTGCAGCGCGACTGTCATGCCAGTTATTCGTGCAACCTTTGCTGGATTAAATAAAACAGTCGTTTTCTGTGGCAAAGCAGCAGGCTCAGAAAGTAATGAAACTGGCCCGGCTTCCCCACCTACAATCTCCAGTAAAAGTGCAGTAGCCCGCTCTAATGCCAATACTTGCAAAGCAGGGTCAACACCACGCTCAAAGCGCTGGGATGAGTCACTGCTAAGTCCATAGCGTCTGGCGATGCCAGCAATCGTAAGAGGATCAAAATAAGCACTTTCAAGAAAAATGTCTTTGCTCCCCTCTTGCACAGAACTGGCTTGACCTCCCATTACCCCAGCTATTGCCAAAGGTTTTGCACTATCAGCAATGACCAAGACCTTGTCGTTCAACTGAACTTGCTGACCATCGAGTAACTCGAGAGTTTCACCTCCAGCAGCAAAACGCACGATGATATCGCCTGTAAGGGTTGCCAAATCAAAAGCGTGCATCGGTTGCCCGAGCTCGAGCATGACGTAATTAGTCACATCAACGACTGGGTGGATTGGCCTTAAACCTCCTCGTTTCAAACGCTCACTCAACCAGACAGGGGTTTGCGCCTGGGAATTGATACCACGAATGACCCGGCCACTATATTGGGGACAGGCATGACTTGCATGCAATCGAATTGCTAGAGAGGTGTCTGTTGTCGGTTGACTAATTTGATTTGGAAGTGCTTTGAGGTGAGCCTTCGTTAATGCCGATACTTCACGAGCAACACCAAGAATACTGAGACAATCGGCTCGGTTAGGTGTTAGATCAATATCTAAAATATGATCATTAAGCGCTAAATAAGTACGTAAATCAGCCCCTAATGGGGCATTCTCATCCAGCTCCATGATACCATCAGCAACATCTGCCAAGCCTAGCTCTGCAGCTGAGCAAAGCATACCTTGCGAGAGTTCATTACGTAACATTGCCTCTTTAATTACCAAGCCACCGGGAAGATTAGCGCCTACCTGAGCAAGTGCTACTTTTAACCCCGCACGCACATTCGCAGCACCACAAACAACTTGCAGAGGTTTGCCGTTACCCGTGCTTACTTCACATAAGGTCAATTTATTGGCTTGTGGATGGGGTGAAGTGCTCTTCACTTCTGCGACAATAACTCGATCAAATACGCCCGCTACCGGATACACTGTATCAACTTCCAAACCGGCCATGGTTAAAAGTGAAGCCAGCTGCTGCTCATTTAAAGCAGGATTTACCCATTCGCGTAACCATAATTCACTCACTTTCATCGTAATCTATCCGCTTAACATGGTCCCGAAAACGCCCCGTCATCCTGAGCGCAGCGAAGGATCTCCTGGGTTGAGCACTATGCCACATTCAGGAGATCCTTCGCTGCGCTCAGGATGACGGGGTTTTCGTCGGTCAACAATACCCTAGAATTGCCTTAAAAAAGTCACATCACTCTCAAACAACATGCGTAAATCATCAATACCAAAATACAGCATTGCAAGCCTGTCCATGCCCATACCAAAAGCCCAACCTTGGTAGTCTTCAGGGGAAATATTCACAGCAGTTAATACATTGGGATGGACCATACCACAGCCTAAGACCTCTAGCCATCCAGTAAATTTACACGCCCGACAACCTTTCCCACTGCATTGTGTGCACTCAATATCAACTTCGGCAGAGGGCTCAGTAAAGGGGAAATAAGAGGGTCTAAACCGTACTGCTAATTGCTGACCAAAAAAATGCGCGAAAAAATCGTGCAATAAGCCTTTTAACCCAGCTAGAGTAGCCTGTTTATCAATTAACAAGCCTTCAACTTGATGAAACATGGGGGTGTGGGTCAAATCCGAATCAACGCGGTATACACGCCCTGGAGCAATCAATCGCATAGGTGGTTTACGGTTTTCCATTATGCGAATTTGTACAGGCGAGGTATGAGTACGCAGTAGGCGACCATCAGCAAAATAAAAAGTATCGTGCATTGCACGCGCTGGATGGTGCTCTGGGATATTAAGTGCTTCGAAATTATAATACTCAGACTCAACCTCTGGCCCTGCAACGACATCAAAACCTAAGCGACTGAAATACTCGTTGACCCTTTGCTTAACTTGCGTGACTGGATGTAGGGTTCCTGCTTTGAGATTACGGCCGGGTAGGGTGACATCAATACGCTCAGCTGCCAATTTTTTTTGTAATTGCATTTCCTTAAGCTGCGACAGCTTATTCTCAATCAATGCAATGATTTCAAGCTTAGCCTGATTAACTAATTGGCCAACTTTAGGCTTTTCCTGCGCCGGTAAACCCGCTAATCCTTTGAGAATTTCGGTCAACTGTCCTTTTTTACCCAGATAATCGACTCGAATCGCCTCTAAGGTTGTAAGGTCTTGCGCCTGAGAAATAGCATCCGCAACTTTCTGCCGTAGCAGGATAATGTCTTGCATGACAGCCTTTAAGCAAGCACGGCTTTTGCTTTTTCAGCAAGCGCTGCAAAAGCATGCTTATCGTACACTGCCATGTCGGCCAATATTTTACGATCTAGCTCGATCCCAGCCTTTTTTAAGCCATCAATTAACCGACTGTAGGACATACCACATTCACGTGCTTGGGCATTGATACGGGTAACCCACAATGCACGAAATTGGCGTTTTTTCTGGCGTCGGTCACGATACGCGTATTGACCTGCCTTAATAACTGCTTGCTTAGCAACTCGGTAAGTCCGACTACGGGCACCGTAATACCCTTTAGCTTGATCTAAAATCTTCTTATGACGCGCTTTAGCCGTCACTCCACGTTTAACTCTTGGCATCTTTATATCCCCCCTTAACTACCATGCAGCATACGCTTAGCCAAGCGTGCATCGCATTCTTTTAACGTACATGCAGCAACACGTAGCTGACGCTTTTGCTTTGTTGATTTTTTGGTGAGGATATGATTTCTATAAGCGCCACGACGCTTGACTCCACCGCTTGCTGTTTTACGGAAGCGTTTTGCAGCTCCTCGATGTGATTTTAACTTTGGCATAACTATACTCCGCATTTCTATTATATATACTGTTTGCTCCATAGGGAGGCTCGGCCCTCTAAAGGAGTGCCGAGAACGCCACGTCATCCTGAGCGCAGCGAAGGATCTCCTTGATTAAGCACTATGCCACATTCAGGAGATCCTTCGCTACGCTCAGGATGACGGCCGCATTTTCGGCCAAAATAGTAGAATTGTAAACCGATTCTACTTTTTCTTTGGCGCCAAAACCATCATTAATTGACGACCTTCACGTTTTGCCTGCTGCTCGATTACCGCATGTTCATTAGTATCTTTTTGCAAGCGATCCATGATTTTCATACCAATTTCCTGATGAGCCATTTCTCTACCGCGAAAACGCAGAGTGATTTTGACTTTGTTGCCATGATTTAGGAAACGGATCAGGTTGCGTAGCTTGACCTGATAATCCCCATCTTCCGTCGTTGGACGAAATTTCAGCTCTTTAATTTGAATTTGCTTCTGTTTCTTCTTTGCTTCAGCTTGTTTTTTGCTTAATTCAAATAGAAATTTACCATAATCCATAATGCGGCATACAGGAGGCTTTGCCGTTGGCGAGATCTCAACTAAATCAAAACCGCCTTCTTCTGCTGCACGCAGGGCTTCCCGCGTTGATACAACTCCCACCTGATTACCGTCTACATCAATTAAGCGTACCTCAGGTACATTGATCTGTTCATTAATCCGCGCGCGATCGCTGTCACGCTTATTTGATGCACTAATAGTTCAATCCTCCAAGTAAGGTCAATGTAAGAGATCCTAATTATTTTAAACACGGCCTTTAGCAGCAATCTCTTGGCGCAATACATCACAGATTGTATCAATAGGCATTATACCCAAGTCAGCCCCCTCACGAGTACGTACTGCGACTGACTCACTTTCGACTTCTTTATCGCCAATGACAAGCAGATAAGGGATCTTTTGCATGGTGTGCTCGCGGATTTTAAAGCCAATTTTCTCATTTCTCAAGTCAAAATTTGCGCGAATCCCTAGCTTTTGCAAAATATGAGCAACTTTTTGGCCAAAATCATGCTGTTTGTCACTAATTGTCAGTACTGCAACCTGTACAGGCGCTAACCAGAGCGGAAGCCGTCCTGCATAATGTTCAATGAGAATTCCCATAAAGCGCTCAAAAGAACCTAAAATAGCACGATGCAACATCACTGGGGTCTTTTTGGAGCCATCCTCTGCTACATATTGCGCACCCAATCGCTCAGGCATAGAAAAATCGACCTGTATTGTACCACATTGCCAAATCCGCCCCAAACAATCCGCTAAAGAACATTCGATTTTAGGGCCATAGAAAGCGCCTTCCCCAGGTGCATCTACCCAGGTAATTTTGTGACCATACATGGCCTCTTTCAAGGCATTTTCAGCCTTATCCCAAGTTCTATCACTACCAACCCGCTTTTCGGGGCGCAAAGCCAAACGGTATCTAATTTCATCAAAACCAAAATCAGCATACACTGACTGAACTAATTCAAGCATCATCGCCACTTCAGACTGAATTTGCTCTTCTGTGCAAAAAATATGGGCATCGTCTTGCACCATATTGCGCACCCGCATCAAACCATGTAAAGCTCCGGAGGGTTCACAGCGGTGGCAATTACCAAACTCCGACAGACGCATTGGTAAATCACGATAACTTCGCAGCCCATGATTATAAATTTGCACATGACAAGGGCAATTCATTGGCTTCACTGCGTATTGACGATTTTCTGTTTCAGTAACGAACATCTCTTCGCGAAAATTTTCCCAATGGCCTGACTTTTCCCATAGTCCTTTATCAACTAATTGAGGGGTTCTGATTTCTTGGTAACCGAAGGCAACCAAACGACTGCGCATATATTGCTCAAGTAATTGGTACACGATCCAGCCATTAGGATGCCAAAATACCATGCCAGGCGCGATATCTTGAAAATGAAAGAAATCCAAAGCTTTCCCCAGCTTGCGATGATCGCGTTTTTCGGCCTCCTCTAGCCGATGTAAGTAGACCGCCAACGCTTTTTTATCGGTCCATGCTGTTCCATAGATTCGCTGTAACATTTCATTACGCGCATCCCCGCGCCAATAGGCACCAGCAACTTTAGTGAGTTTAAAGGCCTTTAACCTACCTGTTGAAGGTACATGTGGACCACGGCAGAGATCTTCAAAATCACCCTGCCTATATAAAGATATGACTTCCCCTTGTGGAATATCCTCGATAATTTTTGCCTTATATTCTTCGCCCATATTGCGAAAATAGGTAATTGCTTCATCACGCGGCATTTCTCGTCGTGTTATCTGATAGTCAGCCTTAGCTAATTCGACCATTTTCTCCTCGAGACGTTGTAAATCTTCCGGAGTAAAGGGCCTACCGAAGGCAAAATCGTAATAAAATCCATCTTCAATAACCGGTCCAATAGTCACTTGCGCGCTAGGGAATAAACTTTTAACCGCTTGTGCTAATAAATGAGCGGTAGAATGTCGGATTACTTCCATGCTCTCTTTTTCTTGTTTCTCGGTAATGATCATTAATTCACAATCACGAGCAATGGTATAGCATGTATCAACCAACTGCCCATTGACCTTGCCTGCAAGGGCCGCTTTGGCTAAACCAGGACTAATACCTCGTGCCACCTCATGAACAGTTATAGGATGCGCAAACTGTTTGACACTGCCGTCAGGTAATTTGATGTATGGCATCTTATTCTCCTCATACTATAAGGGTCTCTCCTATAGCAAAAAAAAACCCTGCACAGCAGGGTTAATATGGTAGGCACGAGTGGGATCGAACCACCGGCCACCACCATGTCAAGGTGGTGCTCTACCACTGAGCTACGTGCCTATTTTGACTCTAATGGTCTGTTGATTATATAAAAGCGAAAATCACAAAGCAATAAAAGGAAAGAGAGGCTTGAATGGATTTGTATCGATTCAAGCCACATAATTTTGCGAGGTTTACTGCTATGGTAAACCACTTTTCCCTTGAAATGGGCTCTGCTGTGGAACTATGTTCCATCTGGTCCCACTCGACAGTTTTGCTACGTGAAACTATCTTCCTAGTTTCGCAGTCTATTATACATAGCAAATTTCATTTTTCAACTATTAATTTCTAAAGGAAACTATTAATTTCTAAATAGCTTAATTTGCAGGAGTTAAAGCACTTTGTTACAATCCAAGCTCTTTTCTTTTTGAGTTTATCTGCATCCTATGGAAAAAGTTGACTTAACAAAACAGTTTGCTTATCGCCTGAGGGATGCGATGGTTGCTGCTGGGTTCAATTCACAGCGCTCATCGTCTGGTGTGTGTATTCATAAGTTAACGGAAATTACCGGATATTCAGTACAAATTTGCCGCAAATACCTACGTGGCGAGGCAATTCCTGAGCCAGTTAAGTTAGTAGACATTGCAGCGGAACTAAATGTTTCGCCAGGTTGGCTACTTTTTGGTGATTATGACGACTCTGCTAACAGAAATAAAATTAGTATTAGCAAGAAGTTACTTCTTTATATTCTCACCTGCGCCGCTGATCTCTATAATACACCACATATCGGAAATGAAGTGCCTGGTTTTCTACTTGGTTTAATTAATGATCTAAGTCAAATCAATGCGAGTGACGAGCAATCCAAAAAAATTATTGACTTAGCTTTGTCCTCTGCCCGACACTTTAATTAATGAGAGTTATTTTATGGAAATAGTTCCTCACCCGCGCTTTTTAGAAGCTCTATTTGCTTTCCAATCCAAAGTATCTGGTGTATTTCTAGATATACTAGGTATTTATGAAATTGACCATATTTCCATTACTCAAGTAAACAGCAATCGTAATATGCTCACTTTTTCATCAAGCCCTGCAATGGAATATAATCTTTTTAATAGCAATCTCTGGCGCTATGATAAATCTTACCAACTAGGCTGGCTTACCACTTGCAGCCAAGCTGACTGGGGATCTTTATATAATACAGAGCGGTATGATGATCTTTATTATTTGAAGCAAATTAAGCACCATTATCCGATTGGTTATTCTCTAGCAGCAAAATTGTCCAATAACTTCTTCATCTACTCATTAGCAAGTAGCCGCTCCTGCGGGCATACTCGCGACATATTTGCCCATCAACATGAGGATTTCTACAAAATAGGTCAATATTGTACCAACATGCTGGGCCACCTCTTTCAAAATTTTGATTAGTAGGGCCTGTTTACATTTCGCTAGTTTGCGCCAGAGACGCCACGTCATCCTGAGCGCAGCGATCATATCTGAGCCGCGACCGTTAGGGAGCGGATAAATCATATCCGCTTACTTACGTGCGCGGCTCGGATATGATCGCTTTGCTCAGGATGACGGCTGAAGAGAGTCTGTTAATATTGTCTTAAGGTTTTTGTCATATCATTGGCCTTTTATTCAAATGGTGCAAATTTAAATCATGCCAAAATTAACTAGCGTATCCACTCAAAAATCGAAAGAGAAAGCAATACAAGCAATTTTTCGTTCAATTGAAAAAAAAGGCCTTGTGCCATTAGCATCGATTCCTTCAACTGTTCTGGTCAATCCAGTAACCAATGCTAGTGAAGGTAATATTTGTGTTAACTTTGTTAATTTAGACCAAGCAGACAAAAATGACGCTGAGCTCGCCATGAAGGTAGCTATAGATGAAGAATTTATGGGTGTATACGGTATTTGTTTGGAGCGGCAGTGGCCTTTTCAACGCTTTACTTCACCTGAATTATTAAAAGCAGAGGCCTCAGAACGGTTAATGCATAGCGTAGTATTTATCTTAGCTCCTCCCGCACGATATCCCCATACAAACACTGAGATTAGAGGCGCGCAACAACCTACAGAGATTGCTTTATACCAACCATTAATGACTAGTGATAGGGATGGTTTTTCTCAATCGCGGGATAAGAGTGTAATTACTGGGCAAACCATGCCTTACTCTAATCGCGTTACTGAGATTAAAACCATTCACCACTTTGCAAAGAATGAAGTGCTTGCAGTTTTAGTGCCTGAGCACTTACAGAGTATGGCAACTGAAACTTTTACTCAAATACCCATTATTCCTGTAGCAAAAAAAACATTGACGTTAAATTCAATACCACAATTACTTACCCTGTACCATAATGAAAAACTCAAAAAACCTCTTACCGTAGAAGCACCAGATTATTTCGGTGCGTTAAGTAAATTCTGCGCAGAGAAGAAAAATCTTACAAAATTTTCCCTGCATGCCGTCCGTTTGCATACAAACTTCGACTTTATTGTGCGGCCAATTACCCAGGTAAGTACTAATCAGCAATTAATTACCTCAACCAACGCTACGGTCGCAGTACAGTATGCTGACGATAGTGCTTGGATCGTTGTGCACAAAAATTTTGGCGTATCTAAGCAAAATTTACTAACTAAATTACAAACATTAAACGTCTCATACTATTCTAAAATTGAGAAGGGATGTCAACCCGCTATGGCTGTATATACTCAATTAGCTGAGCTAAAAGGAGAGGCGACATTACATAATGTATATGGAGAATTATCCATGCCCCAGCTTTCATTATTAACTGCCCTCGATGTCAAGATTATAAAATTAGATCATTTCTATATGCTAAAATTCTTACCCGAACTTACAGATAAGGTAGAGAAAGTTGTTAAAGATTTTGAAAAATCAATTCAAGAAGATGCTGGCCTAAAAAAGCTTTTCCAAGAAGTTCAAGCAGAAAATGCTGCCCTAAAAATCCAAACGCTTATTCGTGGATCTCGCGCGAGATCGATTTTCCAAGAACTTCAGGAAAAAACGGTAAAAGAAAATTCTGCCTTAAAAATTCAAGCGCTTATTCGTGGATCTCGTGTGAAGACAATTTTCCAAGAAGTTCAGAAAAAAGGGGTAGAGGTTCAGGAAAAAAGCGAGCAGCTGAAAAAAGCCCAGGGAGAACTTGATCTAGCTCGTGAACAGTTAGACAGCCTCAGTAGAGGAGTGAGCCAACAATAGCTTTAGTTCAAGCCCCCTAATCCCACTTGCCGCTCCAGCAGCGGCTTTCGCTTCCCAAATTAGCACAAATTTATACCGTAGCGGTCTCTTTATGGAAATCAGGGATACTTAGTAGAGATTCGCTATGGCGATCAAGTATATGGCAAGAATGTTGTCGTTTCACAGGGTCTTTTTCCTTAGCACATCGCTCTTGGAAACTATTTACCGCCCTATTACTAGAGACATTGGTAGCGAATGATAATATCGGAACTAAACAACAGATTACTAGTGCTATCTTTTTCATTAAATATCCTTTCATATGTTAGTTAGGACTTAAATCATCGTAATGAAACTTCTATTTCTTTACAATGGGCTTAGCTACATCTCCATTATAGTTTTTAGATAATTTGCTCTTAATTTCAACAAGTTAACTCAAGTTTAGAAGCTCAAATTCTCTATCAACTGGGGCATTATAACACAATATTTCGTTTTTGCTCAAATGGAGGGGCTTCAAAAAGGTGGGATTAAAACGCCAGCGCCCGTCATCCTGAGCGCAGCGATCTTACCCGAGCCGCGACCGTTAGGGAGTGGATAAATCATATCCGCTTACTTACGTGCGCGGCTCGGGTAAGATCGCTGCGCCCAGGATGACGGGTGCTATGTGATTAATTAAAATTCTTCTTTAATCTTTACAATTTTACTGATGCTTTGTTCAAATTCTTTACGTAATGACTCTAACTCTTCGCGGTTCATTTCTCTGAATTCACTCTGACTAATACCTTCCTCAAGTACCATACTGACTAAATTTTTTATACTATCAATTCCTTTTTGTACCTCTTCAGCCAACAAAATTAATTGCTGTTTAGACTGTTTCTCTATTTCATTACTGTCATCTTCTATAGCCTCAATTTTCACATTGATCTCGGCGAGGAACCCTTTTAGCTTTTGGTCTAAACGTACAATATTGTCATGCAGCTCTTTGTCTACTGCATGGATAAATGTGGACGGTTCTAATTGCTCACCAACCATAATCATCACTCCATCATCTGTGTGTCCGGTTACTCTAATCCTAGACTGATACAGCCTATTTCGCCAGAGTTAATGCAACAGAGCAGGCCTCTAAATTTCACGCACTTCGTGTATTACTATTTCGTCAATGGGCACATCTGCATGTCCCTTCCTTTGACCTGTTTTAACTTTTGCGATGCTATCAACAACATCCATTCCACTAACTACTTCACCAAACACACAGTAACCATAACCTTGAGCATGCTCACCGGTGAAATTAAGAAAAGCATTATCAGCAACATTGATAAAAAATTGCGCCGTTGCTGAGTGAGGATCCGATGTTCTAGCCATTGCTAGGGTACCACGCTTATTGGGCTTAGCTGATTTTGCTTCGTTTTCCACCGGCGTATCTGTTGCTTTTTGCACTAAGTCTGCTGCTAATCCACCACCTTGAATCATAAAACCATCCATAACGCGATGAAAAATTGTCTCGGCGTAAAACCCACTCCGTACATAATTTAAAAAATTTTCCACCGTTTTTGGGGCATTTGCTTCATGCAACTGTATGCGAATTTCACCCTTTGAGGTACTAATCAAAATCATTGCGCTCTCTCCTGGCCAGAATTGACTATAAAAGCACGCATTTTATCACAAACATCATGCATTACATGAATATTGTGAATACTGGCTAACGCAGTAAATAAATTCGTTTTGCGCTTGCTTAAGTAGTGCAAGAATGCGCGTGAATGATGCTGGCAGGTGTAGCAAACACAAGTCGGCATAATTGGTGCAGGATCATTGGCAAAGCAGGCTCTTTTAATCTGAATGCGTTCATTCTCATAAGGACTGGCGAATTTTAACCAATTACCCTCCGGCACAATTTCCCCACAATATAAAGCTCCGTGGCGAGCATTTCGTGTTGGGGCAACACAATCGAACATATCAATCCCCTCCGCGACTACATCAAGTAAATCCTGAGGTGACATCCCTACCCCCATCGTGTAACGCGGTTTATCTTCAGGTAAATATCGTTTAACCCAGCGGATAATGTTAACTGTAGTCTCCATATCAAACCCCACTGTCTCACCGCCAATCGCAATGCCATCGGTATTCATTGATGCAACAAATTCGGTACTTTCTCGCCGTAAATCCTCATAGACTCCACCCTGCACAATTCCAAACAATGCTTGCGGTGCTCCGTAGTGTGAGGTAGGGTTTTGGTGATGATAATCAAGCGATTGGATAAGCCAGCGCTTGGTACGCTCCATAATTCGCTGTACCTCAGCGCGAGAGCAATCATCAGGAGTGCACTGATCAAAGGCCATAATAATATCAGCGCCAATAATTTTCTGGGTTTCAAGTGACATTTCCGGGGTCATATGAATTACACGCTCTACCCCAGGCAGCTTAAAATGCGCCCCTTCGTCATCAATGGTACAAATTTCTTTATTCCGCGATAAACTGAATACTTGAAAGCCACCACTATCTGTTAACATTGGCCCATGCCAACCCATAAAAGGATGCATTCCCCCTGCTTGCTCTATAATTTTCATTCCTGGGGCACAAAGCATATGATAGGTATTCCCACCAAGGATAATCTGGCTACCTGCTGCAAGTAGCTCGCGCGGTGTCATATTATTAACACCAGCTCGCGTTCCTACTGGCATAAACACAGGTGTCAAGAAATCACCATGAGGTGTACTGATGCGAGTTACCCGCGCTTGAGTGGGCGCATGCTTCTTAATAAGCGCGAAAGTAAATTTGTTCATATTGTTCTGCTCCGGACGGGGCGAAACCACTGAACTCTACATATCCGTGCACAGCCATTGTTGGGCCAAGGCCCAACCTACAATCGTGTGCCGGTGACCGGTTGTTTTAAACCCCAAAAAACATAAATTGCAGCAATCAATAAGAATAAAAAGTATAGCGCTGACCATGCCGGCATTGACAAACCAAGCCATCGCCATGAAATTTCCGCACAGTTACCTGTCCCCCACAACAGCGAGCGCAGCACATCACGCCAAGGGAAATAGCGAATCAACACATCGAGCTCTGGCATACAGCTAGGAGCATGACCAACAGGTAAGGCCTGTAACCAAAGTTGACGGCCTGCAAAAAACAAACCGCATGCTGCAACAAAAAATTGTCCACCTGCTACTATTTTGCCAGCTGTTCTACGATTAACCGTCACTCCGATAAAACAAATCATAAACAATATCAGTACACAAAAACGTTGCATTAAACATAAGGGGCAAGGTTGTAAGCCTTTCATATATTGAAGATATAAGGAGCTAGCGAAAACAAAGAAACTTACGAAAGTCAGCAAAATTTGCCAGCGTCTATAGGTTAATTTAGTCATGATTTTCGCATGATACCCGCAAGCAAGCCGCATTTCCAGTTTATCTTCTCCGCAGAGTGCAACTCTCGCATAGACAAATATGAAGTAGGTTGGGCCTTGGTCCAACATGATACAAGCGTCAACATTGTAAGAAAAAATGCGTACCCAAAACAAACGACGACTATTTTGTCTCAACATGCCACATTCTTGTTGGGCCAAGGCCCAACCTACGCGATTTTATTTGCCTATAGGAGAGTTGCACCCTTTTCCGTATGGGATTTTTCCTTCCCATACCGAAACACATGCAAATTATGCCTTAACTTAGTAGAATAAAGCCGCCGGAGAGTGGATTTCGTAAGGGAGAGCAGGTGGATCTTAACAATATCGCAGAGCGCTTAAACTCGATCGAGCAACGTCTTTCTCTTATCGAGAGCAAATTAGAGATACGCTCACAAGCAAATTTGCCTGAACCAGAAGCAGCAAAGTTGACTCAGCAAGCTGACGAGATCGATACATTTATTCAACCCGCTAAAGCCGGTAATTGGCTTGGTATTGTTGCCGTAATATGCTTTGTACTCGCTGCTGGATTTATCATTAAACTCTCGATACAGTCAGGATGGTTAACCCCGCAAAGGCAACTCGTCTTAGCAATCTTATTTGGCATTTCCTTAATTTTGCTGGGCATAAAGCTGTTGAATACTGATCGCAGCCACGCAAGCTTATTACCAGCAGCGGGGGCTATTATTTTATATCTCACTGCCTTTGCCGCATACCGCCTTTATTTTCTTATTTCCTTTCAAACGGCAATCATGTTAACCAGTATCATTTCAGGTTTATGTATATGGCTTTACATAAAAATTAAACATGATCTCTATGCAATTATTGCAGCAATTGGCGCTTTTCTAGGGCCTATCGTTTTAGAGCTCAGCAATAATGCAATTTTTTCACTCTATTATTACATTATTTGCTCCTTAACTTTCGCGACACTTTCTATTTGGGTGCGATCACGTACATTGACAGTAATCTCAGCCTATTTAGCAATTTTAGTTACCTCGTATATTGGCTTTAAATTAGATCAAGATTTACTTATTGCAGTTGTCCTAGCATTATATTTTTTCATCTACACACTCGGCACCTATTTTCATACTCGAATAACCCAAAGGCAGTTAACTGAAAAGGAAGCGTGGAGCCTTTTTCCAGTTTTGCTTATTTTCTATGTAATGGAATACTATTTTATCGATCGGATTCACCCGGGATTAGCCCCTTGGGTTTCACTTGGTTTCACTGCCCTTCTTATCGGACTTTATCTCTATGCAAAAAAATGGTTCCCTGGACAGCTTTATAGCAGCCAGTTAGTTGTTATAGTATTTACAACGATAGTCTGTTTTCATTCGATTTATCTTGAGCTATTACCCACGGCGATTCGACCCTGGTTGTTTGTTGTCATTACCCTTGGAAAAAGCATCGCGGCTAAAAAAAATCAGCCGAAAATTTCGCATCTTTCTCTTTTCCCTGCCTTAGTTCTTTTGCTCATTGTCGGAATTGAATATATCAATATACTAAGCCACCTCACTGTGGAGTTTAATTTATCCTGGTTTATAGTTGCCTTGGCAGCTTTTGCCAGTACCTGGTTAGCTCTTATCGTACATCATGATACTCTTGTGGGAAAAGACGAGTATGTTTATTACCTTTTGCTCGGTGCAGCACATTTACTCGCTGTAACAGGACTTTACCAACTTACCAACCATTACAGCTCTCTCGCTGTATCAGCTGCTTGGCTTTTTTACGCGGTTTGTGTAATTAATTTTGCCATGCTCCGTAAAGATAAGATGATGGCTAAATCAGCCCTCATTATCTTAGCTATTGCTGCAGGTAAAGCACTTCTTTATGACGCCTCATCTACACCCACAATTGTACGCATTTTATCCTTAATACTTACCGGAGCTGTTCTTTATGGCTGTGGACTTTTTATTAAGAAAATGTCTGATTGGAAAAATTGAGGTGCATGCTAGGTAATAGCTCAGCGACGCTGCGTCATTGCGAACCGAAGATGAAGCCGTCATTGCGAGGAGCGTAGCGACGAAGCAATGACGGTCTAATGTTAGTTCGGAACGTTTTTCAGGTTCTGTATAAGGGCTCGCAATGACGCCACTATACTAACAGCAATTCTTCTGCATCCAGCTCCTCTAAATAGCGATGATAAGATAAGATTTTGTCTAGTTGTACATTAAATAGCGCTGGACCCTGTTTATAGGCATAAAAATAATTTTCATCTGACACAAATCGGTGGGCTGGCACTAAACAGGTTGACCAATCATTCCATCCTGGCAGCTGAGTTTTTGCTTGCCAAAAACATGGAATTTTTTCTCCTCCAGCAAGTTGGTCAAGCACTTCTTCACTTGCACCATTGTCCAAAGCCAAGTCATAATGCAAACGTAGGTCAGCCTCATCTCTAACAATCAGAAAACTAATGTTGGCATCATCATCAAGCAACAAAAAACTGCCAGAATTATCAGCAAGATAATGCTCAACGATTCTGTGCTCATGACGCAGCCGGTGAAAAAACTCAGCGAACTTTTTATCACGTAGGCAGCTAGGTGAGGTTACTGACAGCATTCTTACAATCGCAGCTGACATGCCTTGAAAATACTGCCATTGCAGATCATTAATGCTTTTAATAATCAGCTCAGCCACATTAGGATGGCTTTTCTGGATGTAGCGATCAATCAATCCTTCGTTAAAAGCGTCTATCGCTTGTTTCTCGTTAGCTTGGCCAGTCAGCAAAATTTTTTTAATTTTAGTGTTTTCAATGCGACGGCAAAACTCTAAACCATCCATACCAGGCATAGCATAATCAACTACCACAACTGAAATTTCCGAGAAACGACGCGGATTGTACACTTCCGCATGAATAGCCGCTAAATTAAGATTAATAGTATGGTTAGTTAATGGACAATGCTTGGCTTCGGTATACTCACTTAAGCATCGTTGACTTAGCAAATCCAATTCGCAGTGTTTTTTATGAATACAGTCTAGGGCCTCAAAGGGGGAATCAAACACTTGATAAGCTAAGCCCTCATCCAGCTGCAAGACAAAATTCAACAGAAAATCACGACTATCATCAATAAATAAAGCCGTGCTTGGAAAATAACAGGTTGGTATTGTGAAATATTGCATAGCTCCTCCTGAGCACAAAATTCGATGCTGAAATCTTCAGGATATGCGTTGTTAACTCATCCTATGAACCTACTTTCGTTTTTAGCATACTCCAAAATGTATAGAAAATAACATGACTATTCCATTTCTTCAAATAAAATTCGGCAGTGCCCCCGAGAAGCATGAGAGGTGGGGCACTCGAAATTTCGATAAATTAAAAGAATTGTGAAAGACGCGCGCATCGCTTGAAATTTATAAAAAATTATCCTTAAATGACGCCCAACCAGTTTATGGCAGTAAAATAAAAAGACTTCTCGTAACTCCCCAGGTACGTCATCCCGAACGAAGTGAGGGATTCCTGAATTGACGTACCTGGGAAGTTCGACTTCTCTATATAAAAAATAGATTTCAGTGGTCTCTCAGCGCAAAGTTCTTAATGTGGGGGAAGAGGTAGTATGCATATCATTTCTAACGAGCGTCATGTAGATAAAGTAATTAAAGCACAAATTTTAGCCTATCAAAACTGTTACACAATGCTATGCTAACTCGTACCACGCATGGAAATCTATCAATATGGGAAGAAAATTCAGGAGCACCTTGGTCTTTGCTGTTTCTACATGAGCACTGCACTAATAAGAATTTTTTTAATCAGCAAATGGCGGCCAAGACACACCTCAATCTATCTGCAATTCTTGAGTATTTTTAATCTCTTTTAACATGAAAAATGTTCGTAATTGACGAACCCCTGGTAAGGGAAGTAAAGCAACTGCGTGTAATCGATTAAATGCTTGTACATCCTTCACTCTGATTTTTAGCCAATAATCAAATTCGCCTGCTAGTAATATACATTCTAGAACAGCTGGAATTTTCTTTATTGCTTTCTCAAATTCACTAAAACTTTCAGGTGTAGACCGATCAAGTACAACCCCTACTAAAACCTGTAGTGATAAATCAAGTTTCTCAGGATCAAGAATAGCTCGAATTTCTCGAATAAATCCTCTATCAATTAATCGTTTTGTATGATTCCAGCATGCACTCTTGCTGACTCCTATCTTTTCGGCCAGGTCAGCATTAGCCATTCGACCATCTTTTTGTAATATTTTTAAGATTTTCTTATCAATGCGGTCAAGAGCCATATAAATATTATTCCTGAAATTAATGATTTCCAAAAATTTAATTCATTATAATCATATAAAATAAAAATATAAATATGAAATATTACATGAAGTAAAAATCCTCAATTTGTTCCTTCGTGCTATAGTTAATTGACTTAATTTTATATGGAGAGAAATAACATGTTAAACCTTGACAAACTATTTTCTAGGAAAAAGCTCGGGTTTTTTCCAACCCCTATCCATAAACTTGAGCGAATGTCATCACTGCTAGGTACAAACATTTGGGCTAAACGTGATGACGTTTCGTCAGGATTAGCACTTGGTGGCAATAAAATAAGAAAATTAGAATGGCTTGCTGCAGATGCACTGGCACAATCATGCGATACTTTAGTGTCAATCGGTAATATCCAATCTAATCACACGAGACAGGTAGCTGCTGTGGCTGCTGTTTTAGGAATGAAATGTTATACAGTGCAAGAGACATGGACTGAATGGAATGATCCTATTTATGATAAAGTGGGTAACATTTTATTGACGCGGTTAATGGGGGCTCATCCTATATTAGAAGGTTATGGATACTCTACAAGCAAAAAAGAAACATGGGAAAAAGCGCTTCAAATGGTTCGTGAACAGGGTGGGCATCCTTATCCGATTCCTGCTGGCGCATCGGATCACCAACTTGGTGGTTTAGGTTACGCACATTTTGCAGATGAGTTACTACTTCAAGAACAAGCCTTAAATATTTTTTTTGATACAATCATCACTGCTACCTGTACTGGGTCTACTCAAGCTGGCATGGTCGTAGGATTCGCTGCGCAAAAACAAAAACGTCGCATCATTGGCATTGATACAGCTAATGATGAAAATATGACGCGAACTGCTGTTACTAAAATTGCTCATACAACGACCGAGCTAATTGCCTCAAAAGGAGGACAGCGTATTAAATTTTCTAATGATGATATTGAAATAAATTCCAACTACAGTGCTCCTGGGTATGGGCTACCTTCTCAACAAACGATTGATGCTATACGTTTAGCATCCGAACTTGAAGCAATGATTACAGATCCTGTTTATGAAGGTAAATCCATAGCCGGACTTATTGATCTCTGCAAAAGAGGTGAATTTAAAAAAAGCTCCAATATTTTATATGTTCATCTCGGCGGCGTCCCTGCAATTAATGCCTATTACAAAATTTTCGAACCAACTAGGGACTGTTGACAATTCTACTGCCGAAAACGCCACGTCATCCTGAACGCAGCGATCTTACCCGAGCCGCGCACGTAAGTAAGCGGATATGATTTATCCACTCCCTAACGGTCGCGGCTCGGGTAAGATCGCTGCGCTCAGGATGACGGCTGCGTTTTTAGTCTATTGTTTTTGTAGGAGCTCCAATAAAGTCTTTGCAAAATATTCGCGAAAGGCAGGGGTTAAATTGGAAGTGATAATCACAAAGGG
This sequence comes from uncultured Gammaproteobacteria bacterium, assembly GCA_963760845.1. Classification (GTDB taxonomy): domain Bacteria; phylum Pseudomonadota; class Gammaproteobacteria; order Legionellales; family Legionellaceae; genus Tatlockia. The sequence goes on along the minus strand of CAVXEK010000006.1, from coordinate 42,840 downwards.
TCTATTTTGATTTGAGTCCCCTAAAGAACTTCCCTCATTTTCCCCCTCGCCCCGGGAACGGGGAGAGGGTGCCCGCAGGGCGGGAGAGGGGTTGGTGGTGCGGAGTTCTTTCCTGAGATTTACCCCAAGGGGTTGGGGGGCTCTTAAAAAACTGACATCCAATACATACTCAACTGGATTAATTGTGTAAGGGTGTAGCGTTGGGATGGGTTGAACAGGTAATCCGAAGAGGCGTTGGTTGGGGCCTGTGGACGAATCAGAGAAAAAATTGTTATGAATATTTACATTGATTATAAAATTATTTTTCCGTTCAGCAGCAGCCAAGTTTACACAGGCTTTTAAGATAGCAGGATGCAAATTAATCCATTTGGCAACTTTAGTAACGAAAGCAGTGGCGAGTAACATGGAAAACAGTTGGACTGTTTTTTTATGCCGAGTGTTTTGACCAATAGAAGCTAGTTTAATTAGACTCGATGCTTGTTGATATTCAGATGTTTCTAGGGTCGATCGTTGTGCTTGTTTTGCTAAACCAGCAAGGGTTTTGTCTTTCTGTAAATCAAGTTTAATAGGGTGAATACGCAGAAAACAGCCAATAATATTATCGTAACGAGGATCGTCACGAGTTGATTTTACAGTGTTTATCAACAAATTGTGCGGCAACTTATTTTCATTTTTACAACAAATCAGCAAGGATAATCCTATAGCAGCACATAAGCTATCACTCAGAGTGACCCTATTTTGCTCGCAAAATTGGCGTAATTTGCTTAATAACTTTTCAGATATTTCAAGATAGGTCGATAGCGAGGACTGTTCTTTTGGCAAACCTTGCAAAATGTATTTTTCTGGAAAATGGAATAAATTTGCATCTTGTAAATATTGGGTCCAAAAAGCGGCATCTCGCTCTGCATTTTTAGTAAGTTGATCATATTGATGTAATAGATAAACAGGAAATAATTGAAAGGATTCTTTGGCATTTAAGGTAGTATGTTGTGCGTAAAATAAATAGGCATTAGAAAGATCATGAAAAAATATTGCCATTGAATTTTCATCTGAAATCAAATGGGACATGCACACTTGCAATTCGATCTGATCATGTTTTAGATAGAATAATTTGGCAACAATCATTGGCGAATCGTTGTGCCAAGACTGATAATAAAATAACTCATCAAATGACTTATAAAGATACGTTTCACAAAATTCATCATCACAATCACAAAGCGAGGTTTCTAGCCATTTTAGCGACCATTTTGTGTTTCGTTTTTGCGCGGGGTAAAAGCGATGAATTGTGTAGGATAAGATTTCCTGTTTTTGAAATACTAATTCTAAGGCTAAATCTAGGGCAATCTTATTGATTGGCCCTTGTACTCGGCGACGAGCTCCTATATTAAATTTTTTAATTCTGGGTTCAAAGATTCTCGAAATCCACATCATGAGTTGAAAATCATTTAGAGGTAGCCAACGAGAGTAATCAAAAGCAACGTTTTTCGTTACCCCATCAGGTTGTAAATCCTTCTTCGCTTGCTCAACCACTTCAGCCAATTGTGCGATAGTCGGAGCATGATAAAAATCATGGAGTGGAATGTGTTTGCCAATATGCTGGGAGATTTTTAGTACAATGCGAACCGCCAATAATGAATGCCCACCTAAGGCGAAAAAATTATCATGGATTCCTAGATGAGTTACCCCTAATTCTTCAGACCAAATACGAACTAAAGCTAACTGTGTGGGGGTCAATTCTGTTAGATCAGTGGTCTGCTTTAGGGTTGACAGATTGGGAGTTAGTAAGGCTTTTCTGTCAAGCTTGCCAGCGGTTGAAAGCGGTAATTTGTCCAAGAGAATAAACCGTTTCGGGAGCATATACCCTGGTAGATAGCGTGCCAAATGGTTCATCAATTCTACTTCAGAGAAGGTGCTTGATTTGGTTAGGCATAAATAGGCAATTATTTGTTCACGATATACGCTAACAGCACACTCGCGTATCCCAGGAAAGGTTTGGATATTCGCTTCAATGTCCTCCAGTTCGATTCGATAACCATGCAATTTAATTTGATTATCACTCCGGCCAAAAATGACAAACTCACCCTCTGAGGTGACGCAGGCAATATCTCCAACTCTGTACAAACGCCCTCCAATTGCATCTTTACAGGGGATAAAGCGTGTTTTTGTTAACAGGTCATCATTCACATACGCTTCAGCTAAACTAAGCCCGCCAATATATAATTCACCCTTAACATAGGGGGGTAAAATATGATGCGAGGAATCCATAACTCGCATTTCTGTGTTATCGATAGGATGACCAATGGTAATTGGCTCATTGCGTTGGATGCGCTTTAAGGAACACCAGATAGTCGCCTCAGTAGGCCCATACATATTCCATAATTCGGCTACTTTACTTAATAGATGTTGGGCAAGGGATTGAGGGAGTGCTTCCCCACCGCAGAGGGCGACTAACTTGGTGTTACCTGACCATTCAACAGATTCTAACATTTTCCACATGGAGGGCGTTGTTTGTAAAAGAGTGATCGGCTGATCATGCAAAATATTTTTTATATGAAAGGGATCCTTATGTTGTTCCTGATTAGCAAGAAAAACAGTTTTTTGCTGCCATAAGGGTAGATACAATTCCAGGGCGGCAATATCAAAGGCAATAGTTGTCACCGCTAACAATAACTCATGTTCCTTCTTGAGAAAGTGCCGGCTCATACTGGCGAGAAAATTATTTAAGGCGCGATGAGAAATTGCTACACCTTTGGGTTTACCGGTGGAGCCTGAAGTGTAAATAATGTAAGCAATAGTATTTTTCTTAGTCAATCGAGGTTTAGTGACCTCAGTCTTGTTAACCGGCGATTGTTCAAGCTTAGCTAAATCAAGTGGTAAACAGGGTAAACTACTGTAATCTGGATGAGCTGCTGAATCAAAAAGAAGCGCTTGTGCCTGACTATCTTCTACAATCTCCCACATACGTTCAAGCGGAATGACAGGGTCGACAGGAATATAAGTAATTTCAAGCCATTGTAAGGCAAGTAATACAGCCAGCAAGCGAGGTGTGCGCTCTAGGCAGATAAGCGTTGTTCCATGTAGATGTTGAGCTAATAAGGCTCGCCAATGAAGCACTTCCTTATATAACTCTTGGTAAGTCAAGGAAGTATCTGTGGTCATGATAGCCAGTTTATCTGGTGTTGACCTCACATGATGCAAAAATTTGCAAACTAAATCACCGTGAACTTTTGTTTGTATGCCACGAACTGGTTGAAAATATTTGCTTTTTGCAAAAAGTAATTTATTCATCAGTCAATATTTCGCTTGCCTATTCTTAAGGTGTGCGAAATAGAGATGCAAAATTAATTCCAGTTGTAACAAATTGAATAGCCAATGGCCCATAAATCAGTTGACCGACCACATAGCCAATCACCTGCCTGATCAAATTAGGGTCTGTAGACAATTCGTTTTTAAACCTACGTCCTGCGGCTTGTCCGCAGGATCCATAGATTCCGCGGACAAGCCGCGGAACGTAGGCATGGCGCTGGTTGTAAAGCAATTGTCAATAGCCCCTACTTTCGAGACTAGTCGTCTCGTCTAATCCTGCAAAATCTTGGTCAAGTTTTTTTGCGCCCTTGACACTATTTGTCTCGCTAAAGAAACCCACTCTGCCAGTGCAAAGATAATTGATTCCTAAAGCTACAGGATAAAGAACAATCAATGAGGCCAAAATAACTGCTATTTCTCCCCAGACATAATTGCTATTTCGTCGGATATTTAAAAGATGTTGATTCTCATCTAAGAAGGACTTACAAAACGACCGACACTCTAAAAGCTGAGCTTCTCTTTCTTTAGCATCAGTCTGATAAACGGCATCCAGAGTATGCTTTCTGAGTCGATTTACAACCTCGTAAAGCTGCCTACCTTCTTTTCGCTGAGATGTCGTACAAAGATAGCATGCTTTCTTTTCCAGCTCCTGATAATAATCTTCGATTTGATTAAATAACTGTTGTCTTTTTTTGTCTTTCTCAAATGTCACAAAGGGGAAAGAAGGTTTGTTGATGTTATGTTCTGCTAAAGTGGTTCTGCATCGTATGACAGCCTCTTTTAAGGGTCCCATATTTTGGGGAGTAGATTGCGCTAGCGCTGTCAAGATTTGGCCTTTCAAGGTGTTACACAACGCTTTATCAGCAAGCGCTTCAAAAAAACTAACTAACTCGTCAAGGGATTTTTGTGTATGAGCGGTAGGTGACAAAATTATTTTGTCAAAAATTTCTACATACTCTTTAAATAAAGGAGAATCATAGCGTGAGAAAAGCGCTTTTACTTCCTTTGGAGCTCCGGAGATATCCCAAAATCTATGAATCATCTGAGCTATGCTCCAGAAATCTGAAGTTTCTTCACTTCTCAGACTCACCATATGCTTCCCTAAACCATAATCAATAATATTCACCTCATATTGATTAGGTGCCTTCTCAGGGTGAACTTTAATAAGAATATTACCGCCGTGTAAATCATTGTGAATCAGCTTTGGCTCGAGCAATTGTTCTTTATATGCCTTAAGTAATGCTTTTGTTAAAGCTAATCTTTCCTGACGACTGAAAGGCCGATTAGTGGGAGAATCCAACGTCATGTCGCCAAGATTCCGCATAACAAGACGGTCCCCTATAGGTTTTTTCATGTGCAGGTGCGGAGCATATTTACCCACTGCGTACTCTCTAGTTGCAGCAGACGGGTGTAGAAATTTGACTACCCTTTTTTTATCTGATACTTGGAATCCACTATTGTTTTTACCTAAACTGATGGTACAAGCAATCTTGTTTACAGTACCATATGCTCCTCTGCCAACATAGGTTGATACCAACTCATAAGCATAGCCACCTTTTTTTCTTTCTCTTACAAAAATATCCTGGCCAAATTCGTATACCTTATTATTGTATTTAAATGAAACTCCCTTGCGCATATAGCCCGAATTTGCACAGCGATGCGCCTCAAGAACATCCCATACCCAGGGATTTTGGGAAATATTAGTTGAATCTAAAACCAATTTTGTCATTGAGTAATTAACAGACGAAGTGAATTTAGTACAATATATCATCTGAAGATTAAGAAAATATTAATATTGTTTAAGAATTCTACTAACAAGATGAGTTAGAAGGTATAATTTTAAGAGGAGTTGCGTCGATGTTCCTCTAAAATTAAATTATATATTTAGTGCAAATAAACCCTATAAAAGGCACTAATTGCACTTAAATTAGAATTAATTAGTGAAAATATTATAATTTAAGTGCACAATATACCTATAAAGGGGATATTATGCACACAAATTATCATAGCGCCTTAAAAACATTAGGTCCTTTGGCATGACGCTTAGTTACAACACTTTATAGTCGTAACCGTCCCATTTTTCATTTTCAAGAAGCGGCAGAAATCTTAGGTGGGCGCTCCCCCGCCTCCAAGGTACTCTCTCAGCTTATTAATAATGGGATAGCTACTCGATTGAAATCAGGGACATTCCGTCTGGTTCCTTTTGAGTTGGGTTTTGAGCGGGAATATTTGGGCAACCCTTTGACCGACCACATAGCCAATCACCTACCTGATCAATTACTTTCGAGACATAGTTTCGTTTAATCCTGCAAAATCTTGGTCAAGTTTTCTTGCGCCCTCGACACTATTTGTTTCGCTAAAGAAACCCACTCTGCCAGTGCAAAGATAATTGATCCCTAAAGCTACAGGATAAAGAACAATCAATGAGGCCAAAACAACTGCTATTTCTCCCCAGACATAATTGCTATTTCGTCGGATATTTAAAAGATGTTGATTGTCATCTACTGGACTTTGGACAAACTTCGATCTGAACGGGCCCGGGCCCGTGGGCGAGCCCGAGCCCGCCCGAGCTCCGGCTAATCTACTTTTTGCGCCATTTTAGTCAACATCATAACAATGCGAATAAGTAAATCTCTGGCTAAGCGATAATGTTCTTCATGTATAATCCTAGAAAAAGCAGTTGAAGCCTACTGCGCAAGCCAAACGCACTGAATCTGCTCGGCTTTTTTGAATTTTTTCGCTCACCGTAGTGGTGACTACTGCTTTCACGAAAAAATTCAAAAAAGCCGAACATCTTCAGCACCTTTGACTTGCTCGCTACGGCTTCAACTGCTTTTTCTAGGATAATGAAACTATAAAGCAACCAACACAAGTTCAAAATGATTTTGAACGAATTATTCGAATGATTGGGACACCAGCTCAACCACCCAAACCCCGAAAAAAATCCCTTGGACGACAAGCGGGGAACATTCAGGTAAAACGCATGCGCCATCCTATCGTTAAAAAGTGGAAAAACACGGCTCTTGATGAAAAAATCATTGCATAATCAAGATAAAATAGTCAATAAATAGTGCAGATTGCGCGTTGTTATGCTGGAATATTGCTAATAATCTGGATTTGATTGTAACTTATCACTGTTCGGAGCTCGGGCGGGCTCGGGCTCGCCCACGGGCCCGGGCCCGTTCAGATCGAAGTTTGTCCAAAGTCCAGTTGGATAATCTTTTAAATCGTCTTCTTGATATTATCGATCCGGCATGCCTTGTCTGCGATCCTCGATTCACGAAGGGCCATTTTTGCTTTTTAAGAGGGAAATTATTAATTATGTTACTCATTCATGCCCATTAAAAAATCATGCAATGCTTCTATGGGCACCATTTTACATTCATCAGACAATTGAAGAGCGCGCCCCGTCAATGTCACGATAACTAACTGCTTTGTTTCAGGAAACATTTTTTTGAAGGCAGGAGGAAGCGTTAAGGGGCGCGTTGATTGAGAGCTTATTTTTGCGTCTAAGGCAATGGTTTTTCCCAAGGATGTTCTGATCAGAAAATCAATTTCTTCTCCTTCTTTCGTGCGCCATAAAAATAATTGCCAATCTTTACCGGAATTCTGAATAAATTTATTAATTTCACAAAATACTAGTGTTTCAAACAAGGCGCCCATTTGTGGACTTGTCGCTAATGGGGTCTGATCTCTCCATCCTTGCAATCGAACTGCAAGCCCGGTGTCTAAAAAATAAAATTTAGGGGCTTTTGTTAATCGCTTGTTTAGATTATTTGAAAAGGGTTTAAGGCAGTATACTAAGGCACTTCGCTGAAGAATACTTACCCATTCTTTGATAGTTACTGCTCGGACACCACTATCTCTAGCTACATTGGTGTAATCAAGCAACATGCCAGTTCTTGCTGCCAAGAGTGCAAGCACTATACTAAAGGATTCTTGCTTATGAACGCCTGCACTTAAAACAATATCCTTTTCAATATAGCTTCGAATATAGTCGTTTAAATAGTGAACACATGACATTTGGAGATCAATATAGAGCTCTGGCCAACCTCCTTTAAATAAAATATCCATGATAGGGATGGTGGGCAAAGCTTGTTTAATCTCATGGACTGTCAAGGTATTTAAATAAAAATAACTGACACGCCCCGCCAAACTTTCCTTAATATTTTTATCCATCAATAATTGATTAGAACCTGTTAATCTGAATAAACTGGTTAAGGGCTTTCCAGTAGCAACGCGTTGTTTTTTTTCAAGATCAACCCGTCGTTTAATTTCAGGAAACAGATTGGGTACGTACTGAATTTCATCTAATAAAATTGGAGGTCTAAATTGTTCTAAGAATAACGCTGGATCACGGTTAGCTAATGTTCGCAATTGCAAATCATCAAAAGTTACTTCTTGAAAATCCATACCTGAAATATGAGACAACAGTGTGCTTTTACCACACTGCCTTGGCCCTATTATCAACTGCACTGAGGACATAGTTGCAGTGAGTCTTGATGTGATGTCACGTGAAATATACATTCGACCATTATAAGTTGATACCTTGGAATCGTCAATTACTCACTCATGTAAACAAATTTTTAGTGCTCGGCTTTGATAGCCCTTCCTGATGCAGTTTTCATGCTCATTTTAGAGTTTCAGGCATACTGATTCAGAAACTCTATAAAGTAGCTGCTTCATTTCAAGTGACCACCTGAAAGCAGCGGCAGAACGAATTTATGACACGTTTTTGCCACAACACGGAGGTTTTTGTGACACCATTTACAGCTAACGTATTGATTTTATTGGTGGGCCGTATAGGGGTCGAACCTATGACACAGAGGTTAAGAGCCTCCTGCTCTACCAACTGAGCTAACGGCCCAATGGTACTAAGCTTACTGGCTTAGAATAAAATTTCAAGCCTTTGTTGAATTTTGTTAGCAAAGATCCACGACTTGTTTGAGGCATCCAGGTGTATCCTAGCCGTGACTCTTAAGTAGCGGGCCCGCCAAAGCAAGTGCATCATGTATTATTATTGATTCATATGCTATTATTTGCACAAATTAACTTCTACCCCTTTACTAGGATAGAATCTACTGCTGCCAATCGAATGAGAACTATATTGATTAAGAATTTTTTTTTCCTGGTGCTCTTTTTTTTAACTCTCTTCGCTGATGCCTGTTTTGCCCAAAAACGAGAAATTGCGATTACCATTGACGATTTACCTTTTGTAGGGGAGAGCAAGAATTTTCACTTAGATAAGATCATAAATTCAATCAAAGCCAATGAAATCCACGCAACAGGCTTTATTATTGCCGGTCAGATTGAGCCAAACAATTGGCAGATGCTCCATAAATTTCGAGAGGCTGGTTTGGGGCTAGGCAACCATACACTTTCGCATACTAATTTAAACAAAGTAGATAGTGATACCTACATCCAGCAAATTGAAGCTGCTGACAAAATTTTAACCCCTGTCCTTACCGAACCTAAATATTTTCGCTACCCATACTTAGCAATGAGCGATGGAGAAAAAAAGAATAAAGTTCTTGCTTACTTAGCAGCAAAAAATTATCAAATCGCTCCGATTACCATAGACAGTAGAGATTTTGTTTTTAATCAACTTTTATTAGCCGTCCCCCAAAGTGAGCGGCGCAGTTTTCTTAGTGTACTAAGACCCTGCTACCTAAATTTTATATGGCAGCAGACTCTAAAAGCTGAGGAGCGCAATCGGCTACGACATAAATCTGATCAAGCGCAAATCTTATTAATCCACGCAAATATTCTCAATGCCTATACCCTATCTGATATTATTAATCTTTATAAAGAGAATGGTTATACCTTCGTCAGTTTAGCAGATGCCTTAAAATCATTTGCAAAAACGCCAAAACTGGCCAAAAAAGTAAAATCTAAAGCCGATTCGCTGATAGAGAAATTTCTTGCTTGGGATTAGGGTCTGCCACGTCACTTTTCGGCCCTCTAACGTTTGGTGTAATATCCCATCAACTCACTTGTTTCTAGGATATGGTTTTGCATTGCTTTAAGTACATCTTGCTTATTGGCATTTGCACCTAAATTTAAGAGCGTATCTAGAGCATACAGTCTGAAAAAATAGTGATGAGTCCCACCTGGCGGACAAGGTCCTCGATAGCCAATCTTCCCCCAACTATTTTGTCCACTAACAGCACCTGCTGGTGTTTTCGCTGCTTCGGGAAGTGAGCGGATATCAGCTGGGATATTAAATAGTAACCAATGAACCCAATCTCCTGCAGGCGCATCGGGATCATCAAAAATCAACACAAAAGATTTCGTATTCTCAGGAGGAGACTGCCAGAGCAATGCCGGTGAAACATCTGTACCATCACAAGTATACTGCTGGGGTATTAGGCTGTTCGCACTAAATGCGGGGCTTGAAAGAGATAAGCTGGTAGTAGCAAAGCTTTCTCTGCTTACACAACCTAACATCATAAAAAGTACCATAATAGCGATCCTTCTGAAGTTACAAACTGCCACAGATTTATTTTTTCTCATTTAACATTCCTTGTACCTCTCCAGGTACGTCATCCCGAACAAAGTGAGGGATCCCCTGAATTGACGTACCTGGGGAGATTGTAAACAGACGCTATATTAATTTTAGAATAAATTTCAGCCTCTGGGATAATATCAGCAAAGAACCTTCCACCAGCAGGAGTAGTCGCGATCCCAGTTTATATGATAAAAAGGTTAATTTTTAAGAATGGACGATTGGCAATGGAATTATCCAGCACACAAAAACACCAAGCTAAAACCCATTTACCAATTCTTATTTGCGTGACAATCACGATAGGGATTGTTTCTGGACTTGGCGGGATGTTCCTGGCTTTGCTATTGCACTATATCCAACATATCGCTTATGGCTACAGCCCGACTTTAGAGCATCCGGAAAATTTTCTCCAAGGGGTTACTGCTTCATCTGCACAACGACGAATGCTAGTACTTTCGCTATGTGGCTTAATTGCAGGCTTCGGTTGGTGGGCCCTCCATCGCTACGGTAAACCGTTAGTCAGCATTGCTAATGCCATTAAGTCTGATAAACCAAAGATGCCCGTAGGCGCATCAATCATCAATGCCTTATTGCAAATTATCACCGTTGCACTCGGTTCACCCTTGGGACGAGAAGTTGCCCCCCGTGAAATTGGTGCAGCATTTGCCTGCTGGCTCACTGCTAAAACTAACTTGAGCACTAAAAACGCTCAGATCATGGTAGCTTGTGGAGCAGGAGCAGGGTTAGCTGCGGTATATAATGTTCCCTTAGGTGGGGCAGTATTTATATTGGAGGTTCTTCTTAATACTCTCAGTTGGTCTGCAATTCTTCCTGCATTTTGCACATGCGTCATTGCCACAGCAATCTCGTGGATTGGCTTAGGTAATGCACCCCAATATAGCATCCCTAATTACCCACTTAGTTTTTCATTAATTGCATGGTCGATCATTGCAGGACCTATTTTTGGCATTGCCTCCTTTTATTTCCATCAGCTCACCGTTGCAGCAAAAAAATTAGCTGCGCAAAATTGGCAAATTTTGATTTTATGTATTATTAATTTTGTGGTGATTGGGGTGCTAGCTGTCTACTTCCCGGCATTACTTGGTAATGGTAAAGGACCCATTCAACTTGGGTTTACTGATAATCTAGGTCTAGACTTGGCAGTAAGGTTATTAGTACTTCGAGTTTTAATCGTATGGAGCAGTTTACGCGCGGGGGCACAAGGCGGTTTAATAACTCCGTCCCTTGCCAATGGTGTACTGCTAGCCATTGCGCTGGGTGGTCTTTGGTCTATGGTATGGCCCGGAACTCACATAGGTGCTTTTGCTGTTATTGGAGCAGCCGCATTTCTTGCTGCAGCCCAGAAAATGCCAATCACCGCCATCATTCTTACTGCAGAATTCACCGGTATCAATTTTAATTTTCTCGTGCCCATTTTATTTGCTGTAACTGGTGCAGTTAGCACCTTTAGTCTCTGTGCAAATAAATACGGCCGTCTCATGATACTCTACCGGTGAGTGCCGGAATCTAAAATTTTAAACTTCATTAAGACCTCAAAACCGCAGGCATGAGCATAATTTCGTATAGTCTTCCACCTCGGATTGCTATTTCCCTTTTCCAATCGCGAAATATTACTCTTTTGAGTTCCCATTCTCAAAGCAATTTCATTTTGGGTTAAACCAGATTTGTTACGCATAGCTAATAAAGTATCAATTAACTCAAACTCTGTCTCAAGTTTCTCATATTCAGCTTTTACTTCTGGATTTTTAAAAGCTTTTTGCTTTAAATTTTGAATACTCATCTTCGTTCAACCTCCACCTTTCGTTGCTTGGCTATATCAAGATCAGCTTTTGGTGTTTTTTGACTCTTTATATAAGTTATGCGAATCAATTTACATTATTGATATTTATTGCCATAACTATATTGATATTGTAGATTATTTTTCAATTGCTTCGAAATATCCCACTTCTAATACTTCTAATAGTGCTCTAATTTTTGGGAAAAACAACGCGCCATGAGCCGATTTACCATGTGCATCTAATGCTGCTTGATCGTGATAGCGCTCCATCACTACATAGCTTCCGGGTTCCTTTAAACATCGATAAAGATCGTAGTATTCATTTCCTGGTTCATTCAATCTTACTTGTGCTTTTAGTTCATTAAACAGCGTTTCAAATTCCTTCTCCTTACCATTTATTGGTCTAACTTTTTTAATACCACCTATCATAAAAACCTCTCGAGAAAATTTAAATAATCTTTAGGCGCTCATCTTCGGACATAATCAATCCCGTTACTAGTTTTTGATACGGCTTAACATTAAAAATAACATACACATGATGAAGGCCATAACCAAAAAGCTTAATGGTAAACACATTACTCTACCCGCTATAATTCCAGCGAATAACACAATGAACGCGCCACTACCCATATTTATTAAATTTAAAATCGCTGAGGCATTGGATTTATCAGTTGAATGCGTGGTTGCAATGCTTGTTGCTGTTGCATAAATAATAGGTATACCCATATAGATAACCGGTATCGGAAAAAACAGTGCCCCAATATTTGGTGTGGTCGTTAAGAATAAAGTTAACATTACACAGCTTCCAGTAGCAGTTATTGTAATTCCAATTAAAATTCTTTTGATAGATGAAAAATTTGTTAACAAATAGACAGACATTAAGGAGCCAGTAGCAATACCTAGTGGGGGAAGTAAATTCCATAATCCATAAACATTTGGTTTGATATGCAATAACTGTATCGCAATAAAAGGAGCTTGTGTAGCAAAGAGATAAACAATGGCAGTGGTACTTCCCGCAAGAAGAGAGCAAATTATTAAGCGTTTATCTTGTATTTGTACCCAATAATTTTTGAAAATTTTATCCATTTTTAATGCTTGCGGATCCAGATTTCTACTGGTTTCCGGGAGTTGATAGCTCAATATTAAAAGTAAAATTCCATAAAGAGCCAAAAAATAAAAACAGACCGACCAATCAATGTATGTTGTTAAAAAACCACCGATTGCAATTGCGATTCCTGGTGTAATTGCAAATGCTAAAGTGATATAAGAAATGATTTTTGTTGCTGATTCTTTTTCAAATTTATCGCCGATCATGGTAAAAGTCATCATAAGGCCGACACAAGCTCCTAATGCCATAAATATGCGCGAAATAATTAGCAATTCGAAAGAATGTACCGAAGCTGAAATACCTGATAAAAATGCATTTAAAATTTCTATAATAATGCCCAAATAAAGAATAGGTTTTCTTCCAAAACGATTTGCTAGCGGTCCATAAATCAATTGGCCAAATGCGATACCCAATAAATACAAAGTGACCGTTAGCTGTGCCTTGCCTGCAGTTATCTCAAAATATGCGCTGATTGAGGGCAATGTTGGTGTGACTAGAACTGCTCCTACAGAAGCGAATGAAACCAACAAGAGCAGCGTCGGTATTGACAAAGATTTATCTATAATTGAGTTTGAATGAACGGTTTTAGTTATTGTATCGGTTGAAGTATAAAGTTTATTTTCATGTGTTTTCAGTATAGACATAGCATTCCTCACACTGGATCCAAATTAATTAATAGTTTTCGTAATAATTCTTCTAACTTTGCGCATTCACTTTTATCAAGCGAACTAATTAATTGTTTCTCAACTTGAACGTGCTGGGTCATTGCCGCGTCAATAATTTGTTTGCCTTCCTTGGTTAACTGGACTAATACTCCCCTTCGATCATTTGGATCGTCTATTCTTTTAATTAATTTTTTGCCTTCCATTCTTTCTAATAAATTTGACATACCACCAGATGTCAATAAAACACTTTGTATAATTTCCTTTGGAGCCAATTGATAAGGGTGTCCGCTAACCCGTAAATTACAGAGAACAGCATATTCACCAGGATTTATCTTATATTTTTTAAAAATCCTGGAAACAACTTCCAATATCACACCTTGCAAACGTATGATTCTGCCTACAATGGCTTTTGCAGAAGTATCTAAATCGGATCTTTCCTCCGCCCATTTCTTGAGTGTGATATCAACCCTGTCATTTATTTTGTTTTTTGAGTTCATTTTCAAAGACATAGCCTATCTCTGGCAATCATTTGGAATATTATACTTTGTAAAAAGCTTTATGTAAAGTATCTTTATGTAAAGGAATTCTACTCTCGCATAGACAAATATGACGTAGGTTGGGCCTTGGCCCAACATGATACAAGCGGCTACATTGTAAGAAAAAATGTGTACCTAAAACAAACGACGACTAGTTTTTCACAACAAGGCACATTCTTGTTGGGCCAAGGCCCAACCTACACGATTTTATGTCAGCCACCTTTCACCCTCAACTAAACGGGCGGTCATCATACTGCTCACCGAATTGCCAATGACATTGAGCGTTGTTGCTAAGGGATCAATGATGATGCTAATTGCTGCGATCGTGACCAACACTGAGGGTGGGAAGCCGTATACTGTTAGTATTAGTAATTCACCGAGCATCCCACCGCTGGGAATTGCTCCCATCACGGTGCCAACGAGTATGGAAACGCCTATTGCAGTCACTAAAACTGCTGTGCCAGTAAAATCCAGATGAAAAATTCCAAACAAAAATGCGATTTTAAAAACACCACCAATGACAGAACCCTCTTTATGAAGCATAGTTCCAAGTGGAATTACCGTTTCATAAATTTCTGCAGGAACCTGCATTTTTTTTGCTGCCACTAAATTGGCTGGAATACTGGCAGCACTACTGCAGGTGGCAATCGCTGTGGCGGCTGGCAGATAGAGATTGTGCCAAAACAACTTGATACCCTTAACCTTCCCAGCAAAATAGGCATAACAACTAAAAGCAACAATAAAATAAATAATCGTTGAGAGGTAATAAATTACGGCAATACGTACATAACTTTCCATTAATTTTGGCCCAAGCTCACTCACTAGAACTGCAAAATAGGCAAAGAAACCAAGGGGCGCATAATACATAATCAGTGAAAAAACACCCATGAAAACCTCTGATCCGGCTTGCAAAAAACTAGCGAATTTTTTCCCTTTTTCATTTGCTGTGGCCACGGCAAGCCCAACTAATAATGAAAATACAATTAAAGCTAACATATTTTTATGAGACAACAAGCCGCTAAAATCAGGAACAGAGAAAATAGCAACTAATTGTTTAGGAAAGCTTACAGGAGAAATAGTTGTCGATTGAGCCAACTGCAAATAAACACCCTGACCTGGTGGAAAACACTTTACGATAACAAGCGCATAAATGGCGGCAACCAAGGCAGTAAATATAAATACAAGCATCATCCAAAAAATAATTCGACCTAATTTACCTAACGAACCTGTTCGTGCTATAGCAGATGACACTGAGAAAAAAATAAGGGGGACTACTGCGGTGAAAATTAAATTAAGAAAAACCTCCCCAAATGGTTTTAAATAGCGCGTATTTGGACCCAGTAGATAACCTGCTAAGCCACCAAGAGCAAT
The DNA here is from genome assembly GCA_963760845.1 of uncultured Gammaproteobacteria bacterium. Taxonomy (GTDB): domain Bacteria; phylum Pseudomonadota; class Gammaproteobacteria; order Legionellales; family Legionellaceae; genus Tatlockia. Next base: position 27,551 of record CAVXEK010000006.1, on the reverse strand, counting down.
GGAGGCAATCAAAATACTAGGAAAGGCGTAAGCTTTTATTGTTTTATATTGGATCACTACTGTAATTTTCCCTTGCAACTCATTGTTAGTTAAAAATAATTATTTATTATTCGCTTTCTAACAGCAAAAAAATAAAAAAACAGGTTGAAATCAGCTCAAACCTATGTACAATTTTTCCCAGTTATGAAACGGATAATAGTATACATAATAACTGGTGTTATTTGTCTTATGTTTGGCTCGCTTTGGATTCTGTATCCTAAAAAAATTCAGAAACCAATGGCTGCTTTGCCGAAAAGGACCATTAAAACGGAAGCTGTAAAAAAAGCCCCCGTAACTAATATCACCACAGCAAAGCGAGTTGTCAACGCTGGACTAGTAAAAAAACGTTCAGTAGCCAGCAAGCTATTACACAACCGAGAAGCGTCTCAATCGCCCTTCGGGCATCTTTTGCTTGTCTCTGGGCGAAAGGGGGAAAGAAGGGAGTTCTTTGAGAGAGAAAAAGCAATTAAAATTGGAATAGCAAAAACAATTTTTCCAATGAGTAGCATCTTAAAACAAGAGACGAATGAAGCCAAAACTGCGAAAAAAACATTGGCCAAAATCAACAAGATTGCAACAACAAAAAAAGCTAAAAAGCGCCCCCCTAAAAAAATTACAATAAAAAACATCACATTAAAGCAAATCGAATTTGAGCAATTACCTGGCTGGAATGAGTCCGGTGCGGACAATTCGTTGTTTGCATTCCAGCAATCTTGTCAAATTTTTTTAAAAAAGGAGCCTACGCGCCCAGTTGGTTCGCAGCTCATCAAGTTAAAAGCAAAGGATTGGCTTCCTGCATGCAAGGAAGCTTTATCCATTGATGCAATCTCAGAGAAAGGAGCGAAAGCTTTTTTTGAAAAATGGTTTTATCCTTTGGAATTAGTAAAGCGAAAACCTATTCATGGGATATTTACTGGTTATTATATGCCCCAGGTTAAAGGCAACTTAACTAGAACAAAAAAATACAATACCCCAATTTATGGTGTGCCACAGCATTTAAATTGGCATGCCACCCCAAGCAAACATTCCCGTTACTACACCCGCCAAGACATTGATGCAGGAGTTCTTAGCAAGAAAGCACCTGTTATCGCCTGGATCGATAGCCCTGTCGAGAGGCTTTTCTTAGAGATAGAAGGTGCAGGGGTAATTAAACTTGCCGACGGTAAATCGTTATACTTGGGGTACGCAGGTGAAAATGGCGCGCCGTATACCTCAATCGGTAGCGTGCTGATCAAACAAGGAATTATGACTAGGGATAATGCTTCCAAAAAGGCTATCAAGCGGTATTTCAAAAGCCATCCGAGTAAAGTAAATACTATTCTTTATAAGAATAAATCCTTTGTTTTCTTTGAACATTTAAAGCATCCGGCTGCTCTTGGATCGCAAGGTTTGGAACTTACTCCAGGCTATTCATTAGCCATTGATAAAAAATGGATCCCTCTTGGATCGCCCCTATGGCTAATTACTAAAAAACCAGAAAGCCAAAATGATAAACCGAAGAACTTCCAACGCTTGATGATCGCACAAGATACAGGCGGCGCAATTAAAGGACTAATGCGTGGTGATGTCTATTGGGGCTCCGGTAAAACTGCCAGCTTTCTTGGTGAACATATGAAAAATGAGGGTCGTTATTGGCTATTCTTACCAAAACATATTTTTGATAGGCTTACCATCAACATAGGTTAACAGACCCTAAACAGGAGCAATGAATATGAAAATAGCTGTGTGTAGTGATGAACTCTATCCTGTAAATGATTTTGTGGTGCAAGAATTAGAGCGGCTAGGGCATCATGCTGTCTTATTTGGTGCAATGAAATCACGCAAGACTGAATCTTGGACCCAGGCAACCCGGACTGCTGCTGAAGCAATTAAGCGAGGAGACTGTGACGAAGGAATTTTTTTCTGCTGGACTGGTACTGGTGCCGCCATTACTGCCAATAAAATTCCAGGTATAAGAGCTGCACTCTGTACCGATTCGCAAACAGCAGCTGGGGCAAGATTATGGAATCAAGCCAACGTGCTAGCTTTATCAAATCGCCTTCTTAGCGAAGACTTGGCAAAAGAAATTTTGGCAGCTTGGTTTAATACCACTATGGATGAGAGGAGCGAATTAGCAGCTAAAGAAATCAACGCCATAGAACTTGATTATAGTAAGTAACATCGCCTTCACTTTGAGTAATCTGTTTAGCCAGAAAATACGAAGATTCAATATATTCAGGCGGATTCAAACACGACGTATTATACCATATCAGCAACCCCCCCTCAGATCTTCTCTAAAACATCTTGCAGGTGCTTTACTGCTTCAATCTCCATGTCTAAAGCTTGTTTAGGTGCATTAGCAAAGGGGATAATCGCTCTTTTAAAACCATGTTTTACCGCTTCACGCAAGCGTTCTTGACCACTTTGTACGGGTCGTATTTCCCCAGCCAAGCCTATTTCGCCAAAAATAACCGTTTCACGATCAAAAATACGATTACGTAGACTTGAAATAACAGCTGCTATTAACGCTAAATCGCTGGCTGTTTCACTCACTTTTACCCCACCAACCACATTAATAAATACATCTTGATCAAACGTTGCTACACCACCATGACGGTGGAGAACAGCAAGCAAAATCGCCAGACGATTCTGCTCCAAACCTGCAGAAATTCGTTTTGCTTGTTGGCCGTGTGCTTCATCAACTAGCGCTTGCACTTCCACCAACATCGGTCGTGACCCTTCCCAGGTAACCATTACTGCTGATCCTGGTGTGCTTTCAGGTTGACGTGATAAGAAAATGGCTGATGGGTTGGCCACTTCTTTTAATCCTCGATCAGTCATGGCAAAAATACCAAGTTCATTGACTGCACCAAACCGGTTTTTAATTGCTCGAATAACTCGGAAGCGATTATCCGTTTGCCCTTCAAAGTACAAGACACTATCAACCATATGCTCCAAAACTCGAGGGCCTGCTAAAGCACCTTCCTTAGTCACATGTCCCACAAGAAATACTGCAGTTTGGGTCATTTTGGCAAAACGTACTAACTGCGCTGCAGATTCTCGTACCTGCCCAACACCACCGGGTACAGAACTCAAAGTATCGGTAAAAATAGTTTGTACAGAATCAATAACCATAACGCGCGGAGCTTCTTGTTGCGCATGCGCAATTATCACTTCCACCTGAGTTTCAGCCAGTAAGCGTAAATTTGCAATGGGCAATTGTAAGCGTTTAGCCCGCATCGCAACTTGCTGTAAGGACTCTTCCCCTGTGACATAAAGGACTTTTTGTTGCTGCGATAAATTAGCCAAGGTTTGCAGTAATAACGTGGATTTGCCGATGCCAGGATCACCACCGATCAACACCACTGAACCATCAACCAAGCCCACCTCCTAAAACCCGATTCAATTCAGACAAGCCACAATCCATTCGCACTTCGTTATCAAGCACTACATCGTCCACTGCAGTCACTGCTGATCGCTGATTCGCATAGTGGCCTATGCGAACATTTCGCCCAAGGGACATTGCATTTTCTTCACTCACTGAATTCCAAACCCCACATTGGGTACATTGGCCAGCCCATTGTGAAAACACAGCTGCACATTGATTGCAAATAAATCGTGTTTTTGTTTTCATTTGACCCACACTCCAAAAGAACTTCCCTCATTTTCCCCTCTCCCCAGACATGGGGAGAGGGTGCCCGAAGGGCGGGAGAGGGTTCGCTAGTGCAAAACTCTTCGCTGATGTTTACACCCAAGGTGCTAGGGTGCTCAAGAGGGTGCACAAGACAAGTTCTACTATAAGCAGTATACTCTGTCCCTTGACTAGATTGAACCAACCAGGATAGCTCAATGACCAAACCAATCCATTTTGAAAAATCCATGCTAGAGCTTGAAGAAATAGCCATGCAATTGGAAAAAGGCGAGCTGTCCCTGGAAGATTCCTTAAAACAATTTGAGAAAGGCATTACGTTAGCCCGTAAATGCCAAGAAGTTTTAAATCAAGCAGAACAAAAAATAGAGATGCTTGCTGCCACAAATAAGATGAGTGGTGAAATTTCCGATGATTAATCAAACCATCAACAATTACAAAATGCGTCACGAAACAGTTTTGCAGCGTTTATTAGTTGATGCGGAAATCCCCGCTGAGCGCATAAAAGAAGCCATGACCTACGCTCTTTTCCCAGGCGGCAAAAGGCTTCGACCTATACTAATCTATTTATGTGGTGAGATCTTAAGTACCCAGCAAGCTTGTCTGGATATTATTGCCGCAGCGGTCGAATTGACGCATTGCTATTCGCTGATTCATGATGACTTACCGGCTATGGATAATGATGATTTGCGCCGTGGTAAACCCAGCTGTCATAAGGCTTTTGATGAGGCGACAGCCATTTTAGTAGGTGATGGCATGCAAGCTTTGGCGATTGATATCCTACTCTCTCACTTGCCAAAATCCTTACATCCCGCACAAGTCATCGCCGTAACTCGCGAATTAGTCAGCGCATGTGGTCCTGCTGGTATGGTGAGTGGCCAAAGCCTTGATCTGTCTGAATTATCGAATACAACAATTAAAGAATCCCAATTACAGACCATTCACTCATTAAAAACGGGAAAATTGATTTTAGCCTGCATCAATATGGTCCTTGCAGCGAGTCGTGAAAGTGGGGTAGCTGCACAAGCCCTGCGTGATTTTGCCATACATCTAGGTTTTGTTTTTCAAATGCAAGATGATTATTTGGATTACTACGCTAAGAGCAGTTTGTTAGGTAAAGGACGTGCATCAGACCGTGCCAATCAAAAAATTACGTTTGCCAATCTTTATAGCCAAGATGATTTATGTAAATTAATTGATCGCCATTTTCAACTGACAAAGGATGCTTTAATTCCTTTAGGGCAACAAGGCAATGACTTATTAGCACTGACTGATTATCTACAGGAGCGAGGACTCTAGTCCCGTAGGATAAACATTAGAGAAGAACTTTGCACCAGCATCCCCTCTTCCCAATCATATCCGAGCCGCGCACGTAAGTAAGCGGATATGATTTATCCGCTCCCTAACGGTCCCTCGGATATGATTGGGGAGAAGGGAAATTGAGGGAAATTCTTTGGGAGCCTAGCATGACGATCGCTTTACTTGCAACAGGTGATGAAATTATCCACGGCGATACTCTCAACACCAATAGTCACAACCTTGCCCATGCCTTAAGTACAGAAGGCTTATCACTAGGGTTACAGCTCGTCTGCAGTGACAAAGAACATGAGCTTTATGACTGCCTTGCATTTCTTGCCACTAATCATGACATTATCATTGTTACTGGCGGCCTTGGGCCAACCTCTGATGACCGCACCCGTTTTGCCTTAGGGCGTTTCCTTAACACGGAGTTAGTCGAGTTCCCCACCGCAATCCAACATATCCACAACCGTTTAGGAGTTAGCGCAAACGAATTAAATCCAGGTAATCGACAGCAAGCCCTATTTCCAGCTACTGCATCCATTCTCCCTAATCCTAATGGCACAGCTATGGGCTGCTACGTTGCTTGGCAAAATAAGTTGTTCATTTTATTACCCGGCCCACCGCGTGAATGCCTACCCATGTTTAATAATCACGTTTTACCCTTATTGCAGCAAATGACGCATAGTGACAAACAACTTTTTAAATGGCGTTTATTTGGTGTTGCGGAAAGTCGAATTGCCCAGGAGATTGATGAAGCACTGGCAGGTTTGGATTGCAAAACGGGTTATCGTTTGGATACACCCTATATCGAATGTAAAGTGCGCTGCAAAAGTCATCTTAGTGAGACAGTCAAACAAATTGTTGCAGCAATAGCTGCACCTTATATTATCGCCACTCCGGAACAAAAGGCTTCAGAATTATTGCATGAAACGATCGTGCGCAAAAAAATTCCTATTGTTATTATTGATGAAGTCACCGGGGGAGTATTGCAAACCTTAATTCAACAACCGAGTAGTTATCCCTGGCTAAAATTTTATCAAGATGAGACAGCCATACTTCATTTTCACCTTCGTGGGCTTAGAGAATACTGGGCAGGGGAAGGACAAAAGGGAAAATCACAATTGTCCATTGACTATCGCAATGCGGGCATCAATGGCCAAGAAACACAAGAAACTCATGAAATCCCTTATCGCAGCCCTCTTGTTATCCATTATGCCGCAGAATGGTTAAGCTTCCGCCTCTTTCATCTGATCAATCAACTGCATGAGTGAATAACACAGCTGTTGCGTACCTTCCCCAGTTAAAGCAGAAATGGTAAATACTTTATCCCGCCACTGTAAGTCAGTGATAATTTTTTGGATTGTCTCCTGCTTCACCTGCTCATCAGGAAACATATCCACTTTATTTAACACTAACCAACGTGGCTTCTCCACGAGCTGTGGATCATAAATCGCAAGTTCTTTGATGATTGCCTTAGCTGAGTCGACTGGATCAGTGCCATCAAGGGGACAGAGATCAATGACATGCAATAACACACAGGTCCGTGATAAATGCTTTAAAAAATGGTGACCAAGCCCAGCACCACTCGCTGCACCCTCGATTAATCCTGGGATATCTGCCATCACAAAACTCTTATGAGCCGCAACCCTAACAACCCCCAAATTGGGATACAGCGTTGTAAACGGATAATCCGCTACTTTTGGTTTAGCGCTGGAAACAGCACGAATCAATGTCGATTTGCCTGCATTCGGTAATCCAAGTAATCCGACATCAGCAAGGACGCGCAACTCAAGACGCAAATGCCGTGATTCACCTGGAGTACCTGGAGTGGTTTGCCTTGGTGCTCGATTAATACTACTTTTATAACGGGTGTTACCCAGACCGTGAAAACCACCCTGAGCAATCAAGAGTCGCTCGCCAGCATGATTAATATCACCAAGCAGCTCACCCGAGTCGACATCATAGACTATCGTTCCCACCGGGACATGGATGATTAGATCATCCCCTTTTTTACCAGTACAATTACTCCCCATACCTGGCTGTCCATTTTCAGCTTTATAGTGACGTTGGTAACGAAAATCGACTAAAGTATTCAAATTAGGACTTGCCTGGAGAAATACGCTCCCACCATCACCGCCATCCCCCCCATCCGGCCCACCTCGGGGTACAAATTTTTCCCGTCTAAAACTCAAGCAACCATGCCCACCATGACCAGCTTCAACTTTAATAATTGCTTCATCGACGAATTTCATGATATCTCCGTACGTGCCACAAAAAAAAATGGGCCCCAACTATGGAGCCCATCGCGGTAAGGTTTTACCCTAATCTTTCACCGCAGCAATTGTGACGTACTTACGATTATTAACACCCTTAACGGTAAAGCATACGATTCCACTGATTAAAGCATAGAGTGTATGATCACGACCACAACCAACTCCTTGGCCGGGATGAAAACGAGTACCGCGTTGGCGAACAAGAATTTCACCGGCATTAACGAGTTGACCACCGAAGCGTTTCACGCCCAGATATTTAGGATTTGAGTCACGGCCGTTACGAGTACTACCGCCTGCCTTTTTATGAGCCATTTCCTTCCTCCTTCTTTAATTTACCAATCGCAATAATTTTTACTTGCGTATAATATTGTCGATGCCCCATCCGCTTCATATGATGCTTACGACGGCGGAACTTGATAATATTAATTTTTTTATGACGACCATGGGTTACAACTTCGGCTTTGACTGCTGCTTTAGCAATAAGCGGTGTGCCCCAAGTGATTTTATCACCATCAGCAAGCATAAGAATTTCGGAGAAACTTATTTCGCTACCCACTTCATTAGGCATTAATTCTAATTTTAGCATATCGCCTTCTTTTACGCGGTATTGCTTACCGCCTGCCTTAATCACAGCATACATAGCTATTCTCCAACGCACCAAAATAGTAGAATTGTCAACAGACCCTACTAACAAAGTTTAGTATTTTATGAAATTATGCTAACGACTTCAAGTTGATTTTAAAATATTGTATACTTCGTCACTTTTACATCGTTGTCCTGGTCGCGGGCAACATTTCGGAGACTATTCATGTCAAATATCGTTTTAGAAGCTGAAACAAGAAAAGACATAGGGAAAGGTGCGAGCCGCCGCCTACGTCGTCTTGACAATAAAATACCTGCTATTTTGTATGGTGGCGATAAGAAACCTCAATCGATTCATCTATCTCATAATAAAGTCACAAAAGCCCTGGAAAGCGAAAGCATTTATTCCAGTGTTTTTGATTTACAAGTTGAGGGCAAAATGGAGCAAGTCATACTAAAAGCGCTGCAACGCCACCCTTACAAACCGATCATTATGCACATGGATCTACAGCGTGTTAGCGCAAAAGATGTATTAGTGAGACCTGTTCCCCTGCATTTTATCAATGAGGAAAGTGCTAAAGGGGTTAAAGCTGGCGGTATCATCACACACACGATGACCCAAATTGAAGTGCGCTGTCAGGTGAAAAATCTACCTGAGTTTATTGAAGTCGACATGACTAATGTTGATTTGAATGATGTTATCCACCTATCCGATATAAAACTTCCTAAAGGTGTAGAGCTAACGATTGACTTGAAAGATGGCAGCCATGACTTACCGGTTGTCAGTATACATGCCCCCAAAGTGAGTCCTATTGAAGAAGAAGTGGCAGCTGCTGCTCCTACCCCCGAAGCTGAGCCTGAACCTGAAGAGAAGGAAGAAACGAGCAAGGAAGAAAAAAGCGCTGAGTAAGCTATATGGTTAAACTTATTATTGGACTTCGTAACCCTGGCTCAGCTTATGAGCATACCCGACATAATGCGGGAGGGTGGTTTGTCGAAGCCTTAACGCAACGCCATAACGCCTCATTTAAGGTTGATAAGAAGCTACATAGTGAATTGGCCAATTTTACTATCGATAACCTGCCCTGCAAAACCTTGCTTCCTTTAACTTTTATGAATCATAGCGGTTTACCGACTAGAGAAGCAAGTCAGTTTTATCGTATTAGCCCTAATGAAATCTTAGTGGTACATGATGAACTTGATCTCCCTGCTGGACGTATAAAAATCAAAACAGGTGGCGGTCATGGCGGGCATAATGGTTTGCGAGATATTATTAGCCAATTAGGCAGCACCGAGTTTCACCGCTTGCGCATTGGGATTGGCCACCCGGGCCATAAAGATTTAGTATTAAATTTTGTGCTAGGAAAACCCTCGCAACAGGATAGGCAATTAATGCTTGACGCCATAGAGCGCGGCATTGCTATCATGCCGATGGTGTTGACAGGAAATATTGCTGGGGCTATGAATTTATTAAATAGTTAACTGCCAGCCGTCATCCTGAGCCCCGAGCCACGACCGTTAGGGAGCGGATAAATCATATCCGCTTACTTACGTGCGCGGCTCGGGTATGAGCGCTGCGCTCAGGACGACGTAACAGACCGTGGAGTGTATGATGGGATTTAAATGCGGCATAGTAGGCTTACCCAACGTCGGTAAATCTACCCTATTCAATGCGCTAACAAAAGCAGGCATTGATGCAGCAAATTATCCCTTTTGCACAATTGAACCTAATGTGGGAATTGTCACTGTACCTGATCCGCGTCTTGATGCGCTCAGTGAAATTGTTAAACCAAAACAAACCATTCCAGCAACTATGCAATTTGTTGATATTGCTGGACTGGTTAAAGGTGCAGCAAAAGGGGAAGGCTTAGGCAATCAATTTTTAGCCCATATCCGTGAAACTGATGCGATTGCCCATGTGGTTCGTTGTTTTGAAAATACAGACATCGTCCATGTTGAAGGACGGGTTGATCCACTAATGACATTGAAGTTATCAATACCGAATTGGCTTTAGCCGATCTAGAAAGCGTCGAGAAAGCATTAACTAAAGCTGAGAAAACAAGTAAAAGCGGCAATAAAGATGCTCTTTTTGAAAAACAAACCTTGGAAAAAATAAAAGCCCATTTAGATGCAGGTCTTCCCGTGCGGACTTTATCACTAAGCACAGAAGAAGCAGGATTATCTCGCCGCCTATTTTTACTCACAGCGAAACCAGTACTCTACATTGCCAATGTTGATGACAACGGCTACGAAAATAATCCTCTACTCGACAAAGCTAACGATCTCGCCAAAAAAGAAAATGCTTCTATCGTTGCCCTTTGCGCCGCGACAGAAGCTGAGCTAGTCGACTTAGATGAGGCTGATCGGAAAGAATTTATGGTCGATTTAGGCCTTGATGAACCAGGTCTGCACCGTGTTATTCGTGCCGGCTATGAGCTGTTAGGCTTACAAACTTATTTTACCGCTGGGGTAAAAGAAGTGCGCGCTTGGACAATACGCAAAGGCGCCACAGCTCCCCAAGCTGCTTCTGTTATTCACACCGATTTTGAAAAAGGCTTTATTCGCGCTGAAGTCATTGCCTATGATGCATTTATCACTCACAGTGGTGAGCAAGGTGCTAAAGAAGCAGGTAAATTACGGCTTGAAGGGAAAGATTACATTGTCTGTGACGGTGACATCATGCATTTTCGCTTTAATGTGTAAGCCAATTCCGTGTTCGGGTGCGATCGCACGGATAGCTTCTTCTTCCATTTCAGATTATCATTCATAGGCCCCAGCTTTTGGGGTAACTATTTGACAATGGGTCTGTTGACAATTCGCTAGTTTGTGCCGAAAACGCAGGATTTGCGAGCATCGCAGCGCAGTTTACACGTAGTAAATGAGCAGCGAAGCACAGCAAATCCTGCGTTTTCGGCCAAAATAGTAGAATTGTCATCAGACCCATAACTAAGGACTACATTATGAGCCTGAAAAGATTAGGATATACAGCGGTGCTCAGCTTTGCTTTTCTGAGTCAAATGAGCTTTGCAGCTGAACAAGAAACAATGGTTTTTAAAAATCTTCATGGCTCTATCCTGGAAATTACTATTGGCAAAGATGACAGTGTTCAAGGCTATTTCACTACGAAAGTAGCTACGAAAGATTGTCAACAAGTCGTTGGCCAAAAAAGACCTGTAGTCGGCTTTCTAACTGGCAATGCCTTAACTCTAAGCATTGATTATCCAAGCTGCGGTTCAGCATTGAGTATTATTGGTAACCTTAAAGACAAGAAGTTTCTAGATACTACCTGGATAGCTACCCATCAAACCGACCCGAGTAAAAATAGTCTCAGTGCTCAATTTATGGGACATAACAAGTATATTCGTATTTCTCTAAGAGTTATTTCTTCTTAACCTGGACTTCTAAAGAACTCCCCTCATTTTCCCCCTCGCCCCGGGAACGGGGAGAGGGTGCCCGCAGGGCGGGAGAGGGGTTGGTGGTTCGAAGTTCTTTTCTGATGTTTACCCCGAGGGGTTGGGTAGCTTCTAAAGAACTCCCCTCATTTTCCCCCTCGCCCCGGGAACGGGGAGAGGGTGCCCGCAGGGCGGGAGAGGGGTTGGTGGTTCGAAGTTCTTTTCTGATTAGATGAGCGAAGCCGTGGCCAAAATTCTTCACTTTCCAATTCCTTTAGTGTTAGCATTGGCAAAGATGTTGTTCGGCGTCCAATACCATTAGGAAGATATGAAAATCATGTCACGATACCTTGATCCAAAAGCTGATGTAGTCTTTAAAAAAATATTTGGTGAACATCCAAATTTATTAATTAGTTTTTTAAACGCAGTGCTGCCCTTGGCACCCAATAGTCCGATTGTCGAATTATCGTATTTACCCTATGAGCAAATTCCTCAGATCCCTGAATTTAGACGAACGATTGCTGATGCAAAGTGTAAGGATTCAAAAGGACGAGTCTTTATTGTTGAAATGCAGATGAACTGGACAGATAGCTTCAAACAACGTTTGTTATTCGGCACAAGTCAAGCTGTTGTCAAACAACTTGAGACAGGCGAAAAATTCCACTTTTTGCAACCGGTTTATGGGTTAGGCCTTGTTGCTGAAATTTATGAGAAAACAAGCCCTAACTGGTACCATCATTATCAATTGGTTAAAAAAGGGAATTTAGATGATGGGGATGTCATTGAACATTTGCAGCTCATTTTTATTGAACTACCCAAATTTCCTACTCATTCGCCTGATGAAAAAAAATTAAGATTATTATGGCTACGCTTTTTGCGTGAAATTGATGGAAAGACAAAAACCGTAGCAAAAGAACTGCTTGAGGTACCAGAAATAGCTAAAGCCATCGAGCTTGCAGAAGAAGCAGCTTATACTCCTGGTGAATTAGACTACTATGAATCCTATTGGGATCAAGTACGACGAGAAAAAAGTCTCATCTTTGATAACTATGAAAAAGGCAAGGCTGAAGGTGAGGCTAAGGAAAGGAGGGATATAGCTAAAAAACTGCTGAGATGTGGTGTATCGATAGAACTAATTGTTGAAGGTACAGAGTTAACCCATGAAGAAGTTGAGGCAATTAAAGCTGACCTGGATAAGTCCAGGTGAGTATTTTCAGATCTGCTCAACCAGCTCTAAGCCCAAACTTGACATTAATCAGGCTCACCCTTAGCATGCATAAATTCTGTGTCTGAGGATTAACAATGACGGTAGACCATTTAAGAGCACTTGTCAGTGAAGATTTTGATGCCGTAAATGCTCTCATTGTTAACAAAATTCAATCCCAAGTCGGTTTAATTGATGATTTAGCGCATCATATTGTGCAAAGTGGTGGTAAGCGGTTGCGCCCTCTTTTAGTCCTTTTAGCAAGCCATGCATGTAACTACAAAGGGCAAGACCACATCATTTTAGCAGCAATGATTGAATTTTTTCATACTGCAACTTTATTACATGATGATGTAGTTGATGAATCAACATTACGACGAGGACGTGAAACTGCAAATGAAATTTGGGGATTCTAAAGCTAGCATCCTTGTAGGCGATTATCTTTTTACTCAATCAGTACAACTTATGGTAAGTGTTAATCATCCGCAAATACTCCGCCTACTCGCTGATACTTCGCATCAAATTAGTTGTGGTGAAGTAAAGCAGCTCGTTAATCGGCATAATTCTTCACTCTCCATCGATGATTATTTTGATGTTATTCGTGCCAAAACTGCCCTCTTATTCGCTGCTTCAGCCGCGATTGGTGCATTATTAAGCGGTGCAGGTGAACAAGCAGAAAAAAGTTTATATGCTTACGGGCTGCACTTAGGAAATGCCTTTCAGCTTATTGATGATGCTTTAGATTATTGTTCTGATGCCAAAACCATTGGTAAAAATATAGGTGATGATTTAGCGGATGGTAAGGCAACTTTACCCTTGCTGCATGCTCTACAAAATGGCACTACAGTTCAACAGCAGTTGATTAGAGAAAGCCTGCAAGCAGGGAGTTTGCAAAATTTAACGGAAATTCTTACCGCAATTGAAGCAACCAAAGCGATAGAATTTACCCGCAACTATGCTGCCCAAGAAGTTGATCACGCATTATCCTCACTGGCGTTCTTACCTGATACCGCGTATAAAAATGCACTTGTCGAACTAGCACAATATGCACTTCAGAGAACTCATTAGTGATAACCAATATCGGCTCGCACCTTCCCTCGAAATACCCAATAAGACCACGCACTATACATCAGAATAATTGGCAGCAAAAATAGGGTGCCTATCAGCAAAAATAGTTGCGTATCCGGGGAGGACGCGGCCTGCCAGAATGTAAAATGATGAGGGACAATCATTGGATAACGACTAATTCCAATACCAAGATAAGACATAAAAAATAATCCAATCGCTCCAATAAAAGGGGCAATTTCAGAGCGATTTTTCAATGATCGCCATTCAAAAACCATGATCGCTATCGTAATAACAGGTATTGGAGCAAGATAAGCAATATTGGGCCAGGAAAACCAACGATGCCTAATATCGGGATCGATAAGTGGCGTCCAGAGAGAGACAATAACAATTGCTATAATCACCCCGATCAAACACCAAAGTCCTTGACGCCGCGCAGCAAGCTGCAATTCACCCTCTGTTTTCAAAATTAACCATCCTGCACCAAGCAAACCATAACCGAAGACAAGAGCACATCCCGTAAATAATGAAAATGGGGTAAAGCAAGCAAACGAACTGCCGACAAAATGACGACCTATCACTGTAAATCCCTGAATAAAAGCCCCCAAAACTATCCCTTGGGCAAATGCCGCGATCAGGGATCCAACGGTAAAAGCACGGTCCCAGAACGTAACATGCGCCACATCTCTAAAATGAAACTCGAAAGCGACTCCCCGAAAAATCAATGCTAATAACATAATTAAAATTGGAAAATAAACTGCTGGGATTATAATTGCAAAAGCAAGAGGAAACGCGGCAAATAGGCCAACACCCACTAAAACTATCCACGTTTCGTTGCCATCCCAAATAGGAGAAATTGAATTCATTATCAAACTGCGAGTTGGGCGATCAGGAGCAAAACCGTAAAGGATACCTACGCCAAGATCAAAGCCATCCAGCAGAACATAGAAAAAAATAGCCATACCAAGAATGAGGCACCATAGAGGGACAAAATCAATTATCATGGTTTTTATACTCCGGCGGTGTCACAATAGGACCAACAGGTTGTCCCCCCTCTATAGGCTCTTCAATTAGGATCTTAGAAGGCCCCTTACGAACAATTTTCATCATCAAACCTATACCTACAGGAAAAATAATCAAATAAACAATTACATAACCAGCAATTGAAAGAAGCACGTCGCTCCCAGTAAGGGAGGGGCTGACTGAATTAGCCGTTCGTAATAAACCATAAACTGTCCAAGGTTGTCGCCCTACTTCAGTGGTTACCCATCCTGCAAGGACGGCAAAAAAACCGATCGGCAACAAATATTGGCATAAACGCAAAAACCATGTTGTAGTAAAAAGACGCTGACGAAAACGCAGCCACAGGCTCACCAGGATTAGTCCAAGCATAATGAAGCCAAGACCTACCATAATGCGAAAAGCAAAGAAAGGAATCGCTACTGGAGGACGCTGATCAGCAGGCCATTGTTTTAAACCAGGCACTTGCCCATCCACTTTATGTGTAAGAATTAAGCTTCCTAATAAAGGAATTTCTATGGAGTCGTAATTTGTTTCATTTGCCTGGCTTGGAAGAGCAAACAATGTGAGTGGCACCCGCTTTCCTGTTACCCAATGCGCCTCAATAGCAGCCAGCTTAGCCGGTTGGTATTTAAGTGTATTGAGGCCGTGCAGATCGCCAAGAAAAAACTGCAAGGGCACAAGAATGGTAAGAAGCCAAAACGTCATCGAAAGCATAACTCGCCCTTCTTCAGGGCATTTATTTTTACGAATGAGATACGCTCCAACACCAATCACCACAAAACCAGTTGTGATAAAAAAGGCAACAACATTATGACTAAGCCGATAGGGAAATGAGGGATTAAATATCACTGCTAACCAATCGATGGGGTAAAATAGCCCGTCGACTAATTTGTAACCGGCAGGTGTTTGCATCCAACTGTTAGCTGACAAAATCCAAAATGTAGAAAAGAGAGTACCTAAAGCGACCATGATGGCAGAGAAGGCATGTGCCCAGCGAGGAACTAAGCTACGACCAAATAAGAGCACACCAAGGAACGACGCTTCGAGGAAAAAAGCAGTTAAACCTTCGTAGGCAAAGAGAGGCGATAACACATTTGCAGTAGCATCTGCATAGCGGCTCCAGTTCGTGCCAATCTGAAACGGCATCACAACACCTGAAACAACTCCCATCCCAAACGATATGGCAAAAATTTTGGTCCAAAATGCAGAAATGCGAAAATAGATTTCCCGCTTACTAAAAAGATAAAGGCTCTCAAGTACCGCAATGAAACAAGCCAAACCAACAGTAAATGCGGGTAACAGAATGTGGAAAGCAATAACCCAAGCAAACTGTAAGCGCGACATAATGAGTGGGTCAAGCTGCATGATCTTCTTTCCTCCAAAGAATTCTTCTAATCGCTCCATGCGCACGCTAGCCGCGTGGGACAAACATCAGCAAAGAACTTTGCACCAACCCTCTCCCGCCCTTCGGGCACCCTCTCCCCATTTCTGGGGAGAGGGCGGAAATGAGGGAAGTAGTTAACCCTCTTCCGCCCTTCGGGCACCTTTTCCCCATGTCTGGGGAGAAGGGAGAATGA
The DNA here is from genome assembly GCA_963760845.1 of uncultured Gammaproteobacteria bacterium. GTDB lineage: Bacteria > Pseudomonadota > Gammaproteobacteria > Legionellales > Legionellaceae > Tatlockia. The sequence continues at coordinate 11,466 of CAVXEK010000006.1, read as the reverse complement.
GGGGAGTTCTTTGAGAGCATCATCATCTCTCGCCTTATCAACTTTTGTCAATATTGCCCTCTTGTAATCATACCTGATACAGTGGGCTGTCCCAATTGCGGAGTGTAGCTCAGCCTGGTAGAGCACTGCCTTCGGGAGGCAGGGGCCGCTGGTTCGATTCCAGTCACTCCGATCAATATAATCAATGGGTTACAGGTTATTTTATTAATTATGCTGTTACTTGAAGTGCAAATGAAGTGCAACTTGAGGCAGCAGTGGGGTTTACCATATCTGGGGTCGTAGGAAATAGATATTTAGGCGCTTCAGCCAATAGTGCTGGGTTGACTAGAGTTCTGAAGAATAATCTCTGTAGAGGTATACATCCAATGAAACTCCCTTAAATCAATTAAAAAACGTAACTACTCACTCCGTAGCGAGGAACGGCCATATTTGGTGCATCTTGAGAAAAATGCTGTCGAAAAATGCTCACATAGACATCTATGCTGCGCTTTTTCAACAGCATTTTCTCTCAACCTGCACACAAATCTGACCGTTCTCCAAGATTTTGACATCAGGCTGAGCAGTTACTAAAAAACTTCATTGCGGTGGCCTGATATGAGAATTTATTTCCTGGGGATTCTCTGCAGTGTTTGCTGGTTGATGAAAGAATCTATGAAAAGATTTACTCACACACATCATCGCTTTTTTATCGCGCTCAGATAGATAATGAGTAACATGCCCTGCTTTAGAAGCGGGGTTAAGAACACATTCAACATGTTCTATAGGCGCGTTGGCAGTGTTCAGGTTTGATGGCGCAAATGTATAGTTCACCGTACCAAACGACCAGACCTTGAGGGTATTATCCGAAGATGCGCTAATGGCATTGCCGTCGGGAAGGATAGCGACATTCCTGACATATTGAGTGTGCCCCTGTAAGGTCATTACACATTGCCCCGATTTGAGATCCCAAATCTTGAGGGTATAATCTTCAGATGCGCTTATGACATTGCCGTCGGGCAGGACAGCGACACTCATGACAGATTGAGTGTGCCCCTTTAAGGTCATCACGCATTGCCCTGATTTGAGGTCCCAGACCTTGAGGGTATTATCTGCAGATGCACTAATGGCATTGCCGTTGGGAAGGATGGCGACACTACTGACATATCCAGTGTGCCCCTTTAAGGGCATCACGCATTGTCCTGATTTGAGGTCCCAGACCTTGAGGGTCTTATCATCAGATGCGCTTATGACATTGCCGTCTGGAAGGACGGCGACACTAAAGACAGATTGAGTGTGCCCCTGTAAGGTCATCACGCATTGCCCTGATTTGAGGTCCCAAACCTTGAGGGTCTTATCGTAAGATGCGCTAATGGCATTGCCATCGGGCAGAACAGCGACACTCATGACATAATCAGTATGCCCCTGTAAGGTCATCACGCATTGCCCTGATTTGAGGTCCCAAACCTTGAGGGTATTATCCAAAGATGCGCTAATGGCATTACCGTCGGGCAGGACGGTGACACTAAAGACACCTCCCTTATGCCCCTGTAAGGTCATCACGCATTGCCCTGATTTGAGGTCCCAGACCTTGAGGGTATTATCGGAAGATGCGCTAATGGCATTGCCGTCGGGCAGGACGGCGACACTCGTGATAGCTTGAGTATGCCCCTGTAAAGTGGTTTCACATATACTGTTTTTGTGCAGCGTTAAAGTTTTAAGGTAAGGTACGTACTGGCGAACTTTCTGAATGACTTGTTGGGTAGTTCAGCTGATTTTCTGAAGTAATGGCCACTTCTAAATATTCAAGTCTGGATAAATTTAATACGCATATTTCGCTTACATTAAATTTTATCCATTTGTTTAAATTCAAGTGAGTTAAGTTAGAAGTGGTTTGGAGTATCTTTATCATTTTTTCTTTAGATAAACTGGAACAAGACTCTAAACTTAATTTTTCCAGTTGCGTAAGTTTTCCCTCTAATCCCTCTATGATGTTGCAATTTTTGATAGATAAACTTTTCAATTGCGGCATATTAAATTGAAGAGTAATTAATCCCACAGTTGTTTTTTGGCCGCCTATGACCAACTGTAAAAAAAACTTCAAGCTTTCTTCATCATCACAACGAATTTCATTATTGCTAATCAGATGTGTTTTTCCTAAAAACTGGCATAAATCCTTCAAATTTTTTACGCCACGATGTGGCGAAGATTTCCAACGCGCCGTCAAACCTTCAATTTCAAAATCGGTTAAATAACGCCAAAGTTCAAACTCCAGACTCATTTTACCAAATGACCACACCTTGAGGGTCTTATCGTCAGATGCGCTTATGACATTGCCGTCGGGCAGAACAGCAACACTCTAGACAGATTGAGTATGCCCCTTTAAGGTCATCACGCATTGCCCTGTTTTGAGGTCCCATACCTTGAGGGTATTATCCCAAGATGCGCTAATGGCATTGCCGTTGGGAAGGATGGCGACACTTATAACATATCCAGCGTGCCCCTTTAAGGTCATCACGCATTGCCCTGTTTTGAGGTCCCAGACCTTGAGGGTTTTATCTCTAGATGCGCTAATGGCATTGCCGTCGGGCAAGACGGCGACACTCATGACAGCATCGAGTGTGCCCCTGTAAGGTCATCACGCATTGCCCTGATTTGAGGTCCCAGACCTTGAGGGTCTTATCGTCAGATGCGCTAATGGCATTGCCGTCGGGAAGGATGGCGACACTTATAACAGAATCAGTATGCCCCTGTAAGGTCATCACGCATTGTCCTGACTTGAGGTCCCAGACCTTGATGGTCTTATCGTCAGATGCGCTAATGGCTTTGCCGTCGGGCAGAACGGCGACACTAAAGACATCCTTAGTATGCCCCTGTAAGGTCATCAAGCATTGCCCTGATTTGAGGTCCCAAACCTTGAGGGTATGATCTGAAGATGCGCTAATGGCATTGCCGTCGGGAAGGATAGCGACACTAAAGACAGATTGAGTATGCCCCTGTAAGGTCATCAAGCATTGCCCTGTTTTGAGGTCCCAAACCCTGAGGGTATTATCTGCAGATGCGCTAATGGCATTACCGTCAGGCAAGACGGCGACACACCTGACACCATCAGTATGCCCCTGTAAAGTGGTTTCACATATACCGTTTTTGTGCAGCGTTAAAGTTTTAAGGTAAGGTAGCGACTGGCGAATTTTTTGAATAACTCGTTGGGTAGTATCTAAGTGATTTTCTGCAATAATGGCCACCTCTAAATATTCAAGTCTGGATATGTTTAATACACATATTTCGCTTACATTAAATTTTACGTAATTGCTTAAATACAGATAAGTTAAGTTAGAAGTGGTTTGGAGTATCTTTATAATTTTTTCTTTAGATAAACTGGAACAAGACTCTAAACTTAATTTTTCCAGTTGCGTAAATTTTCCTTCTAATCCCTCTATGATGTTGCAATTTTTGATAGATAAACTGTTCAATTGCGGCATATTAAATTGAAGGGTGATTAATCCCGCAGTTGTTTTTTGTCCGCCTACTACCAGCTGTAAAAAAAACGTCAAGCTTTCTTCATCATCACAACGAATTTCATTATTGCTAATCAGATGCGTTTTTCCTAAAAACTGGCATAAATCTTTCAGGTTTTTTACGCCAAGATGTGGCGGAGATTTCCAGCGTACCGTCAACCCTTCAATTTCAAATTTTGTTAAATAACGCCATGGTTCAAACTCCAAACTCATTTTGCCAAACGACCACACCTTGAGGGTATTATCGGAAGATGCGCTAATGGCATTGCCATCGGGCAGAACAGCGACACTATTGACAGATTGAGTATGCCCCTTTAAGGTCATCACGCATTGCCCTGTTTTGAGGTCCCAGACCTTGAGGGTATTATCTTCAAGATGCGCTAATGGCATTGCCGTCGGGAAGGATGGCGACACTTATAACAGAATCAGTATGCCCCTGTAAGGTCATCACGCATTGCCCTGTTTTGAGGTCCCAGACCTTGAGGGTCTTATCTCCAGATGCGCTAATGGCATTGCCGTCGGGCAGGACGGCGACACTCATGACAGCTAGCAGTATGCCCCTGTAAGGTCATCACGCATTGCCCTGATTTGAGGTCCCAAACCTTGAGGGTATTATCGTTAAGATGCGCTAATGGCATTGCCGTCGGGCAGGACGGCGACACTCCTGACAGAATCAGTATGCCCCTGTAAGGTCATCACGCATTGCCCTGATTTGAGGTCCCAAACCTTGAGGGTATTATCGTAAGATGCGCTAATGGCATTGCCGTTGGGCAGGACGGCGACACTATAGACAGTATCAGTATGCCCCTGTAAGGTCATCACGCATTGCCCTGATTTGAGGTCCCAAACCTTGAGGGTATTATCGTAAGATGCGCTAATGGCATTGCCGTCGGGCAGGACGGCGACACTATAGACAGAATTAGTATGCCCCTGTAAGGTCATCACGCATTGCCCTGATTTGAGGTCCCAGACCTTGAGGGTCTTATCGTTAGATGCGCTAATGGCATTACCATCGGGCAGGACGGCGACACTCACGAACAATACCAGTGTGCCCCTGTAAAGTATTTTCCAATAAACCATATTTATGTAAGGTTAAGGTTTTGAGGTAGGGCATAGCTTTTCGAATATCCAAGAGAGTTTTTTGTGTGTCTACACTACTTTCTGGACTGACCGTGACCTCCAAAGAGATTAGTTTTGGAAGCTTCTGTTTTAGAATATCACTTAAGCTAAGTTGTACATAATTGCCTAGATTGAGATGCGTGAGTTGTGGATTTTTTTCTAAAAACTTAACAATACTTTCTTTGGATAAAGCGTTATTGTTTTCAAGACTTAAACGTTCAAGCTTGGGACAAATGATTTCAATATTTTGGAGTTGCTTACAATGATTGAGTATCAAGTAGTTAAGATGCGGTAATGCCACATAACCCACGCCACTCCACGTAGTGATGTATTTTATTTCTGTTTTACTCAAATCAATGACTTCCAGCGTGGGACAGTTTGCCAAAAGCGGCCCGACATTGTCTTTAATATTTTTACAATTGCGCAGATTAATTTCCGTTAAATGCGGTGAATTCGCAATGAGATATTGGAGATAGGTATTGTTGAATACTTTACAGTGATGTAACCGTAGAGCATGAAAAGACGTATTTTTAGAAGCCAGAATAATCTCTTCTGCAAATGTGCCTGAGAATTCTTGCCAGTCTAACTGGTTAATTACCCGCTCGCGCAAATAGTGAGGATAATTTTCTTTCTTAAACGTGGTTAATTGCTTTTTATTTTCTACTTCATCTAACAAATCATTAAATGAGAGGTGATACTGAACAAAGGCATCAAGTATCTCAGTTTGTTTAGAAAGTTCTGTGTATTTTGAGGGACTTACTTCCTGAGGCAGCCTTGAAAAAAGTGTTGCTGCTTGAGGTTGTCTAGTTTGAGAATACGTTTGTAATTGTTGTTTGGGTTTCGCAGAGGAAGCTTGTGTATCATCCTGAACTGTCATCACTTTTCGGTGAAAATGTTCATCTAAGCCAGGTAACCCTTCAAAACGCTGACTGGCCGTTGCGGTAGTTCCTGCTTTTACATAGGCTGTTTGATAATGGGCTGCCAGCTGAGGGTACATATAGTCCAGCAACATCCAATGTTGGATGGGTTTATCTGGCGATTGCGTACGGATTTTTTCCAGTCCTATCATGATTCGCTGCACTTGTTGATACAAGTTCACAATGTCATGAACACGAAACAAAGCTTCAGTATCACAGGCCACATTATAACCTTGTCCTTTAAATTCCTTACTTTCATAAGTAACGACTTTATGGCGAAGCCGCTCATAATCGTTTAATTCTTTTTCTGTAAAAAGTGCAGATAATTGTTTTGTATAACATTCCAGTTCCTGAATCCAGGCTTTGAATAATCCGCTCCAATCTCGATGTAAAAAACTTGACTATGGCTGCAGGGTCTAAGGCTTTATCCATCTGACGCAGCAGGAATATAATGCTGTAGACATAAACCGTGTTTTTATCCGAAGGGAAAGACGCAAAGATATCATCGTTATCAAAACCGATAAAAGTATACGATTCAAGACCATAAGGAACCGGCACAGGAATGACGTTATCGTTTTTTTCATCTTTAGGACGCATCAGCAGTGTTTCAAAAAATTTCCAGGTGTACGCTTCAGCATGACTATTTTGCTCAAATTGTGCATCATTTTGTTTTTTTTGATGGTGCAGCAAAGTCACCGCTTGTTTCGCTTGTTTGGCGCCCAGCGGAAGTGAAAGCAAGACTGGGTAGGCCTCGCCTCTGGGTTTTTTAGGATGTTTAATCCACGCCAATGCGGTTTGTGCATGATAGCCGCTTAAACGCGCACATAAACTATCAATAGCATATTGACGTAAAGGTTGGTGAGGATAGAATTTCAGATAAGCAATGGCTTCTCCTGTTTTTGGGTCACGCAAACACTTGACTAGCGAACGCCCTTCTTGCTGCCGTTCATTGGGGCGAGGATAACCATTTTGATCAAATAATTGTTTAACGTAATTTTCTTGTAAATAACCTTGCTCGATCACATAAGAACCATCAGGCTTTAACGATAACCAACGGATCTCAACGTTGCTTGTACTGTTTGCATCTTTTTCTTTTAAGCTGAATAAGGCTTGATGAAAATCTTGACGGGTTTTCTTAACGCTTAGTCGATTGCCTGCTATCATCTGGAATATGTTCAGCGAATTCTTTTAAACCTTTAGGCAAGCTGGAATTGGTATCCACCAACGTTTGTAAGGCTTCTCTAAAAAAATCACGAGTTTTTGTGCTTGATAATGCCCAATAATGACATGTCCATTGATTGAATTCCCACACGTGTGTATAAAGCTGTTTAGCTGCCCATATCGCAATACGCTGACAAAAACTGTCTTCATCTTTGGCATTGCTGTGTTGAAGTGCTTCTAAGCCTTTCGAGTAATAACTCGCCTGCAAATGGCTGCTCTCAGTGTGTTGTAAATAATTTTCAACAGTTTTTGCATCAATGGCATAAGCACGATTGATTGCATCAATCATCTCACTAACTTGATGGAGATGATCAAAAGCGGTTGCCTGCATTAACGCAACACGTAAAAGCCATTCCTGTGAGAGCGTTTCTTGATCAAGCGTTTGTAAAACATACAGGGTTTGTACCCATTGTCGATAGTCATAATAATCCAATGCCCAGTAAAGGGTATGTTCTTTTGAAAAAGCGTTTTGTAGGGTTAATAACGATTCGACCTGTGGTTTAATTTCTATTTGGAGAGCGTCCAAATATTGACGCTGTTCTTTGGTCGGCGACTGGTTGTACAAACATTGAATGTCATTTTGAAGTGCAGACAAGTTTTGTTCTCGTTGCCAGACGGGCGCTTTTTTTAATCGGTAATAATCGTCCAGGTCTTTTTTAAGGTATTGCCATGCCGGAGAAGGATTTGTTTGTTTTGTTTGTAAAGGAGGAAAAGCATTCGCAATAGGTGCGGGGATTTGTTCAAGACCCGGTGCGTTATCCGTATAAAATACACAAAATTCTGGATAAATTTGCGCATCGTCCCCGACAATAAATTCGTTACGGTCAAATGCACTGTCGGGTGTGCTTTCGCGATAAGGACCCCAGGCTGAATGATACCCCTCAGGCAGACCTTCCGCATGGGTGCGGCTTTTATTGTGATCGATGAAGACTTTGCCTAAAATAACCCGTGCGACAAAAAACGCTTTCATTTCTTTTTTATTCTTAGACGCTTGTTCGCGTTTCTCGGGAGAACATTGACATTGATTTTGCTGACAACCCGGACAAGTCACATAAGTCGCGACTTTTGCAAAGGCATCAGAACAATAGATACCTTTTCCCAAAGCGCCATATCCTACAAGCATTTTTTTGCTGGCATATTTGGTGGTAAATCCGTTTTGAATAATCAGTGGCATAACACTCGGCCCCGTGCCGTGAAATAACCAGCATTCCCCGATAGCGGAATTAATGACAGGTAGCTCTCCCGTCATACTGCCGCGATGCCAGTCAACTTGTGCCAAGGGCAAGCGAATGCCTTCCTGGGTAAGCGCTAGTTGAATCGCTTTCTTTTTTTCCTGGTATTTTTTCCAGAGCGCTGGATGATCATTTAATTGAATACGATGAATCTGAATACTGCCCAGTCTGCCTTGATGACTTGGAGGTTGATGCAGTTCTTGACCCACAAAGGAAGTCAGCTGTCCTGATTCATAGGCTTTTTTTAAGCGGGCAAATTCAAAACGTTTCGATTGGTAAGACAGGGTGTCACTGGTGAGATGAATAAATCGTTCCAAAACAGGATAGAGTTCATCCTCCGGGGTAAGGTCACACAATTTTACTTGTGTCTGATTGCCATGCCATTCTTTGTCATGAATCCATCGCTTGTTTTCTTTAGGCCATGCGGGTGACGGTCCCTGACCTGCAATCTGTTCGCCGCGAATATACGCCGCTGAGAGTTGTTCCAGGCGTGAAAGAGAGCTTACCTGCTGGTCTACAGTAAACTCAACCGTTCCTTTTTCTTTTGAGTTTAGCAGCGCTTCGGTGTCGGTACGCGAAAAACTTTGTGTGCTGAGTTGGCATTTGTCCAGTTTAGCAGCTTCTTTAAGTTGTGCTGCACTTAATCCCAAAGCTTGTCTAAAATTAGTTTGAATGAGAATCGTATTGCTTAAACTCGCGCCTGCCACCTCGGTTTGTTCGCAAACAGCTTTAGTGAAATCTGCGTTGTCTAAGCAGGCACCCTGGAGCGTTGCCTGTCTCCACTTGCTGTTTTTTGCCTTTGTGTGTTGGAGTTCAAGTCCATGCGCATTGGCTTTATCAAAAATTCCTTCCTCGATATTCGTCTTTTTTAAATCAGCTCCCCAAAGGCTGGCGCCGGTAAAATCACACCCTTTTAAATTCGCTTCGTGTAAAACCGCTCCATGTAAACAAGCATAGCGAAAACTGCATCCACTGCTGGCTTTAAACGTGGTACCTTCTGCTTTGATTCGTTTAAGGTATTGTCCTGATAAATTAATTTTTTTAATCACACCCAATTCAGTGAAATTACTGTAAGAAAAATCGATGTAAGGTACTTGCAGTAAATCGTTGTCTATTAGTTTTAGATTGACCTTTAAATTTCCTTGGCTGGTAATTCGAATATCTTTTGAATACCCCCCTTCTTCCAGAAGACTCAAAGCAACACTACGATAACTTTTATTTTTATCTCTTAAAAACAAGGTGATTAAAAGGCTGGTCGCATATAAAGCGGATGCGGGAAGTTGAATGACATCTTTAATAACACTATTTTGTTCCCGTTTTGCTGCTATTTTTAAGAGGCTTATTTTTTCATCATCCGATAAATCACTGAAGCACCTAGCCGACTTGGGAGGAGCAGGAACCTGGCTGCATTGATAACTTAAACGTACAAGAAGAGAAATTTCGTCTGAGGAGGAATTTTTTTTAGTCGCCTCCATCAATTTATCCTCAAACTTTGCTTCTTCGAGTGCAATTTGACGAAGCCGCCACAACGGTTCTGACAATTGACCCGTTTTAGAAGGCGTTTGATAGTCAACTAAAGGGCGATAATAGAGTGCTAATAACTCTTCAGCATTCAAAGAAGTGCTGGGTTGACTAGCGTTCTGAAGAATAATCTCTGTAGAGGTATACATCCAATGAAACTCCCTTAAATCAATTAAAAAACTTCATTGCGGTGGCCTGATATGAGAATTTATTTCCGGGTGATTCTCTGCAGTGTTTGCTGGTTGATGAAAGAATCCATGAAAAGATTGACTCACACACATCATCGCTTTTTTATCGCGCTCAGAGAGATAATGAGTAACATGCCCTGCTTTAGAAGCGGGGTTAAGAACATATTCAACATGTTCTATAGGCGCGTTGGCAGTGTTCAGGTTTGATGGCGCAAATGTATAGTTCACCGTACCAAACGACCAGACCTTGAGGGTATTATCAACAGATGCACTAATGGCATTGCCGTCGGGCAGGACGGCGACACTCCAGACAGATTCAGTATGCCCCTGTAAGGTCATCACGCATTGCCCTGATTTGAGGTCCCAGACCTTGAGGGTCTTATCAAAGATGCGCTAATGGCATTGCCGTCGGGCAGAACGGCGACACTCATGACAGATTGAGTATGCCCCTGTAAGGTCATCACGCATTGCCCTGATTTGAGATCCCAGACCTTGAGGGTATTATCGTCAAGATGCGCTAATGGCATTGCCGTTGGGAAGGATGGCGACACTACAGACAATAGAGTATGCCCCTGTAAGGTCATCACGCATTGCCCTGATTTGAGGTCCCAGACCTTGAGGGTATTATCGTAAGATGCGCTAATGGCATTGCCGTCGGGCAGGACGGCGACACTCACGACAGCTCGAGTGTGCCCCTTTAAGGTCATCACGCATTGCCCTGATTTGAGGTCCCAGACCTTGAGGGTCTTATCGTAAGATGCACTAATGGCATTGCCGTCGGGCAGGACGGCAACACTCATGACATATCCAGTATGCCCCTGTAAGGTCATCACGCATTGCCCTGATTTGAGGTCCCAGACCTTGAGGGTCTTATCCCAAGATGCGCTAATAGCTTTGCCGTCAGGCAGGACGGCAGTACTCAAGACAGATAGAGTGTGCCCCTGTAAGGTCATCACGCATTGCCCTGTTTTGAGGTCCCAGACCTTGAGGGTCTTATCCCAAGATGCGCTAATAGCTTTGCCGTCAGGCAGGGCAGCGACACTATAGACAGGTTGAGTGTGCCCCTGTAAGGTATTTTCACATAACCCATATTGTAAAATTAAGGTTTTGAGCAAAGGCATGGACTGGCGAATTTTTTGAAGAACTTGACTTTTGTTTAAGTGATTTTCTGAAAAAATGGCTATCTCTAAATGCTCAAGTTTAGATAAATTGAATGCACATACCTCGTTGACATCAAAGTCTATCAGCTTCCCTAAATCCAGGTGAGTTAAGCTGGAGGTGGTTTGGAGTATCTTTATAATTTTTTCTTTAGATAAACTGGAACAAGACTCTAAACTTAATTTTTCCAGTTGCGTAAATTTTCCCTCTAATCCCTCTATGAGATTGCAATTTTTGATAGATAAACTGTTCAATTGCGGCATATTAAATTGAAGGGTGATTAATCCCGCAGTTGTTTTTTGTCCGCCTACTACCAGCTGTAAAAAAAACGTCAAGCTTTCTTCATCATCACAACGAATTTCATGATTGCTAATCAGATGCGTTTTTCCTAAAAACTGGCATAAATCTTTCAGGTTTTTTACACCAAGATGTGGCGGAGATTTCCAGCGTACCGTCAACTCTTCAATTTCAAATTTTGTTAAATAACGCCATGGTTCAAACTCCAGACTCATTTTACCAAATGACCAGACCTTGAGGGTATTATCCGAAGATGCGCTAATGGCATTGCCATCGGGCAGAACGGCGACACTCATGACAGATTGAGTGTGCCCCTGTA
>CAVXEK010000005.1:0-98256 GCA_963760845.1 uncultured Gammaproteobacteria bacterium | reverse complement strand
CCGAAATCTCGATCCAAAATACCTTGCGAGGACTTTTATAATTCAACTTATTGGAATTAAACTCGAACAATTCATTTGTGAAAATGAATTTTCTTCATCGATAAATCTATCTCAAGAACAATTCAGCTGATCAAGATATTCCAATAATTATTGAACAAGCGATGATGAATAAACAATGTCCAATATCTTGATTTAACAAGAAATGAAATCACATTCGAAGGTGCTGGTCTTTCTTGCTGATGCATTAAATAAAAATTCAACCTTAAAAGAATTGATTCTTTATAATAATCGTCTAGGTGATAAAGGTGTCCGATCACTTGCATTCGAACTTTCAATTAATAATTCCACACTTAAAAAACTTCATCTTGGTTTTAATGATATCACCGATGATGGTGTACAACATCTTGCTCAAATGCTTAAAACCAATCGAACATTAACACATTTATGGTTAGAACAAAACCATATTGGTGATCGAGGAGTACAAATTTTAGTTGGAATTTTAGCTCGACATAATTGGTCATTGGAATGCTTAAGTTTATTTTCAAATAAATTGGTCAGTGATTTAAGTGTTCCAGCTATTATTGATATGCTTCGATTGAACCAATCACTTCAAAAACTTGATATTAATGATTGTAATTTAACCGATATAGGTGAAGGTAAACTTCAAGAAATGATTAAATCAAAACAAGATTTCGAATTAATTCTTTAATTTGCATGTTTTTTTTCTTCTTTTGTTTGATTCTATGGAAGAAATAAATATATATATTTGAAGGACAAATGAAGATCACACATGTTTTTATCACAATTAGGCGTTTCATATAATATTTATTTTTGAATTGCTAGATTATATCAAAGTATCTAATGATAATAGATTTAGTACTGTTTTATTTTTTTCTGTTCTTCCGTCATTAAGTAGTTGTTTTTCCGTCACATGTGGATGATCATTCATTTAACTGATCAAAATAATTTCTGTATTATATTTTTCTCATTACGACACATGAACCAAGAAAAATATGATGATGAATTGATTCGGTATTTCATTAACAGGCAAAAAACGTCGAAATTACGATGCTAAGCTGATCATTTGGAATGTTATTAATGATATTATTATCAAATTGATAGTGAAGTCTTACTGACTGAAGTATCTAAATCCAAAAACGTTCTCTAAATTTCGTACATCGACTTTATACTTACCACTCATATTTAAATGGTTTTCTTCGGAAAACTTCATCTTATAAAATGTCTTGAACATTTAATGAAACAAAACGACAACCTAAATAAAACATTAACTAAAATCTTGATGAAAAGCTGACGCAAGATGAAGATGAAAAAAACCCTATCTTTTGAGAATCTAGTTGAAAACACGCTGTCTCAAAAAGAAATGTCACACATTTCACTCCATATGAACATAGGAAGTAGATAACAAAATTGATTGCGTTTGGCCAAAATTAATGAAAAAATAAAGAATCTATTTCTCAATTAAACCATGAAATTTGAATAAACAAAAAAGAATCATATTTTATTTAACATTTGTTGCATAACTAAATTGACCATATCTTCTATTTCATTTAAATATTTTTCTTGAAATGTTTTGAAGCTGAACGTTATAGAAGAGTTGTTGCGCATAGCATGATTTTCTTCTTGCTGGTTCAATTTCGAAATATGCATTTCTTCTTTCTGCTTTAATTGAGCAAGATGAGAATCGTTCTGAGCAGCTAAAGTAATACTATGTGAGTTCTGGATCTGCGATTCACTTGCTGTTGATATTTGTGTACACTAATAAAAGGTTCAGGTGGTTGATTCTAAAATAAATGAATCGTATGAATAACATTTATTTGACATTTGACTTGCTTTTTTATTACAATTTGATTGTTGAAGAATATTTTATGCATTATTCATCTATAAAGGAACAAGCTTTTACAATAAACTTTCTAAATAACGAAGTATCAAGTATGAATGATATCTTGTTTAAGTCCATGGTTAAAACCGGTATAATCGAAATTTTGGGTTTACCGATGTCAAGGGCTTTTAATTTTTTGAATATTTTTTCTGCAGTTCCTTCGTCACTCAGTTCAATCCAAGCGGCTTTTTTATTCCCACTCCATTTCCAACCAGACTGCCCAGTTAATTTTTCAAACCCAGAGAGCAGCTCACTCTTTTGCTCGTTACTCAACGCACTTAATGAAAATGGGATCGCTTTCGGTTTGTTTAATGTTGCTTCCTCTTCTTTCGCAAGCCTAAGGAGGTGAGTAAGACCCAAAATAGTCTTCGTATTCTCGTCTATTGTAGCAATTATCTTAGATACGACTTCTAGACTTATACGAGCTTCTATTGACTCGAGTGCAAAGGTGGGATTTTTGCCTTTTAGACGTTGAGCAATGTCGGATACCTCTGCTCGTAAACAAGCGATTTCTCGGAGTTGAATGTGAAAAAATGGGGCTACTTTGGCATCAAGGATTCTTTGCTAAATGAGTTGTTGCAAAGGCTCTCTAGTTTTATCAAGCTGTGCAATGGCTTCAGAATAAGCACTCTTTTTGTCATCTTTCTCCCCAGGGTGGCGTAAAAGAATGCTCGGTAGGTTAAAATAACGCAGGAAAATATTCACCATGGCTAAAGCAGTGCGGCCATTTGCATTTGCGTAAGGATGTATCTCAGTAAGCTGATAAAACATCTCTGCTAAAAATTCAGAGACTTGATCTAAGTTCTCAGGATTACATTTTGCAAAACGAGCAAGCATTTGATCTGCAAATGCATCCATCGCTTTGGGTATTTCAGGTGGAAGAATACAAAGCTTAACGACCTGGTTGTTTTCTCAATTGGGGCAATATTACTTTTTGAGCGTGAAGATAAGCATCTAGCATGTCTTGACGTTGCGCTGCTTCCGGAATAAGTCTGTATTCGTAAGTCTTACTACCCAATAGGGCCTTTATAGAGGGCTCTGGCACAAAACTATAAACTAAGGCCGAATTAAATTCGGTAAGTTTATCTAAATCAAAAGGCATAATTAAACTCCAAAGGAAAAGCAGCAAGAATTTTACTACATTTCGCACAAGTGTAGGAGATTTTTGCTATATATTTTGTCCAATTTGATGAAAAATTTAAGTTAAAGAATAAAATATACTTTGATAGCTGATGCAAGCAAAGGATCTATGAAATGAAAAGACCCATCCTCTTTCTTCTAGCATGGTTTGCCTCGCATTTACTAATTGATAAGACTACCGTTTCATTTTTAATAAGGTGAGCTTGTGGTAACTAATGGAGCACATTTTTCAGCCAATGTTTCAGCTTAGTATAATGAGATCCTTGCCAATAAATTTTTTTACATGATTGGCATTGCAGGAAGGTTTGATAAAATTTTGGGGTCAGTGGTGGAATCTGAGTCATGATTTTATTTTTCGCAACCCTGCTAAGCGGTCCATTGCAATTTAGACAACGGGTAAATGGGTGGCATTGTTTAGCTAAATTAAAGCGTGATAATACTTCCTTGACCTGCTGGGTAGGTTCTGTATGACGTATCCAATACCCATGGGTGATCGTTTTGTTTTTCAATAAACCGATGTCACGGGTTAAAACAATTCGCTGCTCTTTTTCACTGCGCAGAACGATTATTTCATCTGCGAAATTGGTTTCATAAACCACATCAAAGCCAAGTAAGCGCAAATATTTAGCAAGTTTTCCAAGGTGCACATCGAGGATGAAACGAGGTTTTCGCAAAGGTTTAGCCTGCAAACGTATTAATTCGCTAATATCTAGGGTTTCAAAGGTGGGATAAACGGAAATGTAATCATGATGTTGAATGAGATAGCTAAAATCAACCGATTTGCCATTGACTAATATCAGATCAATTTCTGTATGTGGAACTCCCAGTGATTCAACTAGATCTTTAACTGTAGTCGTTTGCATAATAGTATGAGAAAAGCATAATTTGCGCTTTTCTGGCACTAAAAAATCATTTAATTCTTCATAAAAACGTAATAGTATTGTGAGCATATTGTTGTAAAAATGTTCGATTAATACCTTATGTAACCCCCACGTCATCCCGAGGAGCTTGCGACGAGAGATCTCCATGCAGTGGCACAATTTTTAAATACGTGCCGTTTGCTGGAGATCCCTCGCTTTGCTCGGGATGACGTGGGGAGTTACTACCTTATACTTAGATTTTAGGAAAAATTTCTCTGGATCGGATCAACAACAAGGGGTGTTTTATGACTGACGTCTTGGCGAGTACTGTACTACCAAGAGTCAAGACCCTCATCCGCCCTTTAAGTATCAGCCAATTTGAAAGACCCTCATCCGCCCTTTAAGTATGTGCCAACTTGAAAGACCCTCATCCGCCCTTCGGGCACCTTCTCCCCTCGGGGAGAAGGGAGATGGTTTGATGGGGAAAGAGAGAGTTTTTAAAACGGTGTTTTTTTAAAGGGGGTAGGTGCTGTCTGAGTTGGCGTTTTATCTGGGATGTTGGTTACGCTTGGTTTGTTTGGAGAAACGCCAAAACGTCCCAAATTAGTTAGTAATGATTGCATTGTAACTGCTGATATTGGCATGCCAGGTGTAATCTGTTTGCTAATTAACTCTTGCGCTTCTTTATTAGGCTGACCATTAGGCAGGATAAAGCCGTTTTTTAGCCGCGCAATCGCAGTTTCTGTTGGATTAGCGCTCATTAGTTGCAGGATATGCTTGTAAATTTGTGTTGCACCAGCAGATTTAGGTGCTGTAGGGGTTGGCCTAGGTACTACGACATTAGCACTCTTAAGCTCCGTGCTGACTTGCTCCATTAATGAAGCAACAGTAGCTGATTGGTTAGTTAAGTCTAAAATCTCTTTTTGTAAATTATCACTCCGTTGTAAGAGCTTTTCCCTTTTTTCCCCATGTAGAGCGAGCTCAGTTTGCATGTTGCTGTTAACGAGAGTCTTTGCATTAGAAATGTCAGGTTTGGCATGCTCAAAACTATCTTGCGCTGCTTGCTTAGCTTCAGGGCTTAGGGAGTTAAATACTTGTGGTAGATTCTCATGATCAAAATCTTTGCCTACAGTTAATAAATAAGTCACGCCGTTATGGGTATAAAGTCTTTGCTCCTTATCAAGAGCAAATTCGGCCATTCTATAGGATGAAACTCGCTCACCGGCTGCATTGTAGAATAATTTCCTATCTTCAAGTACAGCCAAAATATCTTCCATACCCTCTGCTTTGGCGTTAAGGGCATGGAGTTTATGTTGATGTTTTGATGCTTTATCTTCGTTCTTTTCTTTAATTAATCGATTAATTTTTTCCTGTTTACTCTTAATTTCTGCCTGCAATTCTACCATCTTAGCTCGTAGATCGCTGATTTTGTCCGTGGTGGGTTTGTTGCTCGCCTCAAAGCTATCGTACAAATCGTCCAACTCGTCTAATTTAGTTGTAAATACTTTATAACGTTCCTCAATTTCTTTACGTTCTTCTTCAAGTAGCGCAAGTTCTTCTTCGAGTTGTTGCGCTTCCTTTAATTTCTCGGCAAGAGTACTATCAATCATTTGCTCAGCTATGCCATAAGCAAAGTAAATCTGCCTTGGTGCGGATTCATAGTATTCTGCTTGCTTTGCTGCTTTCTTTGCTGCATTTTTCCTGCCTTGGGCTACCATTTGATCGATTTGTCGTTGAATAGCTTCGTTCAATTTTTTCGCATGTGCTTTTTTTCGATAAACAGCAAGTAAGAAAGAGAGGGCTTTAATATGCATCATTCTTAAAAGATCTTCGAGCATGTTTCGTTGCTTATTTTCTTGCATTGCCGCAAGGAGGGATACCTGCTCATAAATCAAGTTTTTAACTTTAGTACCGCCAGGAGAAAGGAGGTAGGCCTTTAACTGAGCGGCATCTTTTATGCCATACTGGCTGAGTAGCTGAGTGGCTTTAGAGGAAATACCTACCTGAGGGTTGGTAGCCACGTTTCCTTGTAAGCCACCGGCTTGAGGTTTGCGAAAGAGTTCCTCTATGATGTTCTTTTTTAAGGTGACTAACTGACCACTTTTTTTAAATACCCAATCAGGGCCAGGTGGGTTTAGCATTTCAATTTGTGCTTCAGTCAGAGCAGCTGTTCCCTTAGCGAGCTGTTGAGTAGACGCTCCAACGGGCTGGCTAGATTTTGTGGATAAAGCTGCTGAGTCTGAGCGGGTTGAGAGTGGGTTAGTTTTGTCAGTAGTCATGGTAATTCTCTTTGCGAAATAATTTATATTATAAAGTATATATAACCAGGTTGTCTATAATGTAGTCAAATAGGATGGGGCAATCGCAGTAAAACGATTGCCCCAGCGTCCGGAAGGGCTCCCGCCTTCGCGGTGACGAGCTTATTACCAGCATTGATTTGCAGTAGCTGTAGGTACGCCACCTGGGCCACTAGTGATTCCTTTAACGCCAACGCTATTGAAAGTTAATGTTTGGCAAAATTTATCTTCCTTTGCCTGGGTACCTATAGGTGTGGCTCGTAAATTAAAACCGGTATCTGTTTGCTCAGTTATGGTTAGGATATACCAATTTTGCTCAGAATGATTCGTGCTTAATACATCAGTATCGCCACCGGTTGCTAGAGTGGCTCCTTGGTAGGTATGGTGGTCAGAGTAGTAATACTCCAGGTGATTTGCTAGTGCAAGCAGCGCTGTTTGTCCATCAATACGCCTGCTCTTAATGATTGGGCTGCGATAATGGGGGTAAGTGAAGAGAGCAAAAATTGCTATGATCAGCATGACGATAATCATTTCAAGCAGAGAAAATCCTTTATTTATCATGTAAATTCCCTAATTGCGCGAGGTTAAATTGGCGGGATACCAGAGCCAATCTCACATAATAATTCATGCCTGCTTTTAGTTACTGGACTTTGGACAAACTCCGATCTGAACGGGCCCGAGCTCCGAACAGTGATAAGTTACAATCAAATCCAGATTATTAGCAATATTCCAGCATAACAACGCGCAATCTGCACTATTTATTGACTATTTTATCTTGATTATGCAATGATTTTTTCATCAAGAGCCGTGTTTTTCCACTTTTTAACGATAGGATGGCGCATGCGTTTTACCTGAATGTTCCCCACTTGTCGTCCAAGGGATTTTTTTCGGGGTTTGGGTGGTTGAGCTGGTGTCCCAATCATTCGAATAATTCGTTCAAAATCATTTTGCACTTGTGTTGGTTGCTTTATAGTTTCATTATACATGAAGAACATTATCGCTTAGCTAGAGATTTACTTATTCGTTATGATGTTGACTAAAATGGCGCAAAAAGTAGATTAGCCGGAGCTCGGGCGGGCTCGGGCTCGCCCACGGGCCCGGGCCCGTTCAGATTGAAGTTTGTCCAAAGTCCAGTTAGTTAAACTAAAAGCAAAGGAGTTGTGGGAAGAATATAGAATTGAAAAAAAGAAAAAGGGCAATAAATTACAAGCTCAATTGTGCGAAAATCTACAACTTTAGTTTGGAAAAATGAACTCAAATATCCAAGCCTGCAACAAAAAAAATTGAAATTGTCTGCAGAGTCCTCACATGGTATAATTGACGCGTATTTTTTAATTAATAACCTACTCTTTAATAATGTATATCACCTTTATTTTAAGCATGGCTACTAGAGAAGGGATAATTTAAAGTTACTTCGATTTTTGTTCAAAATTTAGGGAGATTTTATATACTAAAAACATGAATACTTCATCTAAAATTCATAAAAAAGTGGCAGAAAACTGGGATAAAGATGCACTTAACTGGATAAAGGCTTCCGAGAGTGGTCTAGATATTTGGCGTGATAACCTTAATACTAAAGCCTTTTTAAAGATGCTCCCAGATGTTTCTAATTTATCTGGCTTAGAGATTGGTTGTGGAGAAGGATATAATACACGCTTAATAGCAGATCGATGTAAAAATTTAACTGCTGTTGATATCTCCGCCGAATTTATCGCTTATAATCAAAAAAAATCTCCTCCAGCTAATATTATTTTTATGAGAGCTAATTCCGTAGAGTTACCCTTTGATGATAAGTCGTTCGATTTTGCTATTGCTACAATGTCATTTATGGATATGGCAGAAGTCGACAAGGCTTTGGGAGAGATATATAGAACCCTAAAGCCATCTGGATTCTTACAATTTTCCATTACTCATCCATGTTTTAATGAGTACATTGGACATTGGATTGACGATAGCCAAGGTACAAGAAGGGCTTTTGTGGTAGAAAGATATTTCACTGAAACATTTGGCGATATTCATGAATGGAAGCATCTTTATGCCCCAGCTGATATGGAGTCATTTCAAACACCTAGATTTATCAGGCCATTAAGTGTTTGGTTAAACTTATTGGTTAAATCGGGGTTTTTAATCGAGGAAGTTTGTGAGCCTTATGCCGATGAAAATGCGATTTCTAAATATCCAGTTTTATCCTCCACTCTTATTGCTGCTCATAGCCTCATTATTAGGGTAAAAAAATGAAATAAAATGAAAGAAAAAAAGGATAAACATAAACATAAGCAACCTTCCTTGCAAACTATTGTTGAGAAAATGCCTGGAAATGTATGGTGGAAAAACAGTGAGTTGCGATACCTAGGATGTAATGATCAAGTCCTTACTGTGCTAGGTTTATCGCGTAAGAAATTTATTGGCAAAACCGATCATGAATTGTGGGACAAAAAAATTGCAGACGAGCTTTTAAAAGCGGACTTACATGTGCTCCATACTGGAGAAACAATTAATTTGGAAGAAGTCCTTGTCGAAAAAGATAAATCTGAAGTTATCATGCTAACAAATAAATCTCCTTATTATGATAAGCAGGGTAATATTATTGGTATTGTCGGTACGTCTACAGATATTACCGAACGTAAAAAGATGGAAAGAGATCTTCAGCAAGCCAAAGATAAAGCGGAAGTAGCCAACCAGGCAAAATCGGAATTTATAGCGAACATGTCTCACGACATTAGAACTCCGATCACGGGGATCTTGGGATTAACTGAAGAACTAGTCCACCTTGCTGAGAAGACATTAGTTTCTTTACAGCAAATCTCCTCGAATATAAGCAGTATGGGGGTTGTAACAAAGTATCAATCGTTACTCAATCAGCTGATTGAGGGGGTGCGACAAGATGGTCAGCTTGTGCTTGGCTCAGTTGACGAATTATTACAATTACTCAATGAAATCCTGGAGGCGATGCGTCTCGAATCAGGCAAAGCACCTGAGAAGGTAGAATCTTTTAATTTAAGGGATCTCGTAGAGCAGAATATCGAAATCATGAAGCCGACAGCACGCCATAAGAAATTAAAGCTGTCTTATGAAATTGATGATAGGATCCCTGTCTATTTTAGTGGATTACGTCATTACCTTGACCGCGCTTTACTTAACCTGCTGAGTAACGCATTAAAATTTACCAGTAAGGGTTTTGTTAAAATCAACATACAAATTTTGGGTAAAAGTCGTTCAGCTTATCTTCTCAGTGATAAAATCAAGTTAAAAATTTCCGTTCAAGACAGTGGTATTGGTATTCCAGAGGATAAGTTCGAGACGATATTTGAACATTTTTCACGTTTAACGCCTTCTTATCAGGGGACCTATAAAGGGGCAGGTTTAGGCCTTTTTACTGTGAAACATTACGTTGCAGCGATGAAGGCAAAAATAAAGGTAGAAAGTCAAGTAGGGGAGGGAACCTGTTTTACTATTACGCTCCCCCTTACGGTATCCGACCATTCTGACCGCGAAAAATCCTCAAATCGTGCTCCAATCAAAAAAATTGCATCACCCCAAATTTCTGCCATACAAAACCAAATCGCAAAAACAGAGGCTACTGTTTCTATTTTAATAGTCGAGGATAATCTCATTGCAGCGAGATCAGTACAGGCTAGTATAAATCGTCTAAACTGTGCAAGCGCTGTTGCTACCGATGGTAAGCAAGCGATTGAGATGGTGCAAAAACATGATTACGATTTGGTCCTTATGGATATCGGGTTACCTGATCTGGATGGTATGGAGGTCACTCGACGAATTCGTAGCTTAAATCGTCCAAGCGCCTCACAAGTAGTTATAGTAGCTTTGACTGGTCATGCGAATGATCCAGAAAAGAGACAAATGGCGCTATCTGCTGGTATGCAAGATGTTTTAGCTAAGCCCCTTACCATACCTAATTTAGAAGCGCTGCTAGATCAATACGTCTTTACCCGTAAGCGTAAAAAAGCCTCGACGGAGCAGAAAGCAAAACATCCGAGACACCCTTTATGCAAGGGGCAATGAATATATTTTGGAAAAGGTTACTCCCCACGTCATCCCGAGGAGTTTACGACGAGGGATCTCCATGCAGTGGCACAATTTTTAAATACATGTCGTTTGCTGGAGATCCCTCGCTACGCTCGGGATGACGTGGGGAGTTACTTGAGAAGAGCTGGGAGACTGAAATAAAGGACCATGATGAGTATGGTCAGTGTGTAATCCCTCGCCTTCCGTCAAAATTTTCAATCGATTAGCGACCAAAGCATGGAGCAGGCAAGACGTGCTGTCGTCCGGCTTATGCGGTAGCTTTTCGATGAGTTCAGGCTGGGCTAGCATATACTTTTTATCCTCATGGATCGCATGCAATGCTAAATCTTCTTTTTTACTATATGCCCAATTGTAAATGCTAAGCCGCAAAATCTGTATTTGCCCGAGTATGAGTTGTTTTATTTGGCCTGCGATATTATCAATCCGATTAGCGCACAAGGTAACTGCCTTCGCTGCTAGCTGAAAACCCAGGCCAATGCTATTGTCCCAAAGAATGCCACTGGTAGTTAGGATGGTGCCAAGTGTGAAAAGTACAATTTTTGTTGGAGGGTGTAAAATAGTTAAAAGAATACGAACAGTCAATGACAGTATATCAATTACTGGTAATATGACTAAGTTTTTAATGAGTTGCAGGGGCGGGGATACAGCCAACATAAGCCCATTAAGCAAAATGTTGATGAAACCATTTTTCGCATACTGACCACAAGGATTATAAAAACCAAATAGAGGAGATGGATAAAATCCTTGCAAATAATTTCGCGTGAATGTGCTGGGGGCAAGATCTAATAAAGCAGTACCTAAAGCACGCCAATTTCCTAATGCGGCTAGGGTTTTACTTAGCAAATTGGTTAGTCCTCTAAAAGGGACATGGAGCAGCATGGCAGGGAATTCGCGAAAAGGCATAGTTAATATTGCTAAGCCTAAGTCAGCGAATGCCGCTATAGTTTGCTTGCAAGTTCGAATTACTAAGCCCACACTTTTGCTAATACCAGAAAAGAAACCCTCGGCCCCATAGTGATATCCTTCAATCACGGGACCTATGAGTAATTTAACGAGAATGAGGCCACCTTTAAGTAGCCATTTGATTGTGCCAAGTAACCAATCTTCCCCTGGATGCATGACAGTATCGTTGATTGCTATACCCCCTTTAATGCCGAGGAAAGCATAGTTGGGGTAGGGAAAAGGACCAAGCTCTTGTTCTAAAGCCGGAATAGCTTTACTTATTCCATAACCAAGACTAAGTGCCAAAGCAGTAACAATCGCTACTTCAGCGGGTTCATCTTTCAATAGTTCAACTGCTTGAATGAAAAAAGCATCGAACTTGCCAGCAACCATTATCCCTTGCCAGTAACTAACCGATGCGGTGATCGCTTCTGAGATTGTTCCATGACTGAGCAAATGCGAAAATTCCTGGGTAGGTTCAATTCCAGAGATCAAACCATTTGCATGCAATTTCGTTAAAAGAGCAGTCAGTTTTTCCGGAGCAATGATTGCGCCAGCACCATAAAAATAAGCGGCAACCGCAAGGGTGCCAACAATAGGATTTTTCTCAGTCACATGAACGAAAAAGGAGCCTAGGTGGCGAAAAACTCCGAAAAAACGATGTAGGGGGTTATCATAAGTTACTGGACTGGGTGGGTGCTGCTCATGCGCTAATACATAATTACTTTTTGACAGTTGCGTGGCGATGAATTCCTCTAGGGTTTGCCCATTGGCAAGTAAGCCTTTATTGGTCAAAATCTCTTGCAAGGATCCAAAGTAGGTATCTAATTGCGTTTTTTGGCTCAGATAATTGTCACTCTCTTTAACAGTTGTCTCCGTATTTTTAACCTGGGGCTGCTCATGATCAGCATGGATATGTTCTTTAACATCGTAATAAAGGTCATGGGTGATGTAGTGAGCAGTGCTGCGGTATAAATAGATGAATAAAGTAGGCAGGCGCGAGAAAAAAGCTTTGAGTTGCAAATTTAATCGCTCATGTACATAGAGATGTTGGGTGCTTAATTGACTTATGGTGAATAAATCATCTCCATTGGGTAAGGGATAGTATAAGCTTTGATCCTGAAAGTACTTAACGCCTTTTTCTTGCAATTTACTAGCATCATCTTCCGAATAACCCTTTTGTTGAATGCCCTCTAAGGAGTAGTAGGGTTCAGTTTCGGTAATGAACAAGCCACCAAATAAGGCAACTGTTTTACTGGGTTGCGTAGGTTTAATAGGCGTCGCTAGGTAGTTAATAAAATCTCGGCTGTTAACCCAGAGCTTATACAAAAATGAGCCCAGTCGTTTCAAGCGATTGGCAGGGATATTAGTCAATTTTTCACCAGGGTCTAGCTGATAAAGTTTACAAATAACCCTGAGGCTGTCTAATAAAGCAGCCTCATCATTGCCGATGTGTGATTCGCTATCCCAAATAAAACAAGGTGGCTTCTCCGCTTTTGTGCCTGCTACCCCTCTAAAATCAAGCTGATCAGCTGCAGAGACCTGATAAGCACGATTAAATTGATAATCCTGAGTAGCTTCGCATGCATCGTATAAAATATTTCCTAACTCTCCAGTAGAAACAACAGGATTTTGGTTGGCTAACAAAAGGTTTTCATCGCTACATTCATTGAGAATTGTGATTACCTTTTCGCGAAGGTCTTCTTGCCCCTCCCAATCCTCAATGGCCAATTCCCGTTCGGGATTTAATAATTCTGTTAAACTGTTAATAGCCTTCTGTACAAATTGTTTCTTGGCTTCCTGGTCTTCAGTGAGTGGTTGGCTGTAATTTTCACAACGAATGCAATAACGATTGAGCTGGCTTATGGCATTCGCTACTATGGATGCAGGACGTGCACCGGGTAAGGCGCGTAATTTTTCTGGATCATGGGTTAGCAGCAGTAGCTGCACGTTACCTTTATTGTGATTGGCGAACATGAGCAGTTGGTCACCACCGGGGAGCATATATTCTGCTCTGAAATAGCCAAATAAAGCCGTTCCCGCATGTTTACTGACTATAGAGGCTGTAATAGTAGGCGATGAATCATGTTGGGGTCTAACCGACAGGGGGATTTGTAGACGACCACCAATAATTGTAGTTTTTCCCATAGCGTAAATGAGGTATTTTATTGCTTGCCCGACAGTATAGGGCTTTTAGATTTTAAGGCAAGTAAAAATGTGGTATTTTTGATTACAAAATTGTCAAGATGCCGGATTGTTGGGCCAAGGCCCAACCTACATGCTTGCGATCGTACGGGCCTCGCATCAAAATTTGTCGTAGATTGTTAGGCCAAGGTCGTACGGGCCTCGCATCAAAATTTGTCGTAGATTGTTAGGCCAAGGTCGTACGGGCCTCGCGTCAAAATTTGTCGTAGGTTGGGCCTTGGCCCAACAACAGCTAGGGCCTGTTGACAATTCGCTAGTTTGCGCTTTCGGCCAAAATAGTAGAATTGTCAACAGGCCCTAAAACAACCAGGAATAATGACTAATGAAGAGTTATTGCGGTTACATTGCCTTAATTGGGCGCCCTAATGTTGGCAAATCTACGTTGTTGAATTGTATTTTACAGCAAAAATTAAGTATTACTTCGCGTAAACCACAAACAACGCGACACAGTATTTTAGGCATAGACACTGACGGAGAGTATCAGTATGTTTATGTTGATACACCAGGAATTCATCAAGGCTCGAAAAAGGCAATAAATCGTTTAATGAATAAAACAGCCATAGCGGTATTGCGTGATGTGGATGTGATTGTTTTTTTAGTAGATGGCACACATTGGTATGACGAAGATGAGTATATTCTGCGTTTAGTTAAACAAGCTGCGGTTCCTTGTATTTTGGTAGTTAACAAAGTGGACAAGATTGCTGATAAAACCCAACTATTACCTTGGTTGGACATGATAAGCCAGCGACATAATTTCGCGGCTATTATCCCATTGTCTGCTAAAACGGGTAAGCAAGTTGATCATTTACAGCAGCAATTAAAGACTTGCTTGCCAGCAGGGCCTCATTTATTTGCTAATGATCAAGTGACCGATCGCTCCATTCGTTTCTTGTGTGCGGAGCTGCTGCGCGAAAAAATTTTTCGGTTATGTGGCCAAGAATTACCTTACTCTGCTGCTGTTGATATTGAGTCTTATCAAGATGAAGGTGAATTAGTCCGTATCCATGCCCTCATTTTAGTTGATAAAGATAACCATAAGCGGATGATTATCGGTGATAAGGGAAAAAAATTAAAAGAAATGGCTACTAGCGCTCGCTTGGATATGGAGCAATTAATTGGCAAAAAAGTGTTTTTGCAATGTTGGTGTAAGGTTAAATCAGGTTGGGCCGATGACGAACGTCTATTAAAGCAGCTAGGTTATGACCATTGAAACATTTGCAGCTTGGGTTCTTCATAAACGCCCCACAGGAGACACTAGTATGCGGGTTACTTTTTTTACCCGTGAGCAGGGGGTTCTTAATTGTTTCTATAAAGGTGGTCGTACCCCTAAAAAGCATGCTATTCTCCAGCCGTTTATGCCGTTGTGGTTGGCTCTTGATGTCCGGCAAGACAGTTATTTTGTTCGCCAGCTCGAGGCACAAAGTGGAGCCCTAGTCCTGCAGGGTAATTCGCTTTTTGCGGGGCTTTATGTCAATGAGCTACTTTTTCATTTATTAAGCCCCATGGATTCTCATCCACAGCTTTTTGCAGTTTATCTGCATACCCTGCAGGGGTTAGCGACAGTTACCGATAAACTAGCCCTAGCAATGTTGTTAAGACGTTTTGAAATGGCTTTGTTGTCAGCGTGTGGTTATTCTATATGCTTTACCCATGAGGCGCGTTTAGTCATTCCCATAAGTGATCAGCAATGTTATCAATTCATCGCTGACGAAGGGTTTGTTCTAGCAGATACTGGTATACCCGGTGAGGCTATTCTCGCTTTAGCACAGGGACAATTCGCTAAACCAAATGTGTTGAAAGTGGCTAAATTGATAATGCGAGAAGCAATTGATCATCTCTTAGAGGGCAGGGAGTTAAAATCGCGTGCATTACTCATGACACCTCGACATCATGCGCCAATAACCGCCTATTCGCACGAAAGTAAGTAAGCGGTGATTGCTCCAATAGATCAGCGAGTTTTTCCATATACACACAGGCAAAGCGCTCAACTTGATAGGCAAAATAGCTCTCTTCTGCTCCTGAACGGAAGACGCGACCCCATTTTGGATTATAGAACGTTTGCTCTTCTTGCAAAAATTTCGCTATTTCCATATCAATAGACGTAATTTGTTGCTGCAATTCACTCACTTCTTTTGTGTGGCCTGGTGATTCCTCTTCAATTTCATGAGTATGGAGATCAATATATTTTTCTTCCAGTAATTTTTTTATTGTCATCGCAGAGACAATTTTTTTCTCCACGGTCAAAGCATTTTTCTGCGCTCGAATTTCCTGGCCGAGCTCTTCAACAACGAGTGCAGTACGCCAGTTACAATCTTTTTTCAATCTGACGATGTCACCGTAAATATGGTCACCTATGTATAAAATCTCATCACCATTCATTTCAAGGTCGTCTGTGAATTTAGTCGCACAGCCTCCTTGATAGACTCCAGGAAGGATTTTGCCTTGTGTATTAGTCATTGTCCCATTGCTTGGGTCAATGGATAAGAATTTGAGGTTATCATAAAAAAAGCGCGGCTTGTTCGCTATAGTAATGACATACTCAAACAAATCCAGCCAGGTTTTGCCTTTTTCTAGGAAGGGATCAATGGCGTACTCCAATAACAGTTTGGTGTAAAGAAATTCTGAGTTTGTCAGGATGAAAATTTTCTTACCATGTTTGATGTAGCGCTTTAACCCTTCTACAACTTCTTTGTCTTTAAGGACATAATGGGGCAAATTTTGGCCAATACATGCTTTCAAACTACCGTCAGCATGAATCTTGTCGACCGTGCTGAGCACGTCTACGGCAAGTGCAGCATAACTTGGTAATTCATTAGGTAATTCATCCTTTAAATCGACAAGTTGGCTGTAGAGAACGCAAAACGCAATGGAAAACGAAGTATCGATAACAAAATAATTATGATCATTTAAATCAACATAGGTACTGCGATAAATTATTTTCTGTTCTGAATAACTGATTGGTCTGGTGCCATGATAACTATGACGAATAGCACCATAACGACTAAGTTTCAAAATATTGCCATTTTTGCTATCGATAACCAGCCCGCGAATCGCATTTTCGAAATTGAATTTAAATTTTTTAATAGCTGGAGGGTAATGTTTTGTTGCCAAGAGTTGTTCAATAGCAAGCTTATAAACAAGTGCTTCAAAATTTTTGGTGTTATAGCGGATAAGGGTATGATCCATATCTAAACCAATGAGTTTGATTTTTTTCATATTCAATATACGGTTTACAAAAACTTTTGAATTCATTGTTTTTCCTGCTAATACCATTAATATTATCCGAGCCGTTTTTTTATCCGAGCCGCGACCGTTAGAGAGCGGAAAATTGTCTCCGCTTACTGACGTGCGCGGCTCGGATACGTCGATAAAAAAAATCCCGGCATGTATACCGGGATTTAAATTGGGAGGATGGTTAGTCACGACCTGAAAATGCACTTAGCAAATTAAGCAGGCTGACAAATAGATTGTAAATAGATACAAACAAAGCAACTGTTGCCGAAATGTAATTAGTTTCTCCGCCATGGATAATTTCACTGGTTTGGAACAAAATCAGCCCAGAAGAAATCAAGATGAAAGCAGCAGAGATAACAAGTTGTAAGGCAGGCATGTGGAAAAAGATACCAGCAATCATAGCCAGCATGGCGACCATCACACCAACAAAGAGAAATCCACCTAAGTAACTGAAATCCTTACGTGTGGTTAAGGCATAGCCAGACAGAGCAAAGAAAATCACCCCAGTACCACCGAGCGCTGCCCCAACTAGCTGTGGCCCATTGGAGAAATGAGAAATATAAAAATTAAGAATTGGCCCAAGGGTGTAACCTAGAAAGCCAGTAAAGGCGAAAACACTCAACAGGCCAAGCGGACTGTTGCGCAGCGCTTGCGTTAGGAACATTAAACCATAAACACCAACAATCATAAGTAAGGGGTTTAACGGTTTAACTGCGTAGGCAAACGATGCATAAGCAGTGAGTGCACTAAATAAAAATGTCATACTGAGAAGTAAGTAGGTATTACGCAGTACTTTGTTCGTAGCAAGCACCGATTCACGGCGTTGGCTTAAGAGGGTGACGTCATTTCTGTTCATGAATAACTCCAGATTGGTTTAAGTTCAGTTTAGCATAATATGAAGTCGATTAGTTGTTTTTTCAAGTTTTTTAGTGCTAGCGAGGGGATAAATATTGAAAGATTGCAAGTTTATCACCGATAATTAATTGAGAGAGTGTATTTTACTGGATTGTTTATGCCTAAAGTCGCTGTTGCACAAATGATTTCAACTGCCTCGATCCAAAAAAATCTGAAACAGGTTGAACAATTTTTTATTCATGCCAAAAAGAGCAGGCTGATTTGTTGGCATTGCCTGAAAATTTTGCGTTTATGGGCCTGAAAGAAACAGATAAATTGCGACTGGCAGAAAAATACGGTAGTGGTGAAATCCAAGATAAAATTAGCCAACTTGCTAAGCAATATGATTTGTGGGTAATTGCCGGTACTTTACCTGTGCAGGGGTTAGATGGCAAGGTAAGATCAAGTTGTCTTGTTTTTGACAATAATGGGCGATGCACTGCTCGCTATGATAAAATTCACCTCTTTGATGTGCGTGTTTCGGCGCAAGAGGCTCACCAAGAATCATTGACTGTTGAAAGGGGGGATGAGATTGTAGTAGTCGATACACCAGTTGGCCGTATCGGTTTGACTGTCTGCTATGATTTGCGTTTTCCCGAATTGTATCAACAATTAATTCGAAGAGGCGCCGAATTGCTGAGTGTTCCCTCTGCTTTCACCGCAGTAACTGGAGTAGCGCATTGGGAAGTACTATTAAGGGCACGGGCGATTGAAAATTTGGCGTATGTGATCGCTCCTAATCAGGGTGGGTTGCATGAAAATAACCGGCAAACTTATGGTCACAGTATGATAGTTGAGCCCTGGGGTAAAGTGATTGCCAAGCAAGAAGCAGGGGCGGGAATGATAACTGCTGACATTGATATACAACGATTACAGCAACTTCGTCGCCAATTTCCGAGCAATGAGCATCATGTGCTCTTGAATTAACGGGTAGTAAAATGACACAAGCATTGACTTTAGCTAAAGATCTATTATTAAAACCTGCTGCGTTAGATGAATCTACGCTAGCAAAATTGATTCGTTCGATGATGAGTCGCCATGTCGATGATGCCGATCTCTATTTTCAGAGTAGTAGCTATGAATCATGGTATCTGGAAGATTCTGAAGTTAAAAGTGGTAGCTATTCTATCGATCGCGGCGTTGGCATTCGGGCAGTGAGTGGTGATAAAACGGGTTATGCCTATTGTGATGATATTTTACTGCCGGCAATGCTGCGTGCAGCAGAAGCTGCTAAATCAATTGCGTTTGCCGGCGGCAAAGCGAGCCAAGCGGTACAAATAGCTGGTGCACCGATTACGCGTTATGGCCCATTTAATCCCGATAGAAGGAATGACAAAACTCGAAAAAATTGCCTTGCTTGAGGCAATTGATCGCGAAGCGAGGCGGATTGATCCGCGTGTTATTCAAGTCAATGCCTCGTTAAGTGGTTGCTATGAAGTAGTCATGGTCGCTGGTATGCACGGTGAGATGATTGCTGATATACGACCACTCGTGAGTATTAATGTGAGTGTTATTGTCGAAGATAAGAATGGTCGCCGTGAATCTGGACGCTCAGGCGGAGGTGGGCGTGTTGCCTATTCTTACTTTACTGAGCAAGAAAAGGCGCTTGACTATGCGCGTGAAGCGGTGCGGGAAGCATTAATCAACTTAGACGCTGAAGACGCGCCAGCAGGGACAATGCCCGTGGTTTTAGGGCCTGGTTGGCCTGGTGTACTGTTACATGAAGCTGTTGGTCATGGTTTAGAAGGTGATTTTAATCGTAAAGGGTTATCTGCTTTTTCTGGGCGTTTGGGCCAACAAGTGGCAGCAAAAGGAGTAACGGTAGTTGATGATGGAACATTAAAAGATAGGCGTGGTTCGCTTACCATTGATGATGAAGGTACTCCGTCGCAGTGTACGGTCTTGATTGAAGATGGCGTGTTGGTCAATTATATGCAAGATAAGCTCAATGCCAAGTTGATGAATATGAAGCCTACTGGCAATTGTCGTCGTGAATCGTATGCGCATCTACCCATGCCGCGCATGACCAATACTTACATGCTCGCTGGTCAACATTCTCCTGAGGAAATTATTCGTTCAGTCAAGCGTGGTTTATACGCGGCAAATTTTGGTGGTGGACAAGTCGATATTACTTCGGGGCAATTCGTGTTTTCTGCCAGTGAAGCTTATCTCATTGAAGATGGTAAGATAACTAAGCCGGTGAAAGGCGCGACGCTTATTGGCAATGGGCCGGAAGTCATGAAAAAAGTCTCCATGATTGGCAATGATCTCGCGCTCGATAATGGGATTGGTGTTTGTGGTAAAGATGGGCAATCAGTTCCCGTTGGGGTTGGGCAACCCACCTTAAAAATCGATGCCTTGACGATTGGTGGTACTAAGTAGCATGGAGCCGTCATTGCGAGGAGCGTAGCGACGAAGCAATCCAGTGGCCTTATGGATGTTAGCAAAGGTCGCTGGATTGCTTCGCTACGCTCTTAACTAACTTCAAGCCCAGTCTGGGTTGCAGAGAGTCGTATATTCGTCATTGCGAGGAGCGCAGCGACGAAGCAATCCAGCGACCTTTTTTAGCATCTTATAAGGCCACTGGATTGCTTCACTGCGTTCGCAATGACGGTCTAATGTTAGTTCGGTACGTTTTTCAGGTTCTATATAAAGGCTCCCAAAGAACTTCCTTCATGTTCCCCCTCGCCCCGGGAACGGGGAGAGGGTGCCCGCAGGGCGGGAGAGGGGATGCTGGTGCAAAGTTCTTTGGTGATGTTTGTCCCACGGGACTAGGGTACTCGCAATGACCTGCTTCACCTAGGGTTTGCCAGTAAGCTTAAGCAGCAAGTTTTTAATTTCGCCAATGCGTTCTTCATGTGAGGTAGCATCCAAAGTAAAACGCAGGCGAGTGGGGCCTTCCATTTGGTAACGCTTGGCTTGTAATTGAATAAGGCTAATTAATGCGCCCGGATCAATTGATGGATTTTCACTGAACTCGATTTTGCCATTTTGTTGCGCAGCATTGATTTTGTTAATCCCTAATTTGCTGGCTAGCAATTTAAGCCCGGTGACCAACAGCAAATTTTTAGCGGGTTGGGGAAGGAGGCCGAAGCGGTCGATCATTTCGATTTGTAAATCGCGCAATTGCTCCTTGTCTCTCGCATTGGCTATGCGTTTGTACATAATAAGACGCGTATGAATATCGCCAATATAATCTTCAGGTAAAATCGCACTTAAACGTAAATCGATTTCTGGCCCTTGCTGCAGCGGGGTTGCCAATTCAGGTGTTTTGCCTGCTTTTAAATCATGCACGGCTTTGTCCAGCATCTCCATGAATAGAGTAAACCCAATCGCTTGCATGTTACCACTTTGATCTTCCCCTAATAATTCACCCGCTCCACGGATCTCCATGTCATGTGTAGCTAAGGTAAATCCAGCGCCTAAGTCTTCTAGCGAAACAATCGCTTCTAATCGTTTGACAGCATCCGCTGTGAGTAATTTTTCATTGGGTGTAAGGAGGTAAGCATACGCTTGATGGTGAGAGCGGCCAACTCGCCCGCGTAATTGATGCAGTTGGGCTAAGCCGAACCTATCAGCCCTATCAATGATAATGGTATTCGCGGTAGGGATATCGATACCTGTCTCAATGATGGTGGTGCATACTAAGACATTAAAACGATGATGATAAAAGTCAGACATAATACGCTCTAATTCACGTTCCCGCATTTGACCATGGGCGCCGCGAATTTTTGCTTCCGGAACTAGGGTTTGTAATTCTTGGCAGATCCGCTCAATCGTTTGCACATTATTATGAAGAAAATAAACTTGCCCCCCGCGTAAAATTTCACGCAAAATTGCTTCACGTAGGAGTGGATTATTTTGTTCTTGCCAGAAGGTTTTAATGGCTAGTCGCTTTGCTGGGGGAGTGGCTATCAAAGAAATATCGCGTATGCCAGCCATTGCCATATTCAGTGTCCGTGGAATAGGCGTTGCGGTCATTGATAAAATGTCAATGTGAGTGCGTAGGGCTTTGATGTGCTCTTTTTGCTTCACGCCGAAGCGATGTTCTTCGTCAATAATAAGTAAACCTAAATTTTTAAATTGGATCCCTTTTCCAAACAGTTTATGGGTGCCAATGACAATATCAACACTGCCATTTTCCAAAGCCGCAACCACTTTTTCTGCTTCTTTACCACTGCGGAATCGGGATAATAACTCGATAGTAATTGGAAATTCAGCAAAGCGATCGCGGAAGGTGTTAAAATGTTGGGCTGCCAATAGAGTTGTAGGGACTAACACACAGACCTGTTTGCTATTTTGTACCGCCAGAAAAGCAGCACGCATAGCAACCTCGGTTTTGCCAAAGCCCACATCGCCGCAGATTAGGCGATCCATCGGTCGGGAGGATTGCAGATCGTGGATGATCTGCTCGATGGCCTGCAATTGATCAGGTGTTTCGCTAAAAGGGAAACCACTAGCAAAGCGCTGATAATCACTAGGATGGAATTCGTAGACAAAGCCTGGTTTGGCCGCGCGCTTTGCATAAATCTCCAATAATTCAATGGCTATATCGTGAATTTTTTCAGCTGCCTTTTTCTTTTCTTTTTGCCATTGATCACTGCCCAATTTATGCAGGGGAGCGTGTTCACTATCCAAGCCAGTGTAACGACTAATGAACTGCAAGGAGGTGACTGGGACGTAAATTTTATCGTCACCTGCGTATGCCAGGATCAAAAATTCGTTAGCAGTACCATCACTCGTGATCGTTTTTAAGCCTTGATAACGGCCCACACCAAACTGCAAATGAACAACAGGAGCGCCAAGTCTAAGTTCAGCAAGATCACGAATGATTAAGTCAGGATCTAATGCCTTTTGGCTGCTTCTGCGTTGGGGGATTGCCTGCTCCCCAAATAATTGCGCCTCAACAATGATAGCGATATTCTGTTCAATGAGCTCAGCACCATCGGTGAGTGGTCCGGTGGTAATATTAACTCTTGCATCATCTTGCAGAAAACTTTGCCAGGATTGTTGAACTTTAGCGGATAATTCACTCTGCTTAAGTAAATCCAATAAAACCTCACGTCGCCCCGCACTTTCAACTACAATAAGATAGCGTGTCAAACCATCTCCCTTCTCCCCTCGGGGAGAAGGTGCCCGCAGGGCAGATGAGGGTCTTTCAAGTTGGAATGTACTTACTAAATAATCACTAAGCTTCGCTAAAGGTCGACTGCTTTGCCGTTCTAGTGGAAGAGAAGGGGCTTTACCGATATTGAAATTGACCCCCCCTTTTTTCTCTATAGGCTCATGACAACCCCGTAATTGCTGGTACTTTTTTGCTTGGGTAAGCAATTCAGTTGGAGTGAGAAAACAGGCATTAGGAGGGAGAATAGGGCGGGAAATATCATAATTGCGTTGCTCAAAGCGCGTCGATAATTCTTGCCAAAATTGCTCAGCTTGCTCATGGACTGCCTCAACTAAACAAATCGAAGCATCAGTGGGTAAATAATCAAAGAAGGTGGCTGTTTCAGTAAAGAACAAGGGTAAATAGTATTCTATCCCCGCGGGAAATTGGCCATCACTGACTGCTTCATAAATGGGGCACTGGCTTGGATTGCCAGCAAATTGCTCGCGGAAAGCACGTCGAAATAGGGTAATACTTTGCTCATTTAAGGGAAATTCACGCGCAGGCAATACTTGAATCGCGTTGATTTTGTTCACTGTTCGCTGGGATTCCGGGTCAAATTGTCGCAAGCTGCTGATGTCCTCATCAAACAATTCAATCCGAAACGGCATCGTACTACCCATAGGGTAGACATCAATGATTGCTCCCGAATGGCAAATTCCCCATGTTCCAGCACTTTATTGACGTTATGGTAGCCTGCTTGCAGTAATTGATGGCGGAAATGATCTAGGTTTAAAGTCTGCCCTTCGTTTATTAGCAAGGCATGATGATGTAAAAATTGGGGTGGGCAAAGTCTATGCATTAGGGTGCTGACAGAGCTGATTACGATTGCATTGCTACTCTGCTGTAAACGGCTCAAGGTCGCTAAACGTCCTGAAATAATATCTTGATGAGGTGAAAATTGATCGTAGGGTAGGGTTTCCCAGTCAGGGAAAAAGAGCAGTTCTTGGTTATTTTTCTCAGTAAGAAAAAATTGAAGTTCAGCCAAAAATTGGTTCGCACTTAAATTATCAGGAGTAATGATTAATTTGATCCCAGTTTTTTGCTGACAAAATTCGGCAATTGCCAATGATAAACTGCAGCCATAAAGCTGTCCCCAAGTTTGCCTATGATCAATTGTGGGATGCTTGAGTATTAACGTTGCCATGAAATAAACTATCACCGTTCTATGAGGGCGCAAAGTATACTATAAATCCATACAATAGCTCACCCCCTCCAACCTCGACAGCGATTGTAAATTGTTTGTTAAAAAATTTTGGATTAGAGTTTATTAACACAATGAATATTGCTTTTGTATATACAATAGACTACAATTAAGATGCTAGAAAAAAATTTAAAAATTAGTAAACGCATTGAAGAAAAACTGTGGGAAAAACATGGTGTAGTAATCACAGAGGTTTATGAGTGTTTCCTTAACCGTACCAAAGGATTGTTAGAAGACACCAGGGTCGATCACAAAACCAATCCACCAACCCGATGGTTTATTGCGGAAACAGATCACGGTCGCTTACTTAAAATAGTGTTCATTGAGTTGTTTAATGGGGCTTATGAAATTAAAACAGCCTATGAACCCAATGATAATGAGGTAAAAATTTATGAACAATATGCCTGAAAATAATTCAGACGATGCTTGGGAAAGTCGTGAACTGGGAGCAACAGAATCCTTTGTACGTAAGGTATCAACCAAGGTCGAAAAATCCCTGGATGACAAACTGAACCTGCAAATCATATCCATTCGATTGCAAAAAAGCTTGATTGATGATCTCAAAGAATTGGCTGGAGAAAACGGATTGGGTTACCAGCCGTATATTCGCCAAATCTTGACGCAGCACGTGCGTGAAGAAAAACCCGTTAAACACACAGTAAAATCTACCCGATCGAGAAAGCCCCACGATACAAGAATCAAGCGCAAGGCTGCACACCGTACGCAAGCAGATATGTCGAGTCAACGGGAATAACATTTAATGTTAATAAAACCTTAATTATTCTTTTGTAAAATAGGCAACAGCCCACGTCATCCCGAGCGCAGCGAGGGATCTCCAGCAAACGGCACGTATTTAAAAATTGTGCCACTGCATGGAGATCCCTCGTCGCAAGCTCCTCGGGATGACGTGGGGAGTTACTAGATATGAGGAAAGGTTGCCATGTTATCCAAAATTGAAATTGAAAAACAACATAATATTCCCATCACCGAGTATACAGGTAAGGGCGTCATGATTGCTGTGATGGATTCCTCCTTTAATACCAAGCACCCTGCCATTAAACATGCCCTGAGTGAGCCTCATCTTTGGTACGATGGATTTAACAATTGTTACGGTCATGACGAAGTCTTATTGAATAGGAGATCCTTATTTTATGATAACCAGGCTGATCATGGAAATCACACTTTGGGTTTGGCCGCTGGGGTCCATCATCAGACAGGTGAAAAACTTGGCTTAGCTACAGGGGCAATCTTGGTCCCGGTTTGCGGGATGAACTCGAATGGCTTGAGTTTTGATAAAGAGCGAAAAGCGGCTTATTTGCGATCACTCAATTATTTGAAACAGCTCCCTTGCAAAATTATTAATTTTAGTCAAGAACTAGAAATGACGGAAGAGGTGTTACTTATTCTCATCGAATTAGTCGAGCAGGGTAAGCTAATTCTTTATGCTGCTGGCAACAATGGGCGTTGTCTAAATGAACCAAATATGGAATCGACTATCTTTTTACAAAATCCGATTCTAAGAAAAGGATTGCTGACTGTTGGTAGTCTAGCAGAATACGATGGTCGGGCAGTTGGCTATAAATATTGTGTCAGTAGCAGCTATGTTCAGTTTCCATTTAAGGGCAACATCATATGGGTACGTGGCAAAGAGCGCTTTTCTGCTTCGGGGTCTGATTACAACGTCCAATCGGGTACTTCAATGGCCACGCCAACAGCTGCGGGTGCAATTGCCTTGCTGTGGGAACAAAACCCATCGCTAACCAACGAAGAAATCATTAAAATAGTCGTTGCCAGCGGAACACCGATTGCAATGTATGGTAATAAATTAAATGTTGGCAATATGCTTAATCCAGAAACCCAAAAAAATATTCTTGGAACCACCACCAGCCTGCCAGATGAGAGCGTATTAAAAACCTTTTCACCGAAGGCATTCCCTGAGATACAAATTGCTGTGAACAGGTTTGACCACGTAACCTTTGCAAACCCCTCCGCAGAGGTGATATTTAGAAAGCTCTCAACAGCGGAAATAAGACAGTACCTAGATCCCGATATCCAACAACTTTTGAAGGCTAACCAAACGCTAGTGTCCCAGGCTGAATCGATTGCGCTTTATGGAATCATGTACCGGGATGAAGTCCGGAGTTGTCTCGTGATGGCGTGCTTAGTCATGATGATTGATAATGAGTTAGTATTGATAGCCGATGAATTCGTTTGGAGAGTCAATGACCAGAGGCATATTTTAAATGAGCTAGCTCTTCAGCTATCTACTCATCCTGCATTAAGCAATTTTAAAGCAGTGTATGCCAATTGGGGAGTTAGCTTATTCCAAGATGCGAAATTCAGAGATCAAAAAGTAAAAAACATCAGAGAATTAAACAATACTGCAGCCATGATTTTGCAACTTGTACCCAAAAAGGAGGACCTTCTTCCTGCTATCTCAATTTCTTCAAATGATGTTGAAGGGTGTAAAGATAGTTTGTGGCAATTATCTAAGGTTGATCCAGAGGCAGACCACCAAAGTTTAGTACATTCTCTCAAAAAAGGCTGGGCTTTTGATGATTACATTAAAGAGAATGCGCACTTTTGTACATTACCTCACTGCCAACGTTATGATTTTAAATTTAAAGAGAGTGGGAAAGCGATAAAAGCTTATTTGAATAAAGATAAGCAGATTATTTTATACTGCAATAATAGTATAGATAAGCATGAGTGGTTCTCTTTCTCTCAAGCGTTGTTAACATTTAATCTGGAGGCAAAAAAACTGGGATATACCAATGTACTTTATGCCTGCAGTGATTTCAGCTTCAAGCTGCCATTCCGACAATCAAAGCAAGATCTCACGATTACGGATGAGATGAAATTAACTATTTATCCAAACAATCTTCAGTATTTAGAATTATATGATTTAAACACCTGGGATTTTACGAGTAAGGTAGGGGAACATAATTATCATTCTTCTGCTTTGAGCAGCTTGACTGAGGTCAATGATCGTAAAGCAGTTGAGTATTATTTAAAGAATGGGGCAGATGTGAATGCGTTGGATCGCTATCAGCAAAATGCTTTACACCTAGCAGTGTATTATAAAAATATAGATCTCGTTCGTTTGCTTTGTGAAGCGGGTATTGACCAAACGCAAATGAATTCTAACCGCAAGACACCTTTTGATGTGGCTCAAGAGAGTGGTTGTACTGAAATAACAGACTATCTTTCATCACAAAATTCTCTCCAGCCGTCAACCTGAGTTCTCTCCAGCCGTCAACCTGAGTTCTCTCCAGCCGTCAACCTGAGTTCTCTCCAGCCCGTCATCCTGAGCGCAGCGAAGGATCTCCTGAATGTGGCATAGTGCTCAATCAAGGAGATCCTTCGCTGCGCTCTGGATGACGGGGTGCTGCGCTCTGGATGACGGGGTGCTGCGCTCTGGATGACGGGGTGCTGCGCTCTGGATGACGGGGTGCTGCGCTCTGGATGACGGGGTGCTGCGCTCTGGATGACGGGGTGCTGCGCTCTGGATGACGGGGTGCTGCGCTCTGGATGACGAGGTGTTCAGCCTTCAAATGCTTGATAATAGGCATGCACTGCAGGCACTCCACCCAGGTGAACGTACAAGATTTTACTGTCTTTCGGGAAAACTTTTTTCTGGCAAAGATCGATAAGTCCGGCCATCGATTTACCTTCATAAACTGGATCGGTAATCATTGCCTCCAATTCTGCAGCGGTTCTAATCGCTTGAATCGTTTGCTCTGAAGGTAAACCGTAACCAGGCTGGCTGTAATTCGGGTTTATCTCGATATCATCATCGACAATATTGATACGTGGCCCACCTTTTGCGGCAATTAATTCAGCCGTGCAGTGGGAAATTTTAGATACAGCCTTGTAAGTCATATCCGCATCATCTGCGGTATCAATGCCAATAATCCGACGTCTTTTTTCTTGAGCGGCAAAGCCTACAATCATCCCTGCTTGTGTTGAGCCAGTGCATGTTGCCA
Source organism: uncultured Gammaproteobacteria bacterium (assembly GCA_963760845.1). Classification (GTDB taxonomy): domain Bacteria; phylum Pseudomonadota; class Gammaproteobacteria; order Legionellales; family Legionellaceae; genus Tatlockia. Next base: position 70,383 of record CAVXEK010000005.1, on the reverse strand, counting down.
AAATAATGGCATCAAAAAAACAATTTAATTCCTCTTCTTGGCGTGCGATTTCATCGGCAAAATTCGCATACCCCAAACCACCCAATTGGTGGTCAGAAGCACCTGCTGGGATAGCATAGGGCTTGCCTCCCTGCCGTTTCACATCTTCAACTGCACGTTCCCAGGTGCTTTTTTTGCAAGTTGAATAACCATTGCCTTCTAAAATAGGATGACCACCCATGAGTCGCGTTAATAAAATATTGCCAACTTTATCGTAAACGGGATCATGCCATTCAGCCCATGTTTCTTGAACGGTAACACACTTTAGCCCTGTCACGGCCGCGACAGCAGCGACTTGCCTGGTATGATTAGATTGGATATTACCGATTGAGACGAGCGTATCACAATTTTGTGCTAAAGCATCAGCAACCAACCATTCTAGTTTCCTAATTTTACTGCCACCATCAGCAAGCCCTGAAGAGACATCGTCACGTTTTGCCCAGATATCGTACCCCAAGTAAGCAGATAATCGTTCTAATTTATGGATAGGCGAAGGAAAGAAACCAAGTGTTTTTCGTGGGAAATAGCGTTCTAATGTGAGCATAGTAAAACCCTAATGAGCTATGGCTAGTTTGAAGCCGAGTCCTTTTAAAATTAATCCAAATGTATCCAATCTTGGATTACCTCTCCTAGACAATATATTATAAAGATTTTGACGATTGAGGTGTGTTCTTTTTGCAAGTGCTGTCATACCACCTTGTGCTAAGGCAACATTACGAAGAGCAACAAGCAGTACTTCTGAATCATTGTCTTCTTGATATTCTTCTATGGCTACTTGTAAATAACCATAAGCCTCATCGGGATCTTTTAATGATTCTATCAATTCTTCATGATAACTTGTTGTATGTTTAAGTATGTGTTCTTTATCCATGATTACGCTCCGATAATTCTAGCCAATACATTTTGGCGGTCTTAATATCTTTTTCTTGACTACTCTTATCACCACCACACAGTAAAATCACAATGACATCATCCTTTTCTGCAAAGTAAATGCGATATCCTGGCCCAAAGTCCAATTTCAGTTCGCAAATACCATCACCAAGCGGTCTATAATCACCATAATGACCAAGCTCCAGCTTATCTAAACGCCTCCTAATCCTGTGGCGTGTCGTAGGATCTTTAATATTTTTTAACCATTCTACAAACGGCAATTTACCAGCAGGTGTTCGATAGTTGCGTAAAATACGTTGATTATTCTTATCCATTATTAATAGTCGCATATAAACGACAAAATTTCAAATATACTCTTGGCTGGGCCAAAGAGTGGTTTGTTGGGGTAACCTGGCAGATCTGCTCAACTCCAAACTATTCAATCTATATTGCAGTCGGTATATAATTAATCAGAAAGCTCGTCGCAAAACCTGCCAGTAAGCCAAATAGATGGCCTTCCCAGGAAACACCTTTTTTCCCAGGGAAGATGCCAAAAAAAATCCCCGCGAAATAATATAAACTGAGGATACCAAGGATTAATGCAGTGACTGTTCCTTGTTGTAAAATATCACTGACTAATAATCCCCAATACCCTGTAATCACTGCACTCGCGCCAATATGATTACCAGGTTTTGCAAAACACCAGATCAAAACACCACTGAGGAGAGTAATGATTACCGTAACCCATACAAAATAAGTTAACCCATTGATTAAGATAAAATTACTCAATACCACTAAGGGGATGGAGTTAAAAAACAGATGATTAAAATTCACGTGTAAGAATGGCGACAAGAATATCCCGGGAAGACCAACAAGATGACGTGGAATTATTCCAAAATAAAGTAATCGGTTGCCCATGATACGGTTCACAATAAAAACAAGCCAAGGTATTAATAGAATAATACCTAGAGTTTTCAAGTTAGCCTGCGTTTGATTGATAATCAAATCAATGCTGGCAGTTAGCTGGTCAACGACCATCATACGTTACTCTCCTTCTCCCCAAGGGGGAGAGCTTGTGCAGGCTTGCAAGACCCTCATCCGTCGCTACGCGACATAAATCGTTTCCGCTCCCTAACGGTCGCGGCTCGGATAGGGGTAGTTTCCGCTCCCTAACGGTCGCGGCTCGGATAGGGGTAGTTTCCGCTCCCTAACGGTCGCGGCTCGGATAGGGGTAGAAGTATCCGAGCCGCGACCGTTAGGGAGCGGATAAATCGTTTCCGGGAAACGATCAAAACATCTCCTTCACTTGACAAATAAGACTGCCTTTAGCTAAACGCACATCGATATCATCCCCCAAATTGACTTGCGTACTATCAAAAAGCAGTGTTTTTTTATAAGTGGCAAGAGCATAACCTCTCTCTAGGGTAGCGAGTGGACTAACCGCGTGTAGGGTTGCCATCTCAGTTGTAAGTTTTTGTTTTAACTGATTAAATTTAGCTAACATACAGTGTAATAATTGTTGTTTAACGGTTTGTAGTTTTATTTTTGCTTGCTGCAATAAAATCAGGGGATTTTTGCTATGCAGATTGGTTAATAGCAGATGCAGTTTTCTTTGCTGCTGATGCAGTAAAATCTGTACACCGTGATTAATTTGGCGCTCCAGGTAATCCACAGTTTGCCAATGTTTGGCAATTAATTGGCTTGGCGATAAGAATTTAGCAATTTGATGGGATAGTAATAGTTGCTGATGCTGCGTATGTTGAGTCATTGCGCGTAGCATTCTTTTTTGTAGTGCAATCATTGTGTTTAGTAAATCAATCTGATTAGGGGTTACAGCTTCTGCAGCTGCAGTAGGGGTGGCTGCGCGCAAATCAGCGACAAAATCGGCGATAGTGAAATCAGTTTCATGTCCCACGCCAGAGACAATAGGAATCGCGCTATTACTGATCGCTAGGGCTAATTGTTCATCATTAAAAGCCCATAGATCTTCAATGCTGCCACCCCCGCGCGCGAGAATTAATACCTCAGCCAACCCCTCTTGATTCGCTTTTGCAATAGCGTTAATTAATTGTTGCGCAGCACCTTTACCCTGTACTTCACTGGCATAAACTCTTACTGCAGCTAAAGGGAATCGTCGCTTTAAAGTCGTTAAAATATCACGCAGAGCGGCTCCAGAAGGGGAGGTAACCACGGCGATTATTGCTGGGAAAAAAGGAAGACTCCTTTTCCGCGCTTGCTCGAATAAGCCTTGGGCTTGCAGTTTTATCTTTAATTGCTCAAATTGACGGTAAAGTTCTCCTAAACCTGCTTCACTTAGGGAGTGTACAATGAGCTGATAATCTCCTCTTGCTTCGTATAAACTTAATTTACCTGTAGCGATAACCTGTTGCCCATCTTTAAAGCCACCGCTATCCGCACCATGATGGTTGCGAAAATAAACACAGCGTAATTGGGCCGTAGCATCTTTTAAAGTGAAATAGAGATGGCCAGAATTTGGTTTTGCTAAATTGGATAATTCGCCGATTACGGCAACCGGTCCTAATTCAAACTCTAGCCAGGTGCGTACTTGACGGTTAAGTTGGGTAACTGTAAGGGTGTTTTGGTCTTGTTGCATAATGTGAACCTTATTAACTGGACTTTGGACAAACTTCGATCTGAACGGGCCCGGGCCCGTGGGCGAGCCCGAGCCCGCCCGAGCTCCGAACAGTGATAAGTTACAATCAAATCCAGATTATTAGCAATATTCCAGCATAACAACGCGCAATCTGCACTATTTATTGACTATTTTATCTTGATTATGCAATGATTTTTTCATCAAGAGCCGTGTTTTTCCACTTTTTAACGATAGGATGGCGCATGCGTTTTACCTGAATGTTCCCCGCTTGTCGTCCAAGGGATTTTTTTCGGGGTTTGGGTGGTTGAGCTGGTGTCCCAATCATTCGAATAATTCGTTCAAAATCATTTTGCACTTGTGTTGGTTGCTTTATAGTTTCATTATACATGAAGAACATTATCGCTTAGCCAGAGATTTACTTATTCGCATTGTTATGATGTTGACTAAAATGGCGCAAAAAGTAGATTAGCCGGAGCTCGGGCGGGCTCGGGCTCGCCCACGGGCCCGGGCCCGTTCAGATCGAAGTTTGTCCAAAGTCCAGTTATTAAGGTATTGCAAAATGCCAATTCATTGTTCTGGATAGCTCTTCCAGCATAATTTCGCCTCGAATACTATTACCTTTAGGGTTTACTCTTGGGCTCAGTACGACAATTCCTGCTTTACGCGGCATAACCGCTAGGGTGTATCCTGAAACACCACTTTTAGCTGGCATGCCTGTTTTGACCATGTGCGTGCCCGTTTCATCATATAATCCACAGGTCGCCATGATAGCGAGGGTAATTTTACAGGTTTCAAGCGAAATGATTTGCACACCACTAACAGGATCTTTCCCTGCGTTGGCGAGTATTGTTGGTAGATAGAGCATTTGTTCTATGCTCGCTTCATACGAGCACAAAGTAAAGTAGAGATCTAAGGTTTCATTGACAGCAGTTCCCAAATTGTTTCGGCTTTTGAGTATGTAAGCAAGTGAGCGATTGCGGTCCCCTGTTCTTTTTTCCGAAGCAAACACCAAAGGATTGATGCTGAGACGTTGGTTAAATAATTTTTGTACCCAATGCTCTAGCCAAGCAAATTGCTCCTCTCCAACCCCAGGAATGTAGGAGCAGAGAGTAATCGCCCCTGCATTTAACATTGGATTAGAAGGTTTGGGGCCGAATTGCTCAAGCCGAGTAATGGAAGCAAAATCATCACCTGAGGGTTCAACCTTGACCCACTCAAAAAGCTTTTCTGCACCAAATTCTTCCAAGAGCCCGATGAGGGTAATCAGTTTACCAGTACTTTGCAGCGTTACGGGAGCTAAAGGCATATTGCTATAAGAAAGGATCTCCTCTTGTAGGGGGCGGATTGCTATGGCGGTTATGTCTTTATTCACATTGGCTAATTCAGGAATATAATCAGCAGTATCCCCTGCTTGGCTTTGCTCAGCTTTTTTTACGATGTGTTTGAGAAGATCGATTGTTACTGTGTCTTGGGTCATGAATTCTTAGCCCTCATAAACTCCCGAAGCTTAGCGCCGATGTCTTGTTCACGCATCAAACTTTCGCCGATTAGGAAAGTATCAATGCCATTTTCCTGCATCAGTTTGATATCATCATGACTATTAATGCCACTTTCAGTAATTAAAATTTTGTCGGCGGGTAAATAGCTGACTAATTCAATGCTGGTGTGAACATCAGTAGTGAATGTATGTAAATTGCGATTATTCACTCCCATCAATGGAGTTGGGAGCTTAATGGCGCGTTCAAACTCCGCAAGGGTATGGCTTTCTACTAAAACCGCCATAGTAAGTTCTTGCGCTAATTGACAATAATCATGTAGCTCTTGGTCATCAAGCATTGCCACAATGAGTAGAATGCAATCGGCACCCAAAACTCGACTTTCATGGATTTGGTAGGGATCGATGATGAAATCTTTGCGTAGAATGGGTAAGGAGCAATGGGATTTTGCTAGCGCTAAATAAGAAGGGGAGCCTTGGAAAAAATCAATGTCAGTGAGTACAGATAGACAACTTGCGCCAAATTGCTCATAAATTGTCGCAATGGTTGCCACATCAAAATCAGCGCGAATTAACCCCTTACTTGGGGATGCTTTCTTAATTTCAGCAATAATAGCGGGTGATCGTTGCTGCAGGCCTGCAATAAAATCACGAACTGGCAAAGGTGCAACCTCAGTCAAACGATTCAGAGGCTTTTCGCGTTTTGCTAATTCGATTTCTTGCCTTTTATGCTTACCAATACGGTCTAAGATGCTTGTCACGCTTTGCTCGCTAGGGTTTGAGTTAATTCTTTTAGTTTGATAAAGCGTCGTGCCGCTTCACCACTATCAATAGCTTTTTTAGCCTTCTCTATGGCTTCAGTGTAGCTTAAGGATAATTCTGCACAATACAGAGCCGCTGCTGCATTTAATAAAACGATGTCTCGCGCGGCACCCGGTTGGCCACTCATTACCTCTTCGCAAAGTGCTAGACTCTGACTTGGGGAGCTAACAATGATGGCATTAAGATTAGGATGATAACAATCGTAATCTTTAGGATCAATAAACCAATGGCTGAATTGCCCCTGATGGTACTCAACGACATCAGTCTTTGCCGCGATGCTAATCTCATCCAGCCCATCACGAGAATTCACTACGAGTGCGTGTTGGCTGCCTAAATTAGCAAGTACTTGAGCGAGCGGTTCTTGCCAATTTTTTCCGCAAACACCCACTACTTGCTTTTTAACGTGAGCTGGATTGACTAGAGGGCCTAGCAGATTAAACAATGTGCGTATTCCCAATTGTTGTCTGACATTTCTGACATGCTGCATGGCTTGATGAAAATGAGGGGCAAATAAAAAACTAATGCCACATTGTTGCATGCATTGCTTTAATTGCTCATCTGTTAAATGCATGGCAAATCCAGCCTGTAATAGTAAATCGGCGCTGCCACTACGGCTCGATACGGAACGATTACCATGCTTAGCAACCTGCGCACCAGCAGCGGCAGCGACAAAACTACTGAGGGTGGAGATGTTGAACGTGTTTTTTCCATCCCCTCCTGTACCAACGATATCAATGAGGTTATTACCTAGGTCAATGCCGTGAGCAAATTCCAGCATAACCCTGGCTGCGGTTGTTAATTCCTCAACGGTTTCACCTTTCCTACGTAGAAGAACAAGAAAAGCAGCGATTTGCCCCTCGGTTAATTCACCACTCATACAGGCATGCATCAGCTCCTGCATTTGTGTGCTGGATAAATCTGCACCAGTCAGCAATTGTTCAAGTAATTGTTTCATCGTTAGCTCGACTTTAGCCCCCGTCATTGCGAGGAGCATAGCTCTCCCGTCATTGCGAGGAGCCTAGCTCTCCCGTCATTGCGAGGAGCGTAGCGACGAAGCAATCCAGCGACCTTTTCTGGCATCTCATAAGGTCACTGGATTGCTTCGCTAACGCTCGCAATGACGATAATTAGGTTAATTTATAAAGAAAATTCTTCACCCAAATAAACTGCGCGTACTTGCTGATTAGCAAGAATTGCCGCAGGCGTTCCTTCGCATAGGATTTTACCCTGATTGACAATATAGGCTCGTCCACAAATGTCTAAGGTTTCTCGTACATTATGATCAGTAATGAGCACGCCAATATTTTTATCACACAAGAGCAAAATAATTTTTTTAATATCAAGAACAGAGATAGGGTCTACTCCAGCAAACGGCTCATCAAGCAAAATAAAGTTGGGTTCAATGGCTAATGCACGCGCGATTTCTACGCGCCGACGTTCACCACCCGATAAACTCATGCCTAAATTATTATGTAAATGAGCAATGTGGAATTCCTCTAATAATTGGGCTAATTTTTTCTGCCGTGCCTGATGATTTAAATCCTCGCGTAGTTGCAGGACCGATAAGATGTTGTCCGCAACTGACATTTTCCGAAAGACCGATGCCTCTTGCGGTAAGTAGCCAATGCCCATACGAGCTCGCTGGTGCATGGGTGCTCTGGTTAGATCGTTATTATCAAGGATGATTTGGCCTTCATCACAAGATTGTAAACCTACTATCATATAGAAACAGGTGGTTTTACCCGCACCATTTGGCCCCAGCAAGCCTACACATTCCCCGCTACGGATGGTTATGCTGACATCGTTAACTACGGTGCGTGATCTAAATGATTTTTTTAAATGATGTGCTAACAGCTCACTCATGGTTTTGTCTTTCCAGGATGAATAATAATGACAGTACGGGCTTTGCCATCGCTTTTTGAGATCACATGTTGTTCAAGGGTATCATAACTGATCGTAGGTGCCGAGAAGGAGTTATCCCCTTGCACTACTCGCGCATTACCAATTAGCTCAATAAGATGTCGATCAGGGTGATAGCGAATCGTATCGGCATAAGCATGCAAGGGTGGTTTATCTAATGCAGTAAGTGTCCAAAAATGGGCCTGCTCTTTTTGATCCCCATTGGCAATAGCCAGCATTAATTTATTTTGCTTATCCCCCTCGGTAACGGCATTTGCTGCACGCAAGTGCGAACTACCTTGATCAAGCTGCACATTACCAATGTATTCTCCCCGATGGGTTTGTTGATTCAAATCGGCGGAATTGGCGGAAAGTTCAAGGGTTTTTTCTCGATCATCAGGCATCGCTGTACAAAGCGTGCTTGTTAACATCAACAGGAGGAGGGCAAAAAAGAATCGGGCTACTTGTGTTATCTCGAATCTCTTGTGCGAGGATGCACTGTAGGTTGGGCCTTGGCCCAACAAGGTAGCACAGGTATTGCATTGTTGGGCCAAGGCCCAACCTACGTTTACGTATGTCACGAGATTGTAGGTTGGGGGTTTGTTGTTTAGTTTATTGTTAGCCATGATTAGGCTCAAAGGTTGCGTGCGCTTGGCTCAGTAATTGTACCCGTTTGTCGGCAAGATAAGCTTTCATTCCTGCTGAGCGCACAGTTCTACCTGGTTGCTCAAAGCTAACAGCAGATTGCGAGGTGGCTAATTTCTCTTTGGGAAAATACGTGATTTCCTCCGATCGCAGTGTACTTTCTTGATTATGCTCACTTTTATTTTGATGAATGATTACCTCATGAGTAAAAATGATTTGCTCACCATTTTTTATGACTTGCCCATGCTTGGCATTAATTTCCCAAGCAGGTTGATCAGTTTGGGTAAGGGTTAAGTGGGGTGAAGTAAAGAAATGAGTGTCACTAGCCGGGATATGTTGCACTTCAGGGGATTGCAAATGACTAATCAGTCTGCCCATGTCATCAAAGCGTTTAAAAATCAGGTTGGTAATAACCCTGTCTGCTGACTTGGAAAGCGTTTGCTCATCCAATCTGCTAATCGCGGTTGAGCTTGCGTAATATAACCCTGAGCCGGCCAAAGCAATAAGGACACAGAATAACCATGCAGCTTGTTTAGCAGCATTCATGATGCCAAATACCTAGTGATGGCAACTTCTTGCATCTGTTGTGCCCGAAGGATTAAATCACAGACTTCTCGCACCGCCCCATTGCCGCCAGCTCGTTGAGTTTGCCAGCTAGCAAATTCTTTCACTTGATCCACAGCATTCGCCACAGCAATACTAAAACCAACTTGTTGCATAATGGGCAAGTCAGGTAAGTCGTCGCCCACGTAAGCAAAATCGGCTGTGGTCAAGTTCAAGTGAGATTTAAGCTGATTAAAAGCATTCATTTTGTTAATTTGCCCGGTGAAATAGTGCTGGATACCAAGTTGTTTCATGCGGTGTTCAATGACCGCATTTTGGGATGTTGTGATGATTGCAACCTGGATATCAATTGCCATTAACAATTTTAAACCCATGCCATCCAGAACATGAAAAGATTTCAGCTCATTGCCATAATTATCAATATGAAGCAAGCCATCGGTTAACACCCCATCAACGTCACAGATTAGGCATTTGACTTGTTTGGCTTTTTCTAGTAGTTCATTCATTTATTTCTCTCTTTCTAACAGGTAATAGCTCAGGCCCCCCTAACCTCAACATGCCGTTCCTATACCGTCATTGCGAGCGTTAGCGAAGCAATCCAGTGGCCTTTTTTGGCATCTCATAAGGTCACTGGATTGCTTCGTCGCTACGCTCCTCGCAATGACGGGGGGCTACGCTCCTCGCAATGACGGGGGGGCTACGCCCACGATTAAACAACACCAGCGCGCAATAGCGCATGCAAGTGCACCACGGCGTTTGGCCTTCTCTGCTCATCGATGACAACTAACGAAGTAATGCTGTATTTCTGCATAATCGCCAGGGCTTCTGCTGCCAATAATCCTTTGGTAATTATTTTACAATTTCTGCTCATTACGTTAGAGATGGGCGTTGTATTAATATCGAAATTTTGGTTGAGGGTGCGCCTTACATCCCCATCAGTATACACGCCTGCGATTTTACCATGGGAATCGACAACACAGGTCATGCCAAGCTTCTTTGCCGTTACTTCAATCAACGCTTCTCGAATCGTTGCCTGTTCGTGGATCAATGGTAGTTCTTCGCCTTGATGCCATAATTCGTCAATACGCAGCAAAAGACGTCTACCAATCGTACCGCCTGGATGAGACAAAGCAAAATCTTCTGCACTAAAACCTCTTGCTTGCAATAAGGCGATCGCTAACGCGTCTCCCATGACTAAGGAGACTGTAGTACTGGTAGTCGGTGCAAGTCCCAATGGGCAAGCTTCTTGATGGATGGAAATATCCAAGTTTACATTAGCAGCTTTTGCCAGGGTTGATTCGCTATTGCCTGTTAGGGTAATTAATGGGACTTCAAGGCGTTTTAAAAGAGGGAGTAGGGTGACAATCTCATTCGTATATCCCGAGTTAGAAATGGCAAGTACAGTGTCTTGGCGGGTGATCATACCTAAGTCACCATGGCTCGCTTCGCCAGGATGCATAAAAAACGCAGGGGTACCTGTGCTTGAAAAAGTAGCAGCAACTTTATTGCCAATATGCCCTGATTTACCCATCCCTGTTACCACGACACGGCCTTTGCAAGCAAGTAAAAGCTCACACGCGGTTTCAAAGCGCTCATCGATACGTTGCGTCAACTCAAACACCGCCTGTGCTTCAGTTTCAATAACAGCGAGGCCTAATTTGCAAAAATTCATATGCTACCTACTTTTCAGAGCAGGTCCAGGATTCTAGCATAGTATTTTTTTTGTTTATAGGATCTGAGTTTGATTAACGGGTATTAAGGTGCGCGGCTCTGAGTAAGGCGTGATTAGTGCGGATTGCTTACCAGGCGATTGGGACAAGATACAATTGATTTAGCATAATATTCTACATTACTGGACTTTGGACAAACTCCGATCTGAACGGGCCCGAGCCCGTGGGCGAGCCCGGGCCCGCCCGAGCTCCGAACAGTCATAAGTTACAATCAAATCCAGATTATTTTAGCAATATTCCACCATCACGACGTGCAATCTGGTCTATTTATTGACAATATTATCTTGATTATGCAATGATTTTTTCATCAAGAGCAGTGTTTTTCCACTTTTTAACGATAGGATGACGCATGCGTTTTACCTGAATGTCCCCCGATTGTCGTCCAAGGGCTTTTTTTCGGGGTTTGGGTGGTTGAGCTGGTGTCCCAATCATTCGAATAATTCGTTCAAAGTCATTTTGAACTTGTGTTGGTTGCTTTGCGGTATCAACACGCGTGCATGCCAAAGGGATCAACCAAGGCGTGTTTGTGCCTGTTTTTTCAGGCAAGTAAGCCGCAATGCTGTATTTGTGACCCAGCGTTATCGGTTTGTTGCCACAGACGGTATTGGGCGCGTAAACATAACTCCTGTCCTCTAACGTCGGTGAAAAACCACGAGGCTGTGGCGTGCAGTCTACTGTAAATAAATGAAATCCGCGCTGTCGATAAAATCACTTCAGCCTTCCCTCGTGGCAGAGCTTATTTAACCGACCAGCTTCAACGAGCTGGAACCTCAATTTCATTGAATATTGCTGAAGGCTCAGGTGAGTTTTCCACCAATGAAAAAAGCAGATTTTATCGCATGGCAAAACGTTCGGCCACAGAAACTGCGGCGATCCTGGAGGTATCCAAACGTGCAAATATTATACATGAAGAACAGTATCGCTTAGCCAGAGATTTACTTATTCGCATTGTTATGATGTTGACTAAAATGGCGCAAAAAGTAGATTAGTCGGAGCTCGGGCGGGCCCGGGCTCGCCCACGGGCTCGGGCCCGTTCAGATCGGAGTTTGTCCAAAGTCCAGTTATAGAACATGTATTAGGTTACATGAGGAAGCAGAAAGGAATGATCTATGGGATAAAGCCCGTGATTATTGGTGCACAGGGGTTGGGAAGTGCCAAGGTGAAGAGATGTGGATTTTGCAGCGCATTTGTGAGGGCAAACAATTTTACCCCCTTCCCGCTAATTTTAATGATTTTAAGCGAGGAGTTGCCTTTTTCAATTTCAACTCTAAAAAGGGTGAGTTCGCTGTTACCGACGGGAAACTAATTTCTGGGTTAGGTTCGGATTTCGGTTTATATAAAGGCGGCTCTATCACGGCCCACTGGCCGCCGCTCCCCTCGCCGGGCCTCGGTTGCTTCCTCCCGCTTGCTAATGTCGTCATCGATTTGGTCACCGTGTTGCGGCTTGTTAAAGATGCGAAGGCAAATATTATTGAAATAGAGCGGGAGCAGTCGCCTGATGTAGAAGAGAGTGGTAGTACGCTATCGCCCCAGTAATCGGGGCTATGGATTGTTGGGCCAAGGCCCAACCTACGCTTTAAAACAATTTAAAATGAACACCATACTGTACTTGCAGAGCGAATTGCCTGGCACCTATCTTGCTGTGTTCATTTTAACCTCCTTTTAATTCGATGCTACGGTTTGCAAGATAAATATAATGGTAAGAGGTCTGTGGATTTTGCCAAAAAATAGCGGTAGAGTTCGCTCACTTAATGCCATAAAGAGATAACCATGCCGCCGCGTTTTGTCCATTTGCGTATCCACACTGAGTTTTCAATGGTTGATGGTTTAGTCCAAATTCAACCGTTGATGAAGGTGATTGTTGCAAAGGGGATGAATGCTGTAGCTGTTACTGATTTTTGTAATCTTTTTGCTGCGGTTAAAGTGTTTACTGCTGCTGCTGAGGTCGGTATTAAACCTATTTTAGGATGCGATCTGCCCTGTCATGATCCGGAAAACCCAGACTTGCTCACTTCACTTGTCCTCCTCTGCCAAAATGAGATAGGGTATCGTAATTTAACTTGCTTAGTATCAAAGGCTTATCAAGAGGGGCAATACCAAGGCCAACCTAGGATTCACCATGGCTGGGTCAATCAACATGCAGAGGGTTTAATCGCATTGTCTGGTGGGCGATTAGGCGCTATTGGCAAAGCATTACTCACTGGTGATGAAGAAGGAGCCTATTCCTTAGCGAAATCCTTTGCTAGCACATTTCCGCAACGTTTTTATTTGGAAATTCAACGTACGGGGCGTGTTGATGAAGCGGCGTATAATGAAAAAATTGTGCGCTTGGCTGAAACATTGAAATTGCCTCTAGTTGCAACCAATGATGTCCGCTTTCTGGATCAAGACGATTTCGAAGCGCATGAAGCGAGGGTTTGCATTCATGAAGGCTATACCCTGGCCGATCCACGTCGCCCGAAGCAATATAGTGCTGCGCAATACCTACGATCAGCCGAGGAAATGAACGAATTATTTAAAGATTTACCACAAGCGATAGAGAACACGGTCGAAATCAGCAAGCGCTGCACGGTAAAACTGGATTTAGGTAACAATTATTTGCCTAATTTCCCTATTCCAGATGGTTCTACAGTTGAAGAATACCTGTCGGTTTTGGCAAAACGGGGTTTAGAGGAGCGACTTTTACAAATTTTTCGCAACCAACCGCCAGACATTATCCAGGCATCGCGCGCACCCTATGATAAGCGCTTGCAGCTTGAGTTAGATGTAATTAATTCGATGGGTTTTCCGGGCTATTTTCTTATTGTGGCCGATTTCATCCAGTGGGCGAAACAAAATGGCGTTCCGGTTGGCCCAGGACGAGGATCGGGTGCGGGCTCTTTAGTTGCTTATGTGTTAAAAATTACTGATCTTGATCCCTTGCTCTATGAGTTATTATTCGAGCGTTTCCTAAATCCTGAACGCGTATCCATGCCTGATTTTGATATTGATTTTTGTATGGAAGGGCGAGATAGAGTAATTGACTATGTTGCAGAAAAGTATGGTCGGCAAAGTGTGTCACAAATTATTACATTCGGTACCATGGCAGCAAAAGCAGTGGTGCGCGATGTTGGGCGAGTTTTAGGCCATCCTTATGGCTTTGTTGACAAGTTAGCTAAATTAATTCCTTTTGAAATTGGCATGACACTAACCAAAGCGCTTGCAGATGAAGCGGAACTTATGCGGCGCTATCAGGACGAAGAAGAAGTTAAAGAGCTGTTTGACTTGGCGCTAAAACTGGAAGGAATCACCCGTAACGCCGGTAAACATGCCGGAGGAGTAGTCATTGCTCCGGCAAAACTGACTGATTTTACCGCAATCTATTGTGAACAAGGTTCAACCCAGATTGTGAGCCAATTTGATAAGGATGATGTTGAAGCAGTAGGTTTAGTGAAATTCGATTTTCTTGGTTTGCGCACCTTAACCATTATTGATTGGGCACTCGCCATTATTAATAAGCAACGTAAGGACAGGGAGAGGATCCGATTGATATTACAATGATTCCCACCGATGATGAACAAACCTTTAATTTGTTGAAGGCTTGCCAAACGACTGCAATTTTTCAACTCGAATCACGCGGAATGAAAGATCTCATTCACCGTCTGCAACCGGATTGTTTTGAAGACATTATTGCGTTAGTTGCACTGTTTCGCCCAGGGCCTCTCCAGTCAGGGATGGTAGATGATTTTATCGATCGTAAGCATGGGCGTGCGAAAGTGGAATATCCCCATCCTGATTTAGAACCCATATTAAAGCCAACCTATGGGGTTATTCTTTACCAAGAGCAAGTGATGCAAATTGCCCAGGTATTAGCAAATTATACTCTCGGGGCAGCTGATTTGTTACGCCGCGCTATGGGTAAGAAAAAACCAGAAGAAATGGCAAAACAACGTGCCATTTTTACTGAAGGTGCAAAGGCACGTGGCATAGCAGAGCGCACCGCAACTTATATTTTTGATTTGATGGAAAAATTTGCTGGTTATGGCTTCAATAAATCCCATTCTGCAGCTTATGCCCTTGTTGCTTATCAAACAGCCTGGTTAAAAGCCCATTTCCCGGCTGCATTTATGGCTGCGGTAATGTCTTCTGATATGGATAATACGGATAAGGTAGTTATTTTTATTGACGAATGTGAGCAGATGAAGCTTAAAGTATTGCCCCCAGCAGTGAATAGCTCTAGCTTTCAGTTTACCGTAAACGATGAACATACCATTCTCTATGGCCTTGGTGCGATTAAGGGGGTCGGGGAGTCAGCGATTAATTGTATTGTTGATGAACGCAAGAATGAATGGTCCCTATGTTGGCTTATTTAATTTTTGCCAACGGCTGGATTTGCGCAAAGTGAATCGCCGGGTTGTGGAGGCTTTAATTAAAAGTGGTGCCATGGATGAATGGGCAGTTGAACGTTCCGTTCTTTATGCATCGCTAGAAAAAGCGTTGAAAATCGCCGATAAAGCGCAGCAAAACCAATTAAGTGGCCAAATTGATCTATTTTCCCTATTAGAAGATGACACCGACCAAGACGATTATCTTGATTGTAAACCTTGGCCTGAAATGCAGCGTTTAAATGCTGAGAAAGAATCGCTGGGTTTTTATTTAACCGGGCATCCAGCCACTATTTATTGTCAGGAATTTAATACATTTATTCATCCTATAGCTCACTTGGATCCAGCTACCATGAAAAAAGCTGTGGTTTGTGGTTTAGTGACGGCGGTTAGACGGGTAATGACAAAAAATGGTAGAAAATTAACCATTATTAATCTAGAGGATGCAAGTACCAAGCTAGATATTGTCGTATTTTCTGAAATCTATGAAGCGCAACAAATGCAGGTGCAAATAGGTCAAATGCTGGTTGTGGCAGGAGAAATTGCCACTGATGATTACAGTGGAGGTGTTAAAATGGTGGCCAGCACGCTATATTCTATCGCCCAGGCACGCACCTATTTTGCAAAATGTCTGACACTTAGCTTGACTGCAGCTGATGATGCCATCCTTTCCCCTCTGCAGTCTGTTTTAAAAGCAAACAAGGGGGAATGTCCGGTGCAAATCCATTACTCTAATCCATCCGCGAGCGCAGTTTTAAATTTAGCCGTGCAGTGGCGAGTCTTGCCTAGCGATGAATTGTTGCTATTGCTTGGTGAATTAGTTGGGCAGCATAGAGTTAGCTTATCTTACTTAAAATAGGGATTGTCAACAGACCCTAAGGAACTCTTAAATAAATCAGTCGTAATAGCAGCGTCATTGCGAGCTTTTATACAAAACCTGAAAAACGTACCGAACTAACATTGTACCGTCATTGCGAGGAGCGTAGCGACGAAGCAATCCAGTATGAGATGCCAGGCCACTGGATTGCTTCGCTAACGCTCGCAATGACGGTATAGGAGCGGAATGTCGTAGGAGAATGAGCTATTACAATCAATCCTTATCACTCCCAGAATCACTTTTTTTCTGTGCTCTCCCTGTTGCTACTTTAGTTTTTCCTTTTTTCTCTGGTTTAACTTCAGCGGCACCTGCTTCTTGGGCGCGTTTCTTTTTATAGTCATCAATAATCTCACAAACGCTGGTTTTAACATCATTGAATAATTTGCCTGCCATAGAAGAAATTTCTTTAAAATCAGGTAACTTTGATTTGTTATCGCTCATTGCTCGCTCCGTGATTAGCTAATACTAATTTAAAGTATATACCAAAGAGACGCTATAACTATATACCAGATTTTGTTATGAGAAGTACCTCAACCCTCTGCAGCAGCAACCTCCATTGCTGCACCTTTTTCGGGTTTGGTGAGCCAGACTATAGGGACAAGGGCTACAAATATGATAGCTGACAGCCAAAAAACATCGTTTAGCCCTAGCATATCCGCTTGGGCATTCAACAATTGATTAAACAGAGCATAACTTTGGTCGGTGTTAATGTGTAACACAGAACGGCCAAACTCGATGAAATCTGTGAAACTAGATGTGTAGGGGGTTGACTGTTCAGTGAGATGTGAGTGGTGAAGAATTGAACGATTATTCCATAGAGTGCTGAAAATGGACGTTCCTATAGCGCCACAGAAAACCCTGGTAAAATTGGATAAACCTGCTGCCGCAGGAACTTTTTCTGCGGGAAGGCCCGAAAGAATGATCATCGAGAGTGGAATAAAAAACATGGCGACAGGAATTCCTTGTATTAAAGTCGGTAAGACGAGAGCCCAGGTATCGACATCCGTGTCATAAAGCGAACGCATATAGAAAACTAATCCAAAAAGAAGAAAAGCAAGCGTGGTTATAATTCGTGCATCAACTTTAGGTAATATTCGCCCTACAATCGGCGACGTTATTACAGCAAAGGCACCTAAAGGAGCCAACACCAACCCAGCGTTGAGGGTCGGATAATATAAATCTTGTATCAGCCATTGGGGAAGTAACACTAAGTTACCAAAAAATACCCCATAACCTACTGAAATAGCGATGGTGCCGGCAGCAAAATTTCGCCCGGCAAATAGTCGCAAATCGATTATTGGATTTTTATGGGTCAATTCCCAAACGATAAAGTAGCAGAAGCCAACTACTGAAATGATCGTTAACGTAATGATGGTATTTGAACGAAACCAATCTAAGTCCTTGCCTTTATCCAACATGACTTGTAAGGCTCCAACCCAAATAACTAGCAGGGCTAATCCAATGAAGTCAATAGGTAATGTTTTTCTTGGTGTTTCACGATCACGATAAATGAGCCAGGTTATGGCAGCAGCAATTATACCCACGGGTATATTAATATAGAATATCCAAGACCAGCTATAGTTATCGGTGATCCAGCCGCCCAATGCCGGACCAGCAATAGGTCCGACTGTTGCTGTCATGCCCCAAAGTGCTATGGCTACTGAGCCTTTCTCTTTAGGGTAAGTACTGAGTAATATAGCCTGCGATAAAGGAATTAACGGGCCGGCAACGGCTCCCTGAACGACTCGGGAAACCAATATAAAAGACAAACTGCTCGCGAAACCACATAACCAGGAAGCAATGACGAACAATATTATTGACATGACAAATAAACGTATTTGTCCTAGCCGCTGCGAAAGCCAGCCGGTCAATGGGATGGTAATAGCATTTGCAGCTGAAAATAAGGTGATTACCCAAGTTCCCTCATCGACAGAAACACCAAGATTGCCTGATATTGTTGGAATGGCAACATTCGCTATCGAGGAATCCAAAACGACCATGAACGTAGCAAGTGCGACTGCAATTGTTGCAATAACAAGATGAGCGCCTTCTAATGGAGGAGGGGGCTTTGGGGGGTTGGGAGGAGCAGTCATTTGTGAGCTCCTTTTGTTGTTGCTCCCAAAGAACTTCCATCATTTTTCCCCTCTCCCCGTTTTCGGGGAGAGGGTGCCCGTAGGGCGGGAGAGGGGTTAGAAGCTCCGACTTTTGTAGCCGTCGTAGGCGATGTGATGTTACTAAGATTAGCCGTTTTACGGATATTTTCCTCAATGACTTTGTTGATTTCAGCATCAGACTGCTTGCCTAGATTTTCAAAGATTGACGTTTCGTAAATGGGTATTGGAGCGGTTTCATTAATGTATTTTCCACTTTGATCATGCATATCAACAGTTGATTCCATCGATAAACCAATGCGGAGTGGATGTTCTTTGAGCTCTTTAGGATCAAGCTTAATGCGTACAGGTAAACGCTGTACTACTTTAATCCAGTTTCCTGTTGCATTTTGCGCAGGTAAAAGGGCAAAAGCACTGCCTGTACCTGCGGAAAAGCCCTGTATTGTCCCGTGATAGACAACAGAAGAACCATGAAGATCAGACGTTAGGGTTACTGGTTGGCCAATGCGCATGTGACGAACTTGTTTTTCTTTATAATTCGCGTCAACCCAAACTTGCTCTAATGGCACAAGCGCCATGAGTTGGGTATTTGCCGCAATTCGTTGACCAATTTGCGCGTTGCGCTTAGCGATCTCGCCTGCAGTAGGCGCGCGAATCGTGGTGCGCATGTAATCAATGTAAGTTTGTCGCAATCGCGCCGCTGCGGCTAAAACATTTGGATGTTGTGGTAGATTAGTATTTTCTGTTAACGCGCGATTAGCCAATAAGGCGGCTTCAGCTTGAATTAAAGCAGCATCAGCACTTTGCAACGTATCTCGTGCATGCACAAAGTCTTCTTTTGATACTGCACCTGCACCAATGGCTAAGTTGCGGCGGAGTAAATCTTGTTTTGCTCTGATTTGGGAGACTTCCTGATTTTGCACGTTTGCCTGTAATCCTTTATTGTTGATAAAGAATTGATGAGTATTACGCAGAGTTTCCGCAAGATTAGCTTGTGCTTGTTGAAAAGCGACACGAGCATCGATTGGATCAATCTGCACCAAAATTTGGTCAGTTGCGACAGATTGCGTGTCATCGACTTTAACCGCAATAATGGTCCCGCCAACTTGCGCTGAAATAGGAAGCACATTGCCATTCACGTAGGCATTATCGGTATATTCATAAAAGCGAGCAATAAACAACCAGTATAAGCCCCAGAGTATGGCAGCTAACACAAAAAAGAGAGTCAAGAGTATGAGCCAAATTTTGCGCTTTCTATTTTGATTCCTTTCATGTTCAGCAGTGATGGGTGGTTGAGCTTCTACTGTACCCATAATCTCTCACTATATCGTTCTGTTAGGAGTAAGACATTCAATGCACCGTGCATCAAAGCCGCCCCCGAGCGCTTGTATTAAAGCTACTTGCAGATTACGTCGATTTAAGACAAGTTGCAAACGTGTTTGTTGCTCAGTGAGGTAACGGGTTTCAGCATCAAGCATAGTTAATTGTGAAACAAGGCCAATTTTATATTGATACGTTGTCAAATGATAAGTATGCCATGCAGTATTGAGCGCCTGTCTTTGTACCTTAAGTTCTTTATTAACGACTAAGATGTTAGTCAGTTGGGCAGTGACATCGGATAAGGCATTCTTGAGTGTGTTATTGTAGTTACCCACGGCTTCTTCATACTTTCCATATTGTTCCCATAATTTACCGCGAAGATTGCCGCCATCAAAAATCGGCAAAGTAACTGCTGGCCCTATGTACTCTGCACTCCCCCTTGGATTCAGATGAGTAAGCTTGATAGAGAGAAAGGCGAGGCCAGCCATTAGGTCAATATTCGGATAAAATAACGCCTTGGTGTAATTGATACCTTGGCAAGCTGCCTCAACTTGCCAACGCGCACTGGTAATATCAGGTCTGCGCCCTAAAAGATTTAGGGGTAGATTGGTGGGGAGGGGAGGTGTTTTTGTTATCGAGAGTTGCGGACGTTTTATGCACAAACCTCGGTCTGGACCAGCGCCAACTAAGGTGCCCAGCTGCTGTTTGGCTATCACGATCTGGCCTTCAGCTTGCACCAG
Source organism: uncultured Gammaproteobacteria bacterium (assembly GCA_963760845.1). Taxonomy (GTDB): domain Bacteria; phylum Pseudomonadota; class Gammaproteobacteria; order Legionellales; family Legionellaceae; genus Tatlockia. Next base: position 50,293 of record CAVXEK010000005.1, on the reverse strand, counting down.
ATCGGTGCGTGCGGTTGCAGAGCTATTACGTGATTGAAAAAGTTCTACTTTAGTATTCAGACCTGAGCGTAAGAGAACTTGAGTAATTTTTTCTAAAGCTTCACGCTGAGCAACGGTGCGCCTTAATACATCTCGCAAGTCATAATAATAAGCTAATTTATTGTAGGTTGTCGCTACGGAAGTCGCGACAGTAAGTCGTGTTTGTTGTGCATCCGCTTCACTAGCTTTTTCCTTGGCCATGTTTTGCATTAACTTAGAGCGATTTTTCCCCCAAATGTCCAATGTATAACTGGCTTTAATAAGAAATGCAGTTTGGTAAAAGGTCGAATTGCCCAATGGATTAGGCAATAACTTATGGGAAGAAACCCTTGTAGCCGTGGTTATCCCAGAAAAATTGCTCTGTGGATACAGCGCTGAAGCACTTTGTTCAGCTAAGGCTCTGGCTTTCTTAATGCGCGCTTTCGCAGCTTCTAGACTCGGATTGTTCGCTAAGGCTTCGTTGACGAGAGCAACCAGTTGCGGATCTCCAAATTGTTTTGCCCAATCCTGGGTGGGCCAATGGCCGTTTTGTTGAGGCAGGCTCTTTGTGGTTTGAAATCGATCCGGTGGCGCTATTTTTTTGTTGCTATTGATACCAATGTAATTAACACAACTTGCAAGATTAGCGAGTAACAGAGAGGTAATGATTGTCTGGTGTATGTATTGCAAAGCAGCTAACCCCAATGTGTAGAAGCGCTTTTTTTGTAACTCTATAAAATAATAAAACTTTTCTTGAGGTTAATCTACAATAATTGGCTTCCCAGCCATCCCGAACAAATATATGAACCCATTTAAATACCCCTACTGGTCAATAATTGCGTAACGGGTTTGAGTAATTTTTCAACTAGCGACTTTTTCCCTTGAATAGCAATTTTAAACGAATTAAATGCCTCCATTTTCTCAGCGAGAAAATCATCACTGGTCCTTAGGCTATCAATAAGTTTCAAATCAAAAGCATCTTTTGCTAACCAATGCTCACCGGTAGAAACTTTGTCAATATTTAATTGTTGGCGGTTGGTAAGGACGTAGCCTTTAAAAGCCTCGTGTATTTTTTCTAAATCATCTTGAAATTTTTCTCGACCTTTCCTCGTGTTTTCACCAAATACAGTTAATGTGCGTTTAAATTCACCTGCAGTTAACAGTTCAACGTCAATATTATTCTTTTTAAGCCAACGATGAAAATTAGGAAGTTGCGCTACCACGCCAATTGAACCAATAATGGCAAAAGGAGCGGCGATGATCTGGTTAGCAACACAGGCCATTAAATAGCCGCCGCTGGCAGCAATTTTATCAATACAGACAGTCAGTGGGATTTTTCGATCACGCAGGCGCTGCAATTGTGAGGCAGCTAGACCATAGCCACTGACAGTACCCCCAGGGCTTTCTAGCCGAATGACTACCTCATCGTTATCCCGTGCTATAGTGAGAATTGCACTGACCGCTTCGCGTAATTGCTCAACCTGCGAGGCTTTAATATCTCCGTGAAAATCAAGAACGTACAAGGAAGGGTTGTCTTTTTGTTCTTTCTTACGCTTTTTGTCTTTCTTCTTTTCGGGTTTTTCGTTTTTTATTTCCTGCGCCATGCGCCGTTTGGTTGCCTCATAATCCTTGTTAAGGGAGGTTATTTCTAGCTTAGGCTTAGATTTACGGCCAAGCGCCAAAATGCCTCCAATAGCTAATAATAGACAAACAACGAGCGTCAGTGATTTTGCTGCGAATAAACCATATTGGGCAAGGAAATTCATAGTTTACCTCCAGGTACGTCATCCCGAGGAGCTTGCGACGAGGGATCTCCATGCATTGGCACAATTTTTAAATACGTGCCGTTTGCTGGAGATCCCTCGCTGCGCTCGGGATGACGGTCTTCTTTGTTCGGGATGACGTGGGGTTACAAAACGAAGATTATCCTCGTCAGAACTTGTTTACGCAAGAACTTCGTGTAGAGCAAGCACGCGAGCGCCCATCCACGGTTCACACTTGCTAGCAAAACCATTTACAGATAGTCTGCACATTTAACTTTAATGGTACCTTATGCTTGATGTCCAGGCACTTTCATTTGATTATCTCGATAAGCCTTTGTTGCATAAAGTGCAATTTTCATTAGCAGCGGGGCAATTGTTGCATTTACGTGGTGCAAATGGGGTGGGAAAAACAACCTTGCTAAAATTATTGGCAGGATTGCTGCAGCCTAATGAAGGTGAAATTATTTATAAAGGCCACGCGATAAACCAAGATCTCATCGCTTATCAGCGGCAGCTTTGTTATGTCGGACATAAGACCGGTTTACATCCCCTACTCACTGTGAGAGAAAATTGCTATTTTGACCCGCATTGGGGGCGAGGGGCGTTGACATTTGCGCAGATGCTTGCAGATTTTGGCCTACAAGACCTTGCAGATGAACCTTGTTATCTACTTTCAGCAGGTCAGCGTCGGCGTGTTAGTTTATTAAGAATTAGGATGACTGATGCGAATTTGTGGTTGCTGGATGAGCCCTTCGTCGCTCTAGACGCAAATGCTGCACAAGCCTTGATGGTTTGCTTGGAGGGCCACCTTGCTCAAGGGGGACAAGTTATTTTGACTTCACATCAAGCCTTACCTTTTCGCCAAACTTACCAAGAGTATTCCTTATGATCAGTTTGGCAAGCTTATTTAGAAAACAGCTGCAGCGAGAGTTATTATTGCAAGTCCGGCAACCGAGGTTGCTGCTTTATTCCGCGTTGTTTTTTTTGATGGTTTGTATTTTTTCCCCTTTAACCATGCCTTTTGCAACCTCGGTCTTGCGTTCTGTAGCTCCCGGGATGGTGTGGATTGCAATGTTGTTGGCAATGTTGCTGACCTCAGTCAGCTTTTTCCACCAGGATTATGATGATGGAGTTATCGAGCAATGGTTTATTTCCACGTATCCGCTGAGTGTAATTGTTGCGGCAAAGCTAGCTAGCCATTGGTTACTGAATTTACTGTTCATGCTAATTTTTTGCCCATTTGTGGCCTTGTTCTTTAGCTTTACCTGGCAGGAAATAGGTATTCTCATGATTGCTTTAATTGCTGGTACACCCGCAATCCTTTTTTTATGCGGACTCACGGCGGCATTTAGCACGAGTATGCAGCAAAAAGGGGTGTTAATGGCCTTAGTATTATTGCCATTAACAGTACCCATTATGGTTTTTGGCAGTGGTACAGTAACTGCAGCAATGCAGGGCCTTCCTGTTTTAGGATATATCGCACTCCTATTCGCTTTATCTATCCTTGCCGTGGGATTTTTACCCATTGCAATTGCTGCAATCCTGCGCATTAGCTTGGGTTGATTTAATGAAGATCATGAGTGGCTTCAGGAAACACCTGTTGAATAAATTAATTACAATGCTGCTGTTAGCGCTAATTATTGCCTTATTTTATCGCAAGATGCACAGAATTTTGTCGTTTCAGATAGGGGTGATCGTTTACTTTATTTTTAACCAACCAGGGTCTGTTAACAGACCCTGGTTGGTAGAACGGATCTTTGTTAAGACTCGATTGAACTAGACTCTTCAACCTCTTTGAGCATTTTTAACGGTAGCTGGGTTACCTTAGACACGAAAGCAAGATTAGCACCTTCTGCAAATAGCCGTTTTGCTGTTTCAAGTTTTTCTTGCTCGATACCTCGCTCTAGCCCTTGTTCTAGCCCTTGTTCTAGCCCTTGTTTTAATCCCTGTTGTAATCCTTTTCCACGCCCAATCTCAAACCCGAAGCGCTCAGCGGAAGTAATATAAGCCATTTTAGATGTCTCCTCTAAATCATACATACTCTTAAGATAGTCTACCTCAAGCTCACTAGGTAAGCCAATGAGCCAGTCAATGAATTGGTAAAGATTGTTGATTTCTTGTTTAGACAAACCTTTATCATATAGGCGTTTGGTCAGCATAAATTTAATATTTTTACGCTGCTCATTCGATTTTGTTTTAGCATCCAGTGCTGCGAGTTGAGCCAAAATGACACTGGCAAAAGGATTCGTTGATTCTTCTAGTTCGTTTTGGCGCTCACGGTAATCAATTAGTTTAATGACGAGAAATTCTGCGCTCAAGCGAGAGCCTGCAAATTTTACTTCATAAGAGTTAGGCCGCCAGGAGCGGCTATCATCAGTAAGGATTGCACAATTGACTAAACTGGACTTTGGACAAACTTCGATCTGAACGGGCCCGGGCCCGTTCAGATCGAAGTTTGTCCAAAGTCCAGTAAGCATCCATGGTCAGTCTACTGACTTTAAGTTAAATATCAATAGGATCTTCTTAGAGTAGTAGCACACCATCGCTTCAGTAATCGGGGCTGTGTTGCTGATAGATGCGGTTTTTTAGCGCGATTGCCCTGCTTTTTCGTGCGTAGGCCCTGGTCAATAGAATCTAATGCATGATAAAATTCCTCTTCTTTTGTGATCCCTCATTGCCCTCATGTGGAAATTTTTATATCAAATGGCTTCGCCGAAGGCTTTTTATCAATTGAGCAAGCCTTGGTTGAGTTGGCTAGGTTATAGCGCTTTGCTTTTTCTTACAGCTGGGATAATTTGGGGTTTGGTTTTTGCGCCACCCGATTATCAGCAGGGTGATGCGTTTCGTATTATCTATGTCCATGTGCCCAGTGCATTTTTATCGATGGCAATATATGGCTGGATGGGTTTTCTTGCCTTGCTCTTGCTAGTTTGGAATATCAAAATGGCAGGGATGATGCTCGGAATTGCGGCCCAGCTAGGAGCATCTATGGCGGCTCTCGCCTTAATGACTGGTAGCCTTTGGGGTAAGCCAATGTGGGGTACTTGGTGGGTTTGGGATGCCCGGTTGACTTCTGAACTCATATTATTGCTTTTATATTTGGCTATCTTGGCAACTAAAAGTGCTCTACCCACTAAAGAGCAAGGTGATAAAATTGCTGCTGTGCTAATTTTAGTCGGTTTGGTTGATTTGCCGATTATTCATTATTCGGTATATTGGTGGAATTCCTTACATCAAGGTGCAACTTTATCGGTCTTTGACAAACCCAGAATTGCCAGCTCAATGCTCTATCCTTTGTTATTGACTTTACTTGGTTTTTCCTTTTATTGTCTATGGATTATGCTGCATAAGACTAGAAGCGAAGTACTGCTACGTGAACGTAGACAAAACTGGGTAAAAGATATCGTTGAGAGAAATGAGCTATGAATAAATTCCAACTGTGGCTTGCGATGGGGGGGTATTCTGGCTATGTTTGGTCTGCATATGGTTTGGTTTGCATTGTGTTACTCATGAATTTATTAAGTACCAAATTGCAGCGTTATCGCACCCGCAAAAAATTACAGCAGTGGCTGAAGAGCTCTTAACCGTGAATCCTGTGCGTAAACGAAAAATACTGTTTTTGCTATTTATCGCTAGCATTCTTATGATAGTTACAGCTCTCGTTCTCTACGCTTTACGGCAAAATATCAGCTTGTTTTATACGCCTACCCAAGTCGCGCAGGGTGAAGCGCCCACTAAACAGTCCATTCGCTTAGGTGGTATGGTGGTTAAAGGGAGTATAATACGTGGAGTTGATGATTTGTCAGTGCAATTTATGTTAACTGATTATAGCCATACGCTGACCATTAGTTATCGTGGTATTTTACCTGATCTCTTTCGTGAAGAGCAGGGCATTGTTGCTCTTGGTGAGCTCAGTGATAAGCAGCATTTCACCGCGACTGAGGTATTGGCAAAGCATGATGCAAACTATATGCCGCTTGAGGTAAGAGATGCTTTGGCGAAGCAAAAGAAGGTAAACATCGAAAAAGAACTCCGCACCACCAACCCCTCTCCCGCCCTCCGGGCACCCTCTCCCCGTTTCCGTGGAGAGGGAAAAATGAAAGAAGTTCTTTGGGAGAAAAACGCATGATCGCTGAAATTGGCCTATTTTCACTAGTATTGGCTTTATTATTTGCCTGTTTACTTACTGTTATTCCAACGCTTGGTTTATGGCGTGCGCGAGCAGATTGGATTAATGCTGCCTCGCTTTATGTTTGTGCTCAATTTATTTTTATCGCTGTGGCTTATTGGTCACTGACCCTTTGTTTTCTCAACGATGATTTCTCAGTCGCTTACGTGTTAGCAAATTCCAGCATTTCACTGCCTTGGTTTTATAAACTGTGCGCTGTTTGGGGAGGGCATGAGGGATCAATGCTCCTGTGGGTAGCGATTTTAAGTTTGTGGATGGTGGCGGTTAATTTTTTTAGTTCTGTTTTAGATCAAGCAATGCGTGCCCGTGTTTTAGTGATTTTAGGCTGTCTCAGCGTCGGTTTTATTCTTTTCCTCCTCACCACGTCGAACCCGTTTACTCGCCAATTTCATATCCTCCATACGCAAGGGCGCGATCTAAATCCTCTCTTACAAGATCCTGGATTCCTATTTCATCCCCCTATGCTGTATATGGGTTATGTCGGTTTCTCTGTTGCTTTTGCTTTTGCGGTTGCAGCTCTTTGGGTAGGGAGGATTGAATCGGCTTGGGCAAAATGGACTAGACCCTGGACTTTAGCGGCTTGGTGCTGTTTAACAGCGGGTATCACGCTGGGAAGCTGGTGGGCTTATCGCGAATTGGGCTGGGGTGGCTGGTGGTTTTGGGACCCGGTGGAAAATGCGTCGTTTATGCCTTGGTTAATTGGTACAGCCTTGTTGCATTCACTAGCAGTGAGTGAGCAGCGTCAGCAATTTAAAGCTTGGACTCTACTGTTAGCGATCACTGCGTTTTCATTAAGTTTAGTGGGCACTTTTTTAGTCCGTTCTGGTGTGCTGACTTCTGTGCATGCTTTTGCTGTCGACCCGCAGCGCGGCCTGTATATTCTTTGTTTTTTGCTGACGGTAATCGGTGGTTCATTATTACTTTTTGCTCTGCGCGCCCAAACCTTGCAGCGTCTAGATAATCCTTTTCCAGTTTCCCGCGAGAGTGCCTTACTGTTGAATAATGTTTTTCTGGCGGTAGCCATGCTAACAGTGCTTATGGGTACTGTATATCCCTTGCTTATTGATGGTTTAGGTCTGGGTAAGCTATCGGTAGGCTCCCCTTATTTTAATACGGTATTTGTACCGTTAATGATTCCCTTATTGATCTTAATGGGTCTAGGTGTGCATTTAAATTGGCAACGCGATAATTTTAAGAAAGTGGTAGTGAAACTGCGTTGGGTATTTCTGCTTAGCGTGTTATTGCCTCCGTTGTTATTACTTTCGCTGACCCAATCTATCGCTGCTTATACATTATTGGGTTTAGTACTCGCTTTTTGGATTGTACTAAGTACCATTAAATTGATCATTAACCGGGTGGGCCAACGGGGTTTAACTGGCTTAGGTCAAGCTTTTTGGGGGATGGTCGTTGCTCACTGTGGTGTGGCTGCAACGGTGATCGGTATTGCTGTCTCTACAGGTTACGGTATCCAAGATGACGTTAAAATGGCTCCAGGCGAAACGATTAACTTCGCTGGTTATACCATTGCTTTTATCAGTGAATCCTCGTTAGTTGGGGCAAACTATCATGGTGCGCGTGCACAATTCTCAGTGAGTCGTAATCGCCAGGAAACTCTGATTTATCCCGAAAAACGAGTTTATAATGTCGGCCAAATGGCAATGACCGAAGCCGCTATTGCTGTTAATCCTTTTCGTGATATTTATGTTGCGCTCGGGGAGCCGCTTAATGATAAAGCTTGGTCAGTTCGCCTTTATTTTAAACCGTTGATACGCTGGATTTGGGGTGGTGGTTTTATGGTTTTAGCAGGAGGACTATTAGCACTCACGGATCGACGCTATTACCAAGCTCGACAACAATTAAAGGGTACTTGTGGGCAAGAGGTGAGGGTATGAGAGCTCTTCATTGGCGTTTAATCCCTTTGCTCCTGTTTATTTTATTGCTATTTTTTCTCTGGCGCGGCATAACGTTAGAACCACATAAGTTGCCTTTCGCGCAATTAGGTAAACCATTGCCAGAGTTTGTGCTACCCAGCTTAGGCGAGACAACCTTGTTTACTCCCCAACAAATGAGAGGACAGGTTGTTTTGTTAAATGTGTGGGCGAGTTGGTGTGCGGCTTGTAGTGATGAACAAGTCTTTTTGATGCACCTAGCTCGCACGGCGGTGCCCATATATGGATTAAATTACAAAGATAACAGTCGTAATGCGCAGCGCTGGCTAAGCGAATGGGGAAATCCCTACCAAGCCGTGGGTGAGGATAAAGAGGGTAGAGTGGCGATTGATTTAGGTGTTTATGGTACTCCAGAAACCTTTCTCATTGATAAAAAAGGAATTATTCGCTATCGCCATGCGGGTGTTTTAGATGAGAGTGTCTGGAGGGCTGATTTCTTGCCCCGGATAAACCAATTAAAAGGTGAAACATGAGAAGTAAAAGATTGCCCCCTCTATTAATCCTAAGCCTTTTTTTATTTATACCTGCAGTATCGGCAAATACCTTTTATCCATTCGCATCGCCAAAGCAAGGTGCGCAATTTTCGCATTTGTTGAAAGAATTACGCTGCCTTGTTTGCCAAAATCAGGATTTAGCTGATTCTAATGCCGGTCTGGCCAAAGATCTGCGTGGGCAAGTTTATGATTTAGTCAAAGAGGGGAAAAGTGACAGTGAAATTATTAATTACTTAACCCTGCGCTATGGTGATTTCATTTTATTCAACCCGCCGATGAAATCGTTAACCGCATTATTGTGGTTTGGACCAGCCTTGTTTTTATTTTTAGGCTTAATGATTTTTTGGCATACCTGTTTTAAGCGGACTTATCATGAGTAGTGAATGGTGGTTATTGGCCAGCTTTATTGCGCTGGCATTGCTTGCCTTGCTGCTGGCCTTGTATCCGTTACGTAAGACGAGACTACTAATGCTGACTTTGTTGCCGGTAATAATTGCTACGTTATTCATTGGCTATTGGCAATGGGGGGCTTGGCCACAGTGGCAGGAATACAACGAGCACGCAGTAAAACAACAGCAAGTACAGGCGATACTGCAGACAATAAAAAGCCCTATGGAATTGATTGTGAGACTAAAAGCGCGCCTTAAGACTGAACCGGGCAGCGCACGCGGATGGTATCTATTGGGTAGATTGTATGCGAGCCAAGGGCAGTGGTCCCAAGCACAGGATGCATTTTATCAAGCGCATCAACTACAACCCGAGGATGAAGCAGCAACGATCAATTATGCTCAGAGTGTCTGGCAATTAAACCAACAACAATTTAATCAGCAAATTAGAGATTTATTTAATCAGATTTTGCAGAAAAATCCTCAGCAACCGGATGCACTAGCCATGCTAGCAATGGATGCTTTCACCCACCAGAATTACCAACAAGCAGTAGATTACTGGCAACAACTGCTTAAACAAGCCCCGTCACAATCTGAGGATGCCCAATTACTAAGAAAGGCAATAGCAAAAGCGCAGGGGGTGCAATTCTCGCACGGGCAAGTTTAAAGTAGGTTGGGCCTTGGCCCAACATGATACAAGCGTCTACATTGTAAGAAAAAATGTGTACCCAAAACAAACAACGACTATTTTTCACAACACGCCACATTCTTGTTGGGCCAAGGCCCAACCTACGTGACTTCATTTGTCTATATGCGAGTTGCACCCGGCGCAGGAGAAATTGCTTTAAAAAAATACGTTAGAGCTATGGTAAATAGACATTGAAGTATAAAGAATAAACGGAAGAATTTTGCTAAATCGATGTTTTATTTTCATGATTGATATATCCATAGACTGTAAGTATACAATCCATTCAAGAATCATACCAATTTTCTAAAATTGCAGTGAAAATCCAATCGTTAATATTTCCTTAATTATTCTTGTGTAAACTTTAGCCTTAAAAGCTTACTGGTAACTTCCCAGGTACGTCATCCCGAGTGTAACGAGGGATGACGTACCTGGAGAGTTACGCTTATTGGAGTAAAATGATGAGAAGTAAACTGACGAGTGATAATGAAGCACTATTGAAGAGCTATGAAGAATTTTCGCGAAGTCCTTTTGAGTTATCCCAACTAACAGAATTTAATCAGAATTTAGTCTATGGATTCGACGCAGAGGCGTCTCTAACTCAAGAGGCTCAAGACACCTTCAGTAGCGAATGCGTTATCAATACCTGTCTTCAGCAGCAAGATGTGTTGACCGGGTATCTTTATGCTCAAGAGGTTGTTTTACCAAAGTTAAGAGACGTCAACTCAATAACAGAAACTGATTTATTATACTGGTTAGATCAAATTCATCTACGTATGGCTAGAACTCTAGCGAATGATGCGGCTGCAGCTGGCGGTAAGGGAGCGTCTGCGGGTGAAAGTTGTAAAAGAGTTTTAGGTCGTTGGCATGCAAGCCATCAAGTTCAAAGTAACTTTGTTCATTTTATAGAATCAAAACTATCGGTTAGCGAACTTGTTCAAAGCAATGAAGAACTAAATATCCCTAAAGAATTAACTATTCGTTTCAAAAATTTACTTGAGACAGTTCGAAGTTCAAAACCCTACAAACTTATTGAATCTGAAAAGAAATATTTAGACCCCAATGAGGATCAGGTCATGCTGGCTTTGTTTACACGGTATTACAATGATGAACTTTCAGCAGAAGACAAAAAGCTTGTTGAATACTTTGTAAAATATTGTCCACTTCCCGATCAAAGACCTGCTCTTCGAGAAAACTTTGCTAAGGAATTATTAATAAAATTAAAACAGACAAGTAGTAATGACCTGGACCAAATCGCCGATTTAGCGTTCTGGGTTTTTTATCAAATTACAGAAGGTCACTGGTATTTTAATGCTAACGGTCGCGTAGCTACTTGCTATCTTAATCTAATCCTTAGGGCCTTTGGTCAACCGAGTATTTTAATGCGTAATCCTGGCGAGAAAGCAGATCCATCCAGTGAATACAGTCAGGCGATTAAACATATAGATACGAATCCGCAGTTACTCAAGGCGCATATTAAGGCACGTATAGTAGATTGTAAGAAGAATGGTCCATACCAAGACTCAGAAAGGGCTGATTCTCTAATGACGCAAGTCGCTTTAGCGAAAATCCGATCGAAGTTCTTACGGCATTTCCCGGATTACAATACAAGTGCTTTTAACTTGCGACTTCAAAAGAAGTATATGCCTGAGATTAAGAAAGTGCAGGAGCGTGGGGAGAATATTTTTGTTTATTTCTTAGGAAAATACATTGATGAATTTTCTCAATTGTTTACGACATTGAAAGAGGAAAAAAGAACAAAGCTCATCTCTCAGTATAAGCTTACAGAAAAATCAGTGCATCCTGATTTTAATAAAGGTGTCCGATTTGCAGCTGCTTTTAATAATGTATGTGACATGAAATTTCTGCTTGAAGAATGCAATTGTGACATCGATAAACGGGATGATAATCCAGATAATGGTAAGACACCTCTTCATCAAGCTGTAATTAGAGGCAGTACTGATGCTGTTAAATTTCTGCTAGCAGCAGGAGCAAGCAGAAACATTCCTGACCGTAAATCAAATAAAACTGCGATTGACTATGCACGTGAGGGTATGATTGAAAAAAATGGGGACGAAATAAAACAGTTGTTAGGGATTGTTACAACGGCTCCTGAAAATGAGCATGAGGAGACTACAGCGAAGCCTTTTTAAACTCCGATTTTACGAACACCCTGGTCCCGTTGAGACAAACATCAGTGAAGAACGTTGCACCAGAAAACCCTTTCCCGCCCTTCGGGCACCCTCTCCCTCCCGAGCGCAGCGAGGGATCTCCTGCCCTATGTGGGGCGAGGGGAAATGAGGGAAGTTCTTTAAGAGCAATGCAATCCAGTAATTTATGCTAACCGGCAGTTTTTCGTCTACACTTTAGAGTGGATGAATGGAAATACCAGATTTCAAGGAGTAGAAATGAACAATCGTATTTATCAAATTGTTGAACTGGTAGGGACTTCAAGGAATGGAATTGAAGAAGCAGTCAATAATGCTATCGTGCAAGCAGCTAAGCTACATGGTAAATTGGATTGGTATGAAATATTGGAAACTCGTGGTTTTGTTAAGGGTTCCAAGAGTAGATATTATCAAGTGCATTTAAAAGCCGGCTGCCATGCTCACTAGGGCTTCGCAGCTCGCGTCGTCCTGAGCGCAGCTCCTGTCGTCCTGAGCGCAGCTCCTGTCGTCCTGAGCGCAGCTCCTGTCGTCCTGAGCGCAGCTCCTGTCGTCCTGAGCGCAGCTCCTGTCGTCCTGAGCGCAGCTCCCGTCATCCTGAGCGCAGCGAAGGATCTCCTGAATGTGGCATAGTGCTCAACCAGGGAGATCCTTCGCTGCGCTCAGGATGACGTAGCAGCGGTCTCACATAGCACCTGCAAAAATTGTAAGCCATAACGATTGAGTTTATGCTGACCAATGCCTGAAATGGTTAATAACTGTTCTAAGGTTTGCGGTTTATCCTGAGCCATTTGGTGTAACGTTGCGTCGCTGAAGATCATGAAGGGGGGCTTGTTTTCCTCATCGGCCAATTTACGCCGCATAGCGCGTAATGACTCGAACAGAGGACTGGTTCGGATTGGACTGCGTTCTTTATTTTTGCTGGCTTTACTCTTTGACTCCGGTTTTGGTATTGACAAGAAGACTTTTTCCTCCCCTTTTAATACAGCAACCGCTTTTTTGGTTAATCGCAGAACATTAAAATGGCCAATATCTTGATAACAATAATCACGATGAATTAATTGCCAAGCTAATTGTTTCCAATAATTGGTTGATTTATCTTTGCCAATGGCAAAAGTACTCAACAGCTGATGCCTTGCTTGCTGCAATTTCTCGGATGTACTGCCGCGCAGGACTTCTATAACATGAGTCATGCCATAGTTTTGACGGAGCCGATAGATGCAAGAAAGTAATTTTTGTGCATCTAAAGTGGCATCAATCATTTGCGGTGGGTTATCGCAGATATCGCAGTGGTTACATGCTTGTTCACAGGGTTCATCAAAATAACGCAGGAGAATTTGGCGACGGCAATGAGTCGCTTCGGCAAAAGCTAACATATGATTTAGCTTACTGGTTTCAATCCGCTGTTGGGCTTCATTGCTGGTCGTTGCGATCCAGCCACGTAATCGACCACTGTCTGCTGGATCATAAAGGAGAAGGGCAAGCGCTGGCAAACCATCACGGCCAGCTCTACCGGTTTCTTGGTAGTAACTTTCAATATTTTTGGGTAAATCGTAATGAACAACAAAACGAACATTCGGTTTATCAATCCCCATACCAAACGCGATTGTTGCCACCACAATATCAATGCGATCGTAGCGAAATAAGGATTGCACCTCGCGCCGCTCTGTATGTGTCAGACCTGCATGATAGGCCCTAGCTCGATAGCCTATTTCCTGTAACTTAGCCGCTACACGCTCAACCTCACTGCGAGTACCGCAGTAAATTATGCCGGATTGCTGTCCTTCCCAAGCAACCTCCCTCATTTCCCCCTCTCCACGGAAACGGGGAGAGGGTGCCCGTAGGGCGGGAGAGGGGTTGGTGGTTCGGAGTTCTTTTTCGATGCTTGCCCCAAAGGGGCTGAGGCGCTGGCTCTGTAAAAACTGATTTAACTGTTTAGTCGGGTTATTTTTGAGCGTCACGCTGTAGTGAATATTGGGTCGATTAAATGAAGCGATAAACTGTTTGGGCTGGTAGTTTAATTTTCTAATAATGTCTTGCCGGGTTTGCTGATCAGCGGTTGCAGTGAGGGCAATGATGGGAATAGTGGGGAAGTGCGTTTTTAATACGCCTAGGGCGGCATATTCAGGGCGAAAATCATGACCCCATTGGGAGATACAATGCGCTTCATCGATGGCAAACAAAGCAATTGAGCAATCCTGCAGACGCTCCAGAAAAGATTGGCTTAGCAAGCGCTCTGGAGCAATATAGAGTAAATCAAGCGCATTGTTGTGAAGTTGCGCGAGTACTTGTCTTGCCTCTTTGCTACTTAATGAAGAATTGTAATAGGCTGCGCGTATACCCTGTGATTTTAGAGCGGCAACTTGATCCTCCATCAAAGCAATTAAAGGAGAAACAACGATACCGACACCATCACGTACTAAAGCGGGGATTTGATAGCAAAGTGATTTGCCTCCCCCTGTGGGCATGAGGACGAGTGAATCGTTACCCTTGATGAGGGTGTCAATAATTTCCTCTTGAGGACTTCGGAACGAGTCAAAACCAAAATAATCCTTTAAAATACCAAGGGTTTGACTGCTGAGTTGTAGAGGTTCTGTTGTGGATTCCATGTGATTTTCTTATTGTTATTGCACGGATACCTGAGGTTCGCAATGATAACATCTTTTAAAAAACAGCATAAGTATTGATAGGGGGACATACATTAAGTTAACCTGAATTAATAACCAAGACACCTAGGGCAAGGACAGGGGATATGGATTTTAAATTCAGCGAAGAGCATATTGCTTTTCGGGATATGGCGGCAGAATTTGCCCGCAATCGATTAGCACCAAATGCAGAAAAATGGGATGAGCACAGCTACTTCCCAATTGATATTTTGCGCGAAGCCGGAAGTCTGGGCATGGGCGGGATCTTGGCTGCCGAAGACATTGGCGGGGCAAATTTAAACCGTCTTGATGCCGCGCTTATTTTTGAGCAGCTCGCAACCGGATGTATAACCACCAGCGCCTATCTGTCTATTCATAATATGGTTGCTTCGCTGGTTGACCAATACGCTGCTGAGCCTTTACGGAGTGCTTGGGGGCCCCGTATTAACTCATTGCAAGCGCTAGCCAGTTATTGTTTAACCGAGCCCGACTCAGGTTCAGATGCGGCTTCATTAAAAACGCGTGCGGTCAGGGACGGAGAGTATTATATATTAAATGGTGCTAAATCCTTCATTTCAGGGGGTAGTGTTAGTGATGCTTATTTATGCATGGTAAGAACCGGTGATGATTCGCATCATGGTATTTCCTGTATCCTCGTTGAAAAAGATACGCATGGTTTAAGTTTCGGTAAATTAGAAAAGAAAATGGGCTGGCGTAGTCAACCAACTTGCATGGTTTACTTCGAAAACTGCCGGGTGCCTGTCGCTAATCGAGTTGGTGATGAGGGCATGGGATTTAAAATTGCTTTAAATGCACTCAATGGGGGTCGAGTGAATATTGCTTCCTGCTCATTAGGCGGGGCAGCTGCTTGCTTGCGCCTGACGCAAAGGTACCTGTTAGAGCGTATTCAATTTGGCAAACCCCTAGCAAAAATACAAGCTTTGCGTTTTTATTTTGCCGATATGCTTACTGATTTTGAAGCATCTCGCTTAATGGTCTATCGCGCGGCCGATGCTTTGGATAAAGCGGATATCAATGCGCCGATGTATTGTGCAATGGCTAAGCGTTTAGCAACGGATGTTGCTTTTCGCATCAGTGATAAAGCGATGCAATTGCATGGTGGTTATGGGTATTTGCATGAATATCAGATTGAGCGTTTGTTTCGTGACCTTCGGGTGCATCAGATTTTAGAGGGGACTAATGAAATCATGCGAGAAATCGTTGCTAAAGCGAGCTTGGATGACGAATATATTATCGAGTAATTTTCAGCGCTTTTCATCAAGATTTTGGATTGGAGTTGTTGGGCCAAGGCCCAACCTACATTTATATGTGGTAAATAAGGTTATCGATTAACAGGAGTTACACATGGCTTTAATAGAACAAGATTTGGACAGAAATGGCATACTTACCCTAACCCTTAACCGTCCTGAGAAACTCAATGCCCTAAGCACAGAAGTTTTGCGCAACTTGTCAGAAATTTTTACCAATTCAAAAGAGAATTCGCAGGTTAAAGCGTTACTTTTGACAGGTGCAGGTAAAGCATTTTGTGCTGGAGCTGATATTTCTCGCCTTGCGGACTGTAATGCCCAAACGGGCTATCAATTTTCTTGTGAGGGACAAGATATTTTTAGGAAATTAGAAACGATGGGTAAACCATCTCTTGCTGCGATCAATGGTTTTGCTTTTGGTGGCGGCTGTGAGCTTGCTGTCTCGGCAACGCTACGCATTGCGGCTACTACCGCTCAATTTGGCCAACCCGAAGTAAAATTAGGGGTAATTCCCGGGTATGGCGGTTCGCAACGTTTAGCTCGCCTAATCGGTAAAGGACGAGCAATGGACATGTGTCTAACAGGGCGATCGATTAATGCAGAAACTGCCCTAAACTGGGGTTTAGTCAGTGAAGTGGTAAGTGCGGAGGGATTGTTGGAACAGGGTAAGCGAGTTTTAACCGGGATCTTAGCTATGGCGCCGTTAGCAATCGCTGGGGTGATGGAGGTCATTGATCACGGCTATGATATGTCGTTGGCTGACGCGCTGCATCTGGAGGCTGTCCATTTCGCAAAGGTCTGCGCAAGCAAAGATAAGAAAGAAGGGGTTACGGCATTTCTCACCAAGCGACAAGCGGAGTTTACGGGAGAGTAGATCGATGACAGAGTATATCTCGTTTACTTGCCAGCGGCATATTGGTTTAGTGACGTTAAGGCGTCCACAAGTTTTGAATGCGCTCAACTTGGCTATGATTAAAGCCATACAGCAGCAATTGTTGCTATGGCAAGACGATAGCACTATTCATGCAGTAGTGCTGCAGGGGGAAGGCAGCAAAGCCTTTTGTGCTGGCGGGGATGTGCGTTGGATCTATGAAGCTGGGTTGGCTAAACATGCTGAGCAAATGCAGTTTTTTTGGCATGAGTATCGTTTAAATCACTACATCCATCAGTTTACTAAGCCCTATATCGCTTTGATGGATGGCATCACAATGGGTGGAGGAGTAGGGATTTCTTTGCATGGTTCACATCCGGTAGCGACAGAGCGATTTGTGTTCGCTATGCCAGAGACGGGGATCGGTTTTTTTCCTGACATAGGTGCTAGCTATTTACTTTCACGTTGCCCTGGACAAATGGGGATATATTTGGGTTTGACTGGTAATCGTTTGCATGCTCACGATGCCTATGCCTTAGGTTTAGTCAATTATGTGGTGCTTGCGGACAAATTAGCAGCAGTGTTGGAATGCTTGATAGCTGCTGATTTATCTGCGGATGCCCACTCGCGTGTTGATGCTTGTCTGCAACCTTTTGCAACTGTAGTTACCAATGCACCTATAGAGCATGAGAAAGAGGGAATCAATTCTTGTTTTGCAGAACCTAGTATGGAGAAAATTGTTACTGCTCTTAAGACAAGAGGAGATGAATGGGCTAGCTCTGTTTTGCGTAATTTGGCGCAAAAAGCTCCGCTTAGTTTGAAGGTTACTTTAGCGCAGATCCACAAAGCGAAATCGTTGTCGATGGCTGATTGCATGAAAATGGATTATTGTCTCGCTAACCAATTCATGCGTGATTCTGATTTTTATGAGGGGATCAGGGCTTTGTTGATCGATAAAGATAAAAATCCACACTGGCAGCCTGAAAGTTTGGCTGCGGTCACTAGCGCTAAAGTTGCTGACTATTTTGAATGCAGCCAAGCAGAGCTATCATTGATTGATGAAGGTCTATAATATATGCGAAGGAATTTGTTGGGCCAAGGCCCAACCTAGGTTTACTTGGTTATGTGGGGGAATTTTGTTGGGCCAAGGCCCAACCTACGATCTCGGGGCCTAGATAATCGTAGGTTGGGCCTTGGCCCAACAAACAAATGCCCTTAAAATGCGATTTCTCAATGTACAATAGGTTGTTTTATGTCTGATTTTTACCAGGATTTCACCAAACGACGGACGTTTGCAATTATTTCCCACCCTGATGCCGGTAAAACGACTGTTACCGAAAAATTGCTGCTTTTTGGTGGTGCCATCCAGCTTGCGGGAACTGTTAAAGGCCGCAAAGCAGAGCGACATGCTACGTCCGATTGGATGGAAATGGAAAAGGAAAGAGGAATTTCTATCACCACCTCAGTGATGCAATTTGTTCATAATCAGCATGTGATCAATCTGCTTGATACGCCAGGACATGAAGATTTTTCTGAAGATACCTATCGTACTTTAACCGCTGTTGATTCTGCATTGATGGTGATTGATGTGGCAAAGGGGGTTGAGGAGAGAACGGTTAAATTGATGGAAGTTTGTCGTTTACGTGATACACCGATTATGACGTTTATCAACAAACTCGATCGCGAGGGACGCGAACCGATTAGCTTATTGGATGAAGTGGAGACAGTGTTAGGGATTCAATGTGCCCCAGTCACATGGCCAGTTGGGATGGGGAAACGGTTTAAGGGTATTTACCATCTTTATCACGACACCGTTTACTTATACCAAGCGGGTAAAAATGCAAGGAAACAAGATGCCATGCAAATTAAAGGGTTGCATAATCCGGAGCTAGATACCTTGCTCGGTGAAGTCGCGCAAGAATTACGCGACGAGATTGAGTTAGTCAAAGGTGCTTCCCACGAGTTTAATCTAGCTGATTATTTAGCTGGTAAAATGACTCCGGTTTATTTTGGTTCAGCAATCAACAATTTTGGCATTAAAGAACTCTTAGATGATTTCACTGAATATGCCCCAGGCCCTATGCCACGCGCCGCTGTTGAGCGGCGAATCAATCCAGATGAAGAGGCATTTTCTGGTTTTGTATTTAAAATTCAGGCAAATATGGATCCAAAACATCGCGATCGTATTGCATTTTTACGCATCTGCTCAGGAACCTATAAAAAAGGGATAAAAATAAATCATCTGCGCATAGGCAAAGAAATCTCAATTGCTAACGCCCTGACTTTTATGGCTAGTGATAGAACACATGCAGAAATAGCAATGGCTGGTGATATTATTGGCTTACACAATCATGGCACCATTCGCATTGGTGATACGTTTACTCAAGGAGAGCGCTTAAAATTTACCGGTATCCCTAATTTCGCCCCTGAGCTTTTTCGCTTAGTGCGTTTGCAAGATCCATTAAGGAGTAAAGCCCTGCTTAAAGGCTTAATTGAATTATCAGAAGAGGGAGCAACGCAGTTATTTAGACCTTTAAATAGTAATCAATTGATCTTAGGTGCTGTTGGGGTGTTGCAATTCGATGTTGTTGCGCATCGCTTAAAACATGAATATAAAGTTGATTGCATTTATGAAGCGGTCAATACGACCTGTGCACGCTGGGTTTATGCCGAGGACGATAAAGCAATGTCTGAATTTCGCGCAAAAGCGCATGACTATCTGGCGCTTGATGGCAGCGATGCACTGATGTATTTAGCGCCAACAAAAGTGAACCTGACCATGGCACAAGAACGCTACCCCCAAATCCATTTCTCCGCAACTCGCGAACACTAACACTGTACGCCGAAGCCGCTCTGCGGCAACAAGTCTTGTTCTTGTTCACATTCAATAACATTCGCCTTAGCGTTTTCAACAAGACAGCAAATAGCAATCAGATCTGACATAGCCGCGCCGCAAAAGCCCCAACCCCGCCGCCAGGGCCGGGCCAAGTTCGTGTGGTGGTCTTTATGTATTGCATACACTGTGCCGAGAGCGTCAACCAACTTGCCATCTACGAACAGGTCCGTGACCTCAGCAGTATAATCCTCAATCTTAACTCCCCGCTTGCAGTTATTAAAATTGGTGGGCAATGGTGGGTAGAAGGGCCGGCCTTCCTCACAAATACGTTGTAGTAACCACATTTCTTCGCCCTGGGCTTTTCCAACATCTGTGCACCAAAAGTAGTTTGCTTGGCCCCACACGCTATTATCTTCTGCTTCCTCTTTCAACCTGATGCAGGTTCTATAAGCAGTAATCAATCGAAACAACGTACGGCTATCGCGGTAGGCTATGCCATCTTGCTCATACTCAATGCCATCACGGTGTAGTGTGCAATGCAGCATTGTTTTAATCAGTTCGTGCTCTGCATTACTTGAGCGACGACTTGAGTTATTTTCCATGTGAGCAAAGGACAATTTAAATGCCTCAAATGCCTTGTTGTTTTCCTCCGAGTTAGCACAAACGGAAAGTTTCTTAATCGTTTTGGTTTCACGATTGCCATAGTAGAAATCGACGTTATCCTCTTCATCTTGGTAATAAATAATGGCGTCCTTATTTTCAAATAAAGGAAAAGTGGCTTCTTCTTCTGTAAGATCAGATAAGGTATAGATTCTCTTAAACGTAATCAGGCTATTGAAATCGTACTCTGCTGCCTTTACAGGGTCGAAGTCGAGCTTAATTAAATCAGCACCTCCGCTGCCAAGCTCAGCATATTGTTTTTGACGAATTTCGTTCAACCGCTCAGGAATGAACGGGTCGATTGTTTTCTTCATGTCCGCATCACACAGAAAAATAGTGAGCTGATACGCTGATACGCTGATATGCTGGGAAAAATTCGTCCGCGCAAATCGGTGACTTGTCTCCTCTCGAACAAAGCCTCTGGTTTATGTTTTGCGATTTTGGCTAATTCATCTGGGTTCCCTTGAACAACCCAAGTCTGGGCCATACCCAAACATGAATTTAGACTGGGTTTGAATAAACGATAAGTTGTGTTACATGCAGACATTAAGTTTAAGATGTGATTAACGGACAAGGATCTAGCCAGTACTCCCGCAACATCCTCGTTTAAGACTCCCAAAAAGGACTGCTCTTCTTTACCACGTGACATAGTTACTCTCGTTTTACAAAAAATGATTTAATATTGTACGAGAAAAAATAAAAAAGTCAAATTACTGCAACGGGCGGGTAGCGATGGATGAGGGTGTATTAAGTTAGCACGGGCTTGATCAAAGCCCCTACACCCAACATCGTGCCAAAATAGGGTGGCGTCCTTTGTTGGTTAGCTTCACCTTAGCACCAGAGTCAGCACTCACTGTTACTGTATCTCCTGGAGCAGGATGAACAATAATTAGCTTAGGTGGATCTCCTGCAGAGATAGGGTCATTATTTATTTTGCCGGATTTACTAAGTGCTTCTGCAAGAATTTTACTGTTTTTATCTTTACCGCTAATATTGCAGGTTGCAGTAATTGCCCAAAACCAAGAATTAGCCAATATTTGCGGATCCTGAGGAGGCAGCTCATAGTCAATACTAGAACCTGGCATAAGCGTAAAAGTCATCGCCAGTGCGTTTGTGCTGGTTAGGGCACTTACCCATAATAAACCAAATCCAATTTTTCGCCACATGAGTAACTCCAAAAAAACCACTAGGAAAAGCCAGCCGTCATCCTGAGCGCAGCACCCCGTCATCCTGACGCGCAGCGAAGGATCTCCTTGGTTGAGCACTATGCCACATTCAGGAGATCCTTCGCTACGCTCAGGATGACGGGGCGCTGCGCTCAGGATGACGTGGCGTTTTACAGTTCAGCTAGCGATTTGGCTATAGACTCCGTCATCACCTTTGCGTCGCCAAAAAGCATATAAGTATTGTCATGGAAGAACAAGTCATTTTCTACACCAGCATAGCCGGGAGCAAGACTTCTTTTTACGAACAAAATTGTTTTAGCCTTTTCAACTTCGAGAACAGGCATGCCATAGATAGGGGAGTTGGGATCCGTTTTAGCAGCTGGGTTAGTTATATCATTTGCGCCAATGACAAAGGCAACATCGCAGGTTGCAAAATCACGGTTAATCTCGCTGTGCTCAAAAACTCGATCATAGGGAATGTTGGCCTCAGCCAATAAAACGTTCATATGGCCTGGCATACGTCCGGCCACAGGATGAATGGCAAAGCGTACACGAATTGAGCGAGCTTCTAATGCATCAACTAACTCTTTCACTGCGTGTTGGGCATGAGCCACGGCCATACCATACCCAGGAACTATGATTACATCCTTTGCATTAGACAATAAAAACGCTGCATCTTCGCCATTGGCTTGCCTTACTTGCAATCCTTCATGGTGAGAGCTACCACTGCTTAAATCAACTGCTTTTATGCCCCCGAAAATAACGTTAATAATTGAGCGATTCATGCCAACACACATGATATAACTCAAAATTGCTCCACTTGCGCCCACTAAAGCACCAGTAATAACCAGCAGATGGTTATTTAAAGTAAAGCCAATGCCCGCTGCCGCCCATCCTGAATAAGAGTTCAGCATAGAAATAACGACGGGCATGTCCGCTCCACCGATAGGAACTATGAGTAAAATGCCGAGCAAGAAAGACAACAGGGCAAGGTAGCTAAAAGCGAACATTGATTGTTGCAAGCTAAAGTATACAAAGAGGGCAAGAATAGCTAATGCCACAATTAAATTAACAATTTTTTGCCCAGCAAAACGAACTGGTCGGCCAGTCATCCATCCCTGCAGTTTTAAAAAAGCGATAATCGAGCCAGAAAAAGTGATAGCCCCAATAATTTGCCCAAGGCTCATTTCGATTAGGCTTGTGGTGTGGATATTCCCTGGGGAACCGATAGCAAACGAGCTAGGTGATAAAAATGCACAGAAAGCAACTAAAACTGCAGCAAGACCGACGAGAGAGTGAAAACCAGCAACTAATTGAGGAATTGCAGTCATTTGAATGTTAAGGGCAATCAGGGTGCCAATAATGCCACCTGCAACTATTAATCCGATTAATAACCAATGCTGATGCACAGAAGGCATCATTAATGTGGAGATAATAGCCAGCGCCATACCACAAATACCCAATAAATTACCTCGCCTTGAGGTTGCTGGGCTGGCAAGTCCCTTCAGCGCTAGGATGAAGCATATTGCAGCAACTAGGTATAAAAATGGAACTGATGATGTCATAGGCTAGGTCCTCTATACGCTTTTTTTATACATGCCTAACATACGCTGTGTCACGACAAAGCCGCCAAATATGTTGATAGCAGTAATGAAAATTGCCAAGCCACCAAGGTAGGTTATAGAGCCGGTAAGTTGAGTACCTGCTGCAATCAATGCACCTAAAATAATGATGCTTGAAATGGCATTGGTTACAGACATAAGTGGGGTATGCAACGCCGGCGTTACTTTCCAAACGACATAGTAACCTACAAAGCAGGCAAGGATAAAAATAGTTAAAATAGCAACATAGGGGTTACCGCTAGTCATAGTCTCTTCCTTAGGGGCTCTTTAGTAATGGTAAATAATTCCCTTCATGGCTAAGCAGCGCGTTTTTGATAATTTCATCCTTGCCATTAAAGGTAATTTCAGCAGAAGTACCTACTAGCAAAGTAATTAAATGCACTAAGTTGTTGGCGTAGAGCTCACTTGCAGTTGCAGGAATAAATCGTGCTAAATTGCTATAGCCCACAATGGTAACGTCATCCTCTTTAATGATCTTGTCGCGCTGGCTTAACTCACAATTACCGCCCCGTGATGTAGCAATATCAACGATAACAGAGCCGGGTTTCATTTGGGCAACCGTTTTTTTGGTCAGCAAGATGGGTGCTTTTTTATCTGGAATTAATGCCGTAGAAATCACGATATCGGCTTGTTGAGCATATTGATCGATAAGCTCAGCTTGCAAGCGTTGGTATTCGGGACTGGTTTCACCTGCATAGCCGCCCTTGGTTTCATTATCTTGCTCTGCACCGACTTCGATAAATTCAGCACCTAAACTTTCTACTTGTTCTTTAGCAGCACGGCGAACGTCAAAAGCATAAACCACCGCACCTAAACGCTTGGCCGTAGCAATCGCTTGTAAACCGGCAACTCCAGCACCAAGGACAAGCACTTTAGCAGGCTGAATCATTCCTGCTGCGGTCATCATCATGGGAATAGCGCGTTTAAAATGACATACTCCTTCCAGAACGGCTCGATATCCGACAAGATTAGCTTGCGATGAAAGGCTATCCATGCTTTGTGCCCGACTAATCCGTGGGATAAGATTCATCGAAAAAATACTAATTTTTTCAGCACGGCTCCAACGGAGCAAGTCACTGTTTTCGTCATTATCAATAGGGGCAACGAGCAATGCGCCAGGGGCTAGGCCAACTAAGTCAGTTGGAGAGGGTTCATTAACACAAACAGCGATCTTTGCGCTTTCTAATAAGGATTTTCGTTTAGCAACAATACTAGCACCAGCTGCTTCATAAGCCGAATCACTAAAACCAGATGCAAAACCCGCATTTTTTTCACAGGCGACTTGAAGACTAAGCTTTAGATAGTTCTTTACTGCATTGGGGGTGATGGCAACTCGAGTTTCATGAGCACTGCTCTCATTTAAGGCGGCAATAATCATACCGAAGTATCCATTTCATCTTAGAAGTGCTTATCCTATCTTTGTATGGGGCGAAAAACAACTCTGAACTTTAGGGTGCTCTCCTGTAGGCAAATAAAATCGAGTAGGTTGGGCCTTGGCCCAACAAGAATGTGGCATGTTGTCACAAAATAGTCGTTGTTTGTTTTGGGTAAACATTTTTTCTTACAATATAAGTAACTCCCCACGTCATCCCGAGCAAAGCGAGGGATCTCCAGCAAACGGCACGTATTTAAAAATTGTGCCACTGCATGGAGATCCCTCGTCGCAAGCTCCTCGGGATGACGTGGGGAGTTACCAATATAAACGCTTGTATCATGTTGGGCCAAGGCCCAACCTACTTCCTGAATAGTTACATTCATTTTAGCGAATTATTCAGGTAAAGTAGGAACTCGTCTTCGTAAGTCCAACTGTTAATATGGAAATCCTTTGTTTTTTTGCAGGGATAGCGTTTGTTTATACCAAATCGATTTATCCCTTATTGATTGTTATCGCCAGCTTAATTTTAAGGCCAAGTTGCGCAATCATTGTCTGGTTTTTAATGGCCATAATTTGGGGATTAGTCCACCTTTGCTGGGTTAAAGAGGTTGGCATGCCCAATGTGCGCATTCTTGATCAAGTAACGCTGCATGGAGTCGTTGCTTCATTGCCAATCAGCAATTTCCATAAAACGCAATTTGAGTTTGCCGTTGATAGTCTAGATAAACAAAAAGTAAAAGCAACCGTTTTGCTCTCCTGCTATCAGCATTGCCCTGTGTTTAGCGTAGGCCAAATTTGGGCTTTAGAGGCGAAGTTAAGAAAACCTGAAAATTTAGCCAATCCTGGCCATTTTGATTTTGTTGGTGGGTTGAGCGCTCGCCATATTCACTGGGTGGGCTATATCAAGCACGCTACCCAATTGGGGATGAAGGTAGATTGGCAACAAAGCTTACTTGTTTTACGTGATAGATTAGCTCTAACCTTTGGGCAATCAATAACTGATGTCCCTGTCTTAGGCGTTGTCCAAGCCTTAACCTTAGGTGTTACTACTAACCTTGATAAGTCACAATGGGATTTGTTTCGTCGCACGGGTACGACGCATCTTATGGTCATTTCGGGCTCACATATTGGTTTAATTGTGGGGTTTAGCTTTTGGTTAATGAAATGGTTGTGGTCTCGCGCAAGTCGCTTATGTTTGTATTGCCCTGCGGTAAAAATTGCAAGCGGTGTGGCAATGCTCATGGGTTTTGGTTATGCCTTGTTGGCAGGTTTTGCCCCTCCTCTACAACGCGCATTATTGGCTTGTTTTTTTATCTTATTGCGTAATTTCTTAAATCAGCGCTTTACTGTCTGGCAAGCATGGCGTTACGGGTTATTGGCAATATTAATCTATGAACCCCATGCAGTACTCCTGCCTGGTTTTTATTTATCTTTTCTCGCCGTTGCCATTTTGATTCTTATCAACCAACGGGTAATGGGCGGGGTAATGAAGAAGGCAATATGCATACAGCTGGCTTGTTTATTTGGTTTGATGCCGCTTAGTTTATTTTGGTTTTCTTATGGAGCGATAAATGGGCTGCTAGCAAACGCCTTGGCTATTCCTTTAGTTAGTTTTGTGATCGTGCCGTTCTCATTAATTAGTCTTTTTTTAATGCAATGTTTTGCTATTGATAGCCTAATGCTCCCTATTAAATGGTCCGTCCAGTGCTTATTGTATTTTTTGCAGTGGGTTGATTCCTTGGCAATCCTTAATTTGGATTTCTCCTTTCCTACTTTGTTAGCACCGCTGGCACTTATGTTGGCCATGCTAACTATCGTTTTTCTGCCTTCCAATCGTATTCCCAGACAAAGGTTTGCTCCACGGGACTGGGTTTCTTGTAAAAATTGGGGTGTGATGAGGGCAATTTTTCCAGCGCTAGTCGTTCTAGTTTTAGCTAGTCTTTTTCCTGCGTATCTGCGGATTAAACCTGGTGATGTAAAGGTTGATATATTGGATGTAGGTCAGGGTTTGGCTGTGGTAGTGAATACCGCGAATCATGTACTTATTTATGATACGGGGGTGAAATTTTATCAAGGAGAGGATATGGGGAAACTGGCGATTATTCCTTATCTCAACACCCTAGGCATTAGGAAGATTGACAAAGTGGTTATCAGCCATCCTGATTTAGACCATCGTGGTGGATTGTCCTCGCTCGAAGAGAAATACAATATCCCAGAGCTTATAGTTAACGAAGTCTCTTTTTATCACCGCGGTAAGTCTTGTCATCATTATCCTGCGTGGCAGTGGGATGGTGTTTCTATGCGGTTTTTAGCGATCAGGCAACGATTTGGTGCTAAAAATAACACCTCTTGTGTGCTGCAAATCGACAATGGGATAGGGAAGGTGTTATTAACTGGGGACATCGAAAAATCTGCAGAAAAGTACTTAGTAAAAACCTATGGTAACCAACTTAGCTCAGATGTTTTATTGATTCCTCATCATGGCAGTAAAACCTCTTCCTCGCCTCGTTTTATTAAACAAGTTGCCCCGCATTATGCAATTATCTCCGTTGGTTTTGCTAATCGCTACCATTTTCCTCACCAACAGACTTTAGCAACCTTAGAACAAGAAAAAATCTCAACTTACACCACAGCGGAATGCGGTATGGTTTCAGTTGTTTTAAGCAAAAAAGATAAGGCTGTTTTGCCTAGCTGCTTTAATCCTCTTTTTCAGGAAGGATAATAGGTTAACTCTACTAGTTTGCAAGAGCATATGTACGTCATCCCGAACGAAGTGAGGGATCTCCTGAATGACGTACCTGAAGAGTTACGATGTCAATGAGCTATTTCCAGGCCTATTCCCGCGCTGATAGCGAGTTCTCTGGATTTTTAGATACAGATCCATATTCACTTGCCCCATGTCGGCTCCTCTCCTTCGGCAACAGGTATTTTGAGGCAATTCGTTTAAAGAACTTTCTGCACCCAGTTAACATTTCCTTAAGAGTTTATCGATATAATTAGTGTAAATGTTGAACTCTGTGTTTATAGGTGAAACGATGTCAAGATCAAAATTTACTCAGCGTTTTAATGATTGGCGTGAAGAAAAAGCTAAAGATGAAAAAGAAAATTCTCGTCTAGAGACTGCTATTTTAATGGCTGACTACGTTAAAAAGTCGAATTTAACCGAGATTAAAAGTGACTTAGTGGATACTAAGTCTGAAAAATATAAAGAATTTGATAAGTATGACGATCGTTTCTTGTCGACATTTGTTTTTAGTCAATTTGTTTTAGCTGACTATCGAGATAGCCTCCCTGAAGTTGCTTCAAAAGAAAAGGAATTATTATCTTCTTTAATACAAACGCTAAGAACTTTATATGAGAATCCTCCAAATAAAGTAGGAGAGACTATTAAGAGCTTAATTGGTGGATTTAAGCGGTGGACAGAGGAATATGCCAATAGCAATCCAGATAAAGCGAAAGTGCAAGATGTGTTTAAATCGCTATACGTGATAATGAGAAAAATGCATATTTATCTCGCTGGTCTTAATTATCTGACAGCTAATGCTGCTAAATTAATGGGTCTTAACGTTGAGGAATTAAAAGGAACAGTTGCACAGATGCTCGATGCCATTGATCAGAAACACCAAGAAATTGTTAAACTTCAAGACGTTGCTAACGTTGGCGATGGCCAAGTTGCTGCACCTAAATCGCTAGTCGAGCACCTTAATGATCTGGATCTAAAACTATTAACTGATCCTAATTTACCAATACTAGACAAAGTAAAGGCGTTGGAGCAACGAATAAAAGAAACTCCTGGGGATCTTTTAACTTTAATAGAGTCACGAGATTACAAAGTTGAGCTAGAGGCTAAAAAAGCGAAAGTTGAGACTCTTTTGAAGGCTCTAAAGGACAACAACACAAGCGTTACCGGAAGACAATATTTTCTAGATTTTATCGACAAAAATAGAGATAGCTTTAATGCCTTTATGGAAGTTGCACCGGATGGCGAATTGAAGGCTGGATTACTTGCAACAATAAAGGAATTAGAAGAGCCTAGTCTATATAGAAAAACGGCTTCAGCTGTGCAATACACAGCGAGTTTAGTTACCGCAATTCCCACTAGTGTATTTCGCTATATTGCGCCACAATTTGTACAAAATACGGCAACGAATACATTTGATACTATTGATAGTGCTGCTAAGAGGGATTTGCAACGCTTAATAGAAGAACACCTTACAAAAATATCTAATCAATTGAAAACAGCCGAAGAAAGGGTGGAGAAAGCAAGCGAAAAAATTGCAAATGGTGATCAGCAGGTGAAAAAGTCAATTCTCACCTGCAAGGTATCAGAACTCCTAGAAGCTGCAACAACTTTGCAGAAAACAAATAAAGAACAATCGGAAGTCCTAGGGCAATATAGTGATCTATATCAAGAGGCAATGAGTAGTAATAAGACACTGCATCAGCTTGCCGGTTTAGATAAAGAAGTTGATAAATTTATTGATAAACACGATAATTTTTTGGTTACCCTGTCAAATTTCTTTGCTGAACTTTTTAAAATCTTCAAATCTGAGAAAGCAGAGTTAGTCGATCAAGCGGTTGAGATTCGGGATGCTATCAGTGAACTTAAGGATACTCATAATAAAGGTATAGAGGCAGATATCAAAAAAATACAAGACAATCCTCATATTTCCGACAGCATCAAAGCGTCCCTAATTCAGCAGCTGACCTCACCACAGCAAAATATCGGTGAAACACTGCCAGAGTTACACGAGGATGAATCAGTGGTTAAGCAGACTCCAAAAGAGCATATTGCTGCTATCCAGAGTGGATTTTTCAGCGCTAGTGCTAAACCTCAACAGGCACCGCAATCAAACCCTGGACCAGAAGAACAGCAGGAACAAACAAAAGAAGAAGGTCAGGGCCAAGTAATAGTTGGAGCCTAGCAGCTTTAGTATACCCTATAACGGGATAACCGAGCCGTGCAAGGTTCACTGTAAAGTAAAGTCCAGTAGTCTTATGAGATATAACCGAGTTACAACCGTTATGGGGCGGATTGCTACCTAATTCACCAGTCGAATGAAATCTTTCACCTCTTTCAGCCACAAGTATATACTGCGCAGTTCGCCGTTGTAGCTCAGTCGGTAGAGCAATTGATTCGTAATCAGGAGGTCGGGTGTTCGATTCACCCCAACGGCACCAAAAAACATTTAATAATCAGTTAGATACATACGCATAAATAATGGGAAATTAAATAAACATTTTTCGTGCTACGCTGGTGCTACCTTTTGCGACAACATTTCTCGTAGAACCAAAAAATAAAAAGTATAATGCCTCTCATTTTGCAATATAGATATAAACATAATGAGCGTTTTTTTAGAAACCAAAAGACTAATCCTTAAAACAGCTGAATTATCTGATCTCGACATGTTAGTAACATTGAGATCTGATTTAGAAGTAATGGAGAATACTGGTTATGGTGGCACTCAGACAAAAGAAGAGGTAAGAGAGTACTTGGATTTTGCTATTCCTTATCAAGAAAAGCACGGAATGGGATTTTGCCTGGTATTTGAAAAAGAAAGCGGCAGCTTTGTTGGGGAAGCGGGTTTATTTCATCTGCTATTTGATGATGCGCAACCAGAAATTGAACTCGGTTACCATTTGCATAAAAAGTTTTGGGGAAAAGGATATGGCACTGAATTAGCAAGAGCATTAATTCAGTGGGGCTTTCAGCATTTATCAATTAACAAACTCGTTTCTACTACGTATCCAGAGAATATTGCCTCTCAAAAAATGCTAAAGAAAGCTGGCTTTGATTGCATGAGTAAAAAACAATTGCCTGATGGTACGGAATTATTTTGGTATGAAATTTATAAGAATGACTCCAATGGTTAGGCTAATATTAAATAGTATCTTTATGGGTTGCATTACATTTAGCCATATTGCCAATGCCGCTCAACCTATAGTTGATTACTTGGCTAAGCCTTCTGGGAAATATGGTGTTGCTTTTAAAGAGCTTCATTGGATTAACGATAGTATTTGTCCAGATCCAAATTTTTCAAAAAAACATCAGAAAGATTTTAGTCCTGGTAATGAAAAATATTGTCATGAGCTAATGATAAGAATTTATTATCCTACCCCATTAAAAACCTACAGAGGTACGCCATATTATCAACCTATCATCAACGCAGAACAAAGAGCTTTGAAAGCAAAACCTAGCGTCAAACGAGAAGATATTGAAAAATTAGCACAACTTAAAAGTCATACGGTAGAAAATGCTCCAATTGTTAAAAAAGTACGATTTCCTGTTGTACTCTTTATTTCCGGATTGGGGGGCGTTGCCCAATTGTATGAAAACTTCATTACACAACTTGTTAGTCATGGCTATATTGTTGTTGGAATCAATACAGTATTTATCAATGGAGATATTGTTTTACCTAATAATAAGATTGTAAGCATGGTAGAGGCACAAAGTTGGGACGTTGTGACTAAAAAAATTATCCCAGTACTGGAACAAGATATCGCATTTGTTTACAAGAAAATTCATGATACAGCGCAAGATGTGGTATTTAAATCAATGGATTTGAAACACATCGGCGCTCTAGGTCATTCTTTTGGTGGAAGGGCTATAGCAAATGTTGTCAATCGGCATGAAAAGTGGTTTCAAGCATTGGCAACTCTTGATATGGAAGTTCACATGGGTTCTTTTGAATCTAAAAGCTCTATACCACCCTCTATGCATATTATTTCGGCTTATTGGAAGTCAGCATTTAATTGGCTGGATCTTCATTATCGGTTAAATAAAAGTGGATACTTAGTAACGTTATCACCATCAAAAAATGATATCCATTATAGTTATCATATGAATTTCACTGATTTTTCAACATTGCAATACATGTCAGCGTATCAGGTTTCAATGGGGTATGACCATTCGAAATTAACAGTAGGAGAAAATGTTATAATTAAAGCTCATGGCGAAAGTTTAAAATTAACTGAAATTAATCGACCACTTTATTTAATTGTAAAAAATAAAAACGTCTGGAAAGTCTTTTATTATGAGCCAGGAAAAGAATCGATAATCATTAATCTTGAAACCATTCCAGGCCTGCAAGCGGCTCTGGACAATTTGCCCAAAACACGCCTAAAAGAACCTGAGCTTATTCCAATTAAAAAAATTATTCATGCTCATTATCAGCATTTTGGAAATTATCTTGGCAATGGGAACGGATTGCAAATTACTAAAGCACTCAATCTATACTTGTTGGATTTTTTTAATACTTTTCTTAAAGATGGAAAAAATCCTTTGAAAGACTGCATTCCATTAACGAGAAATACTGTTCTGGAATGTGGGCCAGGCATTTTTTAATAATCTGATTTATCGAAATGAAATTTCAATTTCATAATTAATTTTTATGTTGGGCGATCCACACTAAATGATGTTCCTGGTCATGCTCACGCAATAAGATTTTGAAGCCATTTTCCTTTAGGTGCTTTTCATATAATTGAGGGTCAAGACTATAAAATGAAAGTTCTTGGTTGAGCATGTCACTGCTTGTGTCCTCATAATCCTTATCACCCGTTGTAAACTCTAAAAATCCGCCTGGTTTTATCCAGGTTGCAAAACGAGAAATCATTTTTGCATGATCTTGTTTTGGTATGTGGAAAAGGCACCACCACTCGAGAAGCCCATCATATTTATTATTTAGAGTTACTGTACGAATATCGCCATAAACGGTATGCAATTTAGGAGATTTTATTTTTGCAATATTTAATAGCTCCTGTGAGCCATCAATACCGGTAACTTGAAAACCCTTTTCAATTAAATAAGCCGCGATTGGATGGCCTGAGCCACATCCAATATCAAGAACATGAGCATTTGGCTGCAAGTAAGACATAAATAAATCTAAATATTTCTGTTCTAAGTAGAATGAATCTCTCATGTTTGCAAAATCAGTTGCAATCAGATCATACTTTTTACCTTGATTTTCTTCTTCCATCATTTTCTCATGTTATTTTGTGTTTAACTGCTGTTATATAAGCCGTTCCCAGGAATTTAAACCATCTATTTGTGTGCCAGCTTCTGTTCGTATTAGGTTAACTGGTTTATTTCCTGACAATTTTTCTATCTTCATTGCAAGATCTTGCGAATGTGTAGTTACCCATAGCTGTGAGTATTGAGAGGCTGCAGCTATTAATTCAGCAAGCGGTTCCATTAATTCAGGATGTAGGCTTGTTTCAGGTTCATTCAAAGCAAGCAATGTCGCAGGTCTTGGACTTAATAGTGTCGCAATCAAACATAAATACCGTAACGTTCCATCTGAAAGCTCACTGGCTTCCAGTGGTCGTAATATACCTGGCATTTGTAACTGAATGTCAAAACGCGTTTTACTATCGACATTGATTATTAATTTTGAACCAGGAAAAGCTCTACTCACCGACTCATTGAGTAACTCGTGGTTCCCTATTTCAATGATAGTTTGCAAAGCTGCTGCGAGATTATAGCCATTATTACTTAAGACTTCAGTTCGAGTTCCAATTTGTGGACTTCTTATAGGCGATTCGAGATCTGTTCGGAAGTGATGATAAAATCGCCATTTTTTTATTTCCTTACTTAACGCAAATAGCTCTGGATATAAATGAGGATCTTGTAACTGCGATAAAACAGATTCTGATTGTGATAAACCAACTGGATAAGGAATGCGTTGGCCATCTTGACTCATAATCCACGCGCTAGATCCCTGTCTCTCAATTAATGTAGTACTGGGTCGTCTGGTTTCCCCAACCCATACATGCTCTGTCTTAACTTCTGGATCAAGAGTAAACATTGATAACGAAGGCTTAGGTAATCCACAAGCAATTTCATAGTTAAACTCATCAGTTTGAATACTTAATATTAAGCGAACAGGGGCTTTGGATTGTGTTATTTGCTTTTTCTTCCCGGCCCACAAAACAGAAGGCATACCACCTTCAAGTGCAAGTGTTTCTGCTAACTCACCGTTAACTGCTTTTGCAAGCAAATGAACAGCTTTATATAAATTACTTTTACCACAACCATTTGCTCCAACAATAACAGTGATATCGTCCATTGTTAGACGCATGTTTTGAATCGATCGATAGCCTTGAATAGATAATGTTTTGATAGACATAATAATTATCCACTATTCTTTAACGCGGTTATGTAGCTGTCACGTGTTAAACGATATAGCACATGTCGTTTTAAAGGACTATTTTCTTCAAGTTTTGGGTGATCAAAATCATCTGCTTCGGAGTGATGTAACCCGACTTTTTCCATTACATGGCGCGATTTAATGTTGGCTGGTACTGTGAAAGAAATGATTTCAGGAAGATCTAACTCTGTAAAAGCATAATGTAAAACCGCCTTAGCAGCTTCTGTAGCATATCCTTGTCCCCAATGTTGTGAGGACAAGCGCCAACCAATTTCAACAATAGGCAAACCTTTAGGCTGAAAATTAGGAATTTCAAACGGTGGATGATTTAAGCCAATAAAGCCTATAAATTCATGCGTATCTTTTATTTCAACAGCATAAAGAGCATAACCAAATTGTTCGTAATGTTGATTAATACGATCTATTAGCGCTTGTGTAGCCGCGCTATCTTGAATTGCTGGGAAGTGTTCCATAACCATTAGGTCAAAGCTAATCGCAGTCATTAATGGGGTATCACTGGGTTTCCAGGTTCGGAGTATTAAGCGTTCTGTTGAAAGGATAATTTTTGTCATTTTAATATCATGTTACTCTTCATTTACTTTCATGGACTTCCATTGTTTACCAGGAATGAGACGAATAATTTTTTCAAAAACATCTATCGCAGCCTTTTCAAAATCCCATTGAATATTGGGCGCTAATAGTGGGCTAATATCTTGGCTAAAAGAGCCAGAATTTAACTTTTCAGCGAAATTCATTTCAAACATTGCACGAGTAATATTTTTATTTTCTTTTTTTACATACTCGATAAAAGCAAGCACTGCCTTTTTAGGGTTAAAATATTCTTGCTGAAGAGCAAACCAGAGATCAAATAAATCGCGACCTTTGTCACGTTGGTAAAATGCTCGTATTTTAGTGCCAAGCAACTCATCAAATTCGTAGCTTAAGATCTTTGATTCACCCGAAAACCATCTGGATTTGATAGTGAAGTCGTTATGCTTTAAGCCATAAACAGAGAAATGCTCGCGTGTATTAATTTCAATTTTTAATTTTTGTGGTTCAGACTCACCTTCGGCTAAAATATTATAGGTCAAAGTGAATGTTTTTTTAGATCTTTTTCTTTCGGGTTCACCAAGCATGGGGTCTACAATACTTCTAATAGCAGTTACGGTATCACCTATGGGTTCTGCTTTAATTTGCACGAGATCAATATCTTCAGAGTAGCGAACGGGGTGAGGGGCGAATAATTTGTAAATTGCTGTACCGCCGCGAAAAGCGAGAGAATCAGAGATCTTGGGGTGATTAAATAACTCTACTAATAATCGGCTAATTATTAAATCTTGCTCAACCATTTTATTGTCTGACCAAGGCACTGTTTGCCGCCATTCATTTAGATATGCATTCGCAATCATTTTTCTAATTCCAATTTTTTATTGATAATTAATTTCCACTTATCATTTTTAGTTTTATATGACGATGAGCTTTTATTTTTTCCTAGCTTCACAGCAAGTTTTTCAAGTGCAGGGGGTGTTTTAGATGGAGCTACTAATAGGCGTGCACGTACACGATGATTTTCAAGAGACTGATGCAAGATATCAGATAAATGATTTGCCTTTACTAAATCCAATAGAAACCCTAATCGTTGTACCCAGGTAATTTCGTCAGTAGTGGATGCGATTTTTTGTAATTTATCAGCATCCATTTTTTTTACTAAGTCAGTTAGCACAGTTAAGACATTATCTAAACCACCGCAACGATTAGGATAACTTACCATATCTATAGCGGTGGCTTCGGGGGTGGATACTACTATAGCGCCTTGAGAGGTGTTAAAGTTCTGAGTTGGGGTTTGCTCCGCATTTTTTTTAGTAATAAAAACTATTTTTATACGCTCACAGATAATGGGTCGTCTTTTTTGAGTAGTAATGACTTGAAATTGTTGAGGGCGGTGATGTGCAGCACCATGATATTGTGCAGCGCTTAATAAGCCAACATAATAAGGTGCGTTAATAAACTCCATAAGCTCATGAATAAAATGCTCAGCGGGCCTGCACCCTAAAACTCTATATTCTGGCGGTACTATAACGTAAAAACCACTCAAAGGATGAGCCAGTTCACCTTTTTGCTTTAAGCGTCGTAAGGCTGCCCTTACTGCAATATCTGATACAGCTAATGCCTCTTTTACTTGAGGATAAGTAAAGCAGCAATAGCCTTTAGCAGTTAAGTCTGTTAGAAAATGGTTTATATTCATATTTTATCCCGTATAGATGCAAAATATAACAATTTTAGTTACATTACGCAACCTGTTGGGATAATTCTGCCTAGATATCTTTTTTGAGAAAACAATATTGAAGTGTGTCTGATATAGTTTTTATGTGAAGCCAATGAAGCTTCAATCACAGCCCAAAAAGCTACAATATTCAATCTATACATATAGCCAATAGAAGAGTTCATTTTTCCCTGTTTTGCTCAATAAGCTCAAATCTTCGATTCAAATCGGCAAGTACAGTTGTGTTGCAGTAGCTTTTTATAATTTCAAACAGTGTTTTTCCTTCTTCTGGTGTAATGGATTTATTTTCTAGGCCTCTTAATATTTGTTCGCCGACTTGAAGAATAGAATGGCTAGATAGATCCTTGGGAAAAACAATATCTATAGTATCATTTTTTACTCGTGGTATAAGCCTATCAATACATAGTTTTAATGCCGTTGGATCACCATTTTTTGCTTGATTAACCAGTACAGTAATTAGTTCTTCTGCATGTAGCTCTAAAAGTTGACGAAACCTGGTTCGTTTATCAGAGCTACCAATCGGGCGTCCTCTCATGTTGCCACTTTTTCCTGGAATAAAAGTCATTTTAATCTCCTTTGGCTTGTTATTTTATTGATAATAACAAGCGTTAGCACCAAATTTATTCACCGTATCTCATGTGTCCTATCCTAATGGACTTTTCTAATAACTACTTTGTAACCATGGGGGCAATTGATTCCAGTTACCCTTTCAATGGTACGGTTGTAAAGATTTCAGGGTGATTTTAGATTAGATAACCAGGTAACCAGTTTTTTTGGAGATAAGGAGATATATTTATCTCCATCTTATTTAAGCCAGTCCGCGATACTTTCTCATTTATTATTTGTTTTTTGGTTACCTAAATAATAAATAATGCTCTAAGTCCCTCCATCACTAGCTTAAATGAGGTAACTAAGCGTAGTTACCTTTGGTTATACCTTAGTTATTCAGTTACCTCCTCTACATCTTCCAGATTCCATTTATCACCATTAAAGTAGTAATATCTATGAGTATCATTAGCTATTTTCTTAGGCATTAAATACCTTGCATTTCCTGTTTTGCTTTCATTTCTTGTGATAAATCCGGCTATAAAAAGAGTCTCGGTAGCAAAACCACAAGTATGGCCTTGGATCATTTTTAAAAAAGTAGGAGAATTAACATAATATATCCATCGATTTCCTATCACCTCTTTATAGCCTGCTTGGTTATCTTTATCGTACTTATCCTCGCTTCCAATAACTTTAAACATGGCATTATGAATAGCAAAATAATCCCTAACCTTATTTAATAGTTTCGTGGCTTCATTGTCTTTTACCCCACCTCGTTCTTTAATCCAGGTTTTTAGACAAATAATAGCTGCATTAATTGGTTCTTCTTTATCCACTCCTAATATTTCATGTGCCAAGACTCCAGCACATGCTGCTAACGCAAAGCGTTTTATACATCGCATGACTTGGCCCTGAGCGCCTTGCACATTGGTAATAATTTTTTCTTCTATTTCTTTTACTAAGTTTTTGATATCTTCTGGGCTTTTATTAATTAATACATTGAGGAAAGCGATAGCAACACTACCATGATATTTTTTCACTGAGGCTTTGAAGTAATCGCTAAACTCATGTCCGCTTTTAAAGCCTTCGGGAATAAAATCAAAAATGCCATGCTCACCAGGAATCGCGTTAA
This sequence comes from uncultured Gammaproteobacteria bacterium, assembly GCA_963760845.1. Lineage (GTDB taxonomy): Bacteria > Pseudomonadota > Gammaproteobacteria > Legionellales > Legionellaceae > Tatlockia. Next base: position 13,093 of record CAVXEK010000005.1, on the reverse strand, counting down.
GATCTATCATTCGCACAGCAACCCCCTCATTATCACGCTCACCAGCATCAGTAATCAGCTGCGAAATGGGATTTTCACCACTTGATATTGCGTTACAGCGCCAACTTAAAATATCTTTTAAGGTAGAGTCTGGATTTAATCTCGATTTACCAAAACCATTCATTATCATGTAAATAATAGAGGCTAATCTTCTATTATGTTCATTGTCAAATTCACTGGATTCATCGAGAATAAGAGCAGAGTCATGGCGTGAGACAGCTAAACGCTCCATTCCATTAGGTGTTGTTCGCCATGATAATTTATAAGTTTCAGGATCACCAAATAGTGAGGCACAAATTTGCAGTAGCGTGGATTTTCCTTTGGATGAAGGGCCATAAATATGAATGCCGCCATTCTCTGCACCCACGATATGCAACAGGAAGGAAGAAAGAGCAAATGATACGCAAAATAGGAGCCTGGATTGCCCTGCTAAATATTTACCAATGTTTTCTTGCCAATCATTTAAAAGTCCTCTAGTGTTGTAAGGGTTGTTAGTATCAATGAATTGATACTTTATCAAATTTTGCTCTGGTCCGTTTCCTATTACCAAATTTGGTAAAATAAAATAACGTGAGTCGTTTATTACATGCCAACCAATAGAAGAAATGCCAATAAAAGATGTTTTTGTCTGAGAAGCTTTAAGAAAAAGAATTAATTGCTTTATATCGTATACATAACAACCACGATAACTTAAATGAGTTTCAAGTGATTTCGCATCTCCCATCAAAGTAGAGGGCATCGCCCAAGTTTTTGTTTTTAAATCTTCATCTGTAAATTCAAGTAGCAAACCAAAATTTTCCCCAGAATAATAATCACTATAACGGCCAAGAATTTTTATAGCCCCTTTTGTGATAGGAATAGGGGTAATATCGCCATTTTTTTCTACTTTATTAAAGACTAAGCAAGCATCAGTTAATTCAAAATTGAGTGGTAATTCAGCTTCTTCTTGAATACCGCCCTCTTCATTTAAATGTATTTTTCCTCTTTCACTTATCATATTCACATCCTTGTGAATTCGCTGTCGTACTAGATCGAGTGCGACAACTCTTTTTTTCTGAATATACTCATTCATGCTGATCTCTGTTCATTAAATGCACTATTATGTCGTTAAAATCTGATGGAGAGTCAGGGAGCATTATTAGCTCCTCATCACTTCCAAGAATAGAAAAATCGGGTAGTATTATTTTTGCATCAACTGTTTTTGCTGCCTTGGTAGCGTACTCAATACCAGAATTTATTAGCTGAATTTTTTTACCTTCAGCCTCAGCTGCTCTTTGTTTTTTGATCAAATTAAATCGATCATCATCAGCCATGATACAAATTTCTATTTTCGGATATTTTTGTCTAAAGGCTCTTGCAGTATGGATGATATTAGAATCGCTTCGACAACAAGCAGTAGTAATGTTTGTAATTTCGTAAATTGTAGAAGCAGTAGCAATGCCAGTTGCAAGCTGTATTGTTTTAGGATTTTGTTCCCCAAATAAATGAAATACTCCCTTGGATCGGGCACCAGCTATTGGTCTTTTTTCAAATTTATTGGTATTGGAGTTAAAATAAATAGATTCAAGGTTGCGTAGTTTACGATTAACATCGGTAAGCGGTATTTTTAGAACACCGCGATGCTGTCTAATTTCTCCAAGCATTTCCATTTTTTTGTTGATGATATAGGGATGATTTTTTACTCCATCTCTGGTTGCTAAGGAAAACTCCGTTCTTGCTTTTTTAGCCCCTTCTTTTTCCTGTGCTATGTGGTAATTTGTTTGCTCGTATCGGATTTTTAGTAAGTTTTTCCGGTGGTTATTCCAAGTTTCTTGTGATACTTCATGTTTCTTTTTAAAACACCAATTGTCTTTTATACCGCAATGCCAGCATTGACACCATCCAGCAGGAATAGCAGAACTGTACAATGCGTATGAAAAATCTTTATTATTGCTACTAGATGAAAAAGGGCACGGTAATCGGCAAATACCATTATCAAACGTTACGTGCCCATAGTAATGATGCTCATAATTTTCTGATAAAAAATTACAAAAGTCTTTTTCCGCAGCAATAAGATCAAAATACATTTATATTTCCCCTGCACCGTTTACAGTACGTTGTGCAAGGAAATCATCGAGATCTTCTTTTCTGTATTTTGCAAGGCGACCGACTTTAATAAATCTTAAGTTGTATCTTTTAGTGCAAGCCCACACATCCAATGTTCTTGGTTCAAGACCAAGATACTCGGCTGCTTGTTTTCGAGTAAGTAGGGGAGAGGATGAAGCTGCCATGTAAACACTCCTTGTGTTTCGTTAAGTTACATAGCATTTTCGCCTATATAAATGGGCCTTTCGACCCCATATGTACGACCCCTGAAAATAATTTGATTAAAATAAGTTCAAAATCAGCTATTGAAGGATTTCTCTTCGAGAGCAGCAATATTGTTTTTGAGTGTGTCGAAGTTTCCTGCCTCCCAAATGGCTTGGGTTGCTTTATTCATCGCGTCACGTACTGGATCTGTATTAAGGCGTGCATATATTGCTGTAGTATTTACGTTGCGGTGTGACAAAGTTTTGCCAATAATAACTAAGCTCGCTCCAGTAGACGCTTGCCAACTTCCAAGCGATCTTCTTAGATCATGAATGCGTAGATCACTAATCTCAGCGCGAGCTAAAAGTCTTTGCCAGGCTTTTTTGGGGTCTTGTAAATGGCCTGATGCACTATTGCTCGGAAAAACCCATTCGCTTGTTTTGTTTGCATATCTATTTTCTAGTATTTCTAATGCTTGGGGCACAATTGGAATCGTGTGCGAATCACCATTTTTAGTTTTAGGAATAGTCCACAATTTCATTTCTAAATTTATTTCATCCCAACGCATTGCAAGCACGTTACTTTTTCTAGCACCAGTTAATAAACTCAATAAAATATAATCTCGGGCATGTTCGTTAGTTTCTTCGGCTAGAGCACTAAAGAAGCGTGGTAATTCATCTGCCTGTAAAAAGCGGCTGCGGGATCTTTCTTTGAATTTTGTGATCCCGCTAGCAGGGTTCGGCTTATCCCATAATCCAAGCTTGTTTGCTTGATTAAATATACTGCTCAGTAAAGCAAGTAATCTATTTGCTGTATATTGACCATTCAAATCACCGACGTCTTGATGTAACTTATGAATATCAATTTTTCTAATTGATGAGAGCTTTCTTTTCTTCCAGCTTAATAAATGGCGATCAAATTGTTTGATATCTGCTTCCCAAGAGGATTTATGCTTTTGAGCATGGAGCTTTATGTAGCTTTCAAATAGTTCTCCAAGGGTAAGCTCTTCTTTGCCTGCACGACGTACTTGAGCGGGATTTTCTTCTCTGGCAATAGCAGCATTAATTTCATTCGCTCTTCCACGGGCTTGCTCAATAGACATTCCTGGGAATCGTTCTAATTTTATGCGCTCAGGTCTTCCATCAATTTTGCGATATACAAAGAAGGTTTTCTTTTTAGTCGAGGTAACGCAAATGGCTAGCCCCTGCGTTTTTGTATCGTAATAATATACGCGCTTTCCTTTTTCTGGGATGGGTAAGTCGTTAATGTCTTTAATAGTGAAATTAAACTTCGTGTTGATTGCCATTATTTGCCTGCCTAATAATTTGTGCTACTGTGGTGCTACCTTTTAGGTGAAATTTGGTATAGTTTCGGGTAATTTGATAAAGAGGATTTTATAGGTAAACGCTTGACTGGTAAAGGTTTATAAACATTTATAAAGTGTGGTAAAGTAGACGACTTCGAGATTCGTAATCAATAGGTCCGCGGTTCGATTCCGCGCAACGGCATCAGTTAAATCAATGGGTTGTAGTGTTTTTTTGTTTGGATGCTCTTTCTTAAGTTTTAAAACGTTCCTGTAAACGTTCCTTTTGTCTCTTTGCTAGGCTAATACTAACCATGATAAAGTTCAATTATTGATCAGATTATTTTTGCTCCCCTGATTTTTGAATAGAAGTTTGAAATTAAAACAATCTTCAATTTCAAACTTTTAGGGGTAAAAATGTATGGTATAAAAATAGCACTATTAGAATTATTTTCGACTTAACATTTAGCATGAATAAAAAAATAAGTTTTTACAGTCATCACACTTATCACTTTCGTATGTTGCGGACAAATAGAATTGTCCGGATCTGTAGCACATGAACTGTCCGCTTTCTTATAACAGATTAGCCATACAGTAATCAACCAATCTGACAAAAAGCGAAGCGGATTTACGCTTTTTGTTTTTTTATGTTTTTAAAAATTAATTCTTGTTATTGAGTCTGGTGGACCCATGTGGGTAGTGTGGGTAACGGTTTTTTCGTTATCCATACTATCCACATAGTCCACAGACGGTTTATGCTGCGATAGGTATCTCTTTCTCCTCTGCAAGCAATTTTATTTTTCCTTTGCTATCATAGTCTGCGAGTTTGCGAGGGCCGTGGAAAATTGCCAGTTCGTCGCTGGGGTAACGATGTACACGAACCTTCGCTCTCATGTAATGACATCGGTGATCATCCTTAGGGATCTGTAATTTTAGATTCTCAAAAGAAACACAATTATCTTTTCCAACGGTCCTTTCAAAATGCTCACAAAGGACATCGTCCAGTGACATGATAGTATTCCATGGCACGAAGGCTGATTTATCGGAGTAGGGAGTCACCATAAATTCAGCGTTAAATGCAGGCATATAAATATCCCGAAGATATCGGTTGGCTTCGTCCATAGTCTTAATTCCCATCGCTGCAAGCTCATTGGGAAGACGTCCTTGATGGGTGCGAAATTGACGCTCACAACGCCCTCTTGCCTCAGGCGAGTAGGCTGGGATCATGCTGATACCTAACTGATGTAGCCCTCGTCTGACCTGGGTAAATTGAGTTTTATCAACAGGTCCATCTGCTTCGGGGGTATACCAGTAATGACTCCCTCGGTCAGTATAGAACGAGCAAAATACACCTTGTTTTTCTATGGTTTCTTTGATTCCACGAAAACTACTACCGGTACCTTCTTCCTTAACAAAAAACATAGAGTAGTGTTCGGTATCTGCGTCATCAAATGTAATAATCAGATCCCATGCTTCTCCTTCGACCCATTGATGCGTACTACCATCTTGGTGGATCATCATTCCTTTTGCAGGAACCCTTTCACGGCGTTTTCGGTGAGGGCCTTTCTTTGATGTTTTCTCAACTAAACCCGCATCTTGCAACGTCGTTTTAATCCATGTGTAACTTCTAGTCCCCTTATGGATCCGCCAATAAAAACTGGCAAAATGCTTAACGTTCCATCCAAAATATTTTTTACTATAAAGCTCTGTTATCTCCATCACCTCATTCACTGGGGCTTTACGATGGGAGATTTGACTCCACCGTGCATCAACTAATCCCTCATGACCATGCTCTTTATAATCTACTAGGTAACGTCGAAAGGTTCTATCCGATACCCCTAGTAAGCGCGCTGCATCTTCTTGAGTTAACCTCTTCTCTTGCCAGCCTTGGTAGGCTTCTTCAAAACGTAACATCAGTAGCTCCTGTAGCAATTTTGTCCGTTTCACGACTATCTCCTTGGTCTCTACCAAGAGGTATCATAAAACCGGACAATTCATTTGCTACAGACCCGGACAATTTATTTGTCCGCTACACTTATCACCTGAATATATCACTAAAATAAATTGAGGAGCTCCATTGCTTCATTAGATCAATGAGATAGAATTATTTTCGCCAAAAAACGATTCACCCACTGGGTGAAACAAGGAGCGAAAATGATCATGACACAGAGTGCATTACCCTTCCAGTATCAAACCGAAAAAACTGACTCTGGATTAACGGGATTTGCTGGATTACCACTCTATTTGGATCTTGCGAGACAAAGCGGTTTTGTTCAGTACATCAGTCAAACCCTGAAGACAAAAACACGGGGATGGACCGATGCTGAAATGATTTTGTCATTAATATTGTTAAATTTGGCTGGCGGTGATTGCATCAGCGATATTGAGCGCCTTGAACAAGATGCGGGGTTCAGGACATTGCTTATGCAATTTTCTACACACGGCATGAAACGAAAAGAACGACGGGCTTTTGAAAAGCGATGGAGAAAAGAAAAAAGCCGTGGATTACCTTCCAATGCAGCAATTCACCGTTATTTGCCAAAATTCCATTCAGCCGAAGAAGAAGCAAAACGTGTAGAAGGCACAGCGTTTATTCCTGAGCCCAATGCCAACCTGATTACTCTAATGAGTCTGAATTAACCCTTGATTGCTTGTATTCAACAGCAGTCACCCTCTAGTGTTGCGACATTGGATCAGGATGCAACATTAACTAACACCTATAAACGGAACGCCCTTTACTGCTACAAAGGTTTTAAAGCTTATCAACCGTTTAACACCTTCTGGGCAGAGCATGGCATGCTATTGCACAGTGAATTTCGAGACGGTAACGTGAATGCAGGCTTTGAACAATTACGGATTTTAAAAGAGACACTGAGTTTATTGCCATCGGATGTAAACCACGCCTATTTACGCTCAGATAGCGCTGGTTATCAAGAGGATTTGATACGTTATTGTGCGGAGGGTAATGACCCTCGTTTTGGTGTTATCCCATTTGCAATCGCAGCCCGCGTCAGCGCCGGGATTAAAAAAGAAGCGCAATCGCTTGATGAGAAACATTGGCACCCTATTTATCAAGAAGATGCTGATGGCACAAAAATAAAGACCAATCAGGAATGGGTTGACATTTGTTTTGTGCCAGAGTGGGCTGTAAGAAGCAAAGCCAGCTACCGCTATTTAGCCATTCGTGAGGTCATGAAGCCAGTAAAGACTAAAGGTGATGAAGAACCTGATTTGCCCTTTCAAACGATGACATCAGATAGGGTGACTTATAAATTATTTGCTGTTGTCACGAATCGCGACATGGATGGTTCAGATCTGATTCAATGGCATCGCAAGCGTTGTGGTAAGAGTGAGCACGTGCACAGCACACAAAAGGAAGGGCTGGCTGGTGGTCAGTTGCCATCGAATCTATTTGGGGCAAATGCGGCATGGTGGGCGATCATGGTGTTATCGTTTAATCTTAATCGGTTGATGCAAATTGCAGTGCTACCAAAAGATCTCAAAGAAAGTAAAATGAAGGCACTGCGATTTCATATCATACAGTTGCCAGGTCGCGTTATTCATCATGCAAGGCAAGTGTTTGTTCGTGTTGAGAGTCATTGTTGTGAGCTGCTTCAATTGATAAGAGGTAAAATTGCCAAAGTACGCAGTGGGATTGAATTATATGCACTTAATACGTCATAGGTTGGAGTCGCTAGCGCGACCTGTTTTTAAATCTACCTCCCTTGATCCTTTTCCACACTACATCTGGGAAGAAGGAAATGGATCCGTTTGGCCTGCTAGAGGGGATTTAAGACTTGTTGTTTGATAATTGAGAATAAAAATGACAAATACAATCTGAAAATGATAAATACACCGTGAATTTGACCACCAGTGTTTAATATTAAGTCAAAAATAGCTGCGCTGGTGGAAAAATGCTAGCTGTTTAATTTTTTGACGATCAAATTAGGCAAGACGAAGCCCTTGATTTTCTTCCAGCGTTTCTGCGCTGATTCCATCAATTTATAAACCATAGCCAGCGTGGTGTCGCGCGAACCACAGTTACGAGCCTTTTTGGTTCTCAACCGCACAGTCGCAAACGTAGATTCAATCGGATTCGTTGTCCGAATATGAATCCAGTGTTCGGCTGGAAAATCATAAAAAGCCAATAGTTCTTCACGATCTTTTCCCAGACAACCCATGGCCTGCGGATACTTGGGACTAAACCGTGTTATAGCACTGTCAAAGGCCGCTATAGCCTTGTCGCGGCTCTCAGCCATCCAAATATCATGTAATGCCTCTTTTACCTTTGGTTGCATGGATTTTGGCAACTTATTTAGTACGTTAGCAGTTTTATGAACCCAGCATCGTTGGTGACGGCATTCGGGATATACCTTGCCAAGAGCCCCCCAAAAACCAAGTGCGCCATCGCCAACAGCTAATTTTGGTGAAAAAGTAAGGCCTCGCTCACGCAACCCTGTCAACACCTCTGTCCAGCTTGCTGTAGACTCACGAAAACCATCCTCAACGGCTACCAGTTCCTTGTTGCCATGCTCCGTGACTCCAATAATCACCAAAAGGCATAATCGGTCATCCATACGGACATGACTATAAATACCATCCGCCCAAAAATAAACATATCGTTTATTGCTTAAATCACCCTTGCGCCATTCGGTGTGCTCATCAATCCACTGGCTTTTCAAACGCGATATTGTATTCGCCGATAAACCTTTTGCCTGCTCACCCAACAAGGACGAAAGAGCCTCTCCATAATCGCCAGTTGATAAGCCTTTTAAATATAACCACGGTAACATTTCTTCGACACTGGTTGAGCGTTTCAAATACGGAGGTAACAAGTGACTGTTGAATTTAATTCCAGACTCACTTCTGTCGCGCACCTTGGGGACTTGAATATCCACATCACCAAGCCCAGTTTGAACGATCCGCTCAGGTAAATAACCATTCCTCACGACTGACTGTCGCCCATCAGGAAGTTTATTATCCTTATGTTTGGCCAGCAGCACTGCCAACTCAGCTTCAACGGCTTGCGCAATAAGGCTGCGTGCACCAACCCTTAATAATTCGGTTAATGGATCGTTGATTGTCACTTCTGGTGTTACAACGGCTTTCAGCGTAAAATTGCTCACGGCGTATCTCCTATTGTCGGTTATGTTCTTGCGGAACACCCAACAGGATACGCCACCTGCTTTAAACTGTCATACACCAGATCTGACTATATCTCTTGATAAAGTGCCACAGCACCAAGATTGCTTGTAACACAAGTTAAGTGGAGCTGGGTAACACGTGAATTTGCATAATTAATAATTGTTTGAATTAAAGCGCCTGCAATGCCTTGGCCTCTATATTCAGACCGGGTATACATTCCCTAAATAAAACCACGATGTTTTGTTTTGACTGAATTTAAACTATAAAAGCCAGCACAAGATGCAAGTGAATTATCTATGAATGCCCCAAATATATCACTCTTTGTTAAAGCACTTTGAAAATCTGAATCTGACCAGTTTAATTCTTCTTCATATGACGATCGAAAATTTTCAGGAGAGTTTTTTAGCGCCTCTAATCGAAATGATTTCCATATTTTTCCAATCTTCTTGTGTGAGGATTCTTATCTTCATAAAGTTACTTCCATCAACGTTACTGGATGTGAGTTAAACTCCTCAGTGCCAATTTTCTTCCACCCAAATTTTTCATAGTATGATGGTATGCTGGGGTCAAAAGTAAAAAGGTACAGCTTTTTAAAATTAAGCTGTTTTGCTTTTTCGATTGCTTCATCAAGCAATAACTTGCCTATCCCTTGTTTTTGATATTTTCGATCAACAACTAAATCACCAATCCAAGGCCCTATATCTGGCCGAATGCCACCTTTTAATTCCAATGTGCAAGAGCCTACAGGAGTTTCATCGTATAGCGCAACATAAGTAATAGGCATATCATGTTTTAGCTCTTCATAATATAAAGATTCAATTTCTTCAATTCCAATCTCAGGCATCCAAATTTTACCCAAAACCTCATGCCAAATATTTGCAAGCGTTGGTATAGATTGTGGATGGTTTTTCAGAAGGTCAACTCTAATCATAACTTACCTTCAATGATTTTTATGAGTTCAGGCATGGTCGCTTGTAATTGTAGAATCGTGGCTAAAGTTTGATTCACTTGCTCGATACCTATATTTTTATGCTCGGATTCACCTAGAGCACAGGAACGTTCGATGTTATAAACCAACCAGCCAATCCAACTAAAGGCACCATAACAAGCAGCGAAAACATGATCCTTATTGATAATGCCACCCGCGTTTTGGTATGCCTCAATCATTTTAAAAAAGAGCTCCTTATCAAAGGTACTTGTAATTCCGCTCCAATAAAATGCTGTATTGATCATGTCATAAGTGGGATTGATTTTGCAGGTAGATTCCCAGTCGATTAGGATTGGATTATTGCTACTATCCCATAAAACATTCTTCTGATCCAAATCACTATGGCTAACGATAATATGTGTTTTTAATGTCGGTATTGCATTTTGATAAGCTTCATTAGCCACCAATATATTTTTCTGATTTTTCCGTAAATTTGCAGTAAAAGGGCAATTAAAACGTTCAGCCTTGCCAAATAGTTCAAGAATCTTTTGGTTTGTGTGAGTATAAAACTCTGGCTGGGTGATTTCAGGTTCATCTAAATTAAGACAGTGCATTTTTGCTAGGATAGTGGCTATTTTTAGGGCGTGGGGTTCTGAAACAGCGTATTGATCTAAAGCTTTTGCATTAACCCATGGGTACACTAGAAAACCCATTCCATCAATAATAAAAAGATACTTACCAGATTGTGCAATTGCACAGATACCAGGGATGCCTTGAGCTACAAAGCGTGAGGCAATTTTTTCACTCAACTCATAATTTTTAATGACTTGCTCATTTTCCAGATTAATATCTTTTGATAGCTGCTTTATCGCATAAGAGCCTTTATCTGTATCAAGACGCCACATGATATGGAGTAGACCGCCGTGTACTCTTGTGGGCACTTGCATGGGCGCCCCAAGATTAAAATGATAGCAAACTGCTTTGATATGATTATCATTTAGTGTCATAACGGATTCCTCAAATAAATTCTCTGTATCATGCCATCCATTAAGGTTTGTTCGCGTGTTAAATAAAAATCGTTGAAGGACAAACCGAGTGGTATGCCATCACCTAAAATTTGGGGAACAATTGTGAGAATGATTTCATCGATTAATCCATCCTCAGCAAAGCTTTTCGAAAGATTGGCGCCGCCAAGCAGCCAGATGTCTTTATCTGACCCAGTTTCTCTCATCTTCTTTATGAATTGGCTTGGGCTATCATTCGTAATGGTAATGCATGGAAGCTGCGGTTCTAATGTTTGTGTGCTAAAAACATAAGTGTGTTTATCAGTCCATCCCCAATTGCCAAAGCCTGCAATTTGCTTAAAGCTACGGCTTCCCATCAAAATTATGTCGATACGCTGCATCAGTTTTTTATAACCAACAACTTCTAAATCGTGATCGTCTTTTGGGTGTGGTAACCAATCAACGTCACCGTTTTTATCGGCTATAAAACCATCTTTGGAAGTGGCAATGTATAGGATGATTTTGTTCATAGTATTAAAATCTTTCTATAGTTAACATTCTTTTTCGCCCCGTAAGATACCATAAAACGCCTCTATTTTATTGGCTGGGATGGCAACTTTTGCGTATTATCGCTTTTTACAATATGTGATAATAGTCTCAATTCTTATTCTCATAGGTGGTGATAAGAAACGTCGTTATTATCGAATATTGACATTTTCGATAATAGTGGTTACATGTATGGTTGCATAATCAAATAGAGGCCAATTACATGGATATACAACAGTCCCCTTCAGGACAAATCATTAAATCACCTAAAGGATATAATGCTTTTGTACCCAATAGTCTGCCACCTAAACTTGAGTGGAATAATGCACTAGTCAATAGCCTATCACGTGCCGATTTCTTGATTGGGAAATTAGCTCGTGAAGGCAGTAAGTTGCCCAATCCTCATCTATTAATTCGTCCATTTATTACCCGTGAAGCAGTACTATCCAGTAAAATAGAAGGCACCCAAACAACCTTGGGAGAAATCTTAGCTGCTAATGCTGGTGCCCATGTAAAGCAAAATCCTGATGATCTCCAAGAAGTACAAAATTACATCAAGGCGCTTGATTATGGACTCAAGCGATTAGAAGAGCTTCCTTTATCGCTACGTCTTATCAAAGAAATCCATGAGCATTTAATGCAAGGCGTAAGAGGATCTCATGCAACGCCGGGAGAATTTAGACGCAGCCAGAATTGGATTGGATCTCCAGGATGTACGCTGAATACAGCTAAGTTTGTACCACCACCCCCTGACAATTTAATGGATTGCTTGGGAGAGCTTGAAAACTTTTTACATGATAGATCATTACCACCCTTGATCCATATAGCACTTTGTCATTATCAGTTTGAAGCTATTCATCCCTTTTTAGATGGAAATGGACGTGTTGGACGACTGCTGATTATGTTGCTTCTTGTCGAACAAAGAATGCTACCTTCGCCTTTGTTATATTTATCCGCATTTTTTGAAGCGACACGCGATGAATATTATAAACAACTTTATAATGTCAGCTCAAAAGGCACTTGGCATGAATGGCTCATTTATTTTCTCAATGGCGTTGCCGTTCAATCTGAAGATGTTTTATCACGTGCTGAGCGGATCAATGCATTATTAAATCAATGGAAAATTGTCGTTGCAAGCGGCGGTTCCCAAGTTCCTGTGGATATAGTGCAGCATTTTGCTGTGAATCCTTATTTCACCACCAATAAAATTGCTGAAGATCTGGGGATTGCCTATAGCACTGCCCAAAGAGGCGTTCAAAAACTTGAAGCTACGGGGATTATCAAAAAGACGAATGATAATAAACGAGATAAAGTTTACTGCGCTACCGAAATATTAAGCATTTTTGAAGAACCTACGAAAATCAGGGCGGATGTTTATGAATAACCGCACTCGGATCAAACAATACAGTGAAGTCTCAACCAGCCTCACATGCTTGAGCAATGTTCAAATAAAGCAGATTTTAGCTGATGCAAAACCTATGCATGAAGGTATTGGGGGCAAATCCTGCATGTGTTACATAGATGAGACACCAGTCTTTGTTAAAAAAGTACCACTAACAGATTTTGAGCAACTACCACAGAATTTTATGTCTACTGCGAATCTTTTTAATTTACCGCTTAGTTACCAATATGGCATTGGTTCTGCTGGCTTTGGTGCATGGCGTGAGCTTGCCACTCATATCATGACCACCAACTGGGTGATTACAGGCGAACAAGAGAATTTACCTATTCTTTATCATTGGCGTATCCTGCCCAGCAATCCTGCTGATATTAACCTCAATTATTGGGGAGATATCGAGCAATACTGTCAGTACTGGGAAAATTCCAGTATCATACCCT
>CAVXEK010000004.1:0-396253 GCA_963760845.1 uncultured Gammaproteobacteria bacterium | reverse complement strand
TTTTCGCCTTGTTCCCCCCACTGATGACCGTTTCAGGAGAGACGCACCCGGGACAAGTGCCCTTGCCGAAGAATTCGCACGGAAGGTTTCCCTCTATCTCGGGCACCTCGACGATGCGCTGACCGCGGATCTTGATGTTCATGATACCGCCTCCGTTTTGTTTGGACTGTCTCTGTCAGGTTGAGATTACGGTGTGCAGTTGGCCGTGCTCCTTGATGAAAGACGAAATCTTCTCTTCTTGTTTCTTCGAAGATGGATTTCGACCGCTTCGCTCGCGCTGCATGAAGCTGTATCACACTGTAGGATGAGCTTCATGATGGAACCTTTTACCACTGCCAGCACCCTCCGCATTCTTGTAGGAACTTTGCGAACGAGAGGATCCACTTTCTTGTGTTTCCTGGTGGCGGGCTCGATGGGACTCTCCTTGGATCGATCTTTCTTCTGACTTTGGTCCCCATGGCCTTATCGACCAGGTTGACGAGGATGAGATAGTTCCCAGTGGCACCCGATGTCAGTTCTTTGGCTGTCTATCCCCTTCGCGAGGGGACCGTGAAGTATCCTCCTACGTAGAGCCGTCGGGTATCCTGGCCTCTGATCTCTCGATACCCGCTCTGAGCCTGGATGACCAGTCCGTGCATGTCGCTGCCTTGACGTAGTCGCCGTCATTAAGCGAACTCCTCTCTGACAGGCTTGCTCCAAGCTGGGTCAGAAGACTTACTAAGTACGTCCTGCCAGCGGTGTTGAGCTTGAAATCGACAGACTTTCGGCCAATGTAGTCTGTTGTCAATAATGCCTCCATTCTGTGATATGAATCGTGTTAGCCGCTGTCCTGCACTTTGCTTCCAATGGACGAGTACGAATCTGAGGCAGCAACCACAGTTTTCTGCCTGGAGACACCATTCCTTGGAGTTCTTGTCTGCCCACAAGGCAAGGACAGTCGATTTTCGCGGACTTCAAGCTTACCTGAGACTGGTCCATGGGATGCGAGTTTGGCGATTGGCTTGGGCTTTGCTGGGGCTTCTCTCGGAGGTAGTTGCCACAACATATTCGTTAGCTCCTCTATCCTTTCTATTCGACCCTTCAACTCCGAATCCAGGCTCTTTCATGCGCACACCGCACTCGTAGGCAAGGACGTCCAGGAACTTCAGGTATAACCTGGCGTGCTCCATTGCATGCGGACATGATACAACCTCCCTGTGAGATATCGCGCCTCCTGCAGTTGGCTCATGCCCCGAGGGCCTGACTGTCTGAATGGAGATTCGAATCAAACCGACCATCTCCCCGTCCTTACCCTTTGGCCGGGTGGTAGGATTGATTGTGATTCTTTGCAGCAGCTCCTTCTCGGTTATCTCCGATACGCAGCCTACCTCCACCAGTCGATACTCGAACCCGGTCAGTGGCTCGAAGCAGTGGTATCTTTCGGACCACTTCATCCTTGAGCCGAGATAGGTTTTGGCGTACGCGTTCGCTCTCTTCTGTGCAGTCGCCTTTCCACGAGCGCGAACCGCCAGAGTGTCGAGGTACTCGTGCTCACCATCCCTAACGGTGATCGAGAAGTGAAAGAGTCTCATTGGGTTCACCTCCGGTTCCATCTATGGAGTCGCGAGCTTGGGGGTCGCGTCCAGACGACGTTACCGCACTTGTCCCCGTTTACGGTTGCGTTGCACCATATCTCTGTCGGGAATTCCTCTTCGCCGTGAATTCGTACAGGTCCCAGTCAGGCTGTCGCTTCTCGAGCCCAGGCTTCTCCTCCATCTTGAACGGCTGCTTCGTGTCCCTGTATGCGAATTCGATGAACTCTTTCGTGTTCCCGCACTTTGAACAGCTGAGAGCTGAGTAGTCGGGGTCGCCGTACCACGCGCGAGCTCGCAGCCTATGTCCACATCTTCGATGGTTGAGGCGTTCACGTGCTCCGATATCTCTGGTTCGGTAACGGTGTTTGGGTCTGCATTGGACTGGTCCGTCAACGGATTGACGTAGGGAACTCCGGTGTACTTCGTGTATGCTGCTTCTGCCGCCTCTTCGGTGAGATGGAGCGATATCTCATCCGCTATCCCGTCGTATACTCCGACGAAGATGTACAGTTTGGCCATTTTTCTCTCATCCTCCTTAAGAACAAATTAAATTCTCGTCCACAAAGTCCCAGTCCTTCACTTCGCAGTTACACTTCCTCTCCGTGGACGGTCTTCTTTCGACCAATTCTCACTTTCACCTCTTGCTCTTCTTACTACCTCGCCGCTCTTCCGTCTGCTCGCTCTCGGCTATCTTGATGGAGTATGGCCTGTCAGGAGATTCGAGCCAGCCCCTCACAAAGTCGACCACTTGGTCGGGCCTGGCAAAGGTGTGCTCGAAGCGTGCCTGCAGAGTTCTTCGCATCGAGGCGAATCTCCCTCCTGTTACGATGCCTGGGCGTAACCGAAGTCTTCTGTCGCGATGCGGTCTGGCCATGTGCCATCGATGTCACCTGCCACGACGTGCCGTCCTGACTGGAGCATCTGCTTGATCCATCTGCCCCTCCCGACATGGAAGTCGGCGACGATGTCGCCCGCTTTCGTCAGCGCCGCTGCAAGCCTGAGCCAGAGCTCAGCGGGCTTCTCAGCCTCGTGCTCGATTGCGTCGGGGGCGCACTTTCGTCTCAGCCTCTTCGCGTTCGAGTACGTTTGGGAGGCTGAGGTCCCAGAAGACGCCGTTCCTTTCTCCCGCTGTGAAGACGAGGATCTCCATCTTCTGGTCGCGACCACAGTGGTATCCCATTCCCATGACCTCCTTGTCCCATGTGATTGTCCCGTAGAAGACGAAACCGACGCTCTCGGCGAGGTCTATGAGCTCCCTGATGTGGGGATAGGTCGTCCTGGTGAAACTGGGGACAAAGAGCGCGCAAGCTCCGCCGCCCCTCGGCCAGTTTCCGGCCAGCTTTCGCTCACGGTTGATCGTGTTCCATTCCTTGTCCTTCCTGAGGATTCGGAAGGCATTGCTCAACCATTCCTTGTCGATATCACGCTGCTTGTACGTCCGTTCGCCCATAGCTGCGTGCGGCCGCGTCGTCCCCATCCCGACCCAGGTGTCCGTACCCAGCTTGAAAGCGTGGTCGGTTATGATGCAGTCGATCGAGCCGTCGGCTATCTTCGGCATCACGTCCCAGGCGTCCGCTTCGAAGAGGAGGAGCTGGGCGGGACCGGACCGCGCGAAGTAGACCCCGCGTGCTACTCGTACGAGCTTCCCTTCTTGGAGCGCTTCGTATATCCTGGCCCTGATGGTCTCCTCGGCCACCTCTCCTTCCCTCCAGGCCCTGACGAAGTTGTACATCGTGGGGAGGACTGCTGGGAGTTCGACGCATGCCTCGATGACGAGGTCCTTAATCGAAGGTTCTTCGCTCATTTTTCTTCAACACCTCTATCTAGAGTGGGACTGTCTTCCTACCCTGCCCCACCAACCATTCTATCCCGTCGCGCTCGTTCGTGCTCAGGTCCACGAAGTCGTGCGGATTCCTGATGTTGCGCAGCTGCTTGAGCCTTGCGTCGAAGTAGTACTTCACGCGCGACCCCTGAACCTGTACGATAGGCAGCCTTCCGGGCACCCTCTCCTCCCCTCCCTTCAATTCCTTCCTCTCTTCACCCACTCTACATCGACCTCCATGATCTTGTGGTCAGTGATTGCAGGAGCATCTGCAGTCCGGTACACCGGCTCTCTTGTGCTCGTCCTTTCCCTTCGGATGCCGGCAGAACCTGCACAGTCCTAGCCTGAGGTCCGTGATCTGAACCCACGTCTCGGTCAGCCCTCCTTCGCGCCAACTCCCTCCTCCGCCCTTGTGGGCCTCATCTCTATCCCGTACTCCTGACTCAGAATGGTCTCGAGCATGTGCCTGTACTCCTCCTTTGTGTATACAACTGCCAGAGGCGCCGCTTCCGTGTCCCTGCTGATGAGGGCCCTGGCCCCGTTCACGTCTCGCTTCCTCATCAGGATGTTCAGCTGGGCAGCGAGGCTCCTCGCGCGCCTACCCTTGCAGACTCTGCAGCCCTTCGGTGGTCGGACGTCCTCGTATCGTGGAACGCCAGAACCACATCTTTGTCTGACATCAGCCTCACCACCCCGGTCCACCTCGTCGATCTGTTGGTGAGGTTGACCTCCGACGTCGCGATGCCGCAGCTCGGGCAGTTCGAGTCCGGCTGGGTATCCTTCTCCCAATCCCAGCAGCCCAGGCACTTCATGCACCCTACTGTGACGTATCCCGTACCGCTCACCTCCTTTGATGTTATGTTCTCCTCAGTTCGATCTTCCCCAGTCTGTCCATCATCGCCCTTCCAGCCTCGTCGGGCCTGACCCAGAACGCCGTGACCTTCCCTCCGACGGCCTCGAGGAACTTGTTGTTCGTGGAGTCGGCTGTCACGACCATGCACACCACCTGGTTCTCGGACGAGACCCTGACGATCGGCGATAGGCTTTCTGTGCTGACCCCTCCGTCGGTGACTATCGCGACGAGAGCACGGCGTGGCGAGAACTCCAGGGTCCTCTCAACCGCGAGCTCAAGCTCAGAGTTACCGTCGCTTGGCCTAAGCTTCGAGACGAGAAGGGCAGCTTTCAGGTGGTCTGTCTCTCTGCGAACCAACGTCGCGGCCTGGCTCTCGAAGGTGATGAGGCTGAGGGGCAATTGGTGCCTCTTGGCGAAGGCGATCGCGCCGTGTACTACGTCCTGCTCGAAGGAGAAGACGGTCCGGCCCTTCATGAGGAGCTGCGTCGACCCGCTGATGTCCATGATTACGACCACCTCCTCGAAACCATGCGTGTCGCTGGGCTGCTGTACGGTCAGGAACTTCCTTTTCACTGATTCCCTCCACTTTGATGGGTCCTGTGGGTTGAGCGCCAGGCTCATCGGGTCGAGCCTTGATACGCTGCCCCTTCTCCACCTCACGAGCTGCCTCTCGTGGATGGTCCTTCCTCCCTCGCCCCGAAGGTCATCGAACCCGATGAGCGAGTGCCAGATGTTGGTCCGCGCCTTCGCCTCTTCCGCCTCGTCGAGGAGCCGCTGGGCGTCCTCGTCGGTCAGCTCTGGGTCGTTCAGGAGATCCTTGAGCTTCTGTGCGTCGAGGCCCGCATCCAGCGCAGTCCTTGCGACGTCGCCCTGGGCCTCGGCGGGAGTCGGCTCACCGCCGTCGCTGCAGACTGAGCCGCCTCCATCGTCGCTCGATACGCTCTCGCAGAGGGAGCGGAAGAGTTCGACCGCCTTGCAGATGGTGTCCGTATCCTTCTCCTGATTCAGTGAGTCCTGCTGCCGGACGAGGCTTGTGAGGGTCTGGATCAGCTGACCGAACTCCGGATTCCTCTCGACCCGGGATTCGTAGTCTGTGGGCGGGAGGTTGATCTTGAGGAAGTGCTTGTGGACCAGCTGCAGGAGGTGATAGGCCTCGCCCTCCGAGTTGGTGACGGGGAACCTGCCCACCCAGGCCTGCTGAGTCTCCCTCATGGGAAACCCCTGTTCGTGGAGCCTCGTGTTTATCACCGCGTCGTAGATGCAGTTCAGCAGCCTCCTGGTCTCGCTGTTCGAGAGGTCCATCTTGGCCATTATGGCGGCCTGATGCTTCTTCGAGTTCCTGAAGGTATAGGGCAGCCCGTCCAGAGAGCCGTGCTTGTGTTCGTGGCCGAGGAAGCCGCGGAGGTGCTTGTTCCCGAACTCCTTCCAGAACGGGGGCAGGGTGATCTTGCCCGAGACCAGCTCCAGGGAGAAGGTGCTCGCCGACTTCTTGATTTCGAGGGTGAAGTAAGGGGCTGGCGGGTCCAGGCTCCTGCGGACCGAGGCGAGGGTCCTTCCTAGACGCGCCGGGACTCCCCTCCTATGTGGTCTGGTCAATTCTTGGAAGGACGTGAGCTGGAGGAGGCGGAGAAGACGGCGAGAGCCTCGCTCAGGTCGACCGAATTCGTGAGAGCCGAGAGGGTCTTGGTGTCTCCCTTCTTCTTCGCTGACTCCTTCATCATGTCGAGCACCTCGTCGATGAAGCTCCCGATGATGATGTCGTCGGTGTACTTCTTCCGGAGCTCGAGCGCCCGGTTCGCGTCTGGGTTTGCCAGTAGCTTCTCCACCTCTCGGAACGCGCTCCCCCTCGCTGCGACGCTCTCGCTGAACTTTCTGAGGAGTTCCCTGACCGCGAGGTGCGGTCCTCCCGACCGTATCAGGAACTCCTCGTTGTTCCAGTATGCCCTGTACGCGAGCACCATCTGGAGCACCTCCGAGAGGTCTTCAGCGGTCGCCTCCTTCCTCCCGTTCAGCAGCGCAAGGGCTCGGAGTCCTTTCACGGTGTTGAGGATCGTCCTGGTCCTCGTGACGTTGGCGATGGAGCACGGGCTGCCTCCAAACACGCATAGGGAGCAGTCGTGCTGTATCTCGAACGGGCTCGCTGCCTCGGTCCTGCGCTCGGTCTTCGATGTTGAGAAGTAGCAGCGCGAGAGGTGGGCGGTTAGGGCTACCGTGAAGCCGAGCAGTTCCTCGGGAATGACCACGTCGTTGAGGAGCTTGCGTGCCTCATAGATCAGCTCTATGGGCACCCTCCGAACGACGCTCCGATTCAGGGAGGCCATAGAGAGGATCTCCTGGCTGGATGGGGCGATCGACCTCACCGAGAAGGCGTACCTGTCCAGGGTGGCTATCGAGGCAAGCTTTGGGTTCGTGGGGTAGTAATCGTTCCAGGGGTTGCTCGCGGCTACGATTCCGAGTGCCCTGAACTGCGCCTGCCCTATGGTCGTATCGTAGACCTTCTCGTTGAGCGCGCGGTGGAGGTGGGCGAGTAGCAGCGGTGACGCGAATATCTCGTCGAGGAAGGCGAAGTCGGACCCCGTGAGCCTGCCCCTCTTTACGAGGTGAGGCGGCCGGTTGCCCAGTAGAGCGGGGTGCTCCACCACGAACCCGAGGATGTCCTCTGGCTGGTCCTGGTCGGTGAGCTGCCTTGAGAAGTACCAGATCGGCTCCATGGCAGGCTCCCCGAGCTTCCCAGCCTTCCCGTACTTTGCCGCGTCGATGGCCACGCTGCAGTGGACCTCTCCCGAGTACTCGGCGTACTCGACATTGATGCCATCGACCAGGTTTCTGGTGAACGCCTCAGTGTCGAGTGCGAGTTTCGAGGAGAGGTCCGCTGACCACGTCTCTAGGTCGGAGGGCTTCTGGAAGGACTCCTTCAGGTGCACGACGGGCTTTTCGAATATCCTCGCTGCGAAGTCGCATAGGCTCGACTTGAGGGATGCATGCTCTCCGACGAAGAGTACTGGCTCGCCCGTCAGCAGTCCCATGAAGAGGGCCTGAACCATCTGGACCTGAGTGACGCCCCTGTAGAGCTGGGTGGTTCCTTTCACCACGTCGCTCAGTGACGCTGCGACGTCATCGAACGAGTTGGTCATTGCTTCGCACCCAGCATGAATTGGATTGCCGGTCCGATCGAGGTCGAGTCCTTGTAGTACGCGGCTGAGAGGCCGAGCGCAGGGAGGAAGTTCCTGAGGAAGTAGTAGTACCAGTTCGCTCTGATGGCGTGGGACATGCTCTGGCACGACTTGAACGACTTCTCCCAGCCGTCGACCTCGCTCTTGGGGAGGCCAGACCTAGAGTAGAGTTCCGTCCTGTAGTAGATGAGGGCGCTGATAGAATGCTTGCACAGTTCGAATCTTCGTCCGTGCGTTGTCGTTGACGCTATTGTACTCGGGGCAGCTGCTCGCGATGAGCTTCCGCTTGAAGTCGATGGTGACGAGGTAGTCCTGGGTGCCCTGGATTATGAAGAAGGCCCTGCTGTCGTAGGCGGCCACCTTGACGGGGACCCTCTGGAATGCCCGCTCAAGGCGCTTCCAGATGGCCACCCTGTTTGCGTTGGGGCTCACCACGCCTGGAGGCATCGCTGAGAGGAGGTTCTGCGTGCTCTCCGTCGTCTCCTGCCATCCATCGGTCGCCATCACCCAGTTCAGCTCCTTCTGGTCCAACAGTCTCCCGGCTTGGAGCTTCAGCGCCCTGATCTCCCCAGGAATCAGCTGCCTCGTTGCCTGTCTGAGCTTCTGCAGCCGTATCGGATTGCTGTAGTCGGCTATCGGCAGCAGAAACCTCGAGTTGTACTCGGAAGCCGATGGGTCGATCGAGGAGAGGAACCCCTCAACCTGTGTTCTGAATGCCATTCTCTCACCCCTCTATTTTTGTCCGCTCACTCTATCACGTCGAGGAAGAAGCGGCCACCCTGGAGCCTCTTGATGCCACGCCTGAAGTTTTCAGCGCTGTCGTCCCTCGCGGTGACCCCGCAGTTCTCGGCGAAGACCTTCGATGCTCTCAGCAGCTTGTCGGCGTCCTTGGCCAGGATTGCCTTTGCGGTGTCGTTGACCACGCGCACGTGGGTGTTGATCGAGTCCGAGAGGCCAAGGGAGCCCGCCAGGTTGCTCAGCTGCTGGGTCTTTCTCGCGATCGCCCTGACCGAATTCTTGGACGCTCTGCCAGCCTCGGCCAGCTCTGCCAGTCGTGACACCACCTCGCGAAGCCTGTCTCTCAGGTCGCTGTCTATGGCCTGAATGACCTCCTCCCTCTTCTGGGAAGCCTCATCCTCGACTCTCCTCAGGAGCTCGATCCTCTTCAGGTCCGCTGCCTCAATCGCCTGCCTCTTCTTCTCGGAGAGGAACTTTCGGTAGGACTCGGTGAAGACGCCGAGGGGGTTGACGGACAGGGAGACTTGAGGCAGGAGCTTGTGCGGGACTGTCCTCTCCCCGAGTGTGGAGCTGACGTACGAGAAGATCCGTTCGTAGTCCTTGCTCTGCTCGAACTCATCCATCATCTTCCGGATCTGGGCATCGACGACCTCAGAGTTGAGCTCCGTTATCGCGGAGAAGGACGGTAGCAGGTTCTCCCTCGCGATGTAGTGTTCCTTCTTGAGGAACTCTCCGCTCTCGTTCCTCGCCTTCACCTCGTGCGTGATCATGTAAGGCTGGAGTACCTGGTAGGACTCCGACCTGAGGCGCTTGACCCTGTTCACGAGACTGAGAGGATAGGGGATGAACCTCGCTACCCTGTGCCTTATGTCGGCGCCTCTCTCTTGGGGGACCTTGGCGTAGGCGACGTTGATTCTCTTCCCCCCGCGTCGCTCCCTCTTCGCGTATGCGCTGTCGATGTCGCTGAGGATATCCTCCAGCCCCCGTATCCATCTATCAGGGTCCTTCAGAGAAGTGATCTCGACCCTGTAGAAGAGCGACTCCTCCGATGGGATGTTCAGGTCGGGTACGTACAGCTCAAGAGGGATCATCTTTGTCATACCTTGGGCCTCCTGTATCTCGGCCGATGCTGCCTGCATGGCCGCCTTCACCGCCTGTACGGTCTCAGCTCAGCGGGCGACATTGTCGTAGGCCCCCTCACTGGACTCGTTGAGCTAGCTGTCCCATCCCGACCTTCTCGAGGAGGCGCCGAGCCTCACCGATGTCTCTTGTGCGCGATTTTCCCTGTAGTAGGGAGTACAGCTCCGCTTTCACGGGTTCTAGAACGGCGCACATGGCGCGGTTGATGTCCTCGTACTCTCCCTGCAGCAGCCATGTCGCATAGTTGTACTCGACGGACCTGTAACCGAAGTCCGAGTCGAACTGGTGCAGGAAGCTGACCGTGGCATCGGGGTCGACGAAGTACGTGGAGTAGAATCCGGCCTTGTCGAAGTGTGCTATGAAGGAGCAGTGCAGGGTGAGGTGGTGATAGAGCGCGTCCGTGAAGGAACTGTTCTTGAAACCACCTCCCACGAACCGTTCCCAGGCCCTTATGACCCGCAGCTTCTCTTCCGCCGTCATGAACAACGCGTCCTTGAATTCGTATTGTGCAGCCATTTGTTCGCTCACCTTTTTGATATCGCTTTCACACACCGCTGGGGAGAGCCCCGAAGGGCTCTCGTCCTCCTCACCAGTCGGCGCCTAGTCCGGGTCCATCCTCCTGGGCATGTAGTCTCTGATGGTCCTCACGGCGTAAGATCCTGCAGGAAGGGTTCGTGTAGGGTGTTGAGGATGGGTCAGCTGAGTCTCCTCCTCGAGGAGGATGTACTGCTGAGCCCCGCTCGAGAATGCCTTGCCTCGAATTACGTGCGGGTGTCCCGTCTCGCTTGAGATGCGGATCTCTGTGCCGGTCAGCTTTGCCTCTTTGGGAATCTTCGCAGGAACGATGCTTACGTCGCCTTGTCGGTATACGTCCAATTTTCTGATTCACCTCCTTTTCAGAATACGATCCGGTCGTTTGGCGTGAGCCCACATCAGCCACAGTTCACATTCTTCTATGGTCCTCCCTGAGTATTCGGGCGGTAGGAAGTGGAGCCATGGCTGGTCCACCTCGTCGCGTCCGACGAGCGCAATTCCGAACTTCTCTCTCCTGAACATTGGGGACCTGTCTTTCTCGTCCTGGTCTATTCGGATCTTGGCCACGGTCGAGCCATCGTTGTACTTCGTCCAACCTTCCGCGCTCAAGCTCATGCCCGCAGTCAGCATCAGCGTGCCGTCCCTTGACAGGTCGACTCTGAAGGAATGCTGAACCACCTTGAGACGAAGCAGGGAGAGAATGAAGTGCAGGTCGAAGATACTGGAGAGACTTGCTCCGTTACCTGTCTCTCTGTGCTGAAGGATGGCTTTTGAGACGCCTTCCTTGTCAGGGACGCGGACGCTGTCAACTCCCTTCATCAGCGTGAAGCCGACGTCTTCCTCCCTGGCACGGAGATCGGCCCCTGCCGCGTACGAGATGGGTAGGCCGTTGTAGTACTTGTGTTTCAGGAGCGAGTAGCTGCTCAAGGGCACGACGTCAATCGAACCTTTGGAGAGGATGACGAGGCAGTCCTTGCGCTCCTCTATCAGGGATGTCATCGCAGGCCTTCCGACGTCTTCTTCCGTTTCGATCACCTCTTTGACTTGAGTTTGCGGTCTATGCTGAAGGCGGCCTCCCGCATCTTTCTGACCCCTTCTGCTTCCTTCAGGTGCCTCGCGGCGTTGAGGAAGAGCTCCTTGACTCCGGTGTCTGAGATTGCCCTGGATGCGTGGATGACGCTGAATAGCACCTCTGCGTCTCCGACCTTCGCATAGGATGAGTCGTTGATGAACTCCCAGGCTTTCGCGTCGGTCTTTCCGAACGCCTCGTCGAAGGCTCCATGGCCTGACGAGTCGATTGAGTACTCGACCGAGTGGAACGTGAGGAAGATGGCGAGCTCGAACACTTCATCCTCTTCGGAGAAGACGATGAGGTTCTTCGATGCGGTGTAGGAGTTGGCTATGGTTGGGTCGCTGTAAACGCAGATCCTTGCCTTCTCGACGGAAGACTTGAGCTCGGAGAGAGCTCGCGAGCCCTTGTTCGTCAGTATGCGCTTCGAGGCAAGCTGCTCGACGAATCGCTCCAGCTGGATTCCACCCTCCAGGCCCTTGCGGTCCATCACCAGTTTGTACTCGGTCCCTAGTTGTGAGAGTATGCCGAGGTATCCAGGCATCTGCCCCCTGGGGATGCGTATCGTCCTCTGGTCGACCTCGTTCGGGTCTGTTCGCTTGCACCTCCTTGTCGTACACTTGAACCTGCCCCAGCTGTACCAGCCCTCTCCAGCCTGGTGGATCACCACTGGCTTGTTGTCGACGTCGTATCCTGCGTCTTCGTCGCGGAGCTTCAGCCTGTTCTCCCGTATGAAGTCGTCCGCGACCCTAACCCCGTGCCTGAGCGCGAGGCTGAACTCGTCGACCTCGCTCCTTGTCGCGAACCGGAAGAACGCAGCGGTAGGGACCTCCCGCCTTATCGCGGCCATCTTCCTCGGGTTCAGTGTCGACAGGTAGAAGAGCTCGGTCGGACCATCAAGAAGGTCGGAGATCGTCGCCTTCTCCTTGGAGCCGGGGTGCCTGACCTGTATGTTCAGGAAGTCGCAGTAGTCTCGAGTCTCGGGCGAGAGGTAATCCTCCAGCCCTAGTTTGCTGTACTGCCGTAGGATCTCCTTGTACTTCGATGATGGAGGCGCCCCGGTCCCGGGCGTCTGAAGGAATGACAGCGCTTCCCGGAGCTTCGACCTCACCTTCTCGAGCAGCTGCTTCTCCGCTCCCTCGCTCAGTCTCTCCCTGTCGGTCGTCGGAGGATACTTTCTCTCGTCCTTGATGTTCAGTATCCAGGCCGAGAACGGGAGCTTGATCGAAGATTGGATGGGAGTACCGACCAGGTAGGTCTGATGATGCTCGTCCGTGGTCACCTCGACCCCGTTGTACTGCTTCCTCACGGCGAAGCCTGCGTAGAGCTCGAAGTCTTCGTCCTGTAGTTCGACCTCGTGCAATGATAGAAGCTCCTGTGACCACCTCGGCTTCTGGACCTTCTCTCGGAGTACCTGGACGAATATGTGGGGCCCAAGTCTGTACCTTCCTGCCTTGCGCCAGAGCGGCGTCTGAACCCCAACGCTCCTTAAGGTCCTCCGTCAGCTCGAGGAATGTCTCTACCGTCGAGAACTCGGTGCACTGCTCAATGTAGTCGACGAGTTCCTTGATGTCGATGTTGGGGCGCAGTGTGAGGGTTGCCCTTGTTCCGAATTCGTTGAGACTCGCAGGTTCTGGGAGCAGGTTGTAGCCTATCCCGCCCTTCCCCATAACCGCGTATCTCGTCTCGTCCTCGCGCGAGTTCGTCTCGAGGATCATCAGGTCGGAGAGGCAGACGTACGCAGCACGCCCGAGCCCCCACTGACCTATCTCCTTTGAGTCGAAGTTGTCCGACCTCCCCAGGACTGAGTACAGCTGGATGAACTTCTCTTGCGATATGCCCAAGCTGTCCACCCCTTGTATCGAGAGTTTGCGCGCGGGAGGGTCGACGGTAATCTCGATTCTCGGCTTTGCTCCGAACTGTCTCTCCGCTATCCGACAGGCCCTCGCCTCGTTGTTGTAGAGTTCCCTGAACCCTGAGCTGGGTTTCGCGTACAGGTCGTGGGAGACTCTCTGGATGATGACATCCTCCTCGAGTTTGACCTTGATCATTCCCGATTCGGACGCCGCGAGGAGCCTTCGCACGTACGAGAGTTCCTCCTTCCCAAACGGCAGCGCATCTTCTTTCGCGATAGTCGGCTTGTATATTTTTAGCTCTGACAGCTCGCATCACCTCATTCTATGTTAGATCTCTTCCTTCAGCTACGGCAGCAGCGGACCTACAATCACATGAGTTGCTTGAGTCCCTCGAGTAGCCGGTGTTTACTTCGACTCCGCCACGACCGAGGTCGTGAACGAGAAGCGAGTGCCGAATGTCAGTTGCCCCGACAACGTCACGGTGTAGGATTGACCGGCGCCGTATCTCTGGGCGAGACCACCTGGACCACTGGCCAAAGAAAGACCGGCCGTGCCATTGTACGGAAGCGGGTTCAGCATGCTGATGGGCTCTCCGTTGTACACCGCGCTCTGAGCTTGCTCTCCGCCCAGCTTCACGGTAAGGCTTGTGACTGGTTCGCTACCGGTATTCTTCAAGGTGATTATGAAGAGCGTGGCTCCGCTGCCGGAGTTCAGTACCATGTGGGCTTGTGTCACTGCTACCGGATTGTTGCTTGGGGGCTGAAGGGCGCCCCCGGGCCCTGAACTTTGGTTCTTGGTTGGGTTGTTGGTTGATACGAGCACACCGATTGCTATGAAAGCGACGAGAGCAAGACAGGCGATGACCAGGAGCCTCTTCGAGGAGCGCTTCTGCTTTGTCTCGCTGGTCATCCTGGGTTCATATTCTGGACTCTTCAATACCCTATAACGCCCAGTGACCGTCGACCGTCGGAATTGCGCAAACTTAGCGATGCTATTCATGTTCGCAGATACCTCCATGTGAGAAAGAAAGAGACTGCTCAGTGAGAGCAGTCACACAACCAGCCTTCGGGCCGTCCACTCAACTCTGCCCTTCTTGCCTTTGCCTCCACGACTCGCCTCTGTCCTTCGCCTCAAGCATTGGCTTCACGCCACCTCCACAAGTATCCCGCGCACAGCCGGATCAAGGGGCTCCGTTCCTCATCGTTCTCGAGTCTCCTGAGAGAGTGGTCATCGAGCTTCTCGAAATCGTGGATAAGCTCTGCACTCACGTCTCTGAAGAGCCCTGAGAGGATGGTATCGAATTCCTCCCGGGTGGCGCACCAGAGGCGCAGCTGCTCGATGAGAGCAGCTGACCCTGGACCCAGCGCGAGGATCTCTTCCAACCCCATCCTACTCACTCAACCTCCTTAGTGATCTCCTCCAGAAGGCCCGCTCGCTGGAGAAGCACCCTACGCTCTTCGGGGTTTATGGTGATCCCGTCGATGGTGATGGTTGCCGCTGCGAGGATTGTCTGGGTCGGAACCTTGGATATGGGGGAATGCTTCGCTGTGGCGTAGGGGATGATGAAGGCCGGGAATGTCTTCTTGTGGGTTCGAATGCGCCTGGCGAGCGAGGGTTGTTGAGGGCGGGGCTTGAAGATGCGCTTCCTCTTAGGGAACCCCCTGCGGTTCACATGGCCTATCTCTTCCAGTTGATGCTGCTCGCCGTTGACCTCATGGAAGTAGGCACGAAATGGGGCGGAGGCGAACTGATTGCAGGGTAGGCAGTAGAGCAGGTAGGTCCTGTCGAGTTCGAGCTCTGCGATCCTTCTCTCGGTTGGTCTTGTGAACAGTTTGTCAGCGGTGAAGAGAAGGATGGACTCCTGCGTCCTGAACCTGGCGACGAGTATCCGCTGACGGTTGTAGAACTCGTCCCGTACCCTGAAGACGTCTCCGTACAGGTCCCTGAGGTAGCGAAGGACCTTGAAGTAGAGCTTCTGCTCTAGGAATACAGGCTGGCTCGTGAGCATGTCTCTCGCCTCCTAGGCCAACCTCGAAGCCTGCTCCTCGCTCAACCGTCCGACGCCTCCCTTCCGCTCGACCTCTCCTTCCACCGTCCCATCTCCTCTGTTTTCGTCGCTGGCGATTGTCGTCGGGACTTCGCTCGGTGCAGCTCGCCCAACACTTGCTGGGGGTACAGATGAACTGGCGCGCGAAGTGACCTTCGGCCTTCCTATCGTGAGGATCTTGCTCCCGTGCTTGCTGGCCTCCCTGAGTAGCTCCGTCACGATGATCGACGAAGAGAGCAGGAAGACCACGTGTAGCGCAGGTTCGAGATATCCTCCCACGAAGGGGATCCCAGCTGTTCCCGAGCCGAAACCGTCGAACTGGAGCAGGAGAGAGGCGACACACACCGTTACGACATTCCATTTCATTCGATGTGCACCTCTTACCTCTGTTCTCCCGTGCGCCGACTCCGCCTCTTGATTGGTTCCTCGGACTCCGGAATGGGCCCAGAGGTTCCTGGCATACTCCCGCGATCGTAGCTTTCGCGTAGTAGTCTGTGGTAGGCCGCCCTTACTGATAGATTTTCGAATTGGACCATTTGTATCACATCCTGCCCTCCAGCCAGCACCGGTCCACGTTGCCAGCTTCCTTCTTCCTCGAAGCCTCAGAAAGGAAATGTAGGACGCCGAGTGCAGATTTCAGCCGCGAGCGTATAGAAAAAATAAATACTCGAACCAGCCTTTGGATCCTGGTCTCGGTCTAAGCGAGACTGGGGAGGGCTGGGTTGGCTGAAAGGCCCTCTCGGCTTCCTCTTCATCGTCTTCCTAAAGTCCTGAGAAGAAGGTTTTCGTGAGTACACCCACCACGGTCGAAGGCGTTCCGTGAGGTTGGAGCATTTTCATGAGAGTATTGACGCTCTCACCAGGTTGTTCGGACCTGCCTGCAGAGCCCAAGGGGGTGCAGACGTTACCTGCTACTGTTTTCGGCGCATAATTTCCTTAAATAGTTGGATATCATACTTACAGTTAGATATCGAAGATGGTCAAGAAAACGCGAGCATGACATCAGTAAGAATCGATGATGATCTCTTGAGTCTGTTTCAGGATGTGGTGCGGAGGCACGCTGGGAAATTGAAGGGCGCCCAGAGCGATGCGGTGAATGAAGCGGTCCTGCTGTGGTTGGCTCATAAGGGCGAGACGATCGCGATTTCTCTTACTGTGGACGGACGGGAGCGTGTGATTGCACCTAGGGACTTTGTGGGGAGCATTCAGAAAGCACTCGAGGGCAGCACGATTCGATGTCAGGTTCGGTTTCTCGGAGTAGGGTCTTACGAATCTCTTGAGGTTCAGCTACTTGATCTGGCCATTGTGAAGTTCGGGCTACCGAGAGAGATAGTCGTAGAGGACCTGGACCGGGGAGAGATTCTTGCCCGAATAGATCTGGCCCGGAGGAAGAGCACCAAGGAGTGGGTGAGAGAATTGTATGAACTGGAAGACGGCACGCATGGTAAGGTTTCATTGAAGGTACTTTGGGAGAAGGTGATGTGTCACATTAGGCCTGGCGTACTAGCGGACCTCAGTACAGTCCACAAGATCAAAGGATTTGAGACTTTTGAGGTAGACGCAGGAACTCAAAGTCGGTCCAGGTAGCAGTGATTGGATGCGGAAGGGCACCTAGTTTGAGGCCGTTGGCTCGTGCTGTTTGGGCTAGGCTTCCGATGGTGGAACCAAGGGCTCTTGGGTCAGCGTTAGAATGTACCTTGTGAGTTGTGACCCCGCCATATGATGGTAGAAGGACTGCATGCAGCGGACGTCCGCTCTTCAAGACATACTCGATAAGGTGCTCTAGGATCGGTATCTCTGGATAATCAAGGTCGCCTACGAAGAGCAAGCCCACCGGGTATTTTGAGGAGGTAACATACCACCAGTCGGAATGGAAATCGGTGTATTGAGGGGACGCATGCTGCAGCCGGATCCTTGCCGAGACGAAGTAATAGAAGAGGAGGTTTCCGACTTGCCAGAAGGTGTCTTGAGGGATGCTGATTATGTCTCCTGTTAACTCTCCGATATTGCGTTGGGCAACGATGATTGGGCTGGGATACGATACACACTCTTGTGGGTTGTGATCTTTGTCAGCGTGGCTCATCAATGAGATGTCAGGGGTCGAGCCGCTTAGAATCCAGTGATCGAATTGAATGGAACTCAGGATATCGACGAGATGCTTAGTACTCTGCCCACCGGGTCTTACACTAGTTCTTCTGTGGGTCATTTCTGCGACAAAAAATAGGGGGTTTCGCTCTGTTCCGGTATCAGGGCTCATCAGGCAGATTTTGGACAGGTGAACTAAGCTTTGGATTGGAGAGATGGTATTCAGTGAGGTTGCGCTGTGGCTCAAGCCATCAGGGCAGTTTGTTTTGTTTGTTTTTCGGTAGTAGGTAACCAGTAGTGGAATGGATTTTATTTAACAATGATTCGAGGGGTGTGACGAGATTTAAGCCTCGGTCTCGACCAACGAGCCACACCCCGGGCATTTGGCGGTTCCGGCCGGGATGAACTTGGTCTCACAGAGGGGGCACGTGACCTCCCTTGGGGCTTGATCTCCTCTGCAGGTGGCCCCTTATGAACCTCAACAGGAACGTTGAGGTTGCTCGAGGCGAGGGCCTCTCGAACCTTCCCCGCGCTTTCGTCAGCGTCGGTGATGACCCTGGCCTTATGGCCCAGGGCAACGTACTTGCTGACCCTGTCGAGGAGGCCTTCGACGTTGCCTGTAGTGACCAGGATGAGTTCAGGCTTCCCGTCCCATTCCTCGGGATTGAACGGGTGCTTCCCGCGCTTCGCGCGGTAGAGTACTATCTCAGGGTGGTCCGGGAGATTGTACTTGTCGATGAGCGGACAGGCCCCGTCCTCGTTGATGAGACCGGCGAATACCTGGTTCGTGAGTGTCTTCTTCGGGTTGCCATCATCGACAATCGTGTCGAGCAGGTCAGCTCCAGAAGGTGTAAGGATCGACTTGCTTCCGTCGGCCGAGATCCCCATGTAAGCGGCGAGGCCATAGTCTCCAAGCGCCTTACCCACCTGTGTCTTCGTGAAACCCTTGGCGATTAGCTGGTCGGCCAGCTGACCCCCATCCATGCTACCTCTCATCTTGAGCACCTTGAGCGCCTCGTACTGGATGGGATTCAGCGGGGGTTCCATCAGCTGGATGGGCTTGGGCCTGTCTTCCTCTTTCGCATCGGCTTTCTTGCCCTCTTCTTCGGCCTGCATCGGAAAGTCCTCGTCTCTATCGGACTCGGACTCGTCCTTGCTCTGGCTCAAGACCATCCCTGGGACGTCTTGAACCATCTCAATCTGGCACTTCGAGGCTCCGATTCCCCGGAGCGCGCTCTCGACCTTCTCTTTGTTGTATTCGCTGTCGGTTACGAAGACGACCTGTCTAACCTTCTGTGAGCTCTTCTTGTAGTTCCGCTCCACCCGATCCCTATGCTTCCCAGGCCAGGCCTCAACCTCGACCGCCAGGGTGCCGACTTGGTTCCAGAGGTCAGGGTCGACCTTCCAGACCCCATCGTGTTCAACCTCGGTGTAGGGAACAGCGATGATGTCGGGGAGCTTCTGCTGCTTGTCTCCCCTGTCGACGAAGCAGAAGTAGCCGCTCGAGCGGTATTTCTTGAGCGCCACGTTCAGGAGGTAGGTGTGAAGGGGACCTCCGCCCCTCGCCCCCTTGGGCAGGTCCTCGAAGAAATCAAGCCTGGCCTTCTTGGAGACAGCGTAGGTCATGACTCGGCTGTCGTTCTTCTCCGCCTCGCTCTGCGGGCGCCGAAGGATGTTCTGGGCTTTCCCGTTGATCACCTTGCGCTCCCTGTACTCGATGTACTCCTCCCTGCTGGTGACCAGCCCCCTCCTCGAGAGGGAATCCAATGCCAGGGGGAAGCGCGAGCGGTCGAACCCGTACCCCTTCATCGCGGTGACGAGAGTACTGACGTCATCCCTCCACTTGGCGTCGTAGGGAAGACGCTCGTACGAGTTGAGAACTTGCAGCATGAGGTACTCGATGGGCTTGAGGCCTGGGTATCTGAAGTAGGGGTCCGTGGCTCCTCCGAGCTCAAAGGTCTCGAACATGGACGGCTCGACGATACCTCCTCCATAGGTTGCCTTCATCCTCCCGATCAGAGCCTGGACGTCCTCATCTCTTCTGACGAGCTTGGGAGGCGGTAACCTCTCTGCAAGATTCACCCGGACAAGAGGGGAGCGAAGCTCTTTTCCCCGTGACTTGGTCTGTATGTCGCAGCTGAACGCCGGAGATCGACGTCAACCTGGCGACGACCTCCTTGGTCCTGGTGGCGTCAAAGTTCTTGGCTAACTTGTCCGCGTCAAATCCAGATATCGAGAAGATCACCTTCATCCAGACGTTCCCCCATATCGCTGTGAGGAGCTCGTCGCTGAGCTGCTCGGAGTTCTGGTGTGCGAGTATGAGCCCGAGCCTGAACTTCCTTGCCTCGCTGAGGATCGTCTTCAGTATGTTCATCCACTGAAGGTGCTGGAACTCGTCTATGACGCAGATGATTGGGGTCCTCGGGAGGAGAAGCCTCTCCCTGTACTGGATCGCAGCCCAGATGTTCATCATGATGGCGGCCATCATCGCAGGTTTGACTGCCTTGGTAAGGCTCAGTCCGAGCCTCCAGAGTACGACCTTCCCAGGCTTTGTCAGCTCCATGAAATCCACGGTCCTGTTGCGTGCGGAGAAGACCTGACGAAGGTAGGTGTCGGTGGCGAATTGCTGGACCTTGTTCAGGACGCTCATGTACATCTCCTTGTTGTGCATGTCGGCCAGGAATTGGATCGTCTCCATCACCTCGGTCCTGTCGATCTTGAGGACGGAGAGGATCTTCGCCATCTCATCTTTCTGGTTGAACTTCAAGAGAAGGTCGTAGAAGTCGATAAACGTAGGGTCGTCACGGAGCGCGTAGAGGTACCTGAGGCATGACGTGAGGATGAACATCAGCCTTGGCGCCCTGAGCTCGGTCACACGGAACATCTCCTCGAAGATGTTCGTGAGGAGGTCGATCTGCCAGCTTACGACCTGCGAGTGCTCTCTGGGATCGCTCCGATTGTGGACAGGAAGCTGGAGCGGGTTAAGGCTGAACTCGATGTCGGCATCCAGGAGGATTACGTTCTCGATGTCGGGAAGTATCTTTGCGAGGTCGGGACTCTCCTTCTCCTGCTTGTTCCAGGCGAGGTCGCCGTGGGGGTCGATTACCTGGATGTTCACCTCAGAACCGTGCTTCTCCACGAGTCTCTTCAGCAGGTTCATGAGGAAGACCGTCTTCCCGGTCCCGCTCGACCCTACTACGTACCCGTGATGGAGCATGTCATCCAGGCTAAGCTGCACTCTGTTCTCGAAGAGGCGCCGTTCAAGAGAAAGAGGCTCGGTCATCTACCCATGGCCTGGTTTCCGGCTTAAAAGGCGAGGTCCCACAATTGCCGTTTCTCATACGTTCGAGTCCCTTCTGACTCGAACCCGAACGGAGGCGGGCCCTACGGGAACTGGATTCCCCGGTGTTTGATACCCGGTTTCTTCTTCAGTTCCGGGTTCCATTAGTAACCATAGTACGCCATACCGCCGCTAAAAACGCCGCGGGCGCAGCGATCCTCTCGTCGTTGGAGGATGCCGAGGTCGGTCTATCACACTTCCCTTTCACTTCAATCCGTCCGCCAGACGGCTCATTCGAGTTGCTGATTCCCAAACTTTCTCTTGATGTACCGCGACAGCAACGGGGTTTGAATCGCGATCGACAAGAAGGCCACGCCGAGAACCATGGTCGTGATGGTGCGGACGTCCGAATCCGAGACGACGGCCGATCCAGTCAAGGACGCTGCCAGTGCGATCGAGAGAGCCCCCCGCACCCCGCCCAGCATGGCTACGTTGCTCCAGGCGATGGGGATCCTTTCGCCGAACCTGATTGAAGATGGCGAGTATCGGATAGACCGAGGCGGCTCTGGCCAGCGTTACCGCCAGGTATGCCGTTATGATCAGGAAGAAGGATTGGGAGAGGATGACGAGGTTGGTCTCGAACCCGATCAGGAGGAACGCTACGGAGTTCCCGATGAACGCCGCTATCTGCCAGAAGAAAACGACGGCGTCTCGCGTGTCCTGTCCCATGGTCGCCTTCATGGTCACGTTGCCAAAGTACAACCCCACCACCGCGACGGCAATCAATCCAGAGACGCCCAGCCCGCTCGCGAACACATAGGACCCGTAGACCGCCGAGACGGTGAGAATCACCTCCGCCATCTTGTCCTCGATCGAAGCGCTGACTCTTCTGGCCGCAAAGGCGATCAGGAAGCCGACGGCGGCGCCTCCCAAGGTGGTGAAACCGAAGAGGGAGAGGCCCGAGAGGACGGAGACTCTCGACAGCCCTATCGACGAGAGCACGAGCGTGAAGATGACGATGCCGGTGGCGTCGTTGAACGCCGCCTCCGTGTCCATCAGCGTGGCAAGCCCTGAAGGAACGTCCGTGCGGCGAAACACCTCGAGCACGGTTACGACATCGGTGGGCGCTATGATCGCAGCAAACAGGAAGGAGACTGCCAACGACAACCCCGCCAACTGCCAGAGAACCAGTCCTCCGACGACCGTGGCGATGACCACGCCAGCCGTGGCGAGTATGACCGAGGGCCTGATCACCGCTCTCAAGTCCGGAGCCTTGATGTGCATCATGGCCTCGAAGATCAGAGGCGGGACGACGAGACCCACGAAGAGCCCCCCTTCCACGAGGGTGGTGTAGAAAGAGCCCATCTGCGAGATCACGCCCTGCACCGTGTTCGTGACCGAGTTCGAGCCCAGGGAAGGAATCGTGGCCAGCGCCGTAATCCCGACGCCGACGAACACCAGGATCAGCGTGTACGGCACCTTTGCCTTGAGCGAGAGAATCTGCGAAACCAGCATGACCGCCACGAACGCCGTCAAGGCCAGTTCGATTGTTGCGACAGCCACGCCGCACTAGCGCAGTCAGAGCAAATTAAGTTCTCGTGCCGGTGCTACCGAGACAGCGGTCTCGGAGCACTTGCTATCACGTTGTGCCTTCGTCTACCGCTGAATCCCTTCGTGGTCGAGCAACCTGTAGAAGCGGACTTTGAGGAAGTCGTGTCACGAGAAACATCACCAGCGCATACCCCCAGACGAGCGCCGCCAGCTACCAGCCCATGGCAGGAAGGAGGATTCCATAGACGGTGATGATCGTTGCCGTGAGCTGCGTCAATATCACGGCGAGGAGCAAGGGTTTGGCCGGTCTTACCGACCAGAACGGCCCCTTCGTCCGGGCCACGAACAGCGCAAGGTGCCCCGCCACGGACAGCTTCAGGTATATGAACGACTGGAGGACGAGCGGGTTCAGGCCTCCGCTGCATGCCGCAGGTGCACGGCGCGGCGCGTGACGCGCTGGACTTTGCGCGGAGAGTTTTCGAAGTGGAGATGAACAGCGCCACTGATAATCCTCTCGTGTTCGTCGAGGAAGGCGAAGTGATTTCCGGCGGAAATTTTCACGGCCAGCCTCTGGCCACGGCGCTGGACCTGATGGCCATCGCTCTGACACAACTGGGATCCATCGCCGAGCGGCGCGTGGACCGCATGGTGAATCCGCTCACCTCGGACTTACCGCCGTTTCTGGCGCGCACGCCCGGACTCGAGTCCGGGTTCATGCTGGCCCAGGTGACGGCGGCGGCGCTCGCCTCCGAAAACAAAATCCTGGCTCATCCCGCTTCCGTAGATTCCATTCCCACTTCCGGAAATAAGGAAGACTTCGTCAGCATGGGGATGGCGGCGGCCTTAAAGCTGCGGCCGATTCTCGACAACGTGAAATCCATTCTCGCCATCGAGCTACTGGCCGCGAGCGAAGCCATCGACTCGCTCTCTCCGTTGCGGACCGGGCGCTTGGCCGAGCAAGCTGTGCGAATGGTGGCGAGGATTGCACCTCCGCGTAGAGGCGACCGGCCGCTGCACAAGGAGATTCTGAAAGTTGGGGAACTTGTCAGTTGCGGAGCCGTCGCAGAGGTCTTGCGCAAATGACCGTCCGTTGTCAGTCGCCCGATGCCGGGACTCGGGCAAGGGACGCAGGACAACGGAACCCGAACAACGGACCAATGCCTGAGATTTCAGCGACCATCGTCGCGCTCAACGAGAGCAAAAACATTGCGCGAGCCATCAATTCGCTTTCCGTAGCCGATGAAGTGATCGTCGCGGATTCCGGCTCGACGGACGACACGGCGCGCATCGCCGGAGAATGTGGGGCTCGGGTGGTGAATCACGCGTGGGAAGGATTTGCGGCGCAAAAGAACTTCGCCTCCACGCAGGCTCGCCATAATTGGGTTTTGAGCCTCGACGCCGATGAGGAATTGGACGACGCCGCGCGCGCGTCGATCCAGCGATGGAAGAAGGATGAACCCGCGGCGGCTGGATATCGCTTTGCACGGCGGGCGCGGTATCTTGGCCGATGGATTCTGCACTCGGGCTGGTATCCGGATTACAAGCTGCGCTTATTCGATCGCCGCCAAGGTGAGTGGAAGGGCGCGTACGTTCACGAATCGGTTGAGGTCACCGGGCCGGTGGAAACCTTGCCGGGCGAAATCCTCCACTACACCTGCGACTCGATTGAAGAGCACGCCCAGCGCATTGAGTTCTATACCGACCTGGCGGCGCGGGAGATGAGCGAGCGCGGCGAGGGTGTGAGCTCCTTCGGCCGGCTTCTGATGCCGCCCTGGATTTTCGTCCACAGTTACTTCTTGCGACTCGGCATTCTCGACGGGTACCAGGGATTTCTGATTGCGCGCATGGCGGCGCGTTATGTGCGAAGAAAGTACGCGAAGCTGGAAGAAATGAGAGAGAGGCTGCACGCGGGCGCCTGAATTCACACACAGTGATTCCACGCCAACCGCTTATCGCTTACGAGCTGGCATCGCCCCGGCCTGCGTGCTCGAAAACGGCCATGGCCTTCTCAATATCGTCCAGGTTCTCGATCCCCAGCCAGAGTCCGTCGATGGGATAGGCGCCCACGCGACGGCCGCGAGCGCGCAGGTTGTGAATCAAGTCCGGGATGGTGAAGAACTGGCCGTCAGGGATGCAGTCGAGCGCGGAGCCCTTGAGCGCGTAGATGCCGCTGCTGATTGGCTGTCGCAGCTCGGGCTTCTCGACGACATCCACAACCTCACCGTCCTCGATGGTCAGGACTCCGTAAGGCCACTTGTGGGTGTGCTGGACGTAAGCCACAGCGAGTTCGTAGTCCTTCCGGCGGCAGAAGTCGACGAGGCTGGAGGGGTCGAGGGAGGTTGCGACATCGCCGTTCATCAGAAGGAAGAACTCGTCGCCAGCGATGGCGTGGCGCAGCAGCGAGAGCGGGCCCGCCGTCCCCAGCGGATGTTGTTCACGAACGTAAGTGATCCGGACGCCGAACCGGCTGCCGTCTGCGCAGAAGCTCTCGATCAGCTCGGCCAGATATCCCGTGGCGAGCACAATATCGTCAAAGCCCGCCCGTTTCAGTTGCTCGAGAATCAGTTGCAGGATCGGTTTTTGACCGATGGCGAGAAGCGGCTTGGGAACCGAAAAAGTGAGCGGCCTCAACCGCGTTCCCCGCCCACCCACCAACACGACTGCCTTCATAGGAGAATCTCTCAAACCCGGTACTGATCCGGGTTATAGAGGTGACCCTGCTTCTTCACCCAGTCGAGGGTCAACTCCAAGCCTTCTTCGAGGCTCATTTTGGGTTGCCAACCGGCTAGCGAGCTAGCCAGGGAGTTATCCGAGCAAAGGCGATGAACTTCGCTCGATGCGGATCGCATCCGCTCTGCAGACTGGCGGATGGAAACATCGCGGCCGATCAAGGCAACGATCTTGCGCGCCAAGTCGCCCACGCTCACCTCGTGGCCCGTGCCGAGGTTGATCTCCCTGCCCACGCAACCGCCGAACGCGGCGATGCGCATAAATCCGTCAACCGTGTCGGTCACAAAGGTAAAGTCCCGGGTGGGCGTCAGGTTGCCCACAACAATTTCATCCTTGCGGAGAGCCTGGGCAAGCATGGTCGGAATGATGGCGCGGTCGGACTGTCGCGGGCCGAAGGTGTTGAAAGGCCTGCAGACGGCCACGGGCAGTCCGAACGAATGGTAGAAGCTCAGGGCCAAAGCGTCAGCGGCGATCTTGCTGGCGGCGTAAGGCGATTGTGGCTGGCGGAGATGGCTCTCCGAGATCTTCGCTGTCTGCGCCGTTCCGTATACCTCACTGGTGGAAGTGTGAACGATTCGCTCCACCTCGTTCTCACGCGCCGCAATCAGGGCGTTGAGCGTGCCCAGCGTGTTCACCTCGACGACCTCGCAAACGTGCTGGTACGAGTAAGGAATACCCACCAGCGCGGCGAGGTGGAAGATCACGCTGACGCCGCGGGCGGCGCCTCGAACCGTCTCGAGATCGCGAATGTCGCCTTTGATCACCTCCAGGCGATCGCTTTTCACATCGGTGAGAAATCCGAGATCATTGCGCGAGTTGTAGCGAACGAAAGCGCGCACCAATGCGCCCTCGGCAAGCAGTCTTTCCGTGAGATGACTTCCGATGAAGCCTCCCGCGCCAGTCACCAGCACGTTCCGGCTGGCCCATTCCAGGTTTCCGGTGCTCGCGGAAGTCATGCCGCGCTCCTGTTCATGCCGTGGGTCGCACGAATCAAAACCGTCATATATCCCTGGGCTTTCGTCTTCGGATGAGTTGGCCTTTCTTCAGGGCACGAGCGCGCTGAGGTGCTATCATAGCGTCGCCAGCAGCGCGGGGCAAGACCGACCGTCAGTATAGCGGCGAAGGTCGGGCCGAGAAAAAGAAATCGGCGGCGCGGTCGCGCGAGGATAGCGAATTGAAGATCGTTCACGTCGACCTGGGGAAGACACTGCGCGGAGGCCAGGAGAAACTCCTATTGCTGGCGAGCGGCCTCAGGGAGCGCGGGCATGAGCAGTGGCTGGCTTGCCATAAGCGGCACGCCGCTGGAAAAAAAGGCACGCGAACAAGGAATCCCCGTCCTGACCGTGCCGGCCTTCTGGCCCTGGGCAGCTTGGCGCGATTCGCCGTCTGCGCCGGATGTTGCGAGCCGAGCATCCGGAAATCCTGCACGCTCACGATGCGAGGGGACAGAATCTCGCCTGGCTGGCTTCGCAAGGTTTGCCCGTCCGGCGCGTCGCCAACCGCGATGTCACCTTTCATCCCAAAATCCCCGGTGGCCAGTGGCTGCAAGGCTGGAAGTACACTCACACCGCAGACCTCGTTGTGACTTGCTCCGGTTACATCAGCGGTCCCTGATCGCGAGCGGCGTGCCGGCAGCCAAGATCGAGGTCATTTATGCGGCCATCGAGTGGCCCGCGCTTGCCTCCCTCAGCCAGCAACCGTTCAGGTGCGCGTGAGGGCGTGGGGTTTCGGGGAACAGGAATTCGTGGCAGGCAATGTCGGCGCATTCACGCACGAAAAAGGCCAGGGCATCGCCATGGAGGCTGCGGCGCTGCTCAAGCAGAGGCTACCGAACACTAGAATCGTGCTGGCAGGAGAGGTCTCGGAGGCAGACGCTTCTAGAGCTTGCGGCGGCGCTATCCCGGCCTTGAGGGAAACGTCCAACTGCCGGGTTATGTCCCGGACTTAGAGACGTTCTTCGCAGGCTTGGACCTGTTCATCATGCCCTCACTCGGCGAGGGCTTGGGCGTATCGGCGCTGCAGGCGATGGCGCACGGCATTCCCGTGATTGCCAGCCGCGTGGGCGGACTGCCGGAAATTATCGACGAAGGCGTGACGGTCTGGCTGGTCCCGCCTGGCAATCCTGCGGCGCTCGCCGAAGGCATCGAGCGCGCGGCCGCAGACCGAGAGCGGCTCCGCTTGATGGGCGAGAAGGCGCGCGAGCGGGCCAAGATGTTTTCGAGTACACTCATGGTCGAACGGACGGAAGCGCTGTACAAAAGTTGAGAATCAAGAGTTGAGAGTTCGGAGTTAAGAGTTCAGCCAGTTGAGATTTCGGATTGAGCAGTTGGAAGCCACAAAAGCCAGTTCCATGGCTCTGACCCAATGACTCATGGATCATTCCTTAACTGCTCAACTTCTCTCATGCTGATTCCCTACCTCCTCGTCGCACTGTTCGGCCTTGTTTTCGGCAGTTTCTTGAACGTCTGCATTGCGCGTCTCCCAAGCACGAGTCGATTGTTTCGCCGCGCTCTCATTGTCCGCGCTGCGGACATCCCATTCGCGTGGTACGACAACGTTCCGGTCTTGAGTTTCTGATTTTGCGTGGGCGATGCCGCGATTGTCGCGCAGAATATTTCTCCGCTCTATCCTCTGGTCGAACTACTGAACGCCGGCTGTTGGTGATTGCGTTGGCGGATTCGGACTGAGCCCGGAGTTCATGAAAACAGTCATGCTTGACGATGCTGCTGGTGGTGATCATCTTCGCCGACCTCTTCGACCGACCATTCCGCACGCCGTCACGCTCTTTGGAATGGTACCGGACTCTTGCTGAGTCTCCTCGTTCCCGTCGAGAGTCAACCCCTGGAGTTTGTTCTGAACCGTCTGGGATTTTATCCCGAAGGCGCGATCGATTCCCTGCTGGGCGCCGCGGCCGGTGCGGCCGTGGGCGGGGGCTTTTCTACGCGGTGGGCAAAGTCTTCTATTACGCAAGCGGCCGAACCAAAGAATATCTGGGCTTTGGCGACGTCATGTTGATGCTGATGGTGGGAACGTTTTTCGGATGCCGCTTACGCTGATGACCATTCTGCTCGGGTCGGTTGCCGGGACACTGGTTGCTCTTCCCTCCGCGCTGGCGCGCCCCAGACTTCGGCGCTATGAGTGGCCGTACGGCTCATTTTTGGGAGCCGCGGCCATCTTTGCCAGCCTGGGCGGGGAGGCGATGATCGAATGGTATCTGCACATTTCGGGATTGAGGTAGCGAATAGAGGCGAGAACCTAGAAGTCAGGAGCTAGAACAAAAATCAAGCGCCATGCGGTCGCACAGATTCCAACTTCCAGCTTCCAACTTCTAGCTTCTGGACTCCCGCTTCAGGGTTTCACTGCGCCGCTGATATATTTTTGGATGAGGCGAAGCTCTCCGGGCGAGACGTCCACGAACGAAACCGCGATGCCGTCCGGCGGCATCTGGCGCACAATCTTGGCAAACAACTTCAGGAACTCGGCTGCGCCCGGCAGTTTGAATTGAACAGTCAAGCCCAGGCCCACGCCCAAGCCGGCGGCGCGCATCAGCGCCATCCCGCCTTCACTCAGGTCGAGGCCGCTCAGCTTCGACGGAGGCGCATCTCTTCCGGCCAACTGGCAAATCACCTCGTCGCGGTAGATCAGGCGCGCGTAACGGCGCTTCTCTTTCAGGAACGCGCCGCGAAGGGCATTCAACGTGTGGGCCAGACGCTCGTTTGAGATGGGCTTGGAGAGGAAGAGGGTGATGCCCGCCTGAAAACCCTTGCGCATGGTTTGGACATCGCCGGTTCCGGTAATCATGATCACTGGCACACCCCGATTGGACGGCGAATTGCGGACCACCTGGGTC
The DNA here is from genome assembly GCA_963760845.1 of uncultured Gammaproteobacteria bacterium. Lineage (GTDB taxonomy): Bacteria > Pseudomonadota > Gammaproteobacteria > Legionellales > Legionellaceae > Tatlockia. The sequence goes on along the minus strand of CAVXEK010000004.1, from coordinate 367,951 downwards.
AACTGGAAGCCATCGAGGTGCGGCATACTTGCGTCTAAGATGACTCCATCGAACTTGCGCCTCTCCACCAGCCGAGCCGCCACGCGGCCATCGTTGGCCGCCACCACCTCACAGCCTTGTGACTCGAGCATGGATTTGAGCATCTCCAGGACGGGACGCTCGTCATCAACAACCAGAATCTTGAACCCCATAGACATTCCTTCTCCGGCCTTCGAGTGTGCGAGCCGGAGAGCTCATAGATAGGACATGATAGGGCAATGTAGCCTTGGCGCGCCAATGAAAAAGTGGTCAGGAGACCGATGCTAGGCCGCAGTCTCAAGCGTGGAGGGCGAATCAAGAACCTGGCGCACCTTGTGCTCCAGAGCCTGGGGCGTGAACGGTTTGCCCAGGTAAGCGTACCGGGTATCGCGAACACCTTGTAACACAACGCTCGAGTCCGCATATCCCGACATGTAGAGGATCTTGATTTCCGGCCGCAGAACCAAAAGCCGCGCCGCCAGATCGGGGCCATTCATTTTGGGCATCACCACATCTGTCAGGAGAAGATCAATCTCGGCCGCATGATGCTGACTGAGAGCCAGCGCGTCATCGCCACTCGTCGCCTCGAGGATTCGATATCCGCAGGATTCCAAGACGCCGCGCACCAGCGCGCGCAGGTTCTCCTCGTCCTCGACCACCAGGATGGTCTCCGTCCCGCCGGCCCGGGCCGCCACCGCCGTCGCCGGCTCACGCGCCACCGCTGGGGCCTCCAGCCTCGGCAAATAGACTCGGAAAGTGCTGCCCTCTTCCGTCGCACTCTCCACGCTAATGTAACCGCCACTCTGCTTGACGATCCCGTAAACGGTGGCGAGGCCGAGCCCGGTGCCCTTGCCTTCTTCTTTGGTGGTGAAAAAGGGCTCGAAAATCCGTGCCTGGGTCTCGGCGTCCATTCCGCAGCCGGTATCAGTTACAGCCAGCATAACGTAAGGCCCGCGCTTCATCCCCAGATGCTGGCGCGCAAAGGTTTCCGTGATATCCGCGTTCGCGGTTTCAAATGTCAAGGTTCCACCATGCGGCATGGCGTCGCGAGCATTGATCACGAGGTTGATCAGAATTTGCTCCACCTGTTCCGCGTCCGCCTTGACGCGGCCGAGATCGTGCCCGAGCGCCATTCGCAACTCGATGTCTTCGCGGACCATGCCGGGCATCATGCTTTGCAGGTGAGCGACAACGGTATTCAGGTCCAAAACTTCCAGCGCCATTCTCTGCCGCCGGCCAAAAGCCAGAAGCTGTTTGGTGAGATTCGCGGCGCGCTGGGCGGCTTTGCTGATCTGCTGGATCTGGTTCAATAGCTCTGCTTGTTGCGGCACCTTGCTGAGGAGCATTTCACTGTAACCGGAAATGATGGTGAGCAGATTGTTGAAGTCGTGGGCCACGCCGCCGGCGAGCTGGCCGATGGCTTCCATCTTTTGCGCCTGGCGAAGCTGATGTTCCAGGCGCTTACGTTCCGTGACCTCGATTCCGATCCCGCCCACCAGGCGTCGTCCTTTGGAGTCCTGAAAGGGGAACTTGAGCACCCACTCTTCCCGCTTCCGTCCCCCATCGGGAATAAGTTCCGAGAATTCGTGAGCCTCTCCTGAACGAAGAACAGCTAAGTCATGTTCGCGCTGCACCGCGGCGATTTCTTTCGGCCACAAATCGAATCCGACACTTCCGACAATTTCGGAACGCTTCTTATTCACCACGCGCTCCATGGTCCTGTTGCAATAAACGTATCGGCCTTCGTCATCTTTCATCCAAGCCAAAGCCGGACTGTTGTCCATGAACACTTCGAAGCGTTCCTCACTGTAGCGCAACGCCTCCTCGGCGCGCCGGCGTTCGGTGACATCATGCAGAACGTGGACACAGCCGGAGAAGGCGCCGGCCTCGTCCCGAAGGGGCGCGGTGGCGCTGGCAAAGAATTTGCCCAAGCGCGGTTCAAAGAGGTCCGCACTCGCCTCCTGGCCCGTACGGATCAGCTCCTGGTGCGGGCAATCCGGACGCGGCTCGGCGGTGCCGTGTATGACCTCGTAGCAGTGCTTGCCGACAAGTTGGGCGGGACTCGAGGCCGGCGAGCTGGGCCGCGGCGCGATTGGCCTGCGTAACCTTGCAATCCGCGTTCAACACCAGGATGGCATCGCGCACCGTATCGAAGGTGCGCTCCCATTGTTCTTTGGCGCGCCGGATGTCGTGTTCCGCGCGGCCCTTTTCCGCACGCAACCTCTTTTCATCGAGCGCACGAACCACGGCAGGAGACAGGCGGGCCGGATGGTCTTTGATAACGTAGTCCGTCACCCCCTTCTTGATGCAATCGACCGCGGCCTCCTCCCCCAAGGTTCCAGTGACCAGAATGAATGGCGTATCAGGCGCTTCCTGACGGACCATCTCCAGCGCATCCATTCCGGTCCAACTGCGCAGATTGTAATCCGACAAAATGACATCAAAAGATTGAGCGCGGAGTTTGTCTCGAAAATCTTGCGGATCCGAAACCACCTCAGCGATGGGCTCATAGCCAGCCTTTTTCAAATCCCGGAGGGACAATTCCACGTCCTGGGGAGAGTCCTCGGCGTACAGGATGCGCAAAAGGCGCGCCGTAACGACATCGGGTTTGGAAGTCGGTTTGGACAATGGATTATTTCACCTTCATTCCAAAGAACAAAGTCGTCAGTTATCAGTTCTCAGTTGTCAGGCTTCAGTACAGACTCTTTGCGGTTGTTCTTTTACTGACCCCTGACGACTGAGAACTGACGACTTTTTCTTCACGCTGCTAACGCGGCCGCCGGCGGCGGCTGGTTCACCACCAGCCAGAACAGCCCCAGGTTTTTCACCATCTGGCGGAACTGGTCAAAGTCCACCGGTTTCTGGATGTACGCGTTGGTGCCCAGCTTGTAGCCGCTGACCAGATCCTTTTCCTCCCGCGACGAGGTTAAAATGACCACGGGAATGGCCTTGGTTCGTGGGTCATCCTTCATCTGCCGGAGCACTTCCAGGCCGTCCACCTTGGGCAACTTCAAATCGAGAAGCACCAGTCGAGGCTGCTGATTGAACTCGCGATCAGAGTGCTCGCCGCGACAGAAGATGTAGTCCAGTGCCTCTTCCCCGTCGCGCGCCACCTGGACGGTATTTGCGAGTTTTTCTCTGCGCAAAGCGTGAAGAGTAAGCTCCACATCGTCCGGGTTGTCCTCGACCAGTAAGATTTCCACGGTTGTTTTATTCATCGCTCACCTCGTCGCATTGTAGGGCCGCCCCTTGGGTCGGCCTTTATTGGCCGGGCAAGCCCCGGCCCTACACTTCCTCACGCGGCTTTTTGTACGCTTTCCGCCATTTGAACGCTCGCTATTTCCGTTACTTTGCCGCCTTCTGCTTTCTGATTTCTGCTTTCTGATGTTTCCCCTCCCAGCGTAAAATAAAATGTCGCACCCTTATCGAGCTCGCCCTCGGCCCAGGCCCTTCCCCCGTGGCGGTGCAATATTCGCTGAACGGCCGCCAGCCCCACGCCCGTGCCTTCAAAGTCTTCCGACCGGTGAAGGCGTTGAAAAACCCCAAAGAGTTTATCGGCGTATTTCATGCTGAACCCGACCCCGTTGTCGCGGACGAAGATCACCGGCTGCCCGTTTTGGTTGATGGCTCCCACCTCGATGCGGGCTGCCCGCCGCGGCCGGGTGTACTTCGCCGCGTTGGACAAGAGATTGACAAAGACCTGCTTCATCAAGCCAGGATCGCAGTTGACAAAGGGCAACGGATCGATCTGCCATTCGATGTCGCGCCCGAGGTTCTCTTTCTTGATTTCGTCCGCCGCTTCAAGGGCCAGAGAGCCTAGCCCTGTCACCTGCAAGTTGATTTCCTTGCGCCCCAGGCGCGTCAGGTTCAAGAGATCGTCCACAAGCTGACCCATTTGCCTGGTGCCTTCGCGGATTCGGCCGAGGTAGCGGCGGGCATCGTCAGAGAGGCCAGCGTTGTCCTCTTCCGCCAGCATCCGTGAGAATCCATCGATGTGCCGCAGCGGGGCCCGAAGATCGTGCGAGACGGAATAGGTGAAGGCTTCGAGTCTCCTTATTGCTCGCCTCCAGCTCGCCAGTCCGCTGAGCGACGCGCTGTTCCAGCGTTTCGTTGAGGGTGCGCAGATCCTGCTCGGCCCGCTTGCGGTCGGTGATGTCACGCGCCGCGGCAAAGACGCCGATAACCAGGCCGGCGTCGTCGCGATAGACCGAGGCATTGTAGAGCACCGGCGTGATGTGCCCGTCGCGATGCCGAACTCCCAACTCGTAGTCCTGCACCCAACCTTCGCGGAACACCTGCTGGTATCCCGCCCGCGCCTTCTCCGGATCCGTGAAGTAGTCGGAAAAATCAGTGCCGACCAGCTCATGCCGCGAACCCCCGGTAACTTTTTCCGTGGCGGTGTTCACATCGGTGACCATTCCGTCGGGACTGATGGTGACGAGCGGGTCGAGGCTGGCTTCGATCAGGCTACGGTTGTAGGCGCTGGCGCGGCGCAACGCATCTTCTGCTCGCATACGCTCAGTGGTGTCGTGGAAGGTGACGACACAACCTACGACGTTCGCCCCGTGGCGAATGGGATGAGACCATGTTTCGACACTGAAGCTGGTGCCGTCGGCCCGCCAGAAGATCTCGTCCGGGAGGTGAGCCTCCTCATCCCGCCCCAGCGCCCGGTGGATTGTGCAGTCAGCGGCAGGGTACGGCGTACCATCGGCGTGTTTGCTATGAGTCAGGGCATGGAGATCCTTGCCGATGACTTGACTCGGATCGGCGCAACCCAGCAGCCGAAGTCCCGCCGGATTGCAGAATGTGCACCGGCCTTCCAGGTCCAGCCCGTAAATGGCTTCGGCGGTGGAATCCAGCAGCAGGCGGAACCGCTCCTCACTTTCCTTCAGGGTCGCCTCCGCCCGCTTGCGCTCAGTGACATCACGCGTGACCTTCGCGTAGCCGCGCAGCCTCCCGGCTTCGTCCCTGAGCGGCGTGATCACCACGCTGGCCCAGAAGCGCGACTGGTCCCTGCGCACGCGCCAACCTTCATCCTCAAAGCGGCCGTCGCGCGCCGCCACTGACAATTCGTCTTGCGGACGGTTACGCGCGATATCCTCTGCGGTATAGAAGCAAGCAAAATTCCGCCCAATGATTTCGGAGGCGACATAACCCTTGATGCGCTCAGCGCCCTCGTTCCAGCTCATCACCCGGCCCTCCGGGTCCAGCACGATAATGGCATAGTCCTTCACCTGGCCCACGAGCAAGCGAAAGCCCTCCTCGCCGACCTGCGCACGTTTCTGCGCGCGACGCATCGACTCACAGAGGACGCTGATCACCGCTCCTGCTAAGACCAAGGCGATGAGCTTTACTTGGTTGACAGGGCTGGCGACGTGCCAGGAATAAGTCGGTGGCGCGAGGAAATAGGCGGAAGCCGTGGTGCTGAGCACCGTGGACGCCAGCCCCGGCCCCAGCCCGCCCAGGTACGCACTGAGCATCACCGGAATGACGAAAAGAATTACGGGCGTTCCTGCGAAGTCGCGGGGGAGCGCGAATTCGATCAGCGCCAGGGTGGCTGTCGTCATGGCGACGCCCGCCCCGTATGCCAGCCATAAGCGGCGACCGGCGATGGCGCTTATCGTACTATCCAAGAATGCCTCCATTGCTTGGCGGATCGAATCGGAAACCGTTACGCCGCCAACGGCAAGACCATCTTGCCGAATTGGCCGGCGATGGTAACGACGCGCAGGTTGGCGGATTGCTGGCGAATCTCCTGCCAGGTGGAAGCGGGAAGCGAAAGAAACGCCGCCACGACTTTGGGATCAAACTGTCGTCCGGATTCGCGAACGATCTCGGCCTGCGCTGCGGCGAAGGACAGGGCCTTGCGGTAGGGCCGGTCGGAGGTCATGGCGTCGAGCGTGTCCGCGACCGCGAAGATTCGGGCGCCGATGGGAATCTCTTCGGCGACCAGTCCCTGGGGATAACCGGTGCCGTCGTACTTCTCCTGATGGGCAAGAACGATTTCCGCCGCGCCAGCCAGGAAATCGACGCGACAAACCAGGTTGTACCCGATGCGCACGTGCGATTCCATCACCTCGCGCTCTACGGGCGTGAGTTTGCCGTTTTTCAGCAGGATGGCGTCTGGAACTCCGATTTTGCCAATGTCGTGGAGATATGAGCCGCGCACGATGTTCTTGAGCTGCGCCGCGGGGAGGCCCATGGCGCGAGCAACGGCGAGGCTACAAAGCGATACGCGACGGGAATGCCCGCCCGTTTCATTGTCGCGCAAGTCAAGCGCGGCGGCCAGCGCCTCTAGCGTCTCATCGTAGGTCAGCTCGACGCGCTTCATCGCCGCCTGAAGCTGTTTCGTCCTTTGCTCCACCATCTCCTCCAGCGACCGCCGGTATTTCTCCAGTTCCAACTGCATCCGCTTCCTGTCCAGCGCGCGCTCCACACTCACCTGCAAGACGTCCATCGGGAACGGCTTCACCAGATAATCATCCGCGCCCTGCTTCATGGCGTCGATCGCCACGCGCAGATCGTCCACTCCGGTCACCATAATGAAGGCGGCCGACGGGTGCTTCTGCACTACGGCGCGCAGCAGTCCCAGTCCGGACATGCCCGGCATCTTGAGGTCCGAAATTACCAGGTCGATTGCTTCTCGCGAGAGGATCTCCAACGCCTGCTCGCCGCTCAGGCAGCTTCGGACCGAATGACCCTGCGCGGTCAGGCTGTCCCGCAATAAATCGCAAATCGAAGGATCGTCATCGACCGCTAGAACATTAACCGCCGAATGTTCGGTATCCATGGACGGATATCTCCTTGCGCCAGGCGCAAATTGAAATTCGGGCTGACGTAATACATCATCGGCGGGTTGGTGCGGAAGATGAGCCTGGAAGTGAAGAAAAGCAGTGGTTAGTGGTTGGTGACTAGTGGTTAGAAAAGCGAAGTGGCATGTGGCAAGAGGAAAAATCTCCAGACACTAACCACCAGCCACTAACCACTGCTATTAGAACAGCCGAAACGTAATCTCGACGAGCACCTGGACGGAAACGGGATTGGCCATGCGCATAGCGGGCTTGAACCTCCAACTGCTCACGGTCTCCACGGCCTTCTGATCGAGACCCATGCCCAGCGATCGCACGATGCGAATGTCGCGCGGAATCCCTTGCGAGTCCACGACGATCGCTAACGTGACCACTCCGGAGAGCTTTGCCTTGCGCGCTTCTTCTGTGTAAGGCGGCTCAGGCTGATAGGTCGCAACGGGCGCGGTCACATCCCCACCAACGCTGAAGACGCCAGGGCCGCCCGGCCCAGGCCCATATCCAGGCCCCTTGTCGCTCCCGACGCCCGGCCCCTTGCCGTCGCCAATCCCGTCACAACATCCTGGACCGCTCGACCATGGGCCCAGCACTCCGTTGGGGTCGCCCCAAACATCCGCGCCGGACATTTCAGGAAGCTTCAGATCCGGCGGGCCCAGCAGGCTCGCCTGCACAGCAAGCTGAGGATTCACGATCGGGTGAGCAGATGGCGGCGCCAAGGGCGTCTGCGAGAACGGCGGAATGATTCCCTTCGACGCGGGCAGAGGCTCGCGCTGCCCGCCGCCGCCGCCGCCGTTGCTTTCCACCTGCAAGCGGTAGGGCGCCGGAAAGTAAAGCGGCGTGACGGGTGCGTGAGGCCTGACACGGCTCGCCAGCGGGCCCCAGGCGTAGGGCAGTGCAATGCCGGCCAGGATCGTGAGATGAACAAGCAGCGAGTTCACCCACGATGCCGGTTGCTGCCGGTAATCCTTCCAAATGCTTTCAAGCCGGGTCGGGTCAAAGTCGGTGGTCGCCATCAGAGTCCCCCATGCGTGCTGGCAGGGAGATGCTTCTGGTGAAGTCTCGGGTTGCTTGCGCGGATACTTGCTAGGTGCGGGAAAGATCTCTGCGCTAACGGAGGCCGCGGTTTGGCAGCCTGTCCGGCCAAGATTGAAGTCCGGCTTGGGGAGCAGGTGCGCTGGTGTCCAGATAAAGAATCATTCGCGGTTCTCAATCACGATGTCAGCCACGCTCCGCTTTCCGTGCGCGCGAACCATCGGCATTACCGCGCGTAGTCGGCGCCCACTCCACAGGATTGCACCCGAGTTCTTCAACTCAGCCAGACGCTCCTGAAGCGAATGTGTCTCCGGCACGATGCGCGCCACTCGACGTCCCCGTTCGGTGACCACGATGGATCGGCCCGTTTTCACGTCGCGGATGTATTCACTGTGTTTGGACTTCAACTCGCGAATCCCGACACTGCGTTCCTTCATCACGCATCCTATGAGGCTACATTTTAACCGATGTGGTCACACGGGCCATGAGGCGGCAAAGAACAGAAGGCACTAGGCAGCAAAGAACAGAAGGCAGTAGGCACTAAGCAGTAGGCAGTAGAAAACAATCTTTGAAGGTGTATCTGCCTTCTGCCTTCTGCCTTCTGCCTTCTGCCTTCTGCCTTCTGGCCGGGAATGGTATACTGAGCAGACATCACGATCGTAAGTCGCCAGCGCGGAGAGGTGTCCGAGTGGCTGAAGGAGCACGCTTGGAAAGCGTGTTCACGAGCAATCGTGACGTGGGTTCGAATCCCACCCTCTCCGCCACGTACCGTACGGTACGTGGCTCGCCCAGACGGTCGGCTCCCAGGACTTTGAGTAGGTGATTGACCTGGACTTCTCCTCTGTACGTACAATTATATTGACACGCGCGAAATTTGCGGATATTCTGCATTGGTCGCGGCCTATGCGCTTTGATTGGGACGAGGACAAGGACCGGCAAAACCACCGCAAGCACGATGTTAGCTTTGAAACAGCAAAGCTCGTCTTCGACGATCCCTACGCGGTGACCCAGCGTGACACCGCCTTTGACGATGAGGAGCGCTGGATAACGGTTGGGGCCATTGGAGCGGGTTCGGTGCTCCTGGTCGTGCATACGTTTTATGAAAATCAGAATGAAGAAGTTATTCGCATCATCTCGGCGCGTGCCGCCGAATCGCACGAAAGGAGAGCCTATGCGGAAGCTCACCAGGGAGCAGAAGCGAGACATCGCCGCCATCGCCGCAAAGAAAGACGCCGACATTGATTTCTCCGACGCCCCTCCGGTGCTCGATTGGTCCGGAGCCGAAATTGGCAAGTTCTATCGGCCGGTGAAGAAACCGGTAACCATGCGCCTGGATTCCGACATCATCGAATGGCTCAAAACCGGTGGCCGGGGTTATCAGACTAGGGCGAATTGGCTTCTGCGCCATGCCATGATTCATAATATGAAGCAAGGGCGCCGCCGCGCCAGGGGCTAACGCGCCCGCCGGGATAGGACGACCCGGCAAACGACGGCGAGAGTTTCTCGGCCCGGAGGCGGCCGAGTGGCTGAAGGAGCACGCTTGGAAAGGGTGTTCGCTAGCAATGGCGACGTGGGTTCGAATCCCACCCTCTCCGCCAATTTCATGGCCGGCGCGCTATCGGCTGATGATAAGCTTTCACGGTCATTTGGGGCCGCCGACAGTTTCGGCGCCTCAAAAGCGTCCGGGTGATTCTCATTTCAAAGCCACCCCATGTACTCGGCCGTGGTGGATACGAACGTAATTGTTGCGGCGCTTCGGTCGCGACGCGGAGCATCCTTCGCTATCGTGCAAGGGCTGGGCAAGGCGTGGACGCCTTTGATCTCCGTGCCGCTCATCCTCGAGTACGAGGCGGCGGGCAAGCGTGAAGCGCAGCGCCTGGGAATTCCTGAAAGCACGGTCGAAGCCATCATCCGGGCATTCTGCTTTGTGGGCCGGGAGACCGACGTTCACTTTCTGCTACGCCCCTTTCTGGCTGACCCCGGCGATGAATTCCTTCTGGAACTCGCCGTAGCTGGCCGCGCCGCCGCTCTCGTCACTCACAATCTCCGGCACTTCGCGGGAGTGGAGCGATTTGGAATTCAGGTGCTGACACCGCGCGAATTCTTGAGGATAATAGAAAGCGAGGAGCCATGACCAAAACCATAGCCGTGCCCGAGGACCTATACAACAAGGCAGCCGAGGTTGCCGCCCAGGACCACGTCTCGGTTGAAGAGTTTGTCACGGCGCTACTCGCCAATCACCTCGCCAGCCGGGACTTCATCCAGCAGCAAGCCAAGCTTTTCAAGCGCGAAGAATTCGAGCGCGCCCTGAATCAAATCCCGGATGTACCGCCTGAGGAGCACGATCGCATCTAACTGGCTCTGCGGGCACGTGGGTGCGAATCCCACTCTCTTCGCCAGATCTCTTTAATCTCAACAACATAGCCGTTTGGTGTCCATCTTGGCGTCCACAGAACCGCTGGTTTGGTGTCCACCTTGGTGTTGCGCTCTGCTATGAAATCCACTCCGTACAATTTGCATGACGATTTACATCAGCTTCTTCACTGCATCCCAGGCCTTTCCCTCTCCGCAGAGCTTCGTACAGCTCTCATCTTCAAACCAAAGGACGGTGATCTGGAGATCCAGCAAGAACTCGACGTATGACTGGTCAGGCCGCGTAATCGTGATAAACGCCATATCCGTGCCTGCGCGATGAGGGAGGAACCGCCGGTAATCCAAGAGTTGCCCAACTGCAATCCTGATAGAGCCCCTGTCGGGGTCTGGCTTCGCTTCGATTAACAGATCGCGTTTGCCATCGTAGCCGACCACATTCATGTCGAACCTGCAATTGGGATCTGTGCCGGCTTCAATACCCTGGGCGCGCAGGATCAATCTCACCGCGTTCGTCATACTGTCGTGTCGGTCGCGATAATGGATCGTCTTGCTGCTTGTGACGGCGATACGCTCGGCTTCATCGTATTCCGGTAGAGGTTTCGATGCGGACACAACTGCTTTTGGCGGCACCGGGTTCGGGGTGGGTGTCGGCGCAGTCACTCCGAATTTCGTAATCTCCGAAGCGAGAACATCGATCATGAACGCATCTGAAATGCCGAACTGCCCAATCAGACCGACCAGCCCTTTTACCTGATCTTCGAGATTGCTGTGATCGAGTCGCAGTGTGTGCAGCAGGTCGTTCACGGCGTCTCGGCCGTTTACCACTGGGAACCGTCGTTTCGGGTCCAGGGAAGCAATGAGCGGAGTAAGAAGATTCGCCGGGTCCCCGGTCCCTCCACGTCCAGTAGGCGTAGGGACTCGCGGCAGAGACCTGATTTTTCTCGCCAAAGCAACACGGTCCTGGTCATTCGCGCCTAACGCCTGCGCAGATGCGATGACATCGTTCAAGGCATTTCGATTCGCTTTACACCAACCTAATGAAGAGTTGCGCCACACCGGACGGTAATTCACGAACCCCGTTTCCCGGTTCGCTGCTTCGAACACAGATTGCGGCAGGTTCAAGACCTTGAGGCTCGCGCCAAGGTCATTCAAAGCCGACGGCAACCTGCTGTCGTACCAATCCGCCAAAACAGGGACCTTTATCACTCCCCAGTGTTCATCAGCTCGCGTTATCCAGGTCAGCCTCAGCAGGTTCCATATTTGCCTACCGGACAATGGTCGAGTTTGGGTTTGTGCGAGAATTTGAATCAGGCCCGCAGTGTTGCACTCAGTTTCGTACCAATCCTGGGCTTTTGGAGCCATCGGAACCAGACTCTTAGTAGGAGCCGCCACTGCATCCCCGTTCAGCGTCCAGCCGCTGGGCAATACGTGCCAATTTGATTTCATCGCCCATATACGGCCGGCAATTCGTGGCCCGTGCCCAAGCTAAAACATTCAGGTATGGGCATAGCCGTTTATCGTAGCCCATCCTCGTTCTTTAAGGTCAACGAAGAAACGGTTGGCGCGGTAATGGACCTGGCGTCCTCGTCCTTTGCGTCCACAACGACCGCAGCCGATGCCACCGCCTTGCTGCTGACCAGCGACCGATGGAGCTGGTAGCGCAGACTTCGCGCCCTTCGAAGTCTGCGGTCCTTTCTTCAAAAATCGGCCGCAGAGTCTCTCGGAGGGCCAAGCCCTGGGCTCGCCACGTTTCAACGTACCGCTCACGACACGAGCCGCAGTTCCGCCGGGTGACGAAACCGGACTCCGAGCGCGCGCAGAATTTCACGCATCCTCTCCATGCTCGCGGAGAGGTAGTCGGTCGCCTCATACCGCTGGATCTGCTGCGCCTTCAGACCAAGTTTGGATACCAACTCCTTCTGGGTTAGCCCCGCCGCAATGCGCGCCTGGATGAGCGTCTTGGGTAGATCGTCGAACGAATCGAGCGCGACGGTCTTCCGCTTGCCAGATCGCAGTGCGTTATATTCTTCCAGTTCTCCACGCAGGTCGCTCAGTTGGCTTTTCAACGAGCCCATCTCAGCCCTCTTCAGGACCGGATGAACGGGGCGCTTGGAAGCGGAGGCTGCCTCTTTGATCGCCTTCTCGAATTTTTCCGCTTGCGCCTTGGTGATGCGAAACTGCCGGTCATTCTTAATCATCGCCGCAACCTCCTTAGGTCGAGCGCCACGATGCCTTTTAACACAACTATATTGTTGTGTTGACCCGCCTGTCAAGCAACCGGCCAGCCGCGCACGTGCCATGAACGGCGGCGTGGCTGAGCGAGCGGAAGCGCTGATGCAAGCGCCCTACCGGCAGTTTTATAATCCGGTATTACTTCATTGCAGTTTCTGATCATTTTCCCTTGACAAATCGAGATATTCTGTCATACTTCAAGTAGGATGAATCGGGCAGAATTTGGGAAATGGGATTCAGGCTCCAAGCGCCTCGCGTCGCGCGACCTCACTCCCCGGATCAAAGCCATGCACAAGGCAAGCTGTAATGGCGCTATTCCATTGAAAAATAAGAGGAAATCGCCTCTCGCAGGGATACGCGCGGAAATTTTGTTGAAAAACTCGGCTCGAAGCCACCATATTATTGAAAACAAAGAAAGTCGGCTTGGAACGAAGCCAAACTCGTCGCAATTTGCCTTACGTTGTAAGGCACAGTCCCGGAGGGTCTGATGAAGCGAAATAGCGTTCAACTGACTGTCAGTTTGCCGCCCAACCTCTACCGCAAAGCGATGGCGGCGGCCAAGGAGGAGAGCCGCTCCAAGTCTGAGCTGGTGCGCGAAGCGTTGCGACGCTACTTGAACAGACAACCGGAGATGGAAGACGCAGCCCGACAATCCGCTCCCACATTTCAGGACGAAGACGCGCACCTCCGGGCGTTGCGAGCTCACTTAGACAAGCTAATGGCCGAAGAAAACCCACGCAAGTAAACTGGTCAGTGATTGAAGGAGAATTTGTTCGCAGCGTTCGGAGGGAACCAACGCATTGGCGATGAAGGCCGGTCTCCGGTGACTACAGACAACATCAATCCGGTGCTGGTACGCGCCGAGAATCTGCACAAAAGCTATGGGGCGGTGTCAGGCGCTTCGCGGCATCAGCTTTGAAATGAAAAAGGGCGAGGTCTTTGGCCTGTTGGGGCCGAATGGCGCGGGCAAGACTACCACCATGGAGATTCTCACCGGCCTGCGCCCGCCGGATTCCGGCAGCGCGAAGGTTTGCGGGCTGGACCCGACGCGGGAGAGCGATGAATTGAAAGAAAAGATCGGCGCTCAACTTCAGGCCACCGTCCTGCCGGACAAGATGCGCGTGGAAGAAGCGCTGCGGCTTTACGCCAGCTTTTACAAGCACCAGGCGTCCATCGAAGCTCTGCTCGACAGCTTCGGATTGACGGAGAAGCGCCGCACTTTCTACGAGCACCTTTCCGGCGGACAGAAGCAGCGCCTGGCTCTGGCCCTTGCCCTGGTCAACAATCCGGAATTGGTCCTGCTGGACGAGCCCACTGTGGGCCTCGACGCCATGCTGCGGCGCGACATCTATTCGCTTATCGAGCGGTTTCGCGAGCGAGGGCCGCACGGTTCTGCTGACCACGCACTACATCGAGGAGGCTGAGCGCCTGTGTGACCGAGTGGCGATCATCGATTACGGCCAGGTGGTGGCCAGCGGCTCGCCGCGAGAACTGATCGAACGCTCGGGCAAAGGCACTCGGCTGGAAGTGCGCATCGAAAAGCCCGTGCCGGCGGAGCGGCTGAAAAAGCTCGATGCCGTGCTGGATTGCCGAGAGACCAATGGACTCTATTTCGTTCACGCCCAGCCGGCCACACAGGCCGTGGTGTCGCTCATCCGGTTCCTGGAAGCCGAGCAGAATGCGCTTCTTGATCTCCACATTTCGCAGCCCAGCCTGGAAGACGTTTTTGTCGACATGACCGGAAGAAAGATCAACGATGAAGGAGGAATGATGAATGATGAGCGGGAGCGAAAGCTGAAAGGAGCAATGAGCGTCGAATAATGAACTGGAAAGTTTTTGTGGTTCATCATTCATCGTTCATACTTCGATTCTATGAACGCAATTCGCATGGCGATAATGGGCATTCGGCTGGTGACGCGCATGAAGATCGCGCTGTTCTTCACTTTCGTATTCCCGGTCATTTTTCTCTTCATCTACGATGGAATTTTTGCCCACGGCAATCCCGCCGTTGTGATTTATCTGTTTGGCCCCGTGCTGACGCTGAACGTGATGGGCAGCGGATTTTGGGGGCTGGGAATGCAAGCCGTGATGCAGCGGGAGCGCGGGTCACTGCGGCGATATCGCCTGGCGCCCATCGGGTCGTTCACCATCGTCAGCAGCAACCTGCTGGCCAATTACTTGCTCCAGCTTCCGGCGGTGGCCCTGCTGGTCTTTTGCGCCATAACGATTTTTCACATGCCGCTCAAGATAGGTCTCCTGCCCCTGTGGTTCCTGATCACCGTGGGCACGTTTGCATTCGCGGGCTTCGGCCTCACCCTCGCCAGCATCGCCAATACCATGCAGGAAGTCCAGCTTTACAACAACCTGGTGTGGATGAGCCTGCTGTTTCTTTCCGGAGTCACCGTGCCGCTGCCTATGCTGCCCAAATGGCTTCAGAGCGTGGCCGTTTATTTGCCGGCCACTTACCTGGTGTTCGACCTTCCAGGACATCATGTCAGGCTCGCAGTCCATTTCCCGCCATTGGCCGGAAATCGCGGTGCTGTCTTTTCCGGCCTCTTCGGTCTGCTGATCGCATGGAAGCTGTTTCGCTGGGAGAAGGAGGAACGAATCCCGGCAAGAAACAAAATCTGGGCCTGGCGTTAGTGATTCCCTACCTGCTCGTCGGAACCTGGATGTACGTTTACAAAAATCCAAAGGCTGCCTGGGCCAGCAATTATTCCATGCTGGATCGCCCGTCCTCGGCTCCACGCAGTGATCCGAAAAAGGCGGGAACAGGGCCTTCGGAGACCCCACCGTGCCGGCCGGAAAGTCCTGAAGGAAAGAAGTGAGCGCGTCGCGTGCGCCTTGCAGCCGCTAGCTTTCTTTCTCTTCGTATTGATGTTTCAGCGCGGCGACGACGCCGGGATCGGCGAGGGTTGTGGTATCACCCAGAACCCGGCCTTCAGCGATATCGCGCAGCAGCCGGCGCATGATTTTGGCGCTGCGCGTCTTGGGCAACTCGGAGGTGAAGAAAATATCGTCGGGCCGGGCGATGGCGCCGATCTTCTCGGCCACGTGCTTGCGGAGTTCCTCCTTAAGCGCGTCACTGGGATGCGCGCCATCCTTCAAGGTGACGAAGGCGGCGATTCCCTGCCCTTTAATCTCGTGCGTTTTGCCGATCACCGCGGCTTCGGCCACCGACGGGATGATCCACCAGCGCACTCTCGACTTCGTAAGTGGAAATGCGATGGCCAGCCACGTTCATCACGTCGTCCACTCGGCCCAGCAGCCAGAAGTATCCGTCCTCGTCCACCTTGGCGCCGTCGCCAGTGAGATACTTGCCCGGATAGCGCGACCAATATTGCCTCACGTAGCGGTCCGGGTCGCCATAGATGGTGCGGAACATGGCGGGCCAGGGCTTGGTGAGCACCAGATAGCCGCCGGCGCCCGGCCCCACCTTCTGGCCCTTTTCGTCCAGCACCTCCGCCTCGATTCCGGGAAACGGCCGCGTGGCCGAACCGGGCTTGGTGGCGGTAATACCCGGCAGAGGTGTGATCAGGCACATGCCGGTTTCTGTCTGCCACCAGGTATCCACAATGGGGCAACGGCCGCGGCCGATGTTTTGGTGATACCAAATCCAGGCCTCCGGGTTGATGGGCTCGCCGACCGTGCCGATCAACGCGAAGCGAAGAGAGATCGTACTTCGCCGGCCATTCGGTTCCCCAGCGCATGAAAGTGCGGATCGCGGTGGGCGCGGTGTAAATAATGTTGACGCCATACTTCTCGACGATCGACCAGAACCGGCCGCGGTCGGGAAAGTCAGGAGTGCCTTCGTACATCAGCGTTGTGGTGCCATTGGCCAGCGGGCCGTAGACGATGTAAGAGTGCCCGGTCACCCAGCCAATGTCCGCCGTGCACCAGTAGACGTCGTTCTCCTTCACGTCAAAAATGTAGCGGTGAGTGGTGGCGACGCCGACCAGATATCCGGCCGTGGTATGCACAATGCCTTTGGGTTTGCCGGTGGTGCCGCTGGTGTAAAGGATATAGAGCATGTCCTCGGCGTCCATCGGCTCGGCGTCGCACTTGTCGGACGCGGTGCCATCGCTTCGTGCCACCAGAGATCGCGGCCGGCTTGCATGGTCGGCATTGGCCGCCTTGCCGACTCGCTCCACCACGACCACTTTTTCAATCGTGGGCGTGCCCTTCAGCGCCTCGTCGGCATTCACTTTCAGCGGCACCACGTTGCCGCGGCGCCAGGCGCCGTCCGCGGTCACCAGCACTTTGGCCTGAGCGTCGTTGATGCGCTCACGCAGCGACTCCACGGAAAATCCGCCGAACACCACGCTGTGCGGAGCGCCAATCTTGGCGCAGGCCAGCATCGCGATGGGCAGCTCCGGCGTCATGCCCATGTAAAGCGCCACGCGGTCGCCCTTCTTCACGCCCAGCGACTTCAGCACGTTGGCGAACTTGTTGACCTCGCGTTGGAGCATCCCGAACGTCAGGACGCGCGAATCGCCGGGCTCGCCTTCCCAGATGATCGCCGCCTTGTTGCGGCGCCCCGTGGCCGCGTGGCGGTCGACGCA
Source organism: uncultured Gammaproteobacteria bacterium (assembly GCA_963760845.1). GTDB lineage: Bacteria > Pseudomonadota > Gammaproteobacteria > Legionellales > Legionellaceae > Tatlockia. The sequence goes on along the minus strand of CAVXEK010000004.1, from coordinate 350,928 downwards.
ATTGTGGGTGACGTTCAGCTTCGCATCGACGAACCATTTGGCCCAGGGAACGTTCCAGTCGAGCACCTTGGTCCATTTCGTGAACCAGTCCAGGGCTGCGCCTGCTCCGCCCAAAACGACTCGACATCACGCGCCGCATGCTCGAAGACCGCCGGATCATTCGCGTTGGCCTGACGGCGAAATTCCTCCGAAGGCGGGAAGGTCCGATTTTCCTGCAAGAGGGCGTCGAGTTTTTCGGACTGAACGGCGGTGGAATCGCTCATGTCAATATCACCTCGGTTCAAGAAGGAAGCTAGAAGCGAGAAGCTAGGAGCCAGAATCTCTTTCCGTACCTGCGGCCTCTTCCTTCGGACTTCTAGCTTCTCGCTTCTAGCTTCTAGCTTCTGTTTTCCTGTACGCTTGATCCAGTAATTCAATGACGTGCAATACGCGGCATGGTTTGCCGATCTTTGCCCACTGTGCCACGCCGGCGCGCAATTGGAGCAGGCAGCCGGGATTCGCGGTCAGAATCAACTCGGCGCCCGTTTCTTCGATCCGCCGCATTTTGCCTTCCAGCAACCGTTCCGAGATTTCGTTGTGGACCACGTTATAAATGCCCGCGCTGCCGCAACACACTTCAACATTCTTCAGCTCCACCAGCTTCAAGCCTGGGATGGCGGCCAGCAACTTTCGGGGCGCCGCTTTCACGCGCTGGGCGTGCAGCAAATGGCAAGGGTCCTGTAAGTCGCCCGAAGATTCGTCGCTTGGAAATCGCGATTGAAATCAATTCCGGCCAGAAACTCGGTGACGTCCTTCAATTGCGCCACGAAAATTCTCGCGCTCGCTCCGCCCATTCCGGCTCCTCCTCCTCAAAGAGCAGCGGATATTCCTTCAGGACCGAGCCGCATCCGGCGGCATTGGTGATGACGGCGTCAAAGTTGGCCGCCCGCGCCGTTCAGGAAAGTCTGAATATTCTGCTTGGCCAATTGGCGGGCCAAATCGCGAATCCCCGCATGAACGTGCAAAGCGCCGCAGCATCCTTGTTCTTTCGGGATCACCACTTCGCAGCCATTGCGCGCCAGCACGCGCACCGTTGCGTCATTCGAGCCGCGCAAAAGAAAGATTGGCGATGCATCCGGCAAAGAAAGCCACGCGATATTTGCGCGGCCCGACGGGCGGAACGACTGTGCCCAGACGCTCGGTGAAAAATGGTTTCTCCATTCGCGGCGACAGTCGCGCCACTTTTTCCAGCCGGCCCGGAAAAAGCTTCAGCACCCGCGAGCTGAGAATCGCCTTCTCCAGTCCCGAGGCCTGGTAAAATCGCAAGAGCTTTCCGCCATCTCCAGATCGAGCAGCGGGAAGGCAGAAGGTCGTGAAAGAAAAGCTGGCGCAGGAGCCGTCGGCACGAGTGGGCGCTGGTAATTGCTTCTCGATTTGTCCGCGCGCCGCTTCCACCAGCTTTCCGTATTCGACGCCCGAGGGGCAAGCCGTCTCGCAGGCGCGGCAATCCAGGCAGAGGTCGATGTGCCGGACAAAATTGTCGCCCATCGGCAGCCGGCCCTTCTCCACCTGGATCATCTGGTAAATGCGCCCGCGCGGCGAATCCATTTCCAGGCCCAGCTCGCGGTAAGTGGGGCAGGCATTCAGGCACAGTCCGCAGTGAATGCACCTGGAATAATCCGCCCAGCGCGGCGCTTCGCCCGGGCCGTAGCCGCTGACGGTGTGCGTTGTGGAAGATTGCAGCTCGACTGGTGCCATCCACTTTTATTGTGCCAGAATCGTGAAGAAAGCAGAAGGCAGAAAGCACAAGGCGATGTCACCCCCGCGATTGCGGGGAACCACCCGGGAGTGGATTCCCGCTTGCGCGGGAATGACAATGCGATAGCGAGCTTCACCTGCCGTCGCGTCGCGTCCCATCTGATATAATCAACACTCGGCTCAGCCCAACAACACAAGGGCGCGCCGATGCCCTCCAAGCACGGAGAACGATTGTACCTAGAGACTCAACAAAAGATTCGCGAGAAGTTTGCGGACGCCGTCGAGGCAACCTTCGGCCTGAGAATAAGTGACCCCGCATTGGGCTTACCTCCCAGCGTTGAGATGGGCGAGCTTTCGGTGGCGGCTTGTTTCGAGCTCGCCAAGCAACTTCGCCAGCCGCCTCGCAAAATTGCGGAGCAGTTGCGCCGCCAAGCTGTTGCCGCTCGAAGGCGTCGAGCGTGTGACCGTTGCGGGAGCCGGCTACTTGAATTTTCATCTGGACCGGGCGCTCATCGCGGTGGCACTATTCAGAGAACGAACCTCCCTTCGTCGGTCAGAGACCCATGCTACAGCACCGCAAAATCCTGGTCGAACACACCAGCATCAATCCCAACAAGGCCGCGCACATCGGCCACTTGCGCAACGCCGTTCTGGGCGACACCTTTGTGCGCCTGCTGCGCTTCCGCAGCGAGAACGTCGAAGTCCAGAACTACATCGACAATACCGGCGTGCAAGTTGCCGACGTGGTGGTGGGTTTCTCCATCTGGAGAAGAAGTCCTCGGAAGATGTGCGCGAGCTAACGGAGCCGGACCCGAGCGACTCGCGAGCCCCGCGCTTCGACTACTACTGCTGGGACCTTTACGCGCGCGTTTTCCAGCTCTACGAGAACAGACAAGGAAGTTCTGAACCTGCGCGTCCCAGGCGCTGAAGGACATCGAAGAAGGCCACGGCGAAACGGCAGCGATGGCGGACGTGATCTCCACCGCCATCGTCGCACCCACCTGGAAACGATGCTGCGCCTCAACATCGAGTATCGACCTGCTCGTCCAGGAAAGCGAAATCCTGAAACTCCACTTCTGGAAAGCCGCCTTCGAGTTGCTGAAGGAGAAAAGCGCCATTCGCTTCGAAGACGCGGGCAAGAATCGCCGGCTGCTGGGTGATGGATCTGGAGGTCGCCGGCGCTTTCGCCGCTGAACGGGCGGAACAGGGCGAGCAGCCGAGGCTGAGCCCGCCGCGGAAGACATGAAGATCATCGTGCGCTCGAACGGCACCGTGACCTACGTCGGCAAAGACATCGCCTACCATCTTTGGAAATTCGCCTTGCTGGGAAAAGACTTTGGATACGCGCCGTTCTACCGCTATGAGCCCGAGCCGCGGCCATCACAGTGTGGCGGACCACCGTCCAGCGGCAAGCCGGCGCGCCGCCCTTCGGCCAGGCCACCGCCGCTTACGCCGTGATCGATACACGCCAATCCTATCTCCAGAACATCGTTCACGCCGCGTTCCACTCGCTCGGGTACCACGAGCGCGCCGCGAACCTCCACCATTTCGCTTATGAAGTCGTGGGGCTCACCGCGCGCTTGCGCGGAGGAGATGGGAATCGCTTGAGTGACGAAGATCGCGCCAAGGGCCCGACGTGGAGGTTTCCGGGCGCAAAGGCCAGGGCGTCAAAGCCGACGACCTGATCGATCGACTGATCGCTCAGCGCCGCGGAGGAAGTGAGCTCGCGCGACATGGCCGCAGGATCGAGCCGAACAATTGCGAGTACGCGCGCAAGATCGCCGTCGCCGCGCTGCGCTATTTCCTGCTGAAGTTTTCGCGCCGCATCATCATTGCTTTTGACTTCAAGGAAGCCCTGGCCTTCGAAGGTGAGACGGGACCTTACCTGCAATACAGCATCGTGCGCGCGCGGAATATTTTCCGCAAGTTCAGGAAGCGCACCCGGATATTCAGCCCGGAGCAACTTGGCGAGCGACTTCGCGCAGAGTCGCTTCGCCGATTTTTGGCGAGCGGACGGAGCGCGGCTTTTGGGAATTGACCCTGCTTGCCGGCCAACTGGAAATGGTCGTCGCCCAAGGCGATCGCCAGCGAAGAGCCCGCCGTGGTGGCCAAGTACGCGTTCCGTCTGGCGCAGGCGTTCAACAACTTCTACCATCACTTCCACATTCTGAATGAACCGGACCCGGCCGCCAGAAGTTTCTGCTTTACCTCGTCGCGCTCGTCGAGCAGACGCTAAGCCGCACACTCGAATAGCTCGGCATTGAGATTCCGGAACGGATGTAGGGCCGGGCCTTGGCCCGGCCCCAGGCCGACCCAAGGGTCGGCCCTACGGGTTCGTCAGCAATTGCACCAGCGTGCGCACGCCGTGGCCGGTGGGGCCTTTGGCGCGATAGGGTTTCTCCTCGTTCGACCAGCGCGTGCCGGCGATATCAAGATGCACCCAGGGAGTATCGCCGGCAAATTCGCCGATGAACATGGCGCCGGTAATCGCTCCGCCGTAGCGGCCGCCGGTGTTGGCGATATCGGCGATCGTGCTCTTGTAGAGGTCGCGATAGTCGTCGTCGACGGGCAGCTGCCACATCTTCTCTCCGGCTGGCCGCGGCGTGCCAGCACGCGATTCACCCACTCCTTGTTCCAGCCAAAGACGCCGGTGGTGATGTTGCCCAGCGCGATCATGACGGCGCCGGTCAAGGTGGCAGCGTCGATCAGAGACCGTGCAGCCAAGCTGCTTGGCGTAAGTCAGCGCATCGGCCAGCACCAGGCGGCCCTCGGCATCGGTGTTGAGTATTTCGATGGTCTTGCCGGACATGGAAGTGATGACATCGCCGGGCTTGATAGGCATTTCCGCTCGGCATGTTTTCCGTGGCCGGAATCAGCGCGATGACGCGGACCTTGCGGCTTGAGCTGGGCGATCGCCTGCATCACGCCCAGCATGGTGGCGCCGCCCGCCATGTCCGTCTTCATTTCGTGCATGTCGGCCGCGGGCTTGATGGAGATGCCGCCGCTATCAAAGGTAATTCCCTTCCCGATCAATCCGATCACCGGCTGACTCCGGCGCTTCCGCGGGCGTGTAACGAATGACGATCAGTCTGGCGGGCTCGTCTGCTGCCCTGCGCCACCGCCCAAAACGCGCCCATCTTCAACTCGCGGATTTTCTCCGGCCCGAGCACTTCGCACTCCAGGCCGCAGCGTACTGCCATCTCCTGCGCGCGCTGGGCAAGTATGGTGGGCGTCATGGCGTTGGAGGGTTCGTTCACCAGCGAGCGAGTGAAGTTCTGCGCCTCCGCAATGATTCGGCCGCGCTCCAGCGAGGTGCGGGCGGGCTCACCCAAGCTGCCATCGGGATCGGCGAGAACCAGCCGGTCGATCCGGCGCTCGCCATTCCGCTCGGTACGATAAGTGTCTGCATCGTAGTCAGCCAGGATCGCGCCTTCGACGACGCTTTGAATGTCGTCCGAAGAAATGCCGGTTCCCGGAAACAGCCAAGACATTTCGTGCATCCCGCGGGCACGAACGTGGCGCACAGCAGCGCCGCTCAATCGCCGGAGCTGACCAGCGTTGAATTTCTCCTTCTTCCCTGCGCCGATCACCAGGAGTTTGCCAGCCGCCAGCCCCACCGGATGGTGGACGAGCGTACACTCATAAGCCTTGCCCGTCAGCTCTCCAGACTTTTCGAGCTCATCAAGCAGGCCTCGGGTTTCGGGTGGGAGATGCTCCGCCGTACCGCTATGAGCTGCACTTCCCTCAAATCCATAGACCACCACGACGGGAGATTGAAGCTGCGCCAACGGGGTATTCTGGAATTCGATTTTCAAGGGCAATGTTTAGGAATTAGGAATCTAATTCCTACCTCCTGTTTTTGAATTCTCTCATTTCCACGGCCGTTTCGCGTTCGACGGTGCGGCGGCGTTCGGCCTCGCGCCGGTCCCAAACTTTCTTTCCTTTGGCCAGCGCGATTTCGCACTTGATGAGATCCTTTTTCAGATAGAGTCGCGTCGGAATGATGGTTAATCCGCGCTCCTGCGTGCGCCCTTTCAATTTGTTAATTTCCGCGCGATGGAGCAGCAGCCGGCGTTCGCGAAGCGCTTCGTGATTGGCATAGCCGCGCGATGAGTACGGGCTGATGTGGCAATCCATCAGCCAGACGTCCGTGCCCTTCACGGCCGCGTAGCCGTCCTTCAGATTCACCTTGCCGTCGCGAATGGATTTCACTTCGGTGCCAGTCAGCTCAATGCCGGCCTCGAATTTTTCCATCAGGTGATAGTAGTGGCCGGCCTGGCGGTTGACCGCAAAATTCTTCACTTCCGGCTTGGCCGCTTTAGCGCCCATATCCCACTGTCACGCCCGACGGGTGTTTCAAAAACTAACATCATAGCACAGGGTCAGGGCCGTCGCGCCCGATGCCGGCACGCGGACCAACAAAAATAAGAATTGTGCGCAGCGCTTATTTGCGGTATGATGTGAATGCGGGGTGGAGCAGTCTGGTAGCTCGTTGGGCTCATAACCCAAAGGTCGCTGGTTCAAATCCAGCCCCCGCAACCACGGGCTCATTTCGCCGACGCGAAATGAGCCCGACCAGTTTTGAGGCATGTCGCGGCAACACCCATCGCTGCCGCTTGGCCGTCCCGATTCCCACAAGTGAGGTCTTATCTCATAGCAGATCGTCCCTCAACTCTCTCCCCGCCTCACGCTCCAAATCCGCCTGCTCCCCACGTCTTGTTGGACTAGCGTCCCAACCCATCGAGGAGATGCGATATCTCAAAGCATCCCTTGCGCTTCCCTCTCCACGCGCCGGTATGTTGATGAGGCGCGAGGATTCAGGCGTAGAATGGCGTGGGCCGGCCGCCGGCCCTAAGCCTCGTGGCGCCGAAGGGCGGCGCTATGTCTCTAAACCTGTTTGAGACCTCGGGCGCCAGCAGAAAGTTCGTTCACGGAGGGAGCAGTATCGGGAATGATCGAGCGTCTTCATCGAGGTTTTTCGACCAGCTTGGCACGCGTTGCATTGTTTGATTTTGATGGCACGGTTTCCCTGATTCGCGCCGGCTGGGTGAAGGTGATGATTCCCATGATGGTCGAGATTCTGGCGGAGTTCAATACCGGCGAGAGTGAAGAAGAGTTGCGAACGCTGGTGGAAGAGTTTGTTTCACGCCTGACAGGAGAACAAACCATTTGTCAGATGATCGAGTTAGCCCAGCAGGTGGAGAAGCGGGGAGGCAAGCCCCGAGAGCCCTTGGAATACAAGCGCCTCTACAACGACCGCCTGATGCAAAAGATTCATCACCGGAGGGAGAACCTCCGTCAGCGTAAGGTCGCGCCGGAAAAGTATCTGGTGCCGGGCGTATGCACATTCCTAGCAGCTCTCCAAGGCCGCGGCGTGAAGCTCTACTGTGCCAGCGGCACAGATGAGGCCTATACGCTCGAAGAGGCGCGATTGCTTGGGATCGAACGCTACTTTGACGGCGGAATCTACGGCGCCCTCGATGACTACAAGAGTTTTTCCAAAGAGATTCTCATTCGGAAATTGCTCTCGAGCTCGCAATGCCGCAGCGAGGAACTACTTGGATTTGGAGACGGGTACGTAGAGATCAAGAACGTCAAGGATGCCGGCGGTGTCGCCGTGGGAGTTGCAACGGATGAGCCCGAGTGCCTGGCAGTTGACCCTTGGAAGCGGGAGAGGCTGGTCAATGCAGGGGCTGATTTCATAATTCCGAATTTTCTGTGCGGTGACGAGCTGATGGACGTTCTGTTTTCCAGTTGAAGGGACAGCATGAAATCCAAGTATGAGCTGTTCGACCGTTCGCTTCTGTCGATCAAACCCTTGAGTGACCGCATTCACGACATGCGGCTCCAAGATGTTCTCGGACTGAAAGGTCCAGCGCCGGAGTATTCCCACCCGAACCTTCCTGAATTAGCGCGAAGAATTTTGGCCGCAAAGCAAAGAGGTGCGGCGAGGATCTTGATGATGGGAGCGCATGTCATCAAAGCGGGGGCAAGCCGCTATATCGCCGACTTGCTGGAACGGGGATACCTGACTCACGTCGCCACGAACGGCGCAGGTATCATCCATGATTATGAGTTGGCCCGCATCGGGGCGACCACCGAGAGTGTGGCTCGTTACATTCAGAGCGGTGAGTTCGGTCTCTGGCGCGAGACGGGGGAGCTCAATGACGTGATTCGAGAGGCGGCGGAACTCTCTTTGGGGTTAGGCGAGAATGTCGGGCGGCGAATCGAAGCCAGTGATTTCCCGTACAAGGATGTGAGCATCGTGGCGACCGCCTACCGCCTCTCAATTCCAGTCACTTTCCACGTCGGAATTGGTTATGACATCATTCACCAACATCCAAACTGTGATGGAGGCGCCGTGGGCGCCGCCAGCTATCGCGATTTCCTGATCTTTGCCAAGTCTGTCGAAAATCTGGAAGGAGGGGTCGTCCTCAATTTTGGCTCCGCCATCATGGGGCCCGAAGTCTATTTGAAGGCTCTTTCCATGGCTCGCAACGTGGCCCACCAGCAGGGCCGTACCATCAAGAGGTTCACCACCTGCGTATTTGACCTTGTGCCGATCCAGGGTGACATCCACCACGAGTTGCCGAAGACCGACGCCGGTTACTACTTCCGTCCCCACAAGACCATCCTGGTGCGAACTGTGGCCGACGGGGGAGAAAGTTTTTACTTTTGCGGCGACCATCGCGCGACAGTTCCCGCCTTGCGGGACGCCCTTTTGGAGCTAGCAACCATGACCGTGGCTGAAATACTGGAAAACATCAAAAAACTTCGCGCCCTCGTGGTGGGCGACATCTGCCTGGACCGCTGGTGCATTTACGATCCCGCTACTGCGGAGCCCTCGGTGAAACCGGCATTCCCCGCCTCGGCATCGTTTCCACGGAAGTGACTCCGGGTGCCGGCGGCACTGTGGCCAATAATCTGGCCGCTTTGGGAACAGGAAAAGTGGCCGTGGTGGGAGTGCGGGGTGACGATGGCTTTGGCTTCGAGTTAGATCGCGCTTTGAAGGAGCGTGGAATCGACGCCAGCCTCATGGTGAGAATTCGCCGGGGGCAAACCTTCACCTACACGAAGCTCCTGAACAACCAAACCGGCATCGAGGATAAACCGAGAGTGGACTTCATTTCGACAAAACCGCTCCCCGCCGACGCGCAACAGAGAATCCTTGCGAACCTCGCTTCAGCGATTGAAGGCGTTGACGTCGTTCTGGTGGCCGACCAGGCGGAAACTTCGGCAGGTGGCGTGGTGACGCCCGCAGTGCGCGAGGCGATTATCACCATGGCCGAGAAGTATCCTGAGAAAGTCTTTCTTGCAGATTCGCGCAAGCGCATCCATCTGTTCCGCAAGGTGATGGTCAAGCCCAATCGCGCCGAGGCAGAAGCGGCGTGCCAGGAACTTTTCCGAAGCGTGGATTTCAGGCGTTTGCGCGAGCGACTGGGCGCAAAAGTTCTCTTCGTGACACACGGGACGCAAGGTACCCTAGTGATCCAAGAAGGCCAGGAAGCCTGGTCAAAGCCGCGGCCGGTCGAAAATCCCTTGGACATCTGCGGCGCCGGCGACGGTTTCGCTGCGGGCACAGCCTTAACTATGGCGGTGACGGGCGACCCCGTTGCGGCCGCGAGTTTCGGCAATCTTGTGGCCTCGATAACGGTCATGAAAAAAGGGACGGGCACAGCATCGCCCCAGGAACTCATGGCAGTGGCAGCTCTGGACCGCTGAGGACAAGTTCCTCAAGGAAGGAGCGCCGACGCGAGAATCACGGCGCGGTGTCGGTCGCGAGCGGCGTCGCAGTATTGATGCGCAGATACTCATCGAGGTAGCTTGGATAGGAACAACGCTTTGATAAGATTTCGTTTTATTGTACTGATTGATGGTTAAGACCATATGTCCTTTTAAAAAGGCCTCAGCGTAATCAATAATTTCCAGGCCCTCTTGGTAAGCTGCAAAGGCCCTTAAATGTAATTGATGATCACATTGTACCAGCAGCAAAGGTAGCCGCTTATCACCTTGAAATTGTAGGCTTAACTCGCCTTCAAATTTAATGCTACCTGCTAAAAGTAGACAGGAAATTAGCGCTTCCCCCAGTAAATTTTTTACCATAGCGGGATAAGGGCGCTGATTCATAATGGTTTGATAAGTCTCTTTTAAATGAGCAATTTCGCCACGAATACCGGCATGTACAAACATAAAACGCTGCAGGGAATCAGTTTCTTTCATCATTAACCTTGGGAGCAATAATTTAAATACAGTTACTGAGGGCTATTATAGGGGCTCTGTGACTGCAAATCCTGTTCTTGCTCACATTCAATCACATTCGCCTTAGCGCTTTCAACAAGACAGCAAATGGCAATCAGATCCATGTCCACGGCCGACATCACTGCAAACCCGCCATCCGAGTGGAACCCGGCCCCGTTCCTGCCTTTATATATTGCAAAATTCAAACCGAGGTCGATAACCAATTTACCGTCCAGGAGCACATCATTAGGGGTAGTATGAAGATAAGGAGTATGATTATAAATCCTTACTCCACGCTTGAAGTTATCAAAATTGGGAGGCAGTGGGCAGATTGGGTGGTATTCCACACAAATGCGTTGTAGTAACCACATTTCTTCGCCCTGGGCTTTTCCAACATTTTTGCACCAATAGTTGTTTGCTTTTCTGAACTGCTCATTATTTTCCGACTCCTCATAGAACCTGATGCAGGTTCTATAGGCATTAATCAATCGAAACGATGTACGGCTATCGCGGTAGCGTATACCATCTTGTTCATACTCAATGCCCTCACGGTGTAGTTTGCATTGCAGCATGGTTTCAATCAGTTGGTGCTCTGTATTACTTGAGCGACGGCTCGAGTTATTTTCCATGTCAGTAAAGGACAATTTAAACACCTCAAATGCCTGGGTGTCCTTGGTGTTAGCACAAACGGAAAGTTTCTTAATCGCTTTGGTTTCGCGATTGGCGTAGTAGAAATTGACGTTACTGTTTTCATCTTGGTAATAAATAATGGCGTCCTTATTTTCAAATAAAGGAAAAGTGACTTCTTTTTGTTTACAACCAAGTAAAGTATAGGTCGTCTTAAATCTAAGAATGGTGTTGAAATCCTTCTCCGCTGCCTCTAGAGGGTCAAAGTCAAGCTTAATTAAATCAGCACCTCCGCTGCCAAGCTCAGCATATTGTTCTTGGCGTTTTTTCCTCAACTCCTCAGGAATGAGCGGGTCGATTGTTTTCTTCATGTCCGCATCACAGAGAAAAGTAGTGAGCTGATACGCGGATATGCTATAAACCTAGAAAAAGCAGTTGAAGCCTACTGCGCAAGCCAAACGCACTGAATCTGCTCGGCTTTTTTGAATTTTTTCGCTCACCGTAGTGGTGACTACTGCTTTCGCGAAAAAATTCAAAAAAGCCGAACATCTTCAGCACCTTTGACTTGCTCGCTACGGCTTCAACTGCTTTTTCTAGGATAAAAAATTCGTCCGCGCAAATCGGTAACTTGCCACTTCCCGAATAAGGCATTGGGGTTAAGTTTTGCTATCCAGGCCAATTTATCCGGCTCGCCTTGAATGACACAAGCCAGGGCCTTCATCACCCAAACTAGGTTTGTATTGGGTCTGAATAAATTATAAGTCGTTTTAGATGCACATATTAGGCTTGCAGTGTCTTTAATGGAGGAGTGGCTGATGATTTCTTCCGCAAGCTCACGGGTTAAAACGCTAAATTTATTGTCTGGGTTGTTTAGAGTTACTGGACTTTGGACAAACTTCGATCTGAACGGGCCCGGGCCCGTGGGCGAGCCCGAGCCCGCCCGAGCTCCGGCTAATCTACTTTTTGCGCCATTTTAGTCAACATCATAACAATGCGAATAAGTAAATCTCTGGCTAAGCGATAATGTTCTTCAAGTATAATGAAACTATAAAGCAACCAACACAAGTTCAAAATGATTTTGAACGAATTATTCGAATGATTGGGACACCAGCTCAACCACCCAAACCCCGAAAAAAATCCCTTGGACGACAAGCGGGGAACATTCAGGTAAAACGCATGCGCCATCCTATCGTTAAAAAGTGGAAAAACACGGCTCTTGATGAAAAAATCATTGCATAATCAAGATAAAATAGTCAATAAATAGTGCAGATTGCGCGTTGTGATGCTGGAATATTGCTAATAATCTGGATTTGATTGTAACTTATCACTGTTCGGAGCTCGGGCGGGCCCGGGCTCGCCCACGGGCTCGGGCCCGTTCAGATCGGAGTTTGTCCAAAGTCCAGTAGAGTTAAGGATCGCTCTTTTTTACTACGTGACATGTTTTACCCTGGTTTTACAAGTAATGAGCGGAAATTATACATAAAAATAATCTTTCTGTATATAAAAAAGACATAACTTATTGCAACCAAACGCCACCAATCATGCGCTGATTCGCTGTGGTAATTGCTCTTCGAGGAAGGCTTGCGTGCGAGTTTTGTCGGGTTGCTCGAAGAAGGAATAACTGTGACGTTGCTTATTATGAATTTCTTGCGTGGCTTCGGCTTGAATTCGTTCTTTAATTGCCTCTTCAGAAGGGGTTTGCATGGCACACAGATCTTGGCGGAGCGTTTGTAAGGCAGTGATTTTTTGTGGGGCTAGGTTGTTCGGATCGGATGTTGTTTGATGTAAATGCTTGGCAATGTGGCGATCAATGCGATAAACAGAATGTTGAACTTGCCAACCACTGGATGGCTTTTGGGCAGTGGCTTTTAAAGTAACCGATTTTGCCCGCGGTTGGCCTGTTTGTTTGGCCAAAGCGTCATCCCATGTGAGTTGTTTGTCATCAGATGCCAGATAATCCCAGCCTGCAGCCGCAGGATAGAGGGGTATGATATAAGTGAATAAAAACTTGATCGCCTGGGTGGGGATGTCTGTACTGTGATCATGACCGTGTTCTTCGCCAAAACGCTGCTCCAGTAGAGAAGCAGTATCTTTACCATGCTCATGATCATGGTGGAGAAGATCACCAATAAAATAATGAAAATCCTCAAAACCCTCGCAAATAATGCCAAGAAGAGCAGACATTGTTTCAGAAATGCCTGGGACTCTATCAGCAGTAACTCCCATGCTAATCAAATGACCGAAAAATAAGATTAAGCGAAGCGGGACTACGGTAAGTTTTAAAATTATGCGTGGTATGTTGATCCGTTGTAACCAATTCTCCTTGCCGAGCGCTTCAAACCCCTTTTCGATGAACTTTTTGAATTCATCAAAAAAGTTTTTTTTGGTTGCCTTATCAATTAAGTCCAATGATTCACAAGTATTTTGCAGATTAAAGATGAGTTGGGCACTACCAGTGATAATAGCAATACCGCTTGCAATAAGATTGGGGATTTTACCCATCCAGGTATACAGTGGGCGAGTATTTTTTACTACAGTCCACCAGGTCCCCGCAGTAAAGAGGGTGAGTGTGGTCGCTAGAACGAGTAAGAGGACAGCAGCTGCAGCGATGGTTAGGTTACGAGGAGTTACTTCGCTATCCATGATTTTGTTATACCACTTAACTAAGCTATTACTATGGATCATATCGGTGACTGAATTATAGATAAGAAAAGCGTAAGCAGCGCCAGCAATAATAGCTAAGGGAATGATAACTCCGGGTAACGTTGCGAAAACGGCAAAAAAAGGAAAAATAGCAAAGGCATCCGCGAGTAGATAGGACGTGCCAAAGCTCATAAAAATACCTGAAAAGATGCTGAAAACCTTCGTTGCGTTATAACGGGCTTGTTGTTGTTGCAAGAATTCGTTTTGTTCGTTTTGGCCGTTAGCTTTAAGCCAGGTCCGTAGATTGTTTTCATACTCAGTTAAATTGCCTTCCTCAGCAGGAAATAATTGTGATGCAAACCATTTCTCCATATCGCGCAATGTTTTTTCAATTTGTTTCTTTCGCGCTGTTGATTCTTTATTTAGCCTCTTGTGGTGAGTAAACTTATGCCATAGTTTAAGTTGGGCCTCGTAGTCCTTGAAGAATTGTGGGCAATCCTCTGCTGCGGTATCAATAGCTGGTTCAGTGAGTTGTGGGCAATCCTCTACTGTAATATCCTTAGTTGGTGTGAACTGTTTGACTAGATATTGGTTAGCCAGATGACGCTTGAGGTAATCGCTTTTAAAAAATAGTTTATTAAGAGCCCCTTTGATATTTTGTAAGTAAATTTCTCCTTCATAACCCACAGACAGGACAAGAGCACTGATTGCATAAGGGATAACCGGTATTAGTGCAAACATCCCGGTAAAACTTAAGAAACCAATAATAAGGCTGGCGCCAAAAGTAAGGACTGAGAAAAGAAAATAATATGGGATCTTTTTTAATTTCATTGCTCACCAAGAAAGCAAAAATCAAAGGAAGTGAAACTTTATAACAAATGAAAATGATTATCAATACCCTTGTCCCGAACCTTGTCCCGAACCTTGTCCCGAACCTTGTCCCGAACCTTGCTCCCGAACAAAGTGAGGGATCTCCTTAATCTTGGGAGATCCCTCACTTTGTTCGGGATGACGGCTATGGATGTTCGGGATGACGGCTATGGATGTTCGGGATGACGGCTATGGATGTTCGGGATGACGGCTATAGAGTATCTACGCGATTTTATTTAGCTATTAGGGGGGAGGGCCCGCCAGTTTTGTTCTGCTCTGGAGGACAGTGGCACTCAGCAATAATCTGCCCTTGCAGATCAACTGTTTGTAGGGTTACTGGAAATTTCCATAGTGCGTAGAGGTGTTTGAGGACTTCATTCGTATTTTCTGCTAAGGGTATGCGATTTTGCTGGATGTATTGCAAGGCTAAGGAGCGATCACCCTCCATGTCAACGGAATACACTTGAATATCGGGCTCTAGGTAGCCGAGATTATATTGCTTTGACAAGCTTTCACGAATAGCCTGATAGCCTTGCTCGTCATGAATGGCGTTAACCATTAGATCAGGATTTTTATCATCGTCGACAATATAAAATAATTTCATTTCACGTATTAAATGGGGTGATAAATATTGAGCGATAAAGCTCTCATCTTTAAAATTGCGCATTGCCAGATCAAGACTAGATAACCAGTCGCTGTTAGCCAAATAAGGAAACCAGCGCTTGTCCTCTTCAGTTGGGTTTTCACAAATGCGTTTAATGTCTTGCATCATTGAGTAACCCAATGCGTAAGGATTGATACCGTTAAAATAGGGGCTATTAAAAGCGGGTTGCATGACGACATTGGTATGGTTTTGCAAAATTTCTAACATGAATTCGTCAGTGACTAAACCTTCATCATAAAGAGCATGTAAGAGCGTATAGTGCCAAAAACAAGCCCAACCCTCATTCATCACTTTAGTTTGTCCTTGCGGATAAAAGTATTGTGCAATTTTCCGTACGATACGCACAATTTCACGCTGCCAGGATTCTAATAAAGGCGCATTTTTCTCAATAAAATAGAGAATATTCTCCTGCGGCTCTGTTGGGAAACGCTTTTTTCGCCCATTTATATCGGCATGATTGCTTTGCGGGATTGTACGCCATAGCTCATTGATCTGTGATTGCAAGTAGATTTCCCGATTTTGTTGGCGAATTTTTTCTTCTTGCATCGATAAGCTAGCAGGATGTTTATAACGATCTACGCCATAATTCATCAGCGCATGGCAAGCATCGAGGATCTCTTCGACATCATCAATGCCATAACGTTGCTCGCATTCGCTAATGTAATTTCTAGCAAAGACCAGGTAATCGATAATGGCATCGGCAGATGTCCACATTTTAAACAAATAGTTATTTTTAAAAAATGAATTATGGCCATAGCAAGCATGAGCAATGACCAAGGCTTGCATAGCGATGGTATTTTCTTCCATCAAATAGGAAATACAGGGATTGGAATTAATCACTAATTCATAAGCCAACCCCATTTGTCCCCGCCGATAACTTTTTTCCACACCAACAAAATGTTTGCCAAATGACCAATGATGATAACCAATGGGCATACCAACCGAGGCATAAGCGTCCATCATTTGTTCAGCCGATATAATTTCGATCTGATTTGGATAAGTGTCTAATTTGAAATCTTTGGCGAGACGCGCAATCTCTCTATCATAGGTTTGAATAAGTTCAAAGGTCCATTCGGCGCCACGCGATAAAGGTTTCTTTCTCATGCGGTCTTCCTTTTAAATAACTCGCGAAATACGGGATAAATATCGGCTACATTATCGATATTTTCCATGGCGAAATTAGGGTAGTTATTTTTTACTTGTTGATAAACTTCCCAAAGGCTTTGATGATGCCGTGGCATAATCTCGATGTAGGCGAAATATTGCAGCAGAGGCATAATTTTATCTTGCAAAAGTTCTTGGCAATAAGGGGAATCTGCATTCCAATTATCACCATCAGACGCTTGGGCGACATAAATATTCCAAGAAGCGGCAGGATAGCGGGCTGCAATAATGTGATTTAATAACTCCAATGCACTCGATACGACTGTTCCACCTGTCTCGCGGGAATAAAAAAATTCTTCTTCGTTGACTTCCTTTGCGGAGGTGTGGTGCCGGATAAAAACCAGTTCAATCTTTTCATAATTTCTGGTGAGAAAAAGGTAAAGCAAAATGAAAAATCGCTTAGCGATATCTTTTTTGGCTTCATCCATTGAGCCTGATACATCCATCACACAAAACATCACCGCCTGAGTTGAAGGGGCTGGAATGCGAATGCGGTTATTGTAGCGTAAATCAATTGTATCGATAAAAGGTATGGTGCTGAGTTTCTTTTTAAAAAACTCAATGTCACGTTGTAGGCGTAAGAGATCGACCTGGTCCGGATCGGATGAAGCGTCTAGCCGTTCTAACTCCTCTTCAGCCTGGCGTAATTGCCGCTTGTAGGGGGACGCCGAAGCCATTCGTCGGCCTGCCGCTTGCCGCATGGAGCGGACCACGTTAATGTTAGCAGGGATCCCACTAGTACTAACTCCTGCACGCATGGTTTGATACGTTGTTAACCGTGCTAATTCTTTTTTAATCAGATCCGGAAGTTCTAAATCCTCAAAATACAACTCAAGAAATTCTTCACGCGATAGCTGGAAAACAAAATCATCCTCACCTTCACCGCTGTTACTGGCTTGACTACCCCCGCCGTCACCACCATCGGCACTTGGTCTTTTGATATGGTCGCCGCTGATAAATTCATCGTTTCCCGGCAAAATCCGTTCGACTCGCCCCCCTTGGCCGCGATGAAAGCGCGGTTCGGAGATATCTTTAGCAGGAATACTGATTTGTTCACCTTGATCGATTTCGGTAATACTGCGTTTACCTACCGCATCGGTTACTGCGCGTTTAATTTGATTTTTATAGCGTCGCAGAAACCGCTGGCGATTCACGGTGCTTTTCTTACCTGCATTTTGCCGTCTATCGATGAGTTGCGACATGATTTATTGTGATTTCCTTACCCTCAAATACCATTCACATAATAATCTGACTTGTTTACGGGTATAGCCTTTGTCGACCATCCGTGCAATAAATTCCTCATGTTTTTTCTTATCATCCTCAGATGCTTTAGCATTAAACGAGATCACTGGGAGTAAATCTTCGGTGTTAGTAAACATTTTTTTCTCAATCACCGATTTTAATTTTTCATAGCTATTCCACACGGGATTTTTACCATGATTGTTAGCCCGGGCTCTGAAGACAAAATTCACCACTTCATTACGAAAATCTTTGGGATTAGAAATTCCGGCAGGTTTTTCTATTTTTTCAAGTTCTAAATTGAGCGATGGGCGATCAAAAATTTCGCCAGTATCAGGGTCGCGATAATCTTGATCTTGGATCCAAAAATCGGCATAAGTGATGTAACGGTCAAAAATATTTTGGCCATATTCAGAATAAGACTCGAGATAAGCCGTTTGGATTTCTTTACCAATGAGATTCAACATATTTCGGGGTTAAATGCTCTTTAATAAAGGTTAGAATATTTTTCATGGGATTCTTGCGGAAATTGTTCTTGCTCAATTTGACGTTCTAATACATAAAGTAAATGAACAGGATTGGCAGCAACTTCCGAGTGATCAAAATTAAATACCTTAGACAAAATCTTAAAAGCAAAACGGGTCGATATACCGCTCATTCCTTCGTCTACACCGGCAAAATCGCGGTATTCTTGATACGATTTTGCTTTTGGATCAGTGTCTTTTAAGGATTCACCATTATAAACTCGCATTTTTGAAAACATGCTAGAGTTTTGCGGTTCTTTCAAGCGCGTGAGGACTGAAAATTGGGCTAGCATATCCAGTGTTCCTGGTGCGCAGGGCGCGTTTTTTAGCGAGCTGTTATCAAGTAGTTTCCGATAAATTCGTAACTCTTCGGAAACACGTAGACAATAAGGGACCTTAACAATGTTAATTCGGTCGATAAACGCTTCATTATTTTTGTTATTGCGAAAGGTTTGCCATTCAGATTCGTTGGAGTGGGCAACAATAATACCTTCAAAAGGAAGACTGGATAAGCCTTCAGTTGCATTATAGTTTCCTTCTTGTGTGCAGTCAGTAGAGGATGCAGGACTTTAATGGGTGCTTTGAACATTTCAACGAATTCAAGTAAACCACGGTTAGCACGACATAGACCGCCAGAATAACTGTAAGCATCAGGATCGTCTTGCGAGAATTCTTCTAATTTGCGGATATCTACCTTACCTGCCAAGGATGAAATATCTTGATTATTTTCATCACCTGGTTCTGTTTTAGCGATAGCAATTTGTTTCATGCGTGAAGGCTTAACTTTGATAACGCGAAATTGGCTAATATCACCATTGTATTCGTGTAACCGTTTGACAGCCCAAGGTGACATCACATACCGTAAGTGACGGGTAGGGATTGAAAAACGCTCGAGTAATAACGAACCATCTTCTTCTGGGTCGAAATAATGACAGAGGGGAATCGAAAACAGGCGAGCCCTTGATGGCGTAAAAAGGAGTTTTTTCCATTAAATCTTTTAATTTTTCTGCCAGCGAAGATTTGCCCCCGCCAACTGGGCCTAGTAGATAGAGAACTTGTTTGGTTTCTTCTAAGCCCTGAGCCGCATGTTTTAAAAAGCCCACAATTTGTTCAATAGGTTCTTCCATGCCAAAAAATTCGTTAAAAACCGGGTAGCGTGGAATAACCTTATTGGAAAAGATACGTGACAGTACAGGATCGTGGCGGGTATCAATCATCTCTGGCTCGCCAATGGCCATTAACAGACGTTCAGCCGGATTAGCATAGGCAGAGGGGTCTGTGCTGCACAGATTCGAGGTATTCATCGAGGCTTAATTCCTCCGCTTTATTCTCAACGAAGCGCTTTGTGTAGCTTGCTAAAAACTCATTGGTGCTCATAAAACATCCCCTTTCTTATCAAGCTTTGATTCTTTTGCATTCACTGGTAAAAGCGAGATACTATTCCTAACATTAGTGATCCATTGTTTATAACTGGAGCAAAGTTCATGCCAGAGAAAACCATCTATCGTAAAAACTATCAACCACCCGCTTTTACTGTGAGTACTATCGCTCTTGATTTCGATCTCTATGATGATCATGCAGTGGTGGTGAATCGGATGCAATTAAAACGGCAACAAAAAGGTGATTTACATCTGTACGGCGATGAACTAGAGCTTGTCAGTGTTCAAATGAATGGCAAGCCACTCGACAAAACGGCCTATCGTCTGCAGGAAGGTGATTTAATTATTGAATCTTGCCCAGATGAATTAACACTCGACGTAGTAACCCGCATTTACCCTCAAGATAATACTAAATTGTCCGGTCTTTTTCGTTCACATCAGCTATTTTGCACCCAATGTGAGGCGGAAGGGTTTCGTCGCATTACTTTCTCCATCGATAGGCCTGATGTCTTAGCAACTTATACAACACGTATTAGTGCTGATAAGGCAAAATACCCAATATTACTCTCCAATGGCAATTTAATTGATGCGGGCGACTTAGAGCATGGTAGGCATTGGGTGCAGTGGCAAGATCCGTTTAAAAAACCCTCTTATTTATTTGCCTTAGTTGCCGGCAACCTCGTTTGTAGTCAAGATAAATTTATAACCTGCTCGGGTAAAACAGTCGATTTACGTATTTATGTTGAGCCGGGTAATGAAGATAAATGCGCTCATGCTATGGAATCTTTAAAAAGGGCCATGCGCTGGGATGAAGAGGTTTATGGTCGTGAATACGATCTTGATATTTTTATGATTGTCGCGGTGAGTGATTTCAATATGGGGGCAATGGAAAATAAAGGTCTTAATATTTTTAATTCCAAGTACATCCTTGCTCGTCCTGATACAGCAACCGATCAAGATTTTGCCGATATTGAAGCAGTGGTCGGTCATGAATATTTTCATAATTGGACAGGGAATCGGGTTACTTGTCGAGATTGGTTCCAATTGAGTTTGAAAGAAGGGCTGACCGTATTTCGTGATCAAGAATTTTCACGCGATATGAATTCACGCGATGTAAATCGTATTATAGATGTTAATGTCTTACGTAATAGTCAATTCCCTGAGGATGCAGGAAGCCTGGCGCACCCAGTAAGACCAGAGTACTTATCAGCAAATCAATAACTTTTATACCGCCACTGTTTATAACAAAGGTGCGGAAGTTATTCGTATGCAACATACATTGCTAGGAAAAGACGGTTTTCGTCGTGGGATGGATTTGTATTTTGCTCGTCATGATGGTAAGGCGGTGACTATTGATGATTTTGTCGCGGCAATGGAAGAGGCCAACAACGTTGATTTTAGCCAGTTTAAGCTGTGGTATAGTCAAGCAGGCACCCCCCATGTACAAGTAAGCACTGATTATCAGCAGGGCAATCTTACCCTCACGATGACTCAATCATGTCCCCCACACCGGAATGCCGGGAAAAGAAGCCATTCCACATTCCTATCCGCATTGCCTTATTTGATACTGAAGGTCAATCTTTGCCGCTTGAGGAAGAGATATTAGAGCTACGTGAAACGCAACAGACGTTTAAGTTTACCGGCTTAGCAGGTAAACCAATTGTTTCCTTGCTGCGGGATTTTTCTGCACCAGTAAAATTGGAGCGTAAGCTAAGTCAAGACGAATTGCTGGCCTTATTGCAATTTGAATCGGATGGTTATGCGAAATGGGATGCTGCTCAATGCTTAGCACTCGCGTGCATTATCGGTTATTGCACCAGCCCAAGTGATAAGTGGCATATCCCTCAGCCTCTGCTTGCAGCCTATCACCATGTATTACAGGACGAGTCTCTTGATTATTCCTTGCGTGCTGAGCTTTTAACTCCCCCTGAGTTTGAAGACGTAGCAGCTAGCTTAGCAGTCGTTGAGGTGGATGCTATAGAGAAAGCCCGTGATTATTTTCGTGACGAACTAGGTAAACAGCTTTTTGCACCGCTACATACGATGTATCAGACTTTATGGCAAGAAGAAGATCATGGGATGTACGCTGAAGCGTATGGCAAGAGAAAATTGCGTAATATTTGTCTCTGGTTACTGATGTGTGGTGATGAGGCTCGTAGTTTAAGTAGTTGCCAGCAACAATTTAGTAAGGCAAAAACCATGACTGATCAGATCGCCAGTTTTGATGCCTTAGTGAATTGTTGCCAGAGTAATGCAAGAGAGCAAGCAATTGATAGTTTTTATCGCCAATGGTCACACGATGAGCTTGTTTTAGATAAATGGTTCTCTATCCAGGCATGTTGTGAATTACCTGGTACTCTAGCTCGTGTCAGAACCTTGCTCCAGCATCCTGCATTTAGCATTAGGAATCCGAATAAGGTTCGCTCTCTAATTGGTGCTTTTTGCCAAGGGAACCCACGTCATTTTCATGCTATTGATGGTAGTGGTTATGTTTTCTTGGGTGAGATGCTCATTAAGATAGATAAAATAAATCCACAAATTGCCGCCCGCTTAGCGACCCCCTTTACCCGCTGGTCTCGCTTTGACCCAGTGCGGCAAAAATTGATGAAGCAGCAACTTAAGCAATTGGCTGGGTTGGATTTGTCTCGCGATTTAGGAGAGTTGGTTGAGAAAAGCTTGTAGCGGAACTTGTTGGGCCAAGGCCCAACCTACGTTTAGGTAGGGCGCGAGTGGGAATCAATGGGGTCACATTGATTCAACGTTTCGATAGGGCACGAGATTGTAGGTTGGGCCTTGGCCCAACAAAGGTGGCTTCCCTAACCTTAGATCTGGTTAGAGTAATCCGCTGTATTCTTTTCACCTGCATTTTTCTCAGTCGAACCGGACTTGAAAAAAGGAGCATAATCCGATTTCAGAATATCGGGTAGTTCTTCCGGAATGCAGCGTTTCGTTTTATATGTTCCTAAAGTTGAAATGCATTGTTGGGCATAGGCTAAAGGGAGGTGCTCTAATCTTTTGTATACCGAAGGATAAGGTGTTACATCCCGCAAAAGATAAAGGAGTGATTCTCCAGCTGGCTTTAATTTAGGATCAGCAGCAGCTTTATTTAGAAAATCCAGCAGATCGTGAGTTCGCTTTTCACATTGCTCATTGAATGCTTCATCGGATGCTCTATCGGCTGCTTTATCGGATGTATATTGACCATCCAGGTTTGCAATATCCCCTTTACATAACAGCAATGCGCATGCGAAATAGGCAAAAGGATTATTACGTTGTTCCAATTGGTGAATTAGAACGACGTGTAGATCTTCAGGGATCTGCGCGATTACCTTGCTGGTGGCTACTGGAAAAGGGGATAAAGTCCCGTCTTGGTGGTCCTTAATCACACTTTGGATTAGACGCTCATCAAGGCCCTGGATTCGACAATAATCGATCAAGGCCATGAATTCCTTAGCATACTGAGTAAGTGTCGGGAAGAAAAAAGTTATGGGATTATAGCTGTAACCATAGGGCCTGATCTTTTTATTCAAAAGTTCTTCATTAAAGGGAAGTTTTCCTTTGAGAACGGCATCCCCTAGGTAAGTAATGGACGTAGTTCCTGGAGCATATTCTAGTTGCTCTAAAGCCAATTGATACCTGTCCCAGCATTCTTTACGAGTAAGCGGGTAGATGGCGATGTCGTGGTGACCTTGTTCATAAGTAAATACATTAATGACATGACCAATGAGTGCGACTGTCATTTTTAAACATGTATCTGGCCCATTTTGAGCTTTAATGCTATTGATCTCCGACTTTAGCTGAAACCTCAAGGTATCGTTCAACTCAACTGAATGATGGTCGCCCTTAGTATCCTTGTCAATAAAAGTAATCAATTTTTCCAAAACCTCAAGTGCCTCTTTTTCTGAACGAATTTTCATAATCTTTCTCTCACGATATTGTCTAAAGTTGATCAAGATATCAAATTTATGGAAAAATATCAAGCATTATTGCCGAATAATGCGCATAAAATTCTTCGCAGACTTCCCGGCATTAAAGTGGAATTTATTCTCTTTGCACTTCATGCTCAATGGCCTGTTTTATGAATTCATTCAACTTAACATTTCGCTTCAATGCGGCAATACTTGCCTTCTCATGCAATTCTTCACCAACCCTGACATTAAACGATCCCTTGAACGGCTTTTCAGGTATTATGTTTTCCTGTTGACACATAGTAAGATAATCATCTACTGCCTGTGAAAAAGCTTCTTTGATCTCTGCTACTGTCTCACCCTCATAACTAACCAATGCGCGAATAAACTCAAGCTTTCCATAGAGAATCAATGCATCCTCATCATAATTGACTGAGCCATAATACCCCTTGTAATTCATCATGTTCTTCATAATAGCCCTTCCCGTTCAAGTAATTCGATAATTTGTTTGAGCTGATATTCTTTCATTTCAGGCTTTGGATGCGGTTTATGCAGTATAATCGGTGGGTGCTTATCACTAATAAAACGCACTCTTGATCCGCTTGTTTTACCTACATTACTTTCCTGATAGCCAAAAGTTGCTAATAGTTTCTTTAGTTCGCTCCAAGTAAAGTCCTTCGGACAGCTCATTAAGCGCTGCTTTAATTTGTCAGTTTTTGTCATTATTTTTCCAGCTTTTTTAGTAAGTTTAGTTATTTTTACCAAGAATTGCAACTATTTTTAGTTGCATTAGCCAGACTAAAATCATAGCTGGTTGCAGTAGATTTTGGTGAGAAATTAGCTGGGTAGGTCACGAGATTGTAGGTTGGGCCTTGGCCCAACAAAGGTGGGTTGATTTCTAACCTTAGATCTGGTTAGCGCATTCCGCTGTATTCTTTTCACCTGAATTCTTCTCAGTCGAACCGAACTTGAAAAAAGGAGCATAATCCGATTTCAGGATATCGGGTAGTTCTTCCGGAATGTAGCGTTTCGTTTTATAAGTTCCTAGAGTTGAAATGCATTGTTGGGCATAGGCTAAGGGGAGGTGCTCTAATCTTTTGTATACTGAATGATAAGGTGTTACATCCCGCAAAAGATAAAGGAGTGATTCTCCAGCTGGTCTTAATTTAGGATCAACAGCAGCTTTATTTAGAAAATCCAGCAGATCGTGAGTTCGCTTTTCGCATTGCTCATTAAATGCTTCATCGGATGCTCTATCGGTTGCTTTATCGGATGTATATTGACCATCTAGGTTTGCAATATCCCCTTTGCATAACAGCAATGCGCATGCGAAATAGGCAAATGGATTATTACGTTGTTCCAATTGGTGAATTAGAGCGACATGCTGATCTTCAGGGATCTGCGCGATTACCTTGCCGGTGACTACCGGAAAAGGGGATAAAGTCCCGTCTTGGTGGTCCTTAATCACACTTTGGATTAGACGCTCATCAGCGCACTGGATTCGACAATAATCGATCAAGGCCATGAATTCCTTAGCATACTGAGTAAGTGTCGGGAAGAAAAAACTTGCGTCATAGAAGCTTTGACCATAGGGTTTGATCTTTTTATTCAAAAGTTCTTCATTAAATGGAAGTATTCCCTTGAGAACGGCATCCCCTAGATAAGTAGGGAACTTAGTTCCTGGATCATATTCTTTTTGCTTCAAAGCCAATTGGTAACTGTCCCAGCATTTTTTACGAGTAAGAGGGTAGATGTCGATGTCGTGCACACCTTGTTCATAGGTAAATCCATTAACGACATAACCAATGAGTGCGACTGTCATTTGTAAACATTGATCTGGCCCATTTTGAGTTTTAATGCTTTTGATCTCCTGTTCTAGCAGGGTCAAGGTAATAACCAACTCAACTGAATGATTGCTGGTATCCCAGTCAGTAAAAGTAATCAATTTTTCCAAAACCTCAAGTGCCTCTTTTTCTGAACGAATTTTCATAATTTTTGTCTCACGAATTGTCAAAGTTGGTCAAGATATCAAACTTATGTAAAAATATCAACCGTTATTGCCAGGTAATGTCCATAAAATTCTTCGCAGACCTCCCAGCTTTAATCTATGCGCATAATTTGCACCTAATTTTCAGCTTGCTTCGATCTGCCCCCCTCTCCCGCGCGAGGAATTTGAGTAGTACGATGATATTTTTCGCGGGAAGAGGGTTGGGGAGAGGGAATTGGACAAGTCTATATTGAGACCTATGTTTTCATGGTAAATTAAAATCCTATTATCAAAAGACTTGACCCCTAACAAGGAGTACTTATGCCAAATCGTTTTGCCGTGATGGGGAATCCCATTGCTCATAGCCTGTCACCATTCATCCATCAGCAGTTTGCTGAGCAAACTGGCATACAGCTGAGTTATGAAAAAATACTCGTGCCTGAAGCTTCCTTTGAAGCGCAGGTCGTTGAATTCTTTAGCCATGGAGGAAAGGGTTTAAATATCACTTTACCTTTTAAGCAAAGGGCGTTCGCGCTAGCTACTTCGCCAACTCCTCGTGCTATGCAGGCTAAAGCGGCTAATACCTTGTGGATGACTGGGGAACAGTTACATGCGGATAATACGGATGGTATTGGTTTAATAAGGGACCTGGCTACTCAACTTGATTTAGAGGGAAAACAAGTACTCCTATTGGGTGCTGGTGGCGCGGCGCGGGGGGTTATTGGACCACTATTGGCGGCAGGGATTGCGCAACTTACTGTTGTTAATCGGACTACGGAGAAGGCAACTAATCTACAGGCAGATTTCAGACAAATAAAATGCAGTCGCTTCGCTGAGCTAGAAGGTAGTTTTGATTTAATCATCAATGCCACTTCGGCCAGTTTGGTGGAAGCCACCCAACCCCTCGAGGTAAACATTAGAAACGAACTCCGCACCACCAACCCCTCTCCCGCCCTACGGGCACCCTCTCCCCGTTCCCGGGGCGAGGGGGAAAATGAGGGAAGTTCTTTGGAGGAAAAAATGATGTTGCCCCTCGCAGTATTAAAACCTACGACGCTTTGTTATGACATGGCTTATAGCAAACAAGGATCGACCGCTTTTGTGGACTGGGCTCATGGGCAGGGTGTTTTAGCGATGGATGGTTTGGGGATGTTAGTTGAGCAGGCCGCAGAGGCATTTTTTATTTGGCATGGAGTGCGACCTGATCCACGGTTGGTATTAATGGTATTAAAAAATTAATTCGTCTTTCTGCAAAGAATTTGTACACTTCGCCTGCCATCACGAGGGTATCTTGATAACCTAAGTCGATGAGCTCACGCGTGAATTCAGGTTCAAACAATAAAAAGCTTAGCAGATCACCAGAGTGATTTTTTGCCCCCAGTATATTCAGTAAGAAGCGAAGCAAAGTTGGCATAGACTGATATTGGGCTTGAGCAATTTCCGCGATATCGATACTGGGTCGAAGGTGAAGTGTTTCAATTGGGCGCCAAGGTGAGCGGCGCTTTTTCCACAAGGATAGTAGGCGCGCAATATCATTCATGCGGTTTACCATTTCAATATCACGATCGAGGTTATCGAGAAATAATCCATTCAGCATTCCACCTAGGATATGAGCAAAGCCGACAGGCCCGTTACGCAATTGCTCCGCATCATGGAATATAGGAAATGGACGGGTGCCTAAGATGAGAATCTTTTCAACTTGAAAACGAATTGCTCCACGTAGGGGAGAAATTAAGCCCATGCTGCCATCACCGTAATGAAAGCCATCAATGTTCACTGTGGGGAAAAAGAGAGGAATTGCGCTAGAGGCTAGAATATGTTCCATCTTAAGGCTTGTTTGCTGGCTAATGTGACGAGGGTAATGCCAATCTTCAAAATCAGGGGAATCGTGACAGTGAAACGAAATGGTTTGCTGCGTTTCATAACAGTGGCTAATCACTTCCATTGCCTGTAAATGGTTACTAGCAATGTTGGCGTCAATTAAATCAAAGTCAATGTTATTAGTTATATATTCACGTAAAGGAGATGTATCAAGTAAATGACCAGATTGCCGCTGTTTAATAATTAGCTGGCCCAAATTACGTAATACCGATTTACTGAGCTCATAATTGCTAGTATTAAAAATGTGCTGGCAGCGAATTTCTGTCCACATTGCTTCAAGCTTTTCGAGCCCTCCTGCAAAATTAGATGCATTTTCAGCGAGTACAGCTGCATTAATGCAGCCAACACTGACACCGCTGATCAGCTCAAAGGGAAGGCTTTTCACTTGTAAAATATGACCAATGGCTTTTAGCACACCTGCTTGATAGGCGCCACGTGCTCCACCTCCGGCCAAGTAAAGGGCTTTTTTAGCCATATCTTAGTAATTTCTTTAGGGAGATTAAGGGAATATAGTTGACTCGATGGGGATCTGGCAAGTATTGATGGTTAGAAATTTGCCAAACCAAAATGAAAATGTGGTATAATGGCTCGAATTTATCCAGTTTGATTAAAATGGTATGAGGGCGAAAGGAATAAAAGCAGATCCAACCCCCGAAAATAATGCTGATATTGCAGAAATATCTGAGGCTGCTACTTTATCAGCGGCACAGCAACAAGTGGCAGAGATGCAACAGCCGATTCGTTTTGTGCCTAATCCCCTACCTCCAGATGCATTAACTATTCTGTTACTCGAGAAAGTTCCCTTAGTTTCTGGTTTTTTGCGTAGTGTTGATGGGACGGGTGTTTCTTTAAGTAAGTTGGCTTATATCCAGGGAAATCTAGAGGCAGCTAGGGTTAATTCTGCTTTTCGACTTGCAGCAATAGCTATCGCTTTTATTGATTTTATACGGATTCCTTTGATTTATTTGGCTGCATGGCTATTAGGCCAAAAATTGCCGATTACCTTATCGCAAAATGCTAAATGGCTCTATTCGGCTGTTATTCTCGGATTGACAATTGCTAGTATACTTGCACCCGCTGCTGTGTGCATATTTATTACATTGGCAACAGCGAGCTTTGCTTTAGCTGTAAGTATTTTTACCTTGGCTAAGCATTTTTACGATCGGCAACAAACAAAAAAAGAACTCGTGCAAATCGGGGTGAAAATTGTCCAGGCAGAAAGCGATTTGCACGGGATCCAGCAAGAAGCGAAAGACCTAGCTCGTCGATTAAGGGGTGCAGAGAACGACGAAGAGCGCACAAACTGCATAAGATTTGTGCGGGAATTGCAAGGAAGATTGGACGCAAAGAAACAGGAAATGCAGCAATTATATGATAAGCAATTGGAGCAAACACAAATCTTAGAGGCCCTTGGGTGGGGTAGCGTGTTAGACAAAACAGTAGGCTTAACCCTAGCTGCTGTATCAGTAATTGGCATAGTCCTGGCCTTCTTCATTCCCCCTCTTGGTTGGGGAATTTTTGCAGCAAGTGCGATTGCCAGTGGTTTATACATTAGCGCTCAGTGGGTTTATATTTTATCAGCACTAAAACTGGCTAAACCTTCTGAGGAAGTTCCTAGCGTTTGTTTAATCACAACAGAGACCGCTTCACGACGACATGAACATGCACCTAGTGAGCAGTATCGTTTGGTGAATACTACAGATACTGATCATTCACAGCAGCTCGAACCTAAGCCTGCAGGATCGCATGAAGGCAGGTCGTCACCCAATTCTCCCGAGGTAAACGTCGTAAATGAGGTTGGCACCAGCAACCTTGTATCCGCTCTGCTGGCATTTTCTGCTCTTTACCGAGACAGCCGTCATCCTGAGCGCAGCGGCCGTCATCCTGAGAGTAGCGAAGGATCTCCTGAATGTGGCATAGTGCTCAATCAGGGAGATCCTTCGCTGCGCTCAGGATGACGGGTGCTACGCTCAGGATGACGGGTGCTACGCTCAGGATGACGGGTGCTACGCTCAGGATGACGGGTGCTACGCTCAGGATGACGGGTGCTACGCTCAGGATGACGGGTGCTACGCTCAGGATGACGGGTGCTACGCTCAGGATGACGGGTGTTACGCTCAGGATGACGGGTGCTACGCTCAGGATGACGGGTGCTACGCTCAGGATGACGGGTGCTACGCTCAGGATGACGGGTGCTACGCTCAGGATGACGGGTGCTACGCTCAGGATGACGGGTGCTACGCTCAGGATGACGGGTGCTACGCTCAGGATGACGGGTGCTACGCTCAGGATGACGGGTGCTACGCTCAGGATGACGGGTGCTACGCTCAGGATGACGGCCGCTGCGCTCAGGATGACGGGTGCCGCAGGCGGCGCCCGTCATTTGCATTTACTTCCCAACTGGTATAGCGTACAGGGCATTTATGGTATGAAGGTGAGAGATGTTGACCCTGTTTCGTGCCCAGCCCCGTGCTTTCCGTATGATTTTTATGCTGGAAATTTGGGAGCGTTTTGGTTTTTATACGATACAGGGTATTCTGACTTTATTTTTTATTCGTCATTTAGGTTTTAACGATAGCGAAGCCTATTATACCTTTGGTGCTTTTTCCGCTTTAGTCTATGGTATGGTAGCTATGGGCGGTTATCTTGGTGATAAGGTACTGGGTACTAAGCGCACGATTGTTTTAGGATTGATTACCCTTGCTTTGGGGTATTTATCTTTGGCGTTGGCGAGTAAAAACTATGTTTTTTTAGCTTTAGCTGTTATCTGCGTCGGCAATGGCTTATTTAAGGCGAACCCAGCCAACCTATTGGCAAAATGCTACGATGAAAATGATCCTCGTCTGCATAGTGGGTTTACTCTGTATTATATGGCAATTAATCTAGGTTCAACCATTGCATTATTTGCCGGTCCTACTGTATCCAGCCATCTCGGTTATTCCTACGCCTTTTTTATCAGTTTTGTTGGTTTGTTGCTTGGGTTGGCAAATTATTGGTTGCAACGTCAGCTGGTCGCTCATATTAATACCCCAGCCGATAATAGAATTATCTCATTTTGGCAATGGGCGCTAATCATTCTAGCAATGGTAGTGATCAGTTTTATTGCTGCTTATTTACTACAACAGGTGGTGCTCGCTAGGCGTTTAGTGTTGTTAATTACTGTTTTGGTGGTGTTGGTCTATTTTGTTTTGATGTGCCGTGAGGATAAGGCCTCTTTTCGTCGCATGTTGGTTGCTTTTATCTTAATGCTTGAAGCAGTGGTGTTCTTTACTCTTTATCAACAAATGCCAACTTCATTAAATTTGTTCGCCGTTAATAATGTAAATCCTTCCCTGTGGGGTATTCCGATTGACCCACAAAGTTTTCAAGCGTTGAACCCAATTTGGATAATTCTGATGAGCCCTGTATTAGCTACGTTATATACTATGCTATACCGTCGTGGCTTTTCTTTTTCCATCCCCTACAAATTTGCTGCAGGTATGCTTTGCTGTGGAGTTAGTTTTAGTCTGCTCTATTTTGCTAGATACATCCACGATGGTAATGGGATGGTTTCCTCGTGGTGGTTGGTGGCTAGTTATTTTTTCCAGAGCACTGGTGAGTTGTTGGTCTCAGCCTTAGGCGTAGCGATGATCGCTCAGTTAGTACCTAGTCAAATCACCGGTTTTGTAATGGGCATGTGGTTTTTAACCTCTGCCATTGCAGGCTTTATCGGTGCTTTTGTCGCTGCACTGACCGCTCTTCCTACAAATGCCGCATCGGGTATTGAATCCCTAACAATTTATACCCATGTTTTTGCCTATATAGGCATCGTTACCTTAGCTATTGGGGTATTGATGTGGTTAAGTTCGGCGAGTTTGAGCCGTTATATGTCTTAGATACCTAAAATTGTTTTTACAAAAGGGACGGTGATTTTACGCTGCGCTGCCAATGAGGCTTTATCTAAGTGATCAATAATATGATGTAAATCATGCATGTTGCGTGCGCAGCGATTTATTATAAATTGTCCTACAACAGTGGGTAGCTCGAAGCCGCGTTTACTTGCGTGCCGCTGGATAGTTTTAATTTTTAAGTCATCATCTAATTCATGGAGCTGTGCGACCAAACCCCAAGTCAAACGGGATTTAAGATCAGCTAATGCAATTTGCAAATGGCAAAGGGATTTTCTACTACTAATGAGCAATACTGTTTTGCCATTATCACGTACTTTGTTATAGAGATGAAACAATGCCTCTTCCCAGATTTTGTCACTTGCAATAGCGTCAATATCATCAATAGCAATTAAACTCTGCTCAGCTAAATTATCAAGGCTTTGTGGCCCCCATTCCTTCAGTAGCTGTAAGGGTAGATAAATTGCCGTAGCATTAGGTGCTGCTTGGCAACAAGCTTGTAATAAATGGGTTTTGCCACAGCCTGCCTCACCCCAAAGGTAGAATAGACGTTCACCTCCCCCAGCTAAGCAATTTTTTAATTGCTGCTCTAAGAGGTTATTAGAGCCCCAACAAAAGTCGTCTAAGGTTGCTTCATCGTTAAGTTGTATAGCTAAGGCTAGTTGTCGATTCATTTTGTAGGATAATCAATAGCATATGCTTTTTTGCCCCAGGTAAAAACGTAATCAATGTAAGTCGCAGACGTTGTGACTGCGGTTATTAAGATAAGTGTATTGATTAAGTAGGGGCTAAAAGCAAAAAAAGCCAACTCAAAAAGGCACAAGGTAACAAGGGCCAACTGTAAGCCAGTATTAATTTTGCTTAATAAGGTCGGCTTAAAGTTAATGTTGTGCCGTATAAACCAAAACCAAGCTATTACACCCAATGATATTGTTAAATCACGCATAAATACGAGGATAACCAGCCACCAGGGGAGTTCGCCTAGTAAAGCCAAGGAAATAAAACTTGAGGCGACAAGG
The DNA here is from genome assembly GCA_963760845.1 of uncultured Gammaproteobacteria bacterium. GTDB lineage: Bacteria > Pseudomonadota > Gammaproteobacteria > Legionellales > Legionellaceae > Tatlockia. The sequence continues at coordinate 319,161 of CAVXEK010000004.1, read as the reverse complement.
AGTTTATCAGCCAAAGGGTCTAGAAAAGAACCTAGCGGGCTTTGCCAATGGAAATACCTAGCTAACCAGCCATCTAGCCCATCAGTAAAGCCTGCTAGAAGGAATGTATAAAACGCGATCCCGAATTCATGGTTGTAAAGAAATACCAGAAAAGGTGCTATCAGCACAAATCGAAATAGGGTAAGCGCATTAGGTAAGTGTTTTAATATCATAGGTAAAAACTAGTTAATACGCCCACATCGGCTACGCCAGGGCAGCATTTCAAGCTTAGGTGATAAAGTTTCTAAAGTGTATACAATACTAGTGTTTCTGTCACGTGGTAGTCGCGTCCAACCAATTGCATACTTTTAGATTTTTTCCATATAGAATACCAGTGTCTTTATTTTAAAAAGGACATACCATGGAAGTGTCAAAATTCGAGCAAGTTGAATCAAAGATTATTGAAATTCGTAACCAGAAGGTTATCCTCGATTCAGATGTCGCAGAATTATATGGGGTTGCAACAAGGGATATTAATAAAGCAGTAAAAAACAACCCAGATAAATTCCCTGCCGATTATATTATTCAATTAAACCAAAACGAAAAAAACGAACTGGTGGAAAGTTTCCACCAGTTCAATGGATTAAAACATTCCTCAGTGCTACCAAAAGCCTTTACAGAACGAAGCTTATATATGCTAGCTACCATCCTCAAAAGCCCCCGCGCGACTGAAACAACGCTTGCTATCATCGATATCTTCACTAAAGTTCGAGAAATAAGCAGAACCATAAAGCAATTCCCAACAATACCCCAAGATTCTCCCAATTATCATACGCTGATGAAAAAAACCGGAGATTTAATTGCCGATTTGGTTGTGCCTGAAGAGATTGATACCGCAGAAACAGAGTCTAGTATTGAAGTCAATCTTGCCCTTGTTAAATTCAAATATACTGTCAAGAAAAGAAAGGAGGAAAAAAGGCAAAATGACAAGCAAGTGCTCGCAATTTGACCTAGTCCAATAGACGTATATCGGAAGCAATGCCGAAGATTCGCTTCGGCGTGAAGCAAAGCTTAAGCAATAATCCCGGTTTCAAAATGATAGATTATTGTACTTTTTGCTATGAAATAATGGTATTTTTGAGTATGATGAACTATTTCTTCCTGTATAATTAATTGTTATGCCTCGCTCTAAAAGCAGTAAACGCTGGTTACATGAACATTTTGATGATACTTATGTTAAAAAAGCCCAAGCTGAAGGGTATCGCAGCCGTGCTGTGTATAAACTAAAAGAAGTGGATGAAAAAGAGCGGTTACTAAAGCCTGGTATGACGGTGGTGGATTTAGGGGCAGCTCCGGGAGGGTGGTCGCAGTACGTTGCCGAAAAATTAGCAGGACGTGGTATTATTATTGCATTAGATATATTGCCTATGGATGCTATAGCCGGAGTTCACTTTATTCAGGGGGATTTCTGTGAGGACTCCGTATTACAAGAATTAATGAATTTAGTACCCGAGCGGGGGGTGGACTTGCTTTTATCGGATATGGCCCCAAATATGAGTGGTACGGCCGTAGTGGATATTCCGCGAGCGATGTATTTAGCAGAGCTTGCCTTTGATTTTGGTCATAAAATGCTAAAACCGGGTGGGACAATGTTGATAAAGGTTTTTCATGGAGCTGGATTTGACGAACTCATCAAACAAACGCGCCTTCAGTTTGAGCGGGTCGTTGTCCGTAAGCCTTTAGCCTCGCGTTCTCGCTCACGCGAAACCTATTTGCTGGCGAAGGGCTATAATTTATAGTAACTTTATCGTTCTATCTTATTAGATACGTGATAATTGAGGTCAATGCTTTGAACGACATGGTAAAAAATTTGTTTCTGTGGCTGATAATAGCTATTGTACTGGTTTCAGTATTCAGTAATTTCGGTCCGCGCCATAGCTCAGCCGAAAAGCTATCCTATAGTGAATTCTTAAGGGAAGTCGATCAAGGCATGGTTACTTCGGTAACTATAGAAGACAACAAAGTAATTAAAGGAATGACAAAGAACAATCATCGCTTTGTGACTTACATGCCCATGCAAGATGATGCCTTATTAGGCGAATTATTAAAATCTAAAGTGAGTGTTAGCGGTCAAGAAAAACAACAAGAAAGTTTCTTGTTGCACTTATTTGTGAACTGGTTCCCAATGTTGCTCTTGATTGGTGTGTGGATTTTCTTTATGCGCCAAATGCAAGGTAGTGGTGGGCGTGGTGCAATGTCATTTGGCCGTTCGCGTGCTCGTTTGCTTGGCGAAGATCAGGTTAAAATTACTTTTGCAGATGTTGCCGGTGTCGATGAAGCGAAGGAAGAAGTTAAAGAATTGGTCGATTTCCTGCGTGATCCAGCTAAATTCCAGAGTCTTGGTGGTCGCATCCCACGCGGCGTGTTGCTTATCGGCCCCCCCGGAACGGGGAAGACACTGCTAGCTAGAGCAGTTGCCGGCGAAGCGAAGGTGCCTTTTTTCACTATTTCTGGTTCTGATTTCGTGGAAATGTTTGTGGGCGTGGGTGCATCAAGGGTGCGTGATATGTTTGAGCAAGCTAAAAAACATGCACCTTGTATCATTTTTATCGATGAGATCGATGCGGTAGGACGGCATCGTGGTGCAGGGCTTGGTGGTGGTCATGATGAACGCGAACAAACACTGAACCAATTGTTGGTAGAAATGGATGGCTTTGAAGGTAATGAGGGAGTAATTGTGGTGTCTGCCACCAACCGGCCCGATGTGCTTGACCCAGCTTTATTACGTCCTGGTCGTTTCGATCGCCAAGTGGTTGTTCCATTGCCTGATATTCGTGGCCGTGAGCAAATTCTTAAAGTGCATTTACAAAAGGTTCCTATTGACAAGCAGGTAGAGATTTTGCCTATTGCCCGAGGTACCCCTGGTTTTTCTGGTGCTGATTTGGCAAATTTAGTCAATGAAGCAGCATTATTTGCTGCGCGAGCCAATAAGCGTAAAGTAAGCATGGTTGAGCTTGATAAAGCTAAAGATAAAATCATGATGGGAGCTGAGCGTCGCTCCATGGTCATGGATGAAAGTGAGAAAAAATTAACCGCCTATCATGAAGCTGGTCATGCCATTGTTGGGTTATTAGTACCCGAACATGATCCTGTCTACAAAGTGACTATTATCCCACGTGGTCGTGCTTTAGGGGTTACTATGTTTTTACCCGAGCAAGATAGATACAGCCACTCTAAGCGACGCTTAGAAAGCCAATTGGCTAGTTTATTTGGTGGTCGTGTTGCTGAAGAGCTGATCTTTGGTGCTGAAAATGTGACCACTGGTGCATCCAATGATATCATGCGCGCTACCGAAATATCGCGCAAAATGGTTACTACCTGGGGTTTATCAAATCTTGGACCGCTTACTTTTCGCGAAGAGGAAGGCGAAGTGTTCTTAGGTAGGAATGTTAGCCAGCATAAAGAAATCTCTGATAGAACTGCTCAGCAAATCGACGAAGAAGTTAGACAGATCGTTGATCGAAATTATCAGCACGCTAAAGAGATCCTTAGTGCTAATATGGATAAGCTGCATATGATGGCAGAGGGGTTGATTAAATATGAAACCATCGATGCTAAGCAGATTGCAGAAATCATGGCCGGTCGTGCGCCTTCCCCACCCGAAGATTGGGAAGCTCCAAGAAGACTAGAGCAAGACAAAAAAGGTGAGGATACTACACCAAAGTCAATCAATGGTAAGCCCATCGATCATCCAGCGGGTGAGCATTAGGGTCTGTTTACAATCCCCGTCATCCTGAGTGCAGCGAAGGATCTCCTTGGTTGAGCACTATGTCACATTTAGGAGATCCTTCGCTGCGCTCAGGATGACGGCTGGTGTAAACAGACCCTATGTTTATTGAGAATTGTGAATAGCTCGGGTCCCCTATGTAAATGAATGCAAATCAATTTAGACAGTGGTGTACGTCGTATCAACCTACCCTAACCGCCAAATTACCCACGCCTCTGATTATGGGGGTACTCAATGTAACTCCAGATTCCTTCTCGGATGGGGGGCGCTATTATCAAGTTGACCATGCTGTTAAACGAGCCCTGATGATGATCGAAGAGGGGGCTGATTTGATTGATGTTGGTGGTGAATCCTCAAAACCTGGAGCTTTGCCAGTAAGTTGTACTGAGGAATTGGCAAGGGTTATTCCCGTGATTAAGCAATTGCGTGAGCAGAGTGATATTTGCATATCAATTGATACAACTAAGGCACAAGTAATGCATGAAGCTGTAAGTGCCGGTGCGTCAATAATTAATGACATAGCTGGGTTTAGGAGTGATGAGTCATTGGCAATGGCAGCGAAATTAGATGTGCCTCTGTGCTTAATGCATATGCAAGGAGAGCCGCAGGATATGCAAATTAATCCTCAATATTCATTAGATATAGTGGATGAGGTAAACATGTACTTTCAACAACGCATCAGTCGATGTATTGCTGCTGGGATAAAGCGTAAAAATCTTATTCTTGATCCAGGCTTTGGCTTTGGTAAAACGCCGGAACATAATATGCGGATAGTTAATCAAATTGAGCAGTTTCACCGATATAATTTGCCAGTGATGCTGGGTGTTTCCCGCAAAAGTACACTTGGGGTAATTCTTAATACCACGGTTGATAAGCGGTTAGTTGGCGGTTTGGCAATAGCTGTTTTTGTTGCACTACAGGGGATTGCAATAATTAGAACCCATGATGTGTCTCAAACTAGGCAAGCGCTAACAATGATACAAGCCATTAGGGATGCAAGCGATTAGGGCCTGAAAAAAAATAATTGAGGGTAAGGTAATGAATCAGCGAAAATATTTTGGTACAGATGGAATACGTGGACAAGTCGGCTTATCGAATATTAATCCGGAGTTTGTATTGAAACTTGGTTGGGCTTTAGGGCGTGTCCTTACTAATGGTCACCGGAAAAAAATTATCATCGGTAAAGATACCCGCGTATCGGGTTACATGTTGGAGTCAGCACTGGAAGCTGGCCTCTCTGCTGCAGGTATCGATGTATGCTTATTAGGCCCTATGCCAACTCCTGCAATTGCTTATCTTACCCAAACTCTGCGTGCCAATGCTGGTATTGTTATCAGCGCTTCACATAATTTATTTGAGGATAATGGGATAAAATTTTTCACCGCCGAGGGTGCCAAATTACCTGATGCAATGGAGCTGGCGATTGAAGCAGAAATCGAGAAACCCTTACAGACTGTTGTTTCAGCTAAGTTAGGTAAAACCACCCGCATTAAGGATGCACCTGGACGTTATATTGAATTTTGTAAATCGACCATTCCCTCGTTAACGCGATTATCTGGGTTAAAAATCGCCGTGGATTGTGCCCATGGCGCAACTTACCACATTGCACCGAATGTGTTTAGTGAGCTTGGTGCCGAAGTAGTCGCCATGGGTAATAAACCCGATGGTTTTAATATTAATAAAAAATGTGGGTCAACTTCTCCAGAGGCGATGCGTGAACTTGTATTGCAAGCTCATGCTGATATTGGTGTTGCGTTGGATGGCGATGGCGATAGGCTAATTTTAGTTGATGCTGACGGCAACTTAGTCGATGGTGATCAAATCCTTTATGTTATTGCCAAGGATAGGCAGCAAAAAGGGATATTACATGGTGGTGTCGTGGGCACTTTAATGAGCAATTATGGATTAGAGAAAGCAATAACTGCTATGAATGTCCCTTTTTTGCGCACAAAAGTAGGCGACCGTTATGTTTTAGAAACGCTGAAAGAGCAGGATTGGAAAATTGGCGGCGAATCCTCGGGCCATATTGTTTGTCTTGATAAAACGACAACAGGAGATGGTATCATCGCCGCCTTGCAAGTCCTTGCTTGCATGGTAAAACAAGAAAAAACCTTAGCGCAATTACTTGCAGGAATTCAGTTATTACCACAAACATTAATTAATATTAAAACTGAAAATGCAAAATTACTTGCAACAAATCCCAAAGTTTTGGTGCTTGTTTCCACCTTAGCCGAGCAGTTGCAAGGGGCGGGACGGGTTGTATTACGCCCCTCCGGAACAGAACCCTTGTTAAGGCTTATGGTAGAAGGCCTTGACCGCCAGCAAGTCCAGGTTCAGGCGCAGCAATTGAGCGAGGAGATTATCCATTTTGAAAAGTTAATCTAATTGTCGTCTAATTCCTGTCGTCTAATTCCTTGCAAAGATCATCTTCTTCATAGAAACTATTAATCAGCTTGTATACATCCTATATTACACTATCCTAAGGAGTATCCATGATTAAGGGAACTATAAAAAATTTTACGTTAGTCACTCTATTGATAATTCCTTATTCACCTGCATTAGCAGCAGGCAATACCTGTATTGGAGTTAATTGTATGACTCTGGGCAATGATAGTACAGCGCTTGGATTTAATGCTGCTGCTACGAGCGATAATGCTACAGCCCTTGGCGCAAATTCGCTAGCAACAGCAGCTAACTCAGTCGCTCTTGGGCAAGGATCTGTCTCTGATAGAGAAAATACTGTCTCAGTTGGTAGTAGTACTCTGCAAAGACAAATAACTAATGTGGCTGCAGGAGTAGCAGATACTGATGCAGTGAATGTATCCCAATTAAATAATGTAATGAGCCCATTTAGTAGTAGTAATCTGGTTAATATTATGGAAAACAACATTTTTAATTTAACTAATCAACTGAATTATTATGATAAAAAAAAAAGAGGACTTGCTTCAGCTTCAGCACTTTCTGGTTTATTTCAACCGTACACGGTTGGTAAGTTTAATGTCACCGCTGGCATTGGTGGATATAGAGGTCAGGTAGCAGCAGCTGCAGGTTTTGGTTATAGATCATCCGAGATATTTGCAGTCAAAGCAGGATTAGCAACCGCAGGTAATAATACAGTCGCTTATAATGCAGCTGCAAATTTTGAATGGTAATTCTCATAGATTAAGAGTAACTCCCCAGGGAATTTCTGTCACCCTGACATGACGCTGTAAATGGCCCGTATTTTGTTGTATAGTCTGCCGGATCAGAATGGGGGTGAAATGAGGCGGAAGATAGTAGCAGGCAATTGGAAAATGAATGGTCGTATTGAACAGATACGAGCCTTATTGCAACAACTTCTCGACTCATTAGACAAACAAAATAAGGTAGACTGCATCGTCATACCCCCATCAATCTATCTCCCGCTAGTTAAAGACTATCTCAGTGAAAGCTCGATCAAATGGGGGGCGCAAAATGTTTATCCTAAAGATTGCGGAGCTTTTACTGGCGAGTTGTCCGCACCCATGCTGCAAGATTATGATTGCCGATATGTATTAGTTGGGCATTCCGAGCGTAGACGATTATTTGGTGAGAGTGAAAATTTTATTGCCGATAAATTCCACCATGTAAAAGAACATGGTATGATACCGGTTCTTTGCGTGGGCGAAACCCTAGAGGAGCGGGAGCAGGGGCTTACTGAACAAGTTCTAGCCAAACAATTGCTTGCTGTAACAGTGAATAGCGAGAGATGTTTTAAACATTGCATTATAGCTTACGAACCTGTGTGGGCAATCGGAACTGGGCAAAATGCCTCGCCTACACAAGCACAGGAAGTGCATGCAGCAATCAGGGCGTTAGTGGCTGATTTTGATCAGGATGATGCAGGCCAGTTGCCGATATTGTATGGTGGCAGTGTCAATGAAAAAAATGCTGCTTCGCTATTTGCTATGCCAGATATTGATGGTGGCTTAGTTGGTGGTGCGTCCCTTAATGCACAACAGTTTGTGGAAATCGTAAAATGTATCAATTGCTTTTAATGATTCACGTGCTGATTGCCATAGTTTTAATCGCTTTGGTACTAATCCAGCATGGTAAAGGTGCCGATATTGGTGCTGCTTTTGGCTCCGGCGCGTCCAATACTGTGTTTGGTAGCCAAGGTACAGGAAGTTTCTTATTTAAGTTTACCGGCGGTTTAGCCTTGGCTTTTTTTATTACAAGTTTATCTCTTTCCTATTTGGTGTCTTCGCAATACCAAAAAGTAGAGCAACAAATTATCCCTCAACAACCTAGTGTGCCGGAACCAAAGATTCCAGTACCGGTTGAAAATAATAATAGTGGAAATAAGAAATAAACTGGGTCTGTTTACAGTTCGCCGTCATCCTGAGCGAAATGGCCGTCATCCTGAGCGAAGCGGCCGTCATCCTGAGCGAAGCGGCCGTCATCCTGAGCGAAGCGGCCGTCATCCTGAGCGAAGCGGCCGTCATCCTGAGCGAAGCGAAGGATCTCCTTGGTTGAGCACCATGCCACATTCAGGAGATCCTTCGCTTCGCTCAGGATGACGTAGCTTCGCTCAGGATGACGTAGCTTCGCTCAGGATGACGGGAATTGCACACAGACCCAACTTAACATGCCGAAGTGGTGGAATTGGTAGACACGCCGTCTTGAGGGGGCGGTGGCGCAAGCTGTGCCGGTTCGAGTCCGGCCTTCGGCACCATCCGAGCGATACTGAATGATGCTATCCCAATACTTGCCTGTACTTGTTTTTATTATCATTGCCCTAGCACTAGGTCTTGTGGCGCTGGGAGCGGGCTCTTTGTTGAGCAAGCATAGCCCTGATGCTGCTAAAAATTCCCCTTATGAGTGTGGTTTTGGTGCTTTTGAAAATGCGCACCTTCCGTTTGATGTACGATTCTATTTGGTCGCTATTCTGTTTATTATATTTGATTTAGAAACCGCCTTTTTTGTTCCATGGGCTGTGGCATTGCGCAAGATTAATTGGTTCGGTTTTACTGCGATGATGATTTTTCTTGGCCTGTTGGTTATTGGTTTTATCTTTGAATGGAAGCGGGGTGCGCTTGAGTGGGAGTGATTTATGGCTGTTGCTGAATTGCAGAAAAGTGGTTTTGTTACAACATCAGTAGAGAAGCTAGTTGGCTGGGCGCGCAGTGGTTCGATGTGGCCGATGACGTTTGGCTTAGCTTGCTGCGCTGTTGAAATGATGCATGTAGGTGCTGCCCGCTATGATTTGGATCGGTTTGGTGTCCTTTTTCGCCCAAGTCCGCGTCAATCAGATGTCATGATTGTCGCTGGAACTTTATGCAATAAAATGGCCCCAGCCCTGCGTAAAGTATACGATCAAATGGCGGAGCCAAGATGGGTTATTTCCATGGGTTCTTGTGCAAATGGTGGTGGTTACTATCATTATTCGTATTCAGTGGTACGTGGCTGTGATCGCATTGTGCCAGTTGATATCTATGTGCCAGGATGCCCACCCACCGCTGAAGCCCTGCTTTACGGTATCATTCAGTTGCAGAATAAAATTAGGCAAAAAAAAATAATTGAAGTCTAAGACCAGCACAGGTAAGCACAGATGACAAAATTAACGAACTTGGCTGAAAAATTAACTACGGAATTGGCTGGGCTAATCGCTACAACTTCACTAGCAAATGGGGAAATTACCCTTGAATGCGAGGTCGACCATATAAAAGAAGCACTCTATCAATTACGCATGCATGAAGCCTTTGCTTTTGACGAGCTTATCGATCTGTGCGCGGTGGATTATTTGCTCTATGGTGAATACGATTGGGAAACAGAATCTGCTTCTGAACGCGGTTTTTCGCGAGGAGTAGAGCGGCAAGAAGTCAAGGCTTATGCCATGACTAAACCACGCTTTGCTGTTGTGTATCATTTATTATCGACAACGCTGAATCATCGCCTGCGCGTTAAGGTCTTTTGCGAAGAGTCTCATCTCGTCGTTCCTTCAGTTCACGATATTTGGAAAGCAGCAGATTGGTTCGAACGAGAGGCTTATGATTTATACGGTATTTTATTTGAGAATCACCCGGATCTCAGACGCATTCTCACCGATTATGGCTTTATAGGCCACCCATTCCGAAAAGATTTTCCGTTAACCGGTCAGGTGGAAATGAGGTATGATGCGACTTTGCAAAAAGTAATTTATGAGCCTGTTGATATTCAACCGAGGACACTTGTGCCCAAAGTAATACGCAGTGACAATCGCTATCTTGACGTTAAGAAGGAAGCACCCTAGTCCTGTGAGAAATATCAGCGAAGAACTTTGCACCAGCAACCCTCTCCCGCCCTTCGGGCACCCTCTCCCCATTTCTGGGGAGAGAGGGAAAATGAGGGAAGTTCTTTGAGAGAGAACGAGAAATGATTGAATTAAAAAATTACACCCTTAATTTCGGACCTCAGCACCCTGCTGCGCATGGGGTATTGCGCTTAGTGCTTGAATTGGAGGGCGAAACAATTGTCCGTGCTGATCCACATATTGGTTTATTGCATCGTGCTACGGAAAAATTAGTTGAAACGAAGCCTTATGTGCAAAGCATTGGCTACATGGATAGGCTCGATTATGTTTCGATGATGTGTAATGAACACGCCTATGTCATGGCTATAGAAAAATTGCTCGGCATTGAGGTACCCCTGCGAGCAAAATACATTCGGACGATGTTTGATGAAGTGACGAGAATACTTAACCATCTATTGTGGTTAGGTGCTGTCGCTTTAGATATTGGTGCAATGACGGTTTTCCTTTATTGCTTTCGTGAGCGGGAAGATTTGTTTGATTGTTATGAAGCCGTGTCGGGTGCGCGTATGCATGCAACGTATTATCGCCCAGGCGGGGTTGCGCGCGATCTACCTAATACGATGCCGCAATATAAAGCTTCACGTTGGCACAATGATCGTGAAGTGGAAAAAATGAATGTCGATCGTCAAGGTTCTCTGCTTGATTTTCTGTGGGCATTTACCGAGCGTTTCCCTAAGCGTGTTGATGAATATGAAAATCTGCTTACCGAAAATCGGATCTGGAAACAACGCAATATCGATATCGGCGTTATGTCAGCAGAGCAAGCTTTACAATGGGGATTTACTGGACCCATGCTAAGAGGCTCAGGTGTTGCCTGGGACTTGCGTAAAAAACAACCCTATGCCGCTTATGATAGAGTGGAATTTGATATCCCAGTAGGTAAAACGGGGGATTGTTATGACCGTTATCTGGTTCGTGTTGCGGAGTTGCGCCAATCAAATCACATAGTTCGACAGTGTATTGAGTGGCTGCGGAAAAACCCAGGTCCAGTTAAGCTGGATGATTATAAGATAACGCCACCCCCACGAGAAAAAATGAAACATGATATGGAAGCATTAATTCATCATTTTAAGCTATTCACTGAGGGGTTTTGTGTACCACCGGGCGAAGTGTATTCTGCGGTTGAGGCACCTAAAGGTGAGTTTGGTATTTATTTAGTTTCAGATGGTGCCAACAAGCCTTATCGCTTGAAAATTCGTGCTCCAGGTTTTCCTCACTTATCGAGCTATGATGAGATGGTCAGGGGGCATATGCTTGCTGATGGTGTTGCTATCTTAGCAAGCCAAGACATTGTATTTGGTGAAATTGACCGATAAATTGAAACGCTAAAGGTAAAAAGAATGCCCGAAAATCCAACGAAATTACTTCCTCAATTGCTATCAGCAGCGCGTCTCGATCAAATTGACCACTGGATTGCTAAATACCCAGCCGAAGAGAAGAATTCAGCAGTAATAGCCGCTTTGATGATTGTGCAGGAGGAGAAGGGTTATTTAATTCCCGAATACATGGATGCAGTTGCTGATTACTTGGACATGCCACCCATTGCAGTCTATGAAGCAGCATCCTTTTATACCATGTATGAGCATGAACCAACTGGCCGTCATCTGATTAATGTTTGCACTAATATTTCGTGTAAGCTTTGTGGTTCGGCTGAGGTGGTGCACTATTTACAAAAAAAATTGGGCATTAAATTGGGTGAGACAACCGAGGATGGCCGATATACTTTACGCTCAGTCGAGTGCCTAGGGGCTTGTGTTAACGCGCCGATGATGCAGGTCGACAAAGATTATCACGAAAATCTCACGACAGAGAGTATTGACAAAGTATTAGAACAGTATAAATAACAGGTTTATTATGAGAGTTATCAATGGTTGAGCAAAATCAAGTCTGTTACCGAACATTCCATTTAGATAAGCCCTGGGCACTCGATGCTTATAAAAGCATCGGTGGGTATAGTGCATGGCGGCGCATTCTGAAAGAACAAACACCGCCACAGCAAATTATCGAAGAAGTGAAGACCTCTGCCTTACGTGGTCGTGGTGGAGCGGGATTTCCTACGGGGCTTAAATGGAGCTTCATGAATCGAAATTCCCCAGTACAAAAGTACGTGGTTTGCAATTCAGATGAAGGGGAGCCAGGTACTTGTAAAGATCGGGAAATTTTGTCTCGTAATCCGCATCAACTGATCGAAGGAATGGCTATCGCAGGTTATGCGATAGGTGCCACGGTAGGGTACAATTATATCCGCGGTGAATTTTGGTTACCTTTTGAACGAATGGAAGCAGCATTGCAAGAAGCTTATGCTGCCGGTTTCTTGGGTAAAAATGTCTTCGGTAGTGGTTTTGATTTTGATTTGTTCAATCACTTAGGGGCGGGAGCTTATATTTGCGGTGAAGAAACAGCATTATTAAATTCCCTTGAAGGCAAAAAAGGATTACCCAGATTTAAGCCCCCTTTCCCTGCCAATTATGGTTTGTACGGTAAGCCAACGACTATCAATAACACGGAAACTTTCGCCTCGGTTCCAGTGATCATGGAAAAAGGGGGAGAATGGTTTTTACAGCTAGGCAAACCTAATAATGGTGGAGCAAAATGTTTCAGTGTCAGTGGTCATGTGAACAAACCGGGGAATTTTGAAATTCCCCTTGGTACTCCCTTCAAAACCCTGCTTGACTTGGCAGGTGGTGTGCGTGATGGCAGAAAAACTCAAAGCAGTGATACCAGGTGGCACCTCAATGCGAGTACTACCCGGTGAGGTTATGATGGGCCTTGACATGGATTATGACAGTATTCAAAAAGCAGGCTCAGGTCTAGGCTCAGGGGGTGTGATTGTTATGGATGAAACCACCTGTATGGTTGATGCACTTTACCGCATATCTGAGTTTTATATGGATGAGTCCTGCGGTCAATGCACCCCCTGCCGTGAAGGTACGGGCTGGATGGTACGTTTGATTCATCGCATAAAAGAAGGCCATGGTGAGTCTGGGGACATTGAAAAGCTGGTGAATGTGGCTGACAAAATTGAAGGGCGTACTATCTGTGCTTTAGGTGAAGCTGCTGCGTGGCCAGTACAAAGTTTCGTCAAGCATTTTTACCATGAGTTTGATTATTTTATTAAGCATAAGCGCTCGATCGTCACAGCGTAATTCAGAAGGTTTAGACAATGGCTACCATTGAAATCGACGGTAAAACAATAGAAGTAGAAAATGGCAAAATGATTATTGAGGTTGCAGATGAGGCTGGAATCTATATCCCACGTTTCTGCTACCACAAAAAATTATCGGTGGCGGCTAATTGCCGTATGTGTCTTGTTGAGATAGAAAGCAGCCGCAAGCCAGTTCCTGCCTGCGCAACACCCATTACTAATGGTATGAAAGTATTCACCAAATCAGAGGAAGCTATTCGTTCCCAGAAGGCAGTGATGGAGTTCTTACTGATCAATCATCCCCTGGATTGCCCTATCTGTGATCAGGGAGGTGAGTGTGAATTACAAGATATATCCATGGGCTTTGGCCATGATGCTTCTGAATATGAAGAGTCGAAACGTTCAGTGGCCGATGATGATTTAGGCCCGCTAATTTCCACGGAAATGACCCGCTGTATACACTGTACTCGCTGTGTACGTTTTGGTGAGGAAGTTGCTGGCTTGCGTGAATTGGGCGCTACAGGTCGTGGCGAAAACATGCAGATTGGCACTTACATTCAGCACAGTATCACTTCCGAAGTTTCAGGCAATATCATTGATTTGTGCCCTGTTGGTGCATTAACGTCTAAACCTTTCCGTTTCACGGCAAGAGCCTGGGAGGTGACCCAACACGAAAGCATAGCTCCCCATGATTGCTTAGGCTCAAATGTGTATTTGCATAGTCGCCTCGATGAACTCATGCGCGTGGTGCCAATGGAAAACGAAGCGATTAATGAAACTTGGCTTTCGGATCGCGATCGATTCAGCTATCTTGGTTTAAATCACGAAGCCCGCGCTGGCCAGCCAAAAATTAAGAAAAATGGCCAATGGCAAACAGTGGATTGGCAGACAGCACTCAAATTTGCGGCAGAGGGGATGAGCCGGATCATTAAACAGCATGGTCCAGAACAGTTTGCTGCGTTTGCATCACCCTCTTCCACGCTTGAAGAGCATTATTTATTGCAAAAACTGATGCGCGAGTTAGGCGTTAATAATCTTGATCATCGTATCCATCAAATTGATTTCCGTGACCAGGATTATCAAGCAACAATGCCAAGTAGCTCACTCAAATACAGTGAACTGGAGCATCAACGCGCCATCCTTATTATAGGCTGTAACATTGATAGAGAAGTTCCGCTAGCGGGGATCCGCACCCGCAAGGCATTTAAAAATGGGGCCAAGCTTTTTGCAATCAATCCGGTTGATTATGATTACCACTTTGCGGTCAGTGAAAAAGTCATTGTATCGCCCCAAGAGATGCCTATGCAGGTTGCTAAATTGCTCTTGGCAATGACCGACGATGTGAAGCAATTGCCTGAGGAAGTGCAGAAATTATTACTTGGCTTACAGCCCGATAAAGCAACGAGCGCCATTGCTAAGGCATTGAAACAATCCGACACGGCGATAATTACGGGTGCTCTTTGTGAAAATCATCCTGATGCTTCATTAGTGCGCACTTTATTGCATGTTATCGCAGAACATCACTCGGTAAAATTACTCCGGCTAACGAGTGGCGCGAACAGTGCCGGAGCTTGCTTAGCAGGTATGCTACCCCATCGAACAGTGGCCGCTAAGCTTGCCGATACAGTGGGTATGGATATTCAAACTGCGTTGAATGCTAAATTAAAAGGATATTTTTTGCTGGCCGTGGAGCCAGGCTTTGATTTTGCTAACCCTTACCGGGCAAGACAATCGATGCTAGGCGCGGAGTTTGTGGTGATGCTAAGTGCTTTCGATAACGAGTCCATGCAAGATTATGCTGATGTCATCTTACCTATGGCACCCTATGCGGAGACCTCAGGGACCTACATCAATGTTGATGGCGTATGGCAAACAGTAAAGGGAGCGCTAGCACCCCACGGTGAAGCTCGTCCTGCGTGGAAAATTCTAAGAGTTCTCGCCAACTTGCTCCATTGCAAGGGTTTTGATTATGTCTCTGCACAAGAGGTATTGGCTGAGATAAAATCGCAGGTCACGATGACTTCTGCAACCACGTATCGGCCCTATTTCCCTGAATCCTTACCGCTTAGTACCCAGGATTTGATACGTGTTGGTGAGTGGCCACTCTACCGCTGTGATGCAATCGTTCGCCATGCTCAGGCGCTTCAAGACTGTGCTGCAGCAGAATCCGCTTGTATTAGACTACATCCAAGTACGGCGAATAGATTGAAATTAGATGAGGTTGCTACTGTATCTCAAGCGGATATTGAGATAACATTGCCGCTTAAACGCGATGAGCGCATAGCACCCGATGTCGTATGGGTAGCGAATGCAATGCCAGAAACCATCGATTTAGGGCATTCCTTTGCTGCAATAACTATCAAGCGTTAAACAGGTAAACCTATGCTCCAAAGTATTGGCATTTTGCTGTGGGTCATTATAAAAATTTTGGTTATTGTGATTCCTCTTCTCCTTGCCGTTGCATACCTCACCTATGCTGAACGTAAGGTGATTGGTTATATGCAAGTTCGTATTGGTCCTAATCGTGTGGGTATAAGGGGATTGCTACAACCTATTGCTGATATTTTTAAGCTGATTACGAAGGAAATTATTCTTCCGACAAAATCGAATAAATACCTTTTTGTGATAGCGCCTTTGTTTGCTTTAGTTCCAGCTCTAGCAGGTTGGGCAGTAATCCCTTTCTCACAGGGTGTTGTTCTTGCCGACATTAACGCAGGCCTACTTTATCTATTTGCCATGAGCTCAATAGGGGTGTACGGTGTGTTGATTGCTGGTTGGGCATCGAATTCCAAATATGCCATGTTCGGCGCATTGCGAAGCGCTGCCCAAACGGTATCGTATGAAATTGCTATGGGATTCGCGATTGTCGGTGTTCTGCTTGCTGTAGGTAGCTTGAATATGACAGAGATTGTAATGTCACAGCGTGGTGGCATTTGGCACTGGTGGTTTATACCTTTACTACCCCTTTTCATGGCTTTTTGGATTGCGGGCATTGCTGAGACGAATCGTGCGCCCTTTGATTTAGCGGAAGGTGAGTCAGAGATTGTTGCTGGTTTTCATGTTGAATATTCGGGAATGGCCTTTGCGCTGTTCTTTCTTTCTGAATACGCGAGTATGATCCTGATCTCCACAATTATTTCGTTACTGTTTTTAGGCGGCTGGTTGTCCCCTTTTGAAGGTGTGCCGTTACTCCAAGAGATTTTCTTTTTCGTACCAGGGTTTATTTGGTTATTCGCTAAAATTTCATTCTTTCTTTTTGTTTATTTATGGATTCGGGCAACGTTCCCTCGTTACCGTTATGATCAACTCATGCGCCTAGGGTGGAAAGTATTGATCCCTTTGACTATCCTATGGGTTATTGTGACAGCGCTGATGGTTTTGGCACAACTTAAACCCTGGTTTTAAGGTAGGTTATGAAGCAACTGTATCGCTACATCAAACATTATCTCCGCAGTTTTCTACTGCTGGAATTATTGATCGGTTTGAAAGTGACGGGGATCTATTTTTTTAAGAAAAAAGTAACTGTGCAATTTCCAGAGGAGGAGACGCCATTATCGCCCCGGTTTCGTGGCTTGCTTGCCTTGCGCCGTTACCCCAATGGCGAAGAACGATGTATAGCCTGCAAATTATGTGAAGCTGTGTGCCCGGCTCTGGCAATTACTATTGAATCAGAGTCAAGAGCAGATGGTTCTCGCCGCACCACACTCTATGATATTGATATGTTTAAATGCATCAACTGCGGCTTATGTGAAGAGTCATGCCCAGTTGATTCAATCGTTGTTACACCGATTCACCACTATCACATTAGCGAACGCGGGCAAAATATAATGACTAAAGAAAAATTACTTGCCGTGGGTGATTTAATGGAAAAAAGACTAGCCGCGGATAGAGAAGCGGATAAAGAATGGCGCTAGGGTCTGTCGCCCGTCATACTGAGTGGAGCAGCCCCGTCATCCTGAGCGCAGCGAAGGATCTCCTGGATGCGGTATAGTGCTCAACTGAGGAGATCCTTCGCTGCGCTCAGGATGACGGGGCTGCTGCGCTCAGGATGACGGGGCTGCTGCGCTCAGGATGACGGGGCTGCTGCGCTCAGTATGACGGACCACTGACCCTAATGAGGTTAAAAAATGCAAGAATTATTTTTACATATTGTTTTTTATGGGTTCGCAGCATTAGCAATACTGACGGCGCTGATGGTTATTACTCAAAATAACCCCGTGCGCTGCGTGCTTTTTTTAGTTGGTACCTTTTTTGCCAGTGCGGTAATTTGGATTATCGCTACTGCTGAATTTTTAGCGTTGATCTTGGTATTAGTCTATGTAGGTGCTGTAATGACCTTGTTTTTATTTGTCGTTATGATGCTCAATATAGATACCGAGTCGGTGAAGAGCCATTTTTTAAGATACCTTCCCTTTGCGTTAATCCTGGTCGCCTTGTTCATCGGCTTGTTGCTTATCGCTGTGCCGAAGGGCAGTTTTACTACGAGTACCGAGAAAAACCAGATCACAGAAATGGTTCAAGGCATAACTAATCCGGATTATGTAGAACCGGTAGAACCAATTCCTAATACTGAGAAAATAGGTATGGCCCTCTATACAGATTATGTGCTTGCGTTTGAAATTGCAGCAGCGCTTCTTTTGGTGGCGATTATATCGGCAATTACTTTAGTTCATCGCGGAGCAATTCGCTCTAAGCGCCAGGACATTCTAAAACAACTCCTGACCAATCCTAAAGACCGAGTTAAATTGATCAAAATGAAGTCTGAGAGCCCCTCAAGCACTAGGGAGCGTAAATGATACCAGTAACCCATTATCTACTATTAGCTGCAATCTTGTTTAGTCTCGGCCTCGTAGGTATCATGCTGAACCGTAAAAATGTCATACTCCTGTTAATGTGTATTGAATTAATGCTGCTAGGAGTCAATACCAATTTTATTGCATTCTCTCAGTATTATGGCGGGATAGAAGGTCAGCTGTTTGTCTTTTTTATATTAACGGTTGCAGCTTCAGAAGCGGCAATCGGTTTGGCCTTAGTGGTGTTGCTCTACCGTAACAGGGGCAATATCGATGTCGATCAGATGAATCATTTGAAAGGTTAATAACGTGCGCATTCAACAACTCTGTCTAATCATTGTTTTGCTTCCTCTGCTTGCCTCAGTGATTGCAGGTTTTTTTCGTAATCAAATAGGTCGTGTTGGCGCGCATTCAGTCACTATTGCCGGTGTAGGTATTTCCTTAGTACTCTCTGTCTATGTCGCTGTGGTCGTGCTTAGTGGAGGGTCTGAGCCTATCAATGCAAATGTGTATACTTGGGCTGGTGGCGGTAATGTATTCCCCTATGCCTTCAATATTGGTTTTCTCATCGACAACCTGACTGTAATCATGTTAGTGATTGTTAACTTTGTGTCATTCTTAGTCCATATCTACAGTATTGGCTACATGAGTGATGATGATGGTTATCAGCGTTTCTTTAGCTATATTTCCCTATTTACGTTCATGATGCTTATGTTAGTGAGCGCCAACAATTTTCTCCAGTTATTCTTCGGCTGGGAAGGCGTTGGGTTGGTGTCGTATCTCCTTATCGGCTTCTGGTTTCAAAAAGAATCCGCGATACAAGGTGGTTTAAAAGCGTTTATTGCCAACCGGGTAGGCGATTTTGGCTTTATTTTAGGGATGGCGATGATTTTTGCCTACACAGGTAGCCTGGATTATGAAACGGTATTCCGCAGCGCTAATAGTCTTGCGAGTCAGAACATCGAATTATTCTCTGGGCATCCTTGGTCAGTGATCACGGTAACCTGTTTGTTACTTTTTGTAGGCGCTATGGGTAAGTCTGCGCAAGTGCCCCTGCATGTTTGGCTTCCAGAATCTATGGAAGGTCCAACACCTATCTCTGCCCTCATCCACGCTGCAACGATGGTTACGGCAGGTGTGTTTTTGATCGCCCGTATTTCACCGTTGGTTGAATTATCTACTGTAACGTTGAGTGTTATCTTGGTCATTGGCGCAACAGGCGCCCTCTTTACGGGCATTTTAGCGCTCGTCATGAATGATATTAAGCGAGTTATTGCCTATTCCACGCTTTCGCAACTTGGCTACATGATGGTGGCAATGGGCGCTTCGGCGTTTGGCGCTGGGATTTTTCATTTACTCACCCATGCTTGCTTTAAAGCCTTATTATTCTTAAGCGCAGGCTCTGTCATTATAGGGATGCATCACGAGCAAGACATGCGCAAAATGGGCGGGTTATGGCGCAAAATGCCAATTACCTATATCACCTTTATTATCGGCGGGTTAGCACTCTCTGCTGTCCCTCCTTTTGCTGGTTTTTATTCTAAAGATACAATTATTGAAGCGGCAAAGCTGACAGCAATTCCAGGTGCAAGTTATGCCTATATCTGCGTAGCCCTTGGTGCGCTGGTGACCCCGTTATATACTTTCCGTGCCCTATTTATGACGTTTCATGGCGAGCCACGCATGGATGAGCATACTTTAGAGCATGTGCATGAGTCGCCATGGGTGGTATGGGTGCCTCTCGTATTACTGGCAATCCCTTCATTAATCATCGGTTACATTCTTTATCTGCCAATGCTTTACGATACGCCCACGCTGTTGGGTAATTCGCTGTTTGTATTACCCGAGCGCAATGTTTTGGCAGAGCTAGCGCACGAAGTGCGCCCCCCACTGGAGTTTGCTATACATGCTGTCTTTACCCCCATTTTTTGGCTGGAAATCCTAGGAATTGTCCTTGCCTGGATTTGCTATATTGCTGTACCTACAATACCAACGAAGCTTGCGCAAGTCTTTTCTGGGATATATCGCACCTTAGTGAATAAATATTGGTTTGATGCGGTTAACGATTTTGTTTTTGTGCGTGGCGCAAAAGCGCTAGGTCGTTTATTTTATAATACAGGCGATCAGCGACTTATCGATGGCTTGTTGGTTAATGGGACTGGCCGCACGCTTCGATGGTTTGCCCAAAAAGGCCGAAATATACAGAGTGGGTACTTATACCATTATGCCACGGTTATGGTGTTAGGTCTTTTTGTTTTCTTATGTTGGTTGTTGCTTAGCTGATTATAGGGTGAAGGTATGCGTCATTTGCTCAATTTATTGATCTGGTTGCCTATGATTGGCGGTGTGTTTGTATTTCTCACTGGTAATGATAAGAACCCTAATGTATCCCGTTACTTATCGCTATTTACGGTAATTCTTACTTTGCTCATTTGCATTCCATTAGTGAGTGGGTTTAATAGTAATGCCTTTAGCATGCAATACATTGATGAAGCCCCTTGGATGCCTGCATTGGGAATTAATTATAGCTTAGGCATTGATGGACTATCGTTATTACTGATTGTGCTAACTGTTTTTACTACCCTCGTTGTCATTCTTGCAACTTGGGATAGCATTCATTATCGAGTTAGCCAATATCTGGCCGCTTTTTTAATAATGCAAGGCTTACTGGTTGGTGTATTTGCCGCAACGGATGCGATTGTGTTCTATATTTTCTGGGAAGCCACACTAATCCCAATGTATTTAATTATTGGTATTTGGGGTTCATCGAATCGAGTCTATGCGGCGATCAAGTTTTTCCTTTATACCTTTCTTGGCTCCGTGCTGATGCTTGCTGCTTTCCTTTATATGGGATATCAGGCGGGAACCTTTAAAATCGAAACATTCTATGCACTAAAATTAGGCATGACCGCACAAACCCTCATTTTGATTGGCTTTTTCTTTGGCTTTGCAGTCAAAATTCCGATGTTCCCAGTCCACACTTGGTTGCCGGATGCGCATACTGAGGCGCCAGCAGGTGGTTCAGTGGTGTTAGCTGCAATTTTGCTAAAGCTCGGGGCTTACGGTTTTATCCGTTTTGCTCTACCTATTGTCCCTGACGCTTGCAGCAAATATGCAATGGTCATGATTGCCTTATCGCTAATCGCCATTGTTTACATTGGGTTAGTGGCAATTATTCAGCAAGATATGAAGCGGCTGATTGCTTATTCCTCAATTGCCCATATGGGCTTTGTTACCTTAGGCTCTTTTGCGATTTTTAGCATTGCGCAGCAATCCAGTTTGATTAATGCGGGTTTGGTGCTTGAAGGTGCGATTGTAATCATCATTTCTCATGGCTTTGTCTCTAGCGGGCTTTTTGCTGGGGTAGGATACCTTTATGACCGGATGCATACTCGGCAAATTAAAGATTTTAGCGGTATTGCCAATAGCATGCCGATGTTTGCTTCCTTTTTCATGCTTTTTGCTATGGCTAATGCAGGCCTCCCTGGGACTTCGGGCTTTGTTGGTGAGTTTATGGTTATTTTAGGAAGTATCAAGGCCAATTTTTGGATTGCGTTTTGGGCTGCCACGACCCTAATTACGGGTGCAGCGTATACGTTGTGGATGTATAAACGGGTTATTTTTGGCCCCATTGTCAATGAGAAGGTGGCAGAATTGCGCGATCTCTCTGGTTTTGAGCTCAGTGCTTACGTATTATTAGCTTTAATGGTTGTAGCGTTAGGTGTATACCCTAAGCCAATGTTGGATTATGTGCATCAATCAGTGAGCCATACGCTAGCGCAGGCAGATAAATCGAAATTGTAAAATTACTGGTTAAACAAATATGACAATCGCATTACTTGAGAATATACACTTTGCTTTACCTGAGATGATTATATTGGTATCGGCCTGTGTTGCTTTGCTTGCCGATCTATTTTTTCGTGTTCGCTATCCCTCACTTACTTTACTGTGCGCCACAATTGGTCTAGTGCTAGCAGCCTGTGTGAGTATTCTTTTTCTTGGTCATTTTAAAACAGTGATCCTAAATGGTCTGTTTGTCAGTGATGATATTGCTCAACTGATGAAGATCTTTATTTACATCTCGGTGTTTTTGAGCTTTTTCTATGCACGGGACTATATGACTGAACGGCAAATGCCCTCCGGCGATTATTATGTTCTCGGTTTATTTTCCGCTTTGGGTATGATGATCTTAGTATCGGCTTATTCATTGTTAACAATCTACTTAGGCTTAGAGTTGCTTTCCCTTCCTCTTTATACAATGACTGCGATTCGTCGCACGAATAGTGATGCGACAGAAGCTGCATTGAAATATTTCGTTATGGGAGCAATCGCCTCTGGCATGTTATTGTATGGTTTATCACTGGTTTATGGGGCTACGGGTAAATTGAGTCTTACGGATGTAGCGCACGCTCTTGCTAGCAACTGGACTCCACAGCAAAGCCTATTATTATCCTTTGCATTAGTTTTTATCCTCGCTGGTGTTGGTTTTAAGCTCGCTTCAGTTCCTTTTCATATGTGGGCCCCGGACGTTTATCAAGGGGCGCCGACTTCAGCCACGTTATTTATCAGTACGGCACCTAAAATTGCTGCTATTGGGATGGCTATGCGCCTATTGATTTTCGGTTTGGATTTGCCAGGTTTAGCGGCGCAATGGCAACAATTGTTGCTAGTCATGGCTCTATTGTCGACAGGGCTTGGTAATTTATTCGCTGTTGTGCAAAATAATATAAAACGACTTCTCGCGTATTCAGCAATCGCACATATCGGCTATGCTTTATTCGGTATTCTGGCGGCTAGCGCAGAAGGCTATGCCGCTGCCCTCTATTATATATTGATTTATTCACTCATGACCGCTGCTGCTTTTGGTTTGATCGTCTTGATGTCAACCAAAGGAGTGGAAATTGAAAATGTTGATGATTTGAAAGGATTGAATAAACGAAATCCATGGCTTGCGTTTATGATGCTCATTGTCATGTTTTCAATGGCAGGCGTCCCCCCAACAGTTGGCTTTTTTGTTAAGTTACTGGTTTTGAAAGCAGTGGTTGATGTCAATTTGACCTGGGTTGCGGTACTCGGTCTTTGTTTTGCAGTTGTTGGTTCCTATTACTATTTACGCATCGTTAAAGTCATGTATTTTGATGAGGCAGTAGACAATAACCCTATTATCGTTTCCGTACCTATGAATATCATATTTTCAATTAACTGTCTTTCCCTTCTGTACTTTGGTATTTTCCCTTCCGGATTGGTAACCGCCTGTATTACTGCTTTTTCGGGGTAACATCAAAGGTCGTCAAAATTACAGAAGGCAATTTAAATGATTATTCGTAAACTTACGAATAATGCGATAGAAAATAGTTTTTTATATGAACCAAGCTGAATCTATTCGAATCTTTATCGGCTACGACGAACGAGAACCCCTTGCTTATCACGTCTGCGTTCAAAGCCTCCTTGAAACAAGTAGCTTGCCTCTTAGTATCACACCTTTGCGGTCCAAAAACCTCAAAAAAATCTTTGATCGCCCCCGAGAGTCAACGCAATTGACTGATTTTTCTTACACCCGTTTTTTAGTGCCCTATCTTTGTCAATTTGATGGATTTGCTATTTTTATGGATGGTGACATGCTGATTCGAGAAGATATCGCTAATTTATGGGCATTTAAAGATAGAGATCTGGTTGTTAGGGTAGTCAAACATCCCGAATTTCAAGGCACACATACTTTTCTAGGAACAACGGTTCAATCATTTCCTAAATTTAACTGGTCGAGTGTTATGCTATTTAATAATGCGAAATGTCTAGCTTTAACACCAGACTATCTTAAAACAGTCGATTATCGGGAGCTTCATCAATTCCATTGGCTCGATTCCGAACAAATGCTGGGTAATTTACCAGCTGAATGGAATCATCTTGTTCAATATTATCCCCCTAATCCCCGCGCTGCTCTTGTCCATTGGACTCTTGGAGGACCCTATCTTGGTGGGGAATATGAAACAACTGAATTTGCCTCTGAATGGTTTAGAATGAAAACCAAAGTTTTTAAGAAAGAGGTTGAGGAGAAGGTCATGACGTTGGGACAACAAGCTGTACAAGAGGCTGTACAACAAGAGTCACGAGCAACAGCACTTCGCATGCTGGATGAGAAATTTGATATTAAGACTATATCAAAAATAACGAAATTGTCTCCAGATGAAATTAAACGTTTGGCGAAGAAAAAAAATTAATCGTAATCTTTTGTTTGAATAGGGTCTAGTATGTATGTAGCTCCGGTTTTCATACAACATTAAATGCTTGCTTAATTGATTCAGATAATCGTACATGGGCGTCATTTAATAAAGGTTCTCCATGTGCACTTAAAAGATGTCGGAATGAAAATGATTTTAGTCTTATAAAATCAGCAACATCGACATTGCACGCTTGTTTCCACACATTTGAAATACTTGCGCTTCCAAAAAAACCTTGTTCTTCATATAGCTTTGCTGTTTCCACACTAAAAAATTGATCCGCTGAAATCCAATTTTTTATGCTATCGCAGGTCACCAAAACCCCACCTTCTTGGGCAATATGTAAAATTCCTTCGGGATAAATAGATGTTTCAAAGAAAAATAATGAACAATCAGGAAAAGGCATTTTACTTTTTGGAGCCAATTCAATATCAGTGCCCCGACCATCTCCGTGTTGCATGCCTGGGAATGCACATAGTTTCGCAGAATAACGATCAAGATAAAAAGCATCATCTCGACCATGAAACGCACCTATTCGGATAACATTTTCAACTTTCCCTAGCGCATCAATTGTCGTAAGTCCGTTATCATTCAGTCTCACGGTATTAATTAATGATAGTTTATCCGCATTACGAACTATGATCATGTTACGACTGTGTTGTAGATCAACGCCTTTATAATGTGTTTTATTTGTGCCTGTGACAAAGAAAATATTCGGGAATATTTCTTTTATGTCACTATGAGGCCAGGCGGGTGAATAGGTTTGCATGAGAATTTTTGTCCTATCTTCACATGAAGTTATATAAATTTTGTTGAATCAGAAATTACCAAACATAATTCCAACAAGCAAATAAAATAGTGTGTACCTAACTATGAAAAGCATGGATTACGCTTTGAAGATGTTGAACTTATTTTTGAAAATAAGACCATCATCATTTACAGATGATAGGGAAGATCTGGTTATCCCGTATTCTGTTAAATACCGTCTTCTTATTTATTTTATAGGCTGTATAATGATGTTTTTAATTCTTAACGATTGAGTCTCATAAGACTGACATTGGATATCGATTGAGAAACGCGGTTTAATGGAAATTCATAATGGATAACAAGAATAACTACTATGACAACCAGCACCTCGGAAGCTCTTAATGACCAAACCAAAATAGATAAACCGCATGATAAGCTGGTTCGGCGTTTATTATCGAATATCACGACGGCGCGTGAAATTCTAGAAGCCTATTTACCAATAGACGTAAAAGAACTCATTGATTTAGATTACTTGGAGCAGCAGCCTGACACCTTTGTTGATGCGCAACACCGCTTTCTAGAAGTCGATATTTTGTTCAAAGCACGGTGCAAACTAGCCAGCCAAGAGTGCTATATCTGGGTACTCATTGAGCAACAACGGCAACCCGATGTCTGGTTACCACTGAGGCAATTTTGTTACCTAGGTATTATCTGGGACCATATTCGTAAGGCTTCAAAAACCCGCGCTAAGTCAGCAAAGCTCCCCTTTATTTACCCCCTAGTTATTTCCAATGCCTCCACGCCTTATAACCATTCATTAACCCTGCGAGATATGATAGAGCCCGACGAATCGAAGCCCTTGTTTGATAAACTGTTTAACACACCAAGTCAGTTGATTGATTTAGCTGCTATTCCTGATGAGAAATTAAGAACCCAACTACAAGGACGTGTTCAGGCGCAAGCCCTACTGTTAAGCTTAAAACACGTGTTCGATCAAAATTTAGAAGACTATCTGGACACGGTTTTATTAACCTCGTTTCAAGCCCTAGACCAACAAGGGTATAGAGAAGAAGTCGCCGATCTGTTATATTATATATACACGGAAGGCAATTTAAACGACTCATCTAAATTTTGGGCGTTTCTGCACCGTAAGTTTTCAAAAGAGGTTGAGGAGAAGGTCATGACGTTGGGGCAACAAGCTATACAACAGGCATTGCAACAAGGTGTGCAACAAGAGTCACGAGCAACAGCACTTCGCATGCTGGATGAGAAATTTGATATTAAGACTATATCAAAAATAACGAAATTGTCTCCAGATGAAATTAAACGTTTGGCAAAACAAAAAAATTAATCGTAATCTTTTGTTTGATATAGGGTCTAGCGTGTACGTAGCTCCTTAGAAATTTTCCAAAATAATGAAGCACAATTTATGATGCTTAAATTTTTTATAAAATCACTCTATTTACTTATTACGATGTTTACTATGAATGCCCATAGTCAAAACTCTTATATCCCCCCCGAATTCACTGATCAGCATAGACTTGAGAAAATACAACTAGTGGTTCCTAAAATTAAAAAAATCTATCAGGGCAATGCTAAAAAAAATCATTTTCCTGCTTTTGCTTTCGGTATTATGGTCGATGGAAAGCTTGTTTACTCAGACACCGAAGGATATGTTAATATTGAGAAAAAAATACCATCTGATCCACACTCAATGTTTCGCATAGCCTCTATGACCAAAAGTTTCACCGCGATGGCTATTTTAAAATTAAGAGATGAAGGAAAATTGAAATTAGATGATCCTTTATCTCTTTATATTCCCGAAATAAAGAATCAATATTTAACAAATGATTCTCCAGAAATTACTATTCGAGATTTATTAACTCATTCAGCAGGTCTTCCCTTAGATAACGCTTGGGGGGATAGGCAATTAAATATGAGTAGAAAAGAGTTTATTAATCTCTTAAAAAAGGGATTTTCTTTCTCAAATGCACCAGGTGTTTCCTATGAATACAGTAACTTAGGCTTTGCTTTGTTAGGTATGGTGATTGATGAAGTATCGGGGATCCCTTACCAAGACTATATTGAAAAAAATATTTGGCAACCTTTAGGTATGATCGAGGCTAGCTGGGACATCGCGTCCGTATCATCTCAAAAATTGGTGCAAGGTTATCGTTGGAATAAAACACAATGGGATCGAGAAAAAATGTTATCTGATGGGGCTTTTGGCTCGATGGGAGGTATGATTAGCTCGATTGAAGCATTCAGCTATTATGTTGCACTTCAACAAAAAGCATGGCCACCACGTGATGATCCAGAAACAGGCCCTATTAAAAGGAGTTCGATACGTGAGATGCAACAAGCTTGGAGGTTCCAAGAGCTTAATACCCACTATCAATTTTTAAATGGGCATAAATGTACAATGACCAGTGCTTATGGTTATGGTTTAAAATGGTTAAGAGATTGTGAGGGAAAAACTTATGTAGGGCATAGCGGTGGCTTACCTGGTTTTGGTAGCAATTGGTTAATTATGCCTGATTATGGTATTGGTGTTATTCTATTTGTTAATAGTACCTATGCCCCAGCAGCTGAAATTAATCTTCAGGTGTTAGCGAAACTGATAAAAGATGCTGACTTGCAGCCGAGGAAACTCCCTCCCACAATATTGTTAAAAGACAGGCAGGCAACCTTAGTTAAGCTATTGCAAGATTGGAATCCCTCTGATGCAATGACGTTTTTTGCCGATAATTTTTTTCTAGATTCATCGCTTAATGCGCGTAAAAAACAGTCTATTTCTCTTTTTAAAAAAGCAGGTGCCATAATCCGAACAGGTAACATAATTCCTGAAAATCAATTAAGCGGACACTTTATCATGGAAGGGAAGAAAGCTAATCTAAAAATCAGCTTCATGCTAACACCCCAAAATCCTGCTCTGATACAAGAAATTCACATGGAACTCATACCTAAAGAAAAAAACACCGATAGGAAAAGAGGGGATTTTTAATGTAACTCCCCAGGTACGTTGGGAGGTCTGAGGCCAAGATACCATGGTTAACAACACAGCCTTTATGGACTATGCCTCCCGCGCTCTCTATGATGAAATAGTTTTCATAATGCGCTGCACATGATAATTATACAAATCGATCGCAAATTACATCAATACGTAGAACTACGTGAATTTTGCCACGAATTTAATCGGTTGATTTAGATTACTGGACTTTGGACAAACTTCGATCTGAACGGGCCCGGGCCCGTGGGCGAGCCCGAGCCCGCCCGAGCTCCGGCTAATCTACTTTTTGCGCCATTTTAGTCAACATCATAACGAATAAGTAAATCTCTAGCTAAGCGATAATGTTCTTCATGTATAATCCTAGAAAAAGCAGTTGAAGCCTACTGCGCAAGCCAAATGCACTGAATCTGCTCGGCTTTTTTGAATTTTTTCGCTCACCGTAGTGGTGACTACTGCTTTCGCGAAAAAATTCAAAAAAGCCGAACATCTTCAGCACCTTTGACTTGCTCGCTACGGCTTCAACTGCTTTTTCTAGGATAATGAAACTATAAAGCAACCAACACAAGTTCAAAATGATTTTGAACGAATTATTCGAATGATTGGGACACCAGCTCAACCACCCAAACCCCGAAAAAAATCCCTTGGACGACAAGCGGGGAACATTCAGGTAAAACGCATGCGCCATCCTATCGTTAAAAAGTGGAAAAACACGGCTCTTGATGAAAAAATCATTGCATAATCAAGATAAAATAGTCAATAAATAGTGCAGATTGCGCGTTGTTATGCTGGAATATTGCTAATAATCTGGATTTGATTGTAACTTATCACTGTTCGGAGCTCGGGCGGGCTCGCCCACGGGCTCGGGCCCGTTCAGATCGGAGTTTGTCCAAAGTCCAGTTAGATTAACTACTTAATACCAATATAAATAGCTACTTCGTCAGAGCCACTATATGCCTCGAAGTCGCTAATAAAATTACGTTGATATTCACTTTCTGCTGCAAAATAAGCCCAGACGCGCTTCCACGTTTCAATCACAGTGGAAGGCATAGGACCTTTGCCTTCAAAAACAAGATAGTTACTTGCTTGAATAGTAACGGAGCTCAATTTAGCTTGTGAGTTATCAGATGTAGTCCCAACAGTAACGGTGTAAAGACCATTGGCATCGGATTCATAGTCTGAATAAACCCCAAATACATTTGGATTGGTAGCTAAATCGCTGGAATAAAATTGCTGCCAAAGATTTGGTAATTTCGCTGTTCTCTCATTGAATTCGTCACGGTTTTGCGTTCTTGTACTGAGACCTATTACTCTAAAGCTCTCTACGTGTTTTAAGGTTGGTGGTATAGATGACATTTTAATCCCCGTTAGTGTTGTTGATGACTTGAAATATATAACAATTGCCGCTTGATTAGTGGCCACCCAGTTAATTCGATACGTAAATCCAACTGGACTTTGGACAAACTTCGATCTGAACGGGCCCGGGCCCGTGGGCGAGCCCGAGCCCGCTCGAGCTCCGAACAGTGATAAGTTACAATCAAATCCAGATTATTAGCAATATTCCAGCATAACAACGCGCAATCTGCACTATTTATTGACTATTTTATCTTGATTATGCAATGATTTTTTCATCAAGAGCCGTGTTTTTCCACTTTTTAACGATAGGATGGCGCATGCGTTTTACCTGAATGTTCCCCGCTTGTCGTCCAAGGGATTTTTTTCGGGGTTTGGGTGGTTGAGCTGGTGTCCCAATCATTCGAATAATTCGTTCAAAATCATTTTGCACTTGTGTTGGTTGCTTTATAGTTTCATTATACATGAAGAACATTATCGCTTAGCTAGAGATTTACTTATTCGTTATGATGTTGACTAAAATGGCGCAAAAAGTAGATTAGCCGGAGCTCGGGCGGGCTCGGGCTCGCCCACGGGCCCGGGCCCGTTCAGATCGAAGTTTGTCCAAAGTCCAAATCCAATATTATATAAGCTATCGACAATTTGTCGACAATTCCTGCTCCAATTAAAAAACTTGCTTAATTAAGGTAGGGTGAGTATACTGCCCTCAGTTGATGCGGGGTGGAGCAGCCTGGTAGCTCGTCGGGCTCATAACCCGAAGGTCGTAGGTTCAAATCCTGCCCCCGCTACCATTTTTTATTAAACCCCATTTTTGGGGTTTTTTATTATGTTTTGTTTGGGGCCTTGGATCTCTGGATTGCTTTGCTACACTCGCAATGACGGAATGGGTAGCATATGATACGAAATGAAATTGAAGCGATGTTACAGCCTCTACTAGATGAATCTAGGATATATATTATGGGGATGTGAATATTTAGCGCAAGGCAAGCATTCTTTATTACGACTATATATTGATAAAGACGGTGGAATTACTATTGATGATTGTGAACGAGTAAGTAAACAGATAAGTGCATTCCTCGATGTGGAAGATCCTATTCCTGGTAACTATAGTTTGGAGGTTTCATCTCCGGGCATACCTCGTCCTTTATTTCATAAAGAGCAATATAGGCGATATTTGGGGCAGCTTATCCAAGTTAAGCTGTACAAGCCAATCAATGGTAAGCGTAAATTGACAGGTACTATTATAAATGTAAGCGAAGATATATTGATGTTAAAGGTGGGTGAAGAGCAGCTAGAGGTACAATTTTCCCATATAGTGAAGGCAAATTTGATAGGTGAGTGAGAGGCGAACAATGAGCAAAGAATTGTTATTAGTTGCTGAGGCATTATCCAATGAGAAAGGCGTTCCTAAAGAAGTCGTTTTGCAAGCAATTCAAGCTGCACTTGAATCTGCCACTCGTAAACTCGCCGGTAAAGATATTGGGGTTAGGGTTAGGCTTGACCCACGTACTGGGGAATATGAGACTTTTCGCTATTGGGATGTTGTGGCTGATGAGGAAGTTAAGTTTCCAGACAGGGAGCTTGACGTTAGTACAGGCAAAAGAACGGGTACCAACAATCGAACTAGGGGGGCGAATAGAGGAACCTATGCCTTCCATTGAGTTTGGCAGAATTGCAGCGCAAACCGCACGCCAAGTCATCATGCAAAAAGTCCGTGAAGCGGAAAGGCAACAAATCGTTGATCAATTTAAGAGTAAATTTGGTCAACTTGTTTATGGTACTGTTAAAAAAGTGACTCGCGATAATATTATTATTGATTTAGGTGGCAAGGCAGAGGCGTTTATGCCGCGCAATGAAATGTTACCCAATGAAATGTTTCGACCAAATGATAGAGTTCGCGCCTATTTATATGAGATTACGCCGCAGTCACGTGGTCCGCAGCTTTATGTCAGCCGAATTCGTAACGAAATGCTGATTGAGTTATTCCGCATAGAAGTTCCGGAAATTGGGGAAAATGTTATCGACGTTAAAGCAGCCGCACGCGAACCAGGTAATCGCGCTAAAATTGCAGTTAAGACCAATGATGGTCGTATCGATCCCGTCGGGGCTTGTGTGGGTATGCGTGGGGCGCGGGTGCAGGCTGTTTCCAGTGAATTGGGTGGGGAGCGAGTCGATATTATTCTGTGGGATGATAATCCTGCGCAATTAGTAATAAATGCCATGGCACCTGCTGAAATTTCATCAATCGTGGTTGATGAAGATAGTCATACCATGGATTTGGCGGTACAAAAAGATCAATTGTCGCAAGCAATTGGTCGCAATGGTCAAAACGTAAGATTAGCAAGTCAGCTTACGGGTTGGATATTGAATGTTATGACAATCGAAGAATTCAATAATAAGAGTCAAGAAGAATCCACTAAAATCAGTAGCTTATTTACGTCTAACTTGAAAATTGATGAAGAAATCGCAAGTCTCTTGGTTGCACATGGTTTCTCCTCTTTAGAAGAAATTGCTTATGTACCCAAGGAAGAATTAATGGCAATTGAAGAATTTGATGAAGAGATTGTCGAAGAACTAAGAAATCGAGCAAATGATATTCTGCTGACCCAGGCGCTAACATCCGGACAAGGCTAGCTGGCAGTCCATCGGAATCGCTTCTGGGCATGGAGGGAATGACAGAAGAGTTAGCTACCAATTTGGCTGCTAAGGGGATAACAACAATGGAAGAGCTGGCTGAACAATCAGTCGATGAGTTGCTGGATATTCGCGGTATGACAGAAAAGAAAGCCGGTGAACTGATCATGAAGAGCACGGCGCCTTGGTTTGAATAAAAGCGGCTAACGAGGGGATTAAATTTATGGCGGATGTAACGGTTAAACAGTTGGCGCAGGTCGTTGGTATCCCTGTTGAACGCCTATTGAACCAGTTACAGGAAGCAGGATTGTCATTTACTGATGATAGTCAAACGGTCAATGAAGAACAGAAACGAATTTTGTTAACTCATTTAAAGGCCATTGCCAATAGTAAATCAAACGCAGCTCCAGAGCGTATTACACTTAAACGTAAAAGCCTTACTCAAGTTAACAATTGGCCATGATATCCATAGTGGCAAAACGGTTAATATCGAAGTGCGTAAAAAACGGACTTATGTTAAGCGAAGCTCATTACTGGATCAGCAAACTGAGCATGAAATTGAACATGAGGTTGAGCATGCATCGCCAGCTGATACTGTGGCGGATAAGATGACCGGAGCTGCTTCTACAGCGGAAATTGCTGTAGAGAAGGAGATGCAAGGGCAAGAACAAGAACTTGCAGCTGCAGCAGCAGAATTGAGCCTAGTGCCGAAACGCTGGACGTTATTCCAGAGTTTATAACGCTTGAGACTCCAAGCAAGGAAGCGCCTGCCGTTCGCCCTACTGGAGAGGAAAAGCCAGAACGAGGAGCTAGGAAAAAGCATACTGAGAAAGCTGATCTCGATTCCGATACGGACTTTAAAAAAGGAAAGAAAAAGAGCAAATATCAAATGCCTGTGCCTGAGCGCGACGAAGACGAACGCGAGATTCGTCATAGACGCGGTAAAGCGAAAAAACGTAAAGTGAATGAAAAATCAGAGAAATACCGTGAAGCGGAAGAGGCTTTAACGCATGGTTTTGCTATGCCGACAGCACCAGTGGTACGAGATGTAGCCATACCAGAAACAATTACTGTTGCTGAATTAGCTAAACGTATGTCGGTAAAAGCTGCAGAAGTGATCAAGGTGATGATGGGGCTCGGTGCTATAGCGACTATCAACCAAGTCATTGATCAGGATACTGCAATAATCGTTGTTGAGGAAATGGGTCATAAGTCGCGATTATTAAAAGAAAATGCTATCGAAGACAACTTAGGCGATGTTTTAAGTAAAGGTAGTCATATGGAGTCTCGCGCTCCGGTGGTGACCATAATGGGACATGTTGATCACGGTAAAACATCACTGCTTGACCACATTAGAAGAACCAGAGTTGCAGCGGGTGAGGCGGGTGGAATTACTCAACACATCGGCGCTTACCATGTGATTACACCCAAAGGCAAAATTACTTTTCTTGATACGCCAGGTCACGCGGCATTTACTGCGATGCGGGCGCGTGGTGCGCAGGCAACTGATATCGTTATTCTGATCGTTGCTGCTGATGATGGTGTTAAACCGCAAACTATTGAAGCAATACAGCATGCAAAGGCGGCTAATGTTCCTATTATCGTTGCGATTAACAAGATGGATAAACCCGATGCCGATCCTGATCGAGTGATGAATGAATTATCTGTCCATGAGGTGATCCCAGAGTCATGGGGCGGTGATACGATGTTTGTCAAAATTTCAGCAAAATCGGGACTAGGGATTGATGAGCTATTGGATGCAGTATTATTGCAATCGGAGGTATTGGAGTTAACTGCTAATACTGATGGCGCTGCAAAAGGTGTGGTCATTGAATCTCGCTTGGATAAAGGACGAGGGCCGGTAGCAACCGTGCTGGTGCAAAGTGGGACTCTGCGTAAAGGAGATATTTTGCTTGCAGGATTGCAGTACGGACGAGTTCGCGCCTTAGTGAGTGATAATGGTACTCATGTCGATAGTGCTGGGCCGTCTATTCCGGTTGAAGTCATTGGGCTCTCTGCAATTCCTCATGCAGGTGATGAGGCAGTTGTTGTGCCCGATGAGAAGAGGGCTCGTGAAGTCGCTTTATTCCGCCAAGGTAAATTCCGTGACGTTAAATTAGCTAGACGGCAAAAATCAACATTAGAGGGTATTTTCGAGACGATGGCTACTGAAGAAGCCAAGGTCCTCAATGTTGTTTTAAAAGCTGACGCGCAAGGATCGGTCGAAGCAATTGCGGATGCTTTGGTGAAACTATCCACTGATGAAGTCAAAGTGGAAATTATTGCTAATGGTGTAGGCGGTATTACGGAATCGGATGTCCATTTGGCCATTGCTTCAGATGCCATATTAATTGGTTTTAACGTGCGCGCTGATAGTGGTGCTAAACGCCTAGCAGAGCATGAGTCCGTTTCTTTATATTATTTCAGTGTGATTTATGACATTGTCGATCAAGTTAAGGGTGCACTAACAGGCATGCTCGCGCCGCAGTTTAAAGAAGAAATCATCGGTATTGCTGAAGTACGTGACGTTTTCCGCTCGCCTAAATTGGGAGCGATTGCTGGCTGTATGGTGATTGAAGGCGTCATTAAGCGAAACCATCCAATTCGAGTGCTGCGTGATAACGTCGTTATCTATGAGGGAACATTGGAATCCTTACGACGATTTAAAGATGACGTCATCGAGGTACGCCAAGGTTTTGAATGTGGTATCGGGGTTAAGAATTATAATGATGTGAAGGCCGGGGATCTTATCGAAGTGTTTGAGACCGTTGAGATTAAGCGAAATTTATGAGTGTAACCATCCAGCACTTACGCTCGTCATCCCGAACGGAGTGAGGGATCTCCTGAATTGACGTGCCTAGGGAGTTACGATTTCAGAATGGTGGTGAATAAATACTTATGAGTAATTTTAAGCGTGATCGCGTTGCCGAGCAGATCCAACGCAAGCTTGCGCAGCTAATTCCGCAAGAAGTCAAAGATCCGCGTCTACCCGCTTTTGTAACTATCTCATCGGTAGAGGTATCTGCGGATTTTTCCTATGCAAAAATTTATTTTACTGTATTAAATGAGGATATTGAGCAAACAGCGGCAATTCTAAACGCAGCGGCGAGTTACCTGCGAACCGCTTTAGGACGCAGTATGAAGATACGTAGCATCCCACAGCTGCACTTCATCTACGATGAATCGATAGAGTATGGGAGACGGTTAAGCCGTTTAATCGATGATCTAAATCCTCCCGACGAAAATAATGAGCAAAGTTGAATGTAATCGCGCAATAAATGGAATTTTATTAGTAAATAAGCCGCAAGGACTATCATCGAATGCACTTCTGCAGCAGATTAAGCGATTATATAGAGCCCAAAAAGCAGGTCATACAGGGAGCCTGGATCCTCTTGCCACGGGGATGTTGCCAATTTGTTTTGGTGAAGCGACGAAGTTTTGCCAATACCTGTTAGATGCGGATAAATGTTATGAAGCGACAGGTTTACTCGGGATTAAAACCAATACAGGAGATGCACTGGGTGAAAGCATCGCGCAACGTCTTCCTGTTGACTTAAGCAAAAATAAATTAATTACAGCTCTCAATCAATTTAAAGGTTCAATCAAACAGATTCCCCCTATGTTTTCAGCGTTGAAATACAAGGGAGTCCCGCTTTATAACTATGCAAGAGAAGGAATTGCTATTGAGCGGGCAGCGCGAGACGTTACCATCCACGAGTTGGAATTGGCTGCCTTTGACGGCAAAACGTTCACTATTAAAGTGTCGTGCACAAAGGGTACCTATATTCGCAGTCTGATTGACGATATTGGTGATCTACTCGGGGTTGGTGCCCATGTAACTAAGCTCCATCGTTTAAGTACTGCAGGATTTGCGCATGATCCAATGTACATTGTAGAGGATTTGCAGAAAAAAACAGCAGTAGAATTGAACGCGTGTTTGTTGCCGATGGAGCGGGCAGTGAATTATTTACCGCAATTACACTTAAATACTGACCAGCTACGGGCTTTACGTCAAGGTAAGGTAGTCAATAACTTACAAGAAAATGAATTTCAAGGCTGTGTTCGGCTTTATGCTGAGGGTCAATTCGTTGGTTTAGGGAATCATAGTGTAGCGCAGTTAACGGTTAAGCGCTTATTGGCTTTTGATCCCTGTACGGAGCGGAGCTAATCGCCTTGATTTACCCAGAGCCTATAACAAGCGGGGCACCATCCTTGGGTTGGTTTTGAATTTGTTTTTTCGTAACTCCCCACGTCATCCCGAGGAGCTTGCGACGAGAGATCTCCATGCAGTGGCACAATTTTTAAATACGTGCCGCTTGCTGAGGATCCCTCGCTACACTCGGGATTACGTGGGGAGTTACGTTTTTCTCTGTACAGCGATGTTGATTCTATGTACAATTGTTGCTCATCATCCGTTGATGTGAGGTGTTATCATGGCAAAAGGTAAAGAAGAGCTGACCTTAACAAAATTTATCCCGCAGGATTATTATCAATTGAAGGCCGATGTCGATGGTATGGCGAATAAAGCTGGCGAAGCTTATCATCATGTCTCATTCCTTCAAGCTGGAAAAGAATTAATTGCCGAATATTATGCTGCTGGACTTTGGACAAACTTCGATCTGAACGGGCCCGGGCCCGTGGGCGAGCCCGAGCCCGCGCGAGCTCCGGCTAATCTACTTTTTGCGCCATTTTAGTCAACATCATAACAATGCGAATAAGTAAATCTCTGGCTAAGCGATAATGTTCTTCATGTATAATGAAACTATAAAGCAACCAACACAAGTTCAAAATGATTTTGAACGAATTATTCGAATGATTGGGACACCAGCTCAACCACCCAAACCCCGAAAAAAATCCCTTGGACGACAAGCGGGGAACATTCAGGTAAAACGCATGCGCCATCCTATCGTTAAAAAGTGGAAAAACACGGCTCTTGATGAAAAAATCATTGCATAATCAAGATAAAATAGTCAATAAATAGTGCAGATTGCGCGTTGTTATGCTGGAATATTGCTAATAATCTGGATTTGATTGTAACTTATCACTGTTCGGAGCTCGGGCGGGCTCGGGCTCGCCCACGGGCCCGGGCCCGTTCAGATCGAAGTTTGTCCAAAGTCCAGTTTCCTACATAATGATGCTGAATTAATCCGAAACAATAGCTCACTAAGTATGCGGGTGGTATTTGGGGATTTGCTAATAGTTGAAAAATAGAATTCGTAATGTGTTTAACAAAAGTATCCCAATGTTTTTTAAGTATGGGGCGAAGAGTATTTCTGCAAGAAGTATCCTTATCATATTTGTCTAGCAGATGCTCATAACTCTTTAGGTCACCTTGTTCTAATTTCCTCAATGATATCTGGGTATAGAGAGAATCATTTTCTAATGGAGGCACTTGCTGTGTTATTGGCGCATTTGTAGGCGGAATTGCTTCTTCTTCTGGCGAGTTGCTATCTTCATTATTATCTACCTCATCCTGCAGTTTGCTTCTTTTTGCAGTAACTTTTTCGAACATGAAAGGCACCTCTTAAAAAAGGTGTTTATTATAACAATCTGTATTTAGAAATGTCAATATTTAGTTTTGTCGTCGTTGGGATCTCCTGTCGTTGGGATCACCTTGCGTATATCCGCTCGCCTTGGTAGAATGCTTGCCTTTGAAAGAAGGCTATTTTCAGGAGCGAACAATGTCGCTAACTAGCGTACAAAAAGCAGAAATTGTTAATGAATACAAACGAGCTGATAGTGATACAGGCTCACCCGAGGTCCAGGTCTCATTGATGACAGGGCGCATTAAATATTTAACAGAGCATTTTAAAGAGAATAAAAAAGACTTTCATTCACGTCGAGGTTTGCAAGAGCTTGTGAATAAGCGCCGCAAGTTACTCAAGTACTTGAAAAAAAATGATGAGGCTCGATACCAGACTCTAATCAAAAAATTGGGTTTACGAGACTCCTATTAATACCGTTCTAGAGTGCGGAGTGAACTGGTTACAAAATGAAAGGCGCAGTATTCTGCGCCTTTTTTTCCGCATGTGTTTTTGTAATTTCAATTTGAAGAGGTGAGTTACGTGACTAAAATCACAAAGGAAGTACGATTCGGTGAGCATATGCTTGTGCTTGAAACAGGTGAGATAGCAAGGCAAGCAGATGGCGCTGTCTTTGTCAGTATGGCAGGTACACAAGTTCTGGTTACTGTTGTTGCTCGGAAAGAGGGGGCTGAGAGCAATGATTTTTTTCCAATGACAGTAAATTATCAAGAAAAAACCTATGCTGCAGGTAAAATTCCAGGTGGTTTCAATAAGCGTGAAGGCCGCCCCAGCGAACTAGAAACCCTGACTTCACGGTTAATGGATAGACCGTTACGCCCTTTATTCCCAGATAGCTTCCATAATGAAGTGCAAATTATAGCCACAGTTATGTCAATGAATCCTGAAGTTCAACCCGATATTTTAGCCATGATTGGTGCTTCTGCGGCATTAGCCATTTCTGGGGTCCCGTTTCATGATCCTATTGGTGCCGCACGTGTCGGCTACAAAGAGGGAATCTATTTATTAAATCCAGGCTTTAAAGCAGTGGCTGAATCTGAGCTGGATTTAGTGGTTGCGGGTACCGATGAAGCCATTCTAATGGTAGAGTCAGAAGCACGTGAACTCAGTGAAGAAGTCATGCTTGGCGCTGTCTTGTACGGCCATGAAATGATGAAAAGTGTAATTAGAGCAATCAAGGAACTGGCAGCCGAAGTCGGTAAACCGTCCTGGGATTGGGTTGCTCCGCCGGTTGATACCGCCCTAGCTTCGCGGGTTGCAGATTTAGCAACACAGCAAGTTACCGAAGCTTATTTAATAAAAGACAAACCGAAGCGCTATCAACGGCTTGATGAAATTAGACAGCAAATTTCCACCACATTAATGAGTGAACGTGAAGAACTTAAGGAAGCTGACATTGGTGGCATTTTAGATTCATTGGAAAAAACGATTGTCCGCAATCGCATTCTTGATGGGGAGCCACGCATCGATGGTCGTGACCAAAACACAGTACGCCCAATTGCTATTCGCACAAAATTCTTAGAGAGAGCCCATGGGTCTGCATTATTTACTCGGGGCGAAACCCAAGCTATCGTAGCGGCAACTCTGGGCAATGACCGCGATGCACAAATTTTAGATAGCTTAAGTGGTGAAGCAAGAGATAGATTTATGCTGCATTATAATTTTCCTCCTTATTCTGTTGGCGAGACAGGTATGGTAGGTAGCCCAAAACGTCGCGAAATAGGTCATGGTCGTTTGGCAAAGCGAAGTTTAGTCGCTGTTCTACCCTCGGCAAGTGAATTTCCTTACGTTTTGCGCGTGGTATCTGAAATTACTGAATCAAATGGTTCAAGCTCAATGGCAACAGTTTGCGGAACCAGTTTAGCGTTGATGGATGCTGGTGTACCACTAAAAGCACCAGTTGCTGGTGTGGCAATGGGACTCATTAAAGAAGGGGGACGATTTGCTATTTTAACCGATATCCTTGGCGACGAAGATCATTTAGGCGATATGGACTTTAAAGTAGCTGGTACAGAAAAAGGGATTACTGCTCTGCAAATGGATATTAAAATCACTGGGATCACTAAAGAAATTATGCAACAAGCGCTGGAACAGGCGTTAGCAGGACGGATTCATATTCTTGGGGTTATGAATAGTTCGCTATCGCAACATCGCGATGAATTGTCAGTCCATGCACCGAGGATCGCTACAATGAGAGTTGCTGAAGATAAAATTCGCACTGTCATTGGCAAAGGTGGTGCTACTATCAAGGGATTGATTGAAAGCACCGGAGTAGCGATTGATATTGACGATAGTGGGTTAGTGCAATTGTTTTCTCCTGACGCTGAAGCACTGGAGGAAGCGCAGCGACAAATCAAGGCGCTGGTTGCTGAAGTTGAGGTTGGACAAACTTATCATGGCAAGGTTAGTAAGATCGTCGATTTTGGCGCATTTATCAATTTATTACCTGGTAAAGATGGTCTTTTACATATTTCGCAGATTTGTAGTGACCGTTCCCAAAAGGTTGAGTCTGTATTGAGTGAAGGCCAGGACATCGATGTTTATGTCGCTGGGGTTGATAAACAAGGCAGAGTTAAACTTGAATGGAAAGATAAGCCTAAAGCTGCTGGATCTACTGCGGCACCAGCAAAAGAACAAGAAGAAGAATCTGAGGCAGAGCCTTCTTCGGAAGATTAATCCGCTTTAAACAAAAATAATAAATCTTTTTGCAACGGTTGTTGCAAAAAGATGTCCATCTGAAATCTTATTGTAAACTGACCCTATCCCCATTTAAACCTTAGAAATTGCATACCCCCCATCAATATGCAGCACGGAACCTGTCATATAACTAGAAGCATTGGAGGTAAGTAACAATAATACTCCTTCTAGCTCAGCAACATTCGCAGCTCTTCGCATGGGTAAGCTCTCTAGTTCTGCTTTGCCAATTTCTGAGTGGAGATAATTTTCCGTTAATGGGGTTATGAAAAACCCAGGAGCAATACAATTGACGTGGATAGAATGTTGCACTAAGCTCAATGCCATGGTTCGCGTTAAACTTTCCACAGCAATTTTAGAAGCGCTATAAGCTGCTCGCGTCGGGGTTGTAAAGAATGCGGCAGATGAAGATACATTAATTATTTTGCCTGGAGTCTTAGTCTCAATCATCCATTTAGCAACGTTTTGGGAAACCAAAAACGTTCCTTTCAAATTAATATCAATAACCTCATCCCATTGTTGTTCAGTGAGCTCCATCGTTGGTATACGCATACCAACTCCAGCTGCATTAATTAAAATATCCACATGCGCGAAATGTTGCTTACTGTGAGCAATCACTCCATCAACCGCCTGTGAATTTTTGACATCTGCACAAATAGGTAATGTTTTAACAGAAAATTTCTTACATTCCGCGTCTGTTTCTGCTAAACGCTGCTCATTACGTGCAACAAGAATAACATGCGCACCTTGCTTTGCTAACGTGAGGGCGAAATACTTTCCTATCCCTGAGGATGCTCCAGTAATTAATGCAACTTTCTCCTTAACCGAAAAAATAGTACTCATAATTATTCCTTGCTCTGAATTGGTATTTTACTAAATCTGAGTAAAATGAAACAACTAGTTACCAACTATGAAAGTAATAAAATAGATTTTCCAATAGTTTGTCGTTGCTCCAAATTGCGATGTGCCTCTGCGGCATCGGCTAAAGCATAACGCTGTCCAATATGTATTTTAATTTTTCCATTCTGAATATACTCGAAAAGCGCCTTGGACATCGCTAATAGCTCTTTATGTGTGCTCGTGTAATGATATAAATCGGGACGAGTAAG
The DNA here is from genome assembly GCA_963760845.1 of uncultured Gammaproteobacteria bacterium. Classification (GTDB taxonomy): domain Bacteria; phylum Pseudomonadota; class Gammaproteobacteria; order Legionellales; family Legionellaceae; genus Tatlockia. The sequence continues at coordinate 277,842 of CAVXEK010000004.1, read as the reverse complement.
ATAAAGTGATTTAGGAGATAACAGACTAATATCAAATGGGGGTATTCTGCCACTTGATTTCCCATAGACTACAAGTAAACCACGCATAGCAAGGCTAGCTATGTTCTGGTCGAATGTGTCTTTTCCTACGGAATCGTAAATAACATTAACTCCTTTCCCTTCGGTATAGGACAGTATTTTTTCTGCAAAATTTTCTTTTCGATAATTAATAACAGTATGAGCTCCAACACGTTGGGCGATATCTAATTTTTCTTCAGTTGAAGCGGTTGCAAAAATTTTCGCTCCTAATAATCTGGCCATTTGAATAAGTAATAGTCCGACGCCACCAGCTCCAGCGTGGATCAATACCTTATGCTGTTGATTGAGTGCTATAGTTAAGTGACTCAAAAAATAGGCTGTTAGCCCCTGCATCATCACAGCAGCAGCAATTTCATCATCTATTCCATCTGGGATATGAACAGCTTGTCTTACATGGAGGGTAGTATATTCTGCATAGGCTCCAGAGGTTGCCTTACAAAAAGCTACTCGTTCACCTAATTTAAAATGAGAAACATTTCTTCCTAATTTTACTACTTCTCCGCTGCCCTCTTTACCCGGAATATAAGGATAAGCACTAGGTTTATGTAGACCCTCGCGGATATAAATGTCAAAGAAATTGACTCCAATGGCACGTAGCTTAACCAGTACTTCATCAGGTCCTGGTTCTGGAATCGCACATTCACACAAAATCAATTGTTCTGGACCACCTGAATGATTGACATGAATAGCTTTCACTAGTTCCCCCGCATAACGTTTAGTTGTAACTCCCCACGTCATCCCGAGCGTAGCGAGGGATCTCCAGCAAACGGCACATATTTAAAAATTGTGCCACTGCATGGAGATCCCTCGTCGCAAGCTCCTCGGGATGACGTACCTGGGGAGTTACGTTTAGTTTACAGTTACAACTATTTTACCAATTTGCTCATTAGATTCCATGAAACGATGCGCCTCAACGATTTGATCCAAAGTAAATGTTCTTGCGATACAGGGCTTGAAATTGCCCTTATTTAAATTTTCGACTATGTATTTTTCTGCTCGGGTGCGTAATTCATGATTTTCAACTAATTCAAATAAAGTATATCCTCTGAAGGTCAACCTTTTCTTCAATGCTGTAAACAGTGGGAATGGCATCGGCTCCTCTGATAAATTTCCATAAACAAAAATTATCCCATACTCAGCAGCTGCATCGGCAAGTTTTTCGGCTCCTTTGCCAGCAACCGGATCAAAAATGACGCGTGCACCCCTACCCTTCGTGATCTCATGGACACGCGAGGGGATATCTTTTTCATCGGTGACAATAACATGATTAGCTCCAAGAGCTATAAGCTCAGCTTTCTTTCGTTGGGTACGCGTCGTGGCAATACTGATTGCTCCTTGTACTTTTGCAATTTCAATTGCAGCAATACCAACACTGCTACTGGCAGCAGTAATGACTACATAATCGCCTTTACCAAGATTGCCATAATGAACAAGAGCTCCATAGGCGGTCATGTACTGCATCCAAATAGAGGTTGCCTCTGCAAAAGATAACTTTTCAGGATAGGCAGCAAGTGCATAAGCAGGTACGACTGCTACCTCACCATAGACACCGTATTTACCTAGGTCAAAGCAAGGAATAGTGCTAAAATTTTTGCCAAGCAGCCCCTTATCCATATCCGGCCCGACTGCTTCGACTACCCCAGATGCCTCATAGCCGATCTTTGAGGGAAATTGAGGTTGTTGCAGGTAACGCCCGCGACGAAACATGATCTCGGCTCGATTTAAGCCAATTGCATGGACACGTAATCGTACTTCTCCATTCCCAGGTTCAGGTAATTGCGCCTCCTCTAACTTTAATACTTCAGGACCACCTGTTTCATAAAAACGTACAATTTTGGCTGTTTGATTTGACATTGTATCTCCGTATACCGTAGTTCTTTGTATTTTTTACTGATATTGTATATATAAATATTGATTCAGACCAAGAATTTAATCCACTGGGTGCAACTCTCGCATAGACAAATTTGAAGTAGGTTGGGCCTTGGCCCAACAAGATACAAGCGTCTCCATTATTGTTTACTGTTCACGCATATACCAAGGTACGGTGATAACAACTGTTCGCTGATCGCGCTCTAGAAAAAGCAAAGCACGTAATCCTGCTGCTCGGACATTATGTAATAAATATTCATACCAATGTGCTTCCACCAATTCAGGGATGACAACGGCGATTAGCTTATCTGGTTTTTCGCGTTTAAGCTTTTTGATAAAAGCTAAAATGGGTCTATAAAACCGTCGGTAAGGTGTATAAATAATTTTGAGTTGTGGAGTAGCCATATTGCGAGCTTGAACCGGTTTTACAACTTTTTCCTCCCAAAGCTGTTTTAAATGCTCATTATTACCTTTAACTTGACTAATGTGTAAAGCTGTTACATCGTCTGAAAGCGATAAGCCAAACCGGATGGCTCTTTCAGAGACTCGATTCCAGCCTTGAATCGGCACGATGACAGCAGGTGATTGCCATTGTTTACACTGCAAGTTGAGAGGCTCTTCAATTTCACACGCGACTTTTTGATAATGTTGATTGATGCGTGTTAATAAAAAAGCTAAAAGTGGTGCAATTAAGAGAATGAGCCAGGCTCCTTCCATGAATTTTGTAAGGATAATAATGATCAACGCGATGGCTGTTATTACAGCCCCTAATGCATTAAAGGCTAATTTTAAACGAATATTCCGAGTTCCAGAACGTTTGCCTTTTCCCTTTGAGGGTTTTTGCCAATGCTTACCTCCGGGGAGCCTATGTAACCAATGAATAATCATACTGATCTGCGAAAAAAGAAATGCACTGAAGGCACCAACGGCAAATAATGGAATTAACCTGTTAGTAATGCCTTTAAAAATAATAAGAAGAACAGCAGAAAAAATAGCTAAGAGAATAATGCCCAGTGAAAATACAAGACGTCTACCCCGTTCTGAAAAAAAATGGGGTAAAAAATGATCGTCTGCTAGTAAGCGGCACACCCTTGGGAAATCTGCAAAGCTAGTTTGTGCTGAGTAGGTAAGAACGATAAAGATACTGACAATCGAAATGTAGTAAAATACTCCTCTACCAGTAATAGCCGCAACAAGCTGAGATAGTATCGTCTGATAGCCTGGATGACTCTCATCCATAGCAACAACCTGATAGCTGGGACAAAGGTAGCCAACCAGCAATAAAAACACTCCAAGTGTGCCTACGATCACCGTTAATGTCCGCTGCGCGTTCTTAACTCTTGGCTTTCGGAATAAAGGCACGGCATTACTCACGGCTTCGACCCCAGTCATCGCTGTTAAGCCATTGGCAAATGCAGTGAGCAGCAACCAAACACTCAGGCTTCGGTTATAGGGGGTGGGGATGGTGGTGAATGACTGGCTGCGGATGTCCGCCACTCAGCCAAGTGCTGATGACGCCAATTACCATGAGTAATACTCAGGCACACTACAAAAACAATTGTGGGTATAACAAAAGCTAATCCTGATTCACGAATACCTCGTAAGTTAATGATTGTTAACATAAAAAGAACAAGAAGACAAAGTTCGAGTGTATAGCGATGAAGCGAAGGGATTGCTGACACAATTGCACCAACTCCTGCTGATATTCCAACTGCAACATTTAGAAGGTAGTCCAGTAATAAGGAAATTCCTGCCCATAAACCCACTTTTTTCCCTAGATTATCACTCGCAACAATATATGCACCTCCACCGTCTGGATAAGCTGCAGCCGTTTGCTGATAGGATAAATATAGGGATAATAACGTGAAAACAATGAATAAAGAGATGAGAAAAAAGTAATGTAACCCGGTCATACCAAGCGGTAATAAAATCATCAGCGCTGCTTCCGGTCCATAAGCTGTTGAAGCAAGAGCATCCAAGCCCAATGCCGGTACTGCGGTCATCACTGTGAGTTCTTGCTTTTTTTGCGCCCCCAGAGGAAGAGGTCGCCCTAGCAGTTTATTAGCCAGTTTATTTATGAACGACATCCTATGATTACCTTAGTTTAGGGTTAAATTTCCTCATTCATTTGTTGCTGCATCACCTCTTCCTGAGGTGCCCAGTCTCGCGGTTTACCAGCAGAAATTGCTTCATTGATTGCTCGTATGTCATTGGTATCAAGAGGTTTTTCATTTTGATCGGTGTAGATTACCGGTGGATTGCTTGTAGGGGCCAAAGAACCAGAAGGTCTGTCGAATAAGACTGGAGAAATCGGTGAATTTGCCGTATTCACGCTGCCATTGCCCGTGGAAGTACATCCAGCCACAAGAAGCAACAAGCTAGCAATACCTATTTTTCGCATTTTAACCTCCTTGTAAAGACGATGATAAGCGATAATTGAGGCGCTTTATTTCAGTATAGGAAGGAATTGAATAAATTGAGAAACTTAGGGTTTGTTTATAGCGTCTTAATCAATGCCGTCATTGCGAGCCTTTATGCAGAACCTGAAAAACGTTCCGAACTAACATTAGACCGTCATTGCGAACGCAGTGAAGCAATCCAGTGGCCTTATGAGATGCTAGGAAAGGTCGCTGGATTGCTTCACTGCGTTCGCAATGACGGGGTTATGCAATTAATCGCAAAAACTCGTTACGGCTGGATGGGTTATTACGCATTTCACCGAGCATAACAGAAGTCGTCATGACTGAATTTTGTTTTTCTACCCCACGCATCATCATACATAAATGCTTCGCTTCGACAACAACTCCTACACCACGTGCGCCGGTAATTGATTCAATGCATTTAGCGATTTCAGTCGTTAATCGTTCTTGGATTTGCAGACGACGTGCAAAATAATCAACTATACGTGCTATTTTTGATAAGCCTATGACTTTGCCGTTGGGTAGATAACCTACATGGCATTTACCTAAAAAGGGCAGTAAATGGTGCTCACACATAGAGTACATTTCAATGTCTTTCACAATGACCATCTCACTCATATCAGAATCAAATAAGGCCTCATTGATAATCTCATTAAGATTCTCACGATACCCTTTTGTTAAGTAGAGTAGAGCATTGGCTGCACGTTCTGGAGTACCTAGTAATCCTGAGCGTTCAGTGTCTTCTCCAATTGCTGTTAAAATTTGTTTGTACAGTTTTTGCATTATTTTTGTCCTAACCAGGGGGCCATGTCATCTGGCGACCGCCTAATACGTGTAAGTGGATGTGGAAAACGTCTTGTCCGCCACCGCGGTTGACATTAAAAACTAGACGATACCCATCTTCGCTAAGCTTTTCAATTTTGGCCATCTTTTTCCCAGTAAGGATCATGCGGCCCAACAGCTGCTCGTCTTTGCTGTCTGCCTCATTAATTGTAGTGATATGTTGTTTAGGAAGTACCAATAGATGAGTTGGTGCTTGCGGTTTGATATCGCGGATAACAATCATTTCTGGATCTTCGAATACCACTGTAGCTGGGATTTCTCCCGCCGCAATTTTGCAAAATATACAATTCATGATCATCCTGATAGTTGTTAAAATGCACGGGTTTAAGATACATCTCCTTAGGGAGAGGTGTGGCTATTGTACTCTGTCTATGAGAAAAATAGCAGTTTAAATTCTTAACCAGATAGGTGCTGATGGCTCTTACCACAACAATAAGTACCTTACTCAATTGATAGTTATTATTTTGTAACTCCCCACGTCATCCCGAGCGCAGCGAGGAGATCTCCAGCAAACAGCACGTATTTAAAAATTGTGCCATTGCATGGAGATCCCTCGTCGCAAGCTCCTCGGGATGACGTGGGGAGTTACATTATTTTTAGTAATAACTTTTAAGAACTTTGTTGTGCATAATATTGACAATTTGGTTGCGCATGTGTATATTTTATACCCATTATGTGACATCCTCTGGAGTATTCATGAAACGTAAACTTGAAGCGCAGGCCTTAATTCCAAACGAGTCTAACAACCTTTTTGGGACCTTAAGCTCTGATGTTGCAGAAGCAATAGCCAGTCATTCATCCGTTAGGGATGTTTTAAATTTAATGAAGTCTTCCATCACGACGCATAACTTATTCAAGCCCAGCTTAATTAAGCTCAGAATTATGCAGTTAGCCCAGAAGGCCCGTGATTGTGTGATTTTGGGGGATCCGGATGGATTAACTCTAATCGTAAAACAAAAACCTGAAGCCTTATTCGAAAAAGGCCAACCACCACCGGTTTACGTAACCGGATTTATCCTGACATTTCAGCCTATCAACTGATTCTGTTTTACTGTGATAAAGACATGAAGGATCAAATAAAGCCGTTCATTCCTAAACACCTTGATGAACGACGTAAAGCACAAGAACAGGAAATGGGTAAGGGGGGTAATGACTTAATCAGATTAGACCGTGACCCTTTATTGCTTGCAGAAAAAGACTTCAAAGGCATTACTGAATTTGAAACAACTTACACGCTATATGACTTGGACACAACAAACAGTAGCCTTCCCTTTAATGGAAAATGAAGATGGGATGATTTGCTACCAAGATACTAAGAACGTAATCCATTTCTATTATGCCAATCAAAAAACAAAAGAGCTTAAAAAGCTTAACGCAAGCATAACCTCCGATGAAGATAAAGCCAGCTTTTGATGTATTCAAAGCCTCGTTCAAGGACATGGAAAATAACTCTGGGCGACGCTCAAGTCATGAAGAGCACCAACTGATTGCAAAAATACTAGGATGCACTCTACAACGTCAAGGGATTGAGTATGAACACTATGGGAAACGCTATCGTGATAGTGTGAGCCCATTTAATCTGATTAATGCCTATAGAACATGTATTAGGTTATATGAGGAAGCAGAAAGGACTGGCCTATGGAATGGCGACTATGGGATAAAGTATGGGATAAAGCCGATGCTTCTTGGTGCACAGGTGTTGGGAAGTGCCAAGGTGAAGAGATGTGGATTTTGCAGCGCATTTGTGAGGAGAAGGACCATTTTACCCCTTCCACGCTAATTTTAATGATTTTAAGCGGGGAGTTGCATTTTACAATTCCCTTGCTAGAATAGTATGAATTCGCGCTGGCGGAGGGGAAACTTGTTTCTGGGTTAGGTTTGGATTTCGGTTTATATAAGGGCCCCGCGTCCCTTTGCCGCTCGCGTGTCCGGTGGCGTGCATAGGCTTACGGCGGAAGGGGTTGTAATCGATTTAGTCGTCGTGTCCCGGCTTGTTAAAGATGCGAAGGCAAATATTATTGAATTAGAGCATGAGCAGGCACCTGATTTAGAGGAGAATAGTAGCACGCTATCGCCTCAGTAAATCGAACACAAAGTTGTATCCTGTCACAATCGCCGGGTAATCGTTGATTAAATTCAGTGATCTGAACGTCGCGCGTCAGGATTACCGGCGATTGTGACAGGATACACAAAGTTTTTGAAAGAAATAAAGCAGGGTGGGATAATCGATATCTCGCTAAAATCCTTCAGGCTAGCGGTTTTTAGCGCGCTCCGCGCCCTAGGGACCCAATTATAGATTTTTACCCCTATTTTGCGCATAATAACAAGTTGTTATTAATCTGAGAGCGGATAAAATGGGTTTAATCGATATAAAGAGTGGTCGCGATGTTCCGAATGAAATCAATGTCATTATTGAGATCCCTATGCATGGCGAACCAGTGAAATATGAAGTGGATAAAGAAACTGGCGCATTGTTCGTAGATCGATTTATGACCACGGCAATGTTTTATCCTACCAATTATGGCTATATTCCCAGTACCCTATCTGAAGATGGTGATCCAGTTGACGTCCTGGTCGTTACGCCAGTGCCTTTAATCAGTGGGGTAGTTATTCCTTGCCGCGTAGTGGGTATGCTTAAAATGACTGATGAGGCTGGTGTTGATGCTAAATTGCTAGCTGTTCCTACAAGCAAATTAAGTAAAATGTATGATTCAATAAAAACGTATGAAGATTTACCTAGTCATTTATTATTGTCTCTAGAGCATTTTTTCCAGCACTATAAGGATTTGGAGGAAGGAAAGTGGGTAAAATTGGATGGCTGGGCGGGTCCTGAAGCTGCTCGTCATGAAATCGTATCCAGTGTTGATCGTTACAACCGAAAGCGTGTATAGACGGGTTTTTGATTATTTTTTACACGATTATTAAGTTTTCCTTAAGCTTACCCTATTACAATAGTATTTTCGCAACGACGCACTTGTGTAGCTATTACACTATTTACGACAGCCCAGAAGGAATGTAATGAGTTCGAATAAGCATGCGCTGACTATTTTTAGCCTGACAATGATTACGGTAGGTTCAGTAGATAGTATCCGAAATTTACCTGCTACTGCATTGTTTGGTAGTCAATTGATTTCTTTCTTTATTCTTGGGGCGTTATTTTTTTTAATACCTACCGCGTTAGTTTCTGCTGAACTTGCTTCGGGTTGGCCAAAGCAGGGTGGCGTTTATATCTGGGTCAAAGAGGCTTTCGGTAAGCGGATTGGTTTTCTCGCTATCTGGCTACAGTGGATAGAAAATGTAATTTGGTATCCGACTATTTTATCGTTTGTTGCAGGTACTGTTGGCTACTTGATTAGCCCCACTATGGCGTCAAATCCATGGTTTCTTTGGTTAGTTATTACGGGTTCTTTTTGGGGGGCTACCATCCTGAATATGCGGGGTATGCGATCTTCCGCTTTGTTTAGCAATATTTGTGCCCTAACCGGTTTATTATTACCTATGGCCTTAATTATTAGCTTGGGTGCTTTTTGGATAGCAGATGGTAATCCCCTTCATGTGCAATTTGATGCGCAGAGTCTTAGTCCGCACTGGCAAGATAAATCCTTATGGGTATCACTAACGGCAATTATGTTGTCTTTTTGCGGGATTGAAATTGCTACGGTCCATGCTAATGATGTCGCTAATCCCCAGCGCGCCTTTCCGCGTGCGTTAGTTTATTCGGTGCTGATTATTCTAAGTACATTAATTTTAGGCTCACTCGCCATTGCCGTGGTTTTACCGCAGCAGGAAATAAATTTAGTCGCTGGTATCATGCAAGCTTTCGATGCCTTCTTTGCCAAATACCATTTGCTCTGGTTTATGCCTGTGGTTGCGGTAATGCTGGTTATGGGCGGACTTGGTGGCGTGAGTAATTGGATAATTGCTCCAACAAAAGGTTTATTGGTTGCTGCCGAGGATGGAAATTTGCCAGAATTTTTTCAGCGCGCCAATAGGCAAGGGGCGCCTATCGTTATGCTAATTATCCAAGCGATTATAGTCACCCTATTGTCAGCTTTATTCCTCTTTATGCCTAGTGTTAATGGCTCTTATTGGTTATTGACTGCCTTAGCTGCTCAGTTGTATATGCTGATGTATCTCTTAATGTTTGCAGCGGCGATTAAATTACGCATCAGCGATCCTGGGCACCCTCGGACGTTTCGTATTCCTGGTGGTTTATTGGGGATCTTATTTATTGCGGGCATAGGTATTGTAGGTGTTCTGACCACCTTTGTAGTGAGCTTTATGCCCCCAACAGGGATTAATGTTGGGAATGTTGTTCATTATGAGATTACTCTGATCATTGGGCTCGTTATAATGTGCCTACCTCCGTTGATAAGCTCATGGCGGCAATCTCGTCAATTGGCGCTGCAAGAATTAGAAACTGCAGGGTAATTGTTGGGTGTTGGCCTTGGCCCAACAATAATTGGCTAATAGCATGATTTATCCTACTGGACTTTGGACAAACTTCGATCTGAACGGGCCCGGGCCCGTGGGCGAGCCCGAGCCCGCCCGAGCTCCGAACAGTGATAAGTTACAATCAAATCCAGATTATTAGCAATATTCCAGCATAACAACGCGCAATCTGCACTATTTATTGACTATTTTATCTTGATTATGCAATGATTTTTTCATCAAGAGCCGTGTTTTTCCACTTTTTAACGATAGGATGGCGCATGCGTTTTACCTGAATGTTCCCCGCTTGTCGTCCAAGGGATTTTTTTCGGGGTTTGGGTGGTTGAGCTGGTGTCCCAATCATTCGAATAATTCGTTCAAAATCATTTTGAACTTGTGTTGGTTGCTTTATAGTTTCATTATCCTAGAAAAGCAGTTGAAGCCGTAGCGAGCAAGTCAAAGGTGCTGAAGATGTTCGGCTTTTTTGAATTTTTTCGTGAAAGCAGTAGTCACCACTACGGTGAGCGAAAAAATTCAAAAAAGCCGAGCAGATTCAGTGCATTTGGCTTGCGCAGTAGGCTTCAACTGCTTTTTCTAGGATTATACATGAAGAACATTATCGCTTAGCTAGAGATTTACTTATTCGTTATGATGTTGACTAAAATGGCGCAAAAAGTAGATTAGCCGGAGCTCGGGCGGGCTCGGGCTCGCCCACGGGCCCGGGCCCGTTCAGATCGAAGTTTGTCCAAAGTCCAGATCCTAAATCTAACGAATAATTGTCGATTAGGCGAATATCCCCTATTTTGACAGCAGCAAAGCGTCGGCCTTCATAGTCCTCAACATACTCAACTGCTATATTTTGTTTTTTAAGTTCTGCAATGATCAAGTCACACTTTTTTCCTTGCTGAAAAATGCGAGCAAATTGTTCTGCTTGAGTACGTTGCAAGGGAGTAAGGCGATTGTTACGTGAGCTATAGGCTAAGCTACTTGCTTCGCGAATCGTTGCGCAGGGTTTAATTTCTACATTCATAAAGAAAGCTTGTACCATGTTGCGGATTAATACATATTGCTGATAATCCTTTTCGCCAAAATAAGCGCGATGGGGCCTGGTAAGATTGAGTAATTTCATTACCACAGTCAAAACACCCGTAAAATGCCCAGGTCGCTGCTTTCCTTCCATCAGTTGACAAAGGCTTGTTTCCTGCAATTGATAGCGATAGCCATCAGCATAGATGGCTTGTTCACTAGGGAGAATACAAAAATCGACGCCAGCTTGCTCAAGTAGTTTGAGGTCAGCTGCTAAGGTTCGTGGGTAATTGCTAAAGTCATCAGGTTGATTAAATTGAGTTGGATTGATGAAGATGCTAGCAATCGTACAATCGTTCTCTTGCTTAGAGAGGGTATATAACGAAGCATGGCCTGCATGTAAATTACCCATAGTCGGGACGAAGCCGATTGATAAATCGGCAGCTAAAGAATGACGTACGGTTATCCATTCGCTAAGATCATTAAAAATTTGCATAGTAGACTCCGGGTTAAAAGGCAAGCGGCGTCATTGCGAGCGTATACGTCGTCATTGCTTCGCTAACACTCCCAAAGAACTTCCTTCATTTTCCCCCTCGCCCCGGGAACGGGGAGAGGGTGCCCGCAGGGCGGGAGAGGGGATGCTGGTGCAAAGTTCTTTGGTGATGTTTGTCCCACGGGACTAGGGTACTCGCAATGACGTGCTTCACCTTCAGTTCGCAATGATGCCGCCTGAGCTATTACTTACATCAAAAGGCGTGTTCTGGCGTTGGAAATTCAACTTTGTGCACTTCTTGCGCATAAGTATTGATAGCTGCCAATACCACGTCTTTGCTTTGCGCGTATTCTTTTAGAAACTTTGGCTTAAACTCCGCTTGTAAACCTAAAAGATCATGCCAAACCAACACTTGGCCATCTGTATCGGCTCCAGCGCCTATACCTATGGTCGGAATAGCTAGAGACTGAGTGATTGCTTTGGCCAATTGTTGTGGCACACACTCAATAACCAGTGCAAAACAGCCTGCAGCTTCTAAATTTGCTGCTTGTTGCATTAAATATGCAGCTTGCTCTTGTTCTTTTCCTTGTATTTTATACCCACCCAATTGGCGAATGTATTGGGCGGTTAAACCGATATGTCCAATGATCGGGATGCCGGCGGTAACTAAGTAAGAAATAGTTTGGCAGGTATCCGCATCACCCCCTTCAATTTTTATGGCCTGAGCTCCCGCCTGTAGCAATCGTTTTACATTAGAGATAGTGTCAGCCTGGGACACGCGATGGGCTAAAAACGGTAGATCAGCAATTAAAAAATGTTTAGTTAAACCGCGGGCAACAGCTTGTGTATGAAGAACCATCATATCCATCGTAGCCATGATTGTTGTTTCGTAACCATGCACTGCCATAGCGACTGAGTCACCGACCAAAACACAATCAACATCTGATTCAGCAATGGTGCGCGCGGAGGGGTAGTCATAACAAGTCAGCATGCATATTTTACTTTGCTGCTGTTTTTTTCTTTTAAAATCATGAAGTTTCATACTGTCCTCCAAGTACTAGTGGTGACAGACAAGAGAAAGGAATACATAAAAAACATAGGTACCTGTCGCATGGATCAAGTCCTCCAAAGTGAATAGTTAATAAAAGTCACCGCTTATAAATTAAGTCGATGCTTCGTTGATCATAAATGACGCGCATCAAAATGCAAGATGGGTTATCATAACTATTTTGTAATAACTCATGGATTCCTTTAGCCTACGTGCCGCTCCCACGGCTTGTCCGCGGGAGCGGCACGCTGGGGAGAGAGGCTGAGCTATTACGCTATTTTTTGCTTAGATTTTTTATGATCCTAACCGATAAATTACATACCCCCGGGGATTACCCCTTTGTCTTTACAGGTTTAGTTGGGCAATTGGAGGCCGTACTCACCGTGCCAGCCATTGTGAACAAGCAATATATCGCCTTACTTGGTCATCCACATTCACTCCAAGGTGGTACGATGAATAATAAAGTCGTGACTACTATGGCGCGCGCTTTTAAAGAGCTGGCTATCCTAAGCCTGCGCTTTAATTTTCGTGGGGTTGGCAACTCGCAAGGTGAGTATGATGCTGGCATAGGGGAAAGTGAAGATATGTTGGCATTAATGCGTTATTGCCAACAAGAAGTCCCTAACGTGCGGTTTATCTTTGCCGGTTTTTCCTTTGGTTCTTACGTTGCTTACCGCGCTGCAGCGCAGTGCGCGCATAGCTTATTGATAACTATTGCTCCACCCATTAATCATTACAACTATCGCGAATTTACTCCACCCAACCCCTGGTTGATTATGCAAGGTGATGACGATGAAGTAATCCCTGCAGAACTTGTTCACCATTTTGCTGCCGAATTTTCTCCCCCCTTACCCGTTTACCGTTTTGCTGCAACAGGTCATTTTTTTCATGGCCAGTTGACTGTACTCAAAGACCAATTGATTAGCGGAATTTCAGCACAGGTTGCTGGACTATGACACTAATAGATCATTATGAGGTGGCAATCGCCGAGGGCGATATTGAGGATGATTTGCTGCAACGACAAGTTTTATTGTCCATGCAAAGGCTAATGAATGATTTAGCGAAACCTGAGTCCTCTTGGTTTTCTTGGCGGACAAAGACACCGATAAGGGGTATCTATTTGCATGGACCAGTAGGGATAGGTAAAACGTTTTTGATGGATTTATTTTATCAGCAGGTGGCTGAGCAACAAAAAGCTCGCTTTCATTTCCACCATTTTATGCAACAAATCGATACCCAATTAAGGCAACGACAAGGGCAGAAAGATCCGTTGCGCCGTCTCGCCGCTGATCTTGCTAAGCGCATTCGTTTATTATGTTTTGATGAGTTTCTTGTCCATGATGTTGCTTATGCAATGATCTTAGCTGAATTATTACAAGCTCTCTTTGCCCACGGTATTATTTTGGTCGTTACAGCAAACGTTTGCCCGGATGATTTGTACCTTAATGGTACAAATCGCGAACGTTTTTTACCCGCTATCAAGTTGATTAAGGCAAAATGTGAAGTAATTCCCTTAAGTTACCGCAAAGATTATCGGCTTGGTAGAGAACTGATGCTCCAAACCTATTTGCATCCTCTAGGCGCTTCGACTGATAAGCTTTTAACCGAGCAATTTGCCTACCTAGCGACGCAGGTGCGAGAAAATGGGTTTTTACAGATCCAAAAGCGTGAAATACCTTTTATAAAATGTGGCGCAGAAGAGGTGTGGTTTGATTTTAAAGTAATTTGTAATCTACCACGCAGCCAGCTGGATTATTTGGAAATCGCTGATCGCTTTAATACTGTATTTGTCAGTAGTATCCCTGCTTTATCAGAAAATGATACGGTGTTTGTGATCTTATTAATCCATTTTATTGATGTGCTGTATGATCGTGGTATCAAGCTGGTCATTTCAGCAGCAGTCCCCTTGGAACTTTTATATGTACAAGGAGAAATGAGCCAAGAATTCAAACGCACACGGAGTCGCCTACAAGAAATGCAAGCTGCCGATTACTTACGCCGCCATCCTTGGCGACATGAGGGGGATTTGTTCTGAAGGATGATTGACAAGCTAATTGGCCATTGAAAAAGAAGCCTAAGGGGTCAGGTCCTGAGTGATCCCGTTGGCCTTTATACAGATCTATTTTTGCTCCGCAACAAGAACTTTGTAAGCAAGTATGCAAAAAATTAACCCGGTGAGTTTGTTAATAATATTCTGAGAAATCCGGCTATCGAAAATAAAACCTTGGAACCGTGAAATGAGTAAGGCGTACCCTAAATTAATGATTGTTCCTGAGATTACAAAAAAACACCCAAGACTTAAAAACTGTAATTGCACAGAACCTTTATTAAGGCTAACAAATTGTGGCAAAAAGGTTAGAAAGAAAATTCCAACTTTTGGGTTTAATAAATTAGTTAACACTCCGTTTCTATAAGCTTTCCAAGCTCCCGTCTTCCTTATGCCTTGAGTTTTAATGAATACCGCAGGTTGTGAAAAGATTTGCCAGGCTAAAAAGAGTAGATAAAAAGTTCCAATAACTTTGATAAGAGTAAAAACTAAAAGCGATTCTTTCAAAATACTTGCTAACCCAAGGGCTGTAGCAAAGGCATAAATTAAGATTCCAGTGCTAATACCTGGACTTTGGACAAACTTCGATCTGAACGGGCCCGGGCCCGTGGGCGAGCCCGAGCCCGCCCGAGCTCCGGCTAATCTACTTTTTGCGCCATTTTAGTCAACATCATAACGAATAAGTAAATCTCTAGCTAAGCGATAATGTTCTTCATGTATAATGAAACTATAAAGCAATCAACACAAGTTCAAAATGATTTTGAACGAATTATTCGAATGATTGGGACACCAGCTCAACCACCCAAACCCCGAAAAAAATCCCTTGGACGACAAGCGGGGAACATTCAGGTAAAACGCATGCGCCATCCTATCGTTAAAAAGTGGAAAAACACGGCTCTTGATGAAAAAATCATTGCATAATCAAGATAAAATAGTCAATAAATAGTGCAGATTGCGCGTTGTGATGCTGGAATATTGCTAATAATCTGGATTTGATTGTAACTTATCACTGTTCGGAGCTCGGGCGGGCTCGCCCACGGGCCCGGGCCCGTTCAGATCGAAGTTTGTCCAAAGTCCAGGTTGCTAACATAAATAATAATAGTTGGGATAAATCGGGTAACATCTTGAGCTCCATATCCGACGATGGCAAACCATTGTAAGCTATTAGGGACAGGTAGAACAAATTGGCGAGGAGCTAAGGGGTGTGATTAAACTGCACCTCGGCTATTTCTTGCTATTACTTCGAATTTGGCGTACAATTTCGAAGTATACCAACGAAATTGCCGACAAAATATGATACCACGTCTCCTCAAGCTACCTTCTGACGAAAGCTTTTTTCTCTTCGGACCTCGTGGAGTAGGGAAAACGACGTTATTAAAAAACCTTCCTTGGTTTTCTAAAACGCTATATATCAATTTACTTATCGCAACAGAAGAACAACGGTTTATAAGAAATCCCGATGAATTAATTGCAATCATCAAAGCATCACCACCAGACATTCATCACGTTGTCATTGATGAAGTGCAAAAATTACCAAAACTATTAGATGTTGTGCATCACTTAATTGAAACAACGTCTAAGAAATTTGTTTTAACAGGTTCCAGCGCAAGAAAATTAAAACGCGGTAGCGCTAATCTGTTAGCTGGTCGCGCTTTTGTTTATCATCTTGATCCGTTCGCTTACTCAGAAATTCCAGAACCACCCAACTTAATAGATTGTTTACAATGGGGCATGTTACCTAAAACAATAGAGTATGCAGTACCGGAAAAAAAGCAATTCTACTTAGAATCGTATACACATACTTACCTAAAAGAAGAAGTTTGGGCAGAACAATTTATTCGCGAATTAGATCCTTTTAGACGATTTTTAGAAGTTGCTGCTCAGGCAAACGGTAAATTGGTCAATTTCTCCAATATTGCACGCGACGTAGGTACCACAGATAAAAATATTCAACACTATTTCTCTATTTTGGAAGATACTTTACTTGGATTTTTCTTAGAGCCTTTCCAGCATTCTTTTCGAAAACGTTTAAGCAAAACACCCAAATTTTATTTTTTTGATTTAGGTGTTGTTCGATCATTAACGATGCAGCTTACTTTACCATTAGTGGAAAGTACAAGTGCATTCGGAGATTATTTTGAACATTTTGTTGTATTACAATGCAAGCAATTAGCGAATTGCTATCATCATCCTTATCGTTTTTCATATTTAAGAACAAAAGATGACACAGAAATCGACCTTGTTGTTGAAAGACCAGGATTACCTCTACTGCTCATTGAAATTAAAAGCGCTAACCATGTCCAATCAATCCATTTGAGAGGATTAAGAAAAATTGCTGAAGACCTTGGTGGTTGTGAGCCCGTTTGTTTTAGTCGAGACCCTTATCCTAAGGAACTCGAGGGCATTAAAGTTTTACCTTGGCTACAAGGTGTTCAAGAGTATTTTGGTGAACTATGAGAGAGATTTGTTCTTAAAATTGTGCTATCAGTTGATAGAACAATTATTGAGGTGTTTATAGATATTTTCACAGTTAGAGACTTGCGAGAACACACAGAGGCTCTAATTCATAATGCAGGAGAGGGAAGGCTTTCTTTGATCACAAAACATGGCCGACCTATTTTTCTGGCTGTGCCTTTTTCTGAGGAATTAGTGAATTTTGGTTTGCCTTTAGCAATTGCTATTAAACTGTATAAAGAGGAAACAGTAACATTGGAAAAGGCTGCAAAGATAGCCAATGTATCGTTAGAAGGCTTTATCGAAAAATTAGGTAAATTGGGAATTCCTGTAGTTACTTATTCTGAAGTTGAGCTAGAATAGGATGCTCTTAGGCCTATTTAAACGGTCTACTTTTTAATTCCCTTTTGCATGGACTGCTATGTGGCTTGTATGGGTTGCCCTTTCTCGGCCTTATACTTTTATCGTAATGGCCTTAATGTTATTGATTGTTGGACCATTGGCGATATTACGCACCCCGACGGATATTTTTCCTAATATTAATATTCCTGTTGTTAGCGTATTGTGGTCGTTTGCCGGAATGACGCCACAAGACATGGCTGACCGGTTAACCAGTGTCTTTGAGCGCGCGGTAACAACGACAGTGGACGATATTGAGCACATCGAGTCGGAATCGTTGTTTGGCGTCAGTGTTACCAAATTGTTTTTCCATCCTGGAGTTGACATTGGTATAGCACTAAGCCAGACAACTGCAATAGGCCAAACCTTGCTGAGACAGATGCCACCAGGTACTCTCCCGCCACAAATTTTAAGTTACAACGCGGCCTCTGTTCCTGTTCTGCAGCTCGTTTTGTCCAGCTCAACGTTACCTGAGCAAGATCTGAATGATTTAGGCACTAATTTTATCCGTACCCAACTTGCTACTGTGCAAGGGGCCGCTTTACCGTTTCCCTACGGTGGCAAAGTAAGGCAAGTGCAAGTCGACCTTAATCCTGAAAAAATGCGAACCTATGGTATTTCTGCGCAAGATATCAGTAACACCATCAATACTCAGAATCTTATTCTACCGGCAGGAACAGAAAAAATCGGCTTGTATGAGTATTACGTTACCCTCAACGCGAGTCCTATACCAGCTGAGGAAATGAATAATTTTCCAATTAAAGCAATTCCAGAGGGGGTACTTTTTGTCCGTGACGTTGCTCATGTTCGCGACGGATTCCCGCCACAAACGAACATTGTTACGGTAAATGGTCAGCGTGCCGTGATGATGTCAGTGATAAAAACAGGTGAAGCATCAACTTTAGACATTGTCCGTAGGGTTAAGGCGCTAATTCCACTATTGCGGGATATGATGCCCAAAGCGTTGAAGCTGTCTGTATTCGGTGATCAATCGATCTTCGTCACTGCTGCAGTTGAGGGGGTAATCAGGGAGGGAGTCATTGCCGCTTGTTTGACCGGATTAATGATCTTAGTTGTTCTTGGAAGTTGGCGTAGTACCCTTATCATTACCATTTCCATTCCCCTGTCCATTTTAGCTTCGCTGGCCGTGTTATCTGCCTTGAAGGAGACCATTAATATTATGACCCTTGGTGGGTTAGCCCTTGCGGTGGGTATTTTGGTCGATGATGCTACTGTGGCTATTGAGAATATCAATTGGAATTTAGAGCAAGGTAAAGATGTGGAGACCTCAATCCTGGATGGCGCGAAGCAAATTGCAATCCCTGCTCTTGTTTCGACACTTTGCATTTGTATTGTTTTTGTGCCGATGTTTTATCTAGGAGGGGTTGCGCAGTACTTGTTCTCGCCTTTGGCTGAGGCAGTTATTTTTGCCATGCTGGCTTCTTATGTTTTGTCGCGTACTCTTGTTGCTACCATGGCTAAGTATTTGCTAAAAAAGCATGAGATAAGTCGCGCCCAGCAACAGGAAAGAGGTCGCCCCTTTGTTCGTTTCCACGCTGCTTTTGAACACCGTTTCGATCAATTTCGTCATGGCTACCATGAATTATTAGTAAAAGCCTTAGCTAATAGAAAGTGGTTTACTCTCGC
The DNA here is from genome assembly GCA_963760845.1 of uncultured Gammaproteobacteria bacterium. Lineage (GTDB taxonomy): Bacteria > Pseudomonadota > Gammaproteobacteria > Legionellales > Legionellaceae > Tatlockia. The sequence continues at coordinate 259,087 of CAVXEK010000004.1, read as the reverse complement.
GTTTCTCGCTTTTATCTTAATTTCGATCGCCCTTTTGGCACCTTGGTTGGGGTCTAATTTTTTCCCTACCGTGGATGCTGGACAAATTAAATTGCATATGCAGGCACCTACAGGTACACGAATAGAGGAAGCAGCCCGCTTGGCTGAAGAGATTGGTACAGTAATCCACGAGTTTATTCCGAAAGATGAGCTAAGCAGTACGGTATCTAATATTGGCTTACCGACGAGTGGTATCAATTTATCCTACAGTAATTCTGCCACCAATGGGCCATGTGATGCGGATATTTTGATTTCGTTTAATGAGAAACATAAACCAATTAGTTATTATATGCGTGAATTACGGCCTGTTTTGCAAAAAAAATTTCCTGGGGTTAGCTTTTCCTTTCTGCCTGCAGATATCGTTAATCAAATTCTTAATTTTGGTTTACCTTCGGCCATCGATATCCAAGTGATTGGCTGGAAAGAAGACGAGAATAGAGCGCATGCTAAGATGTTATTGGAGCGCATAAAACATATCCCAGGTATTGTCGATGCTCATTTTCGCCAAGCGTTTAATTACCCCACTATTTTTGTCGATGCAAATCGCAGCCGGGCGCGTGAACTTGGCTATAATCAGTTCGATATCGCTAATAATTTGTTAGTGACACTTTCTGGTAGCTTCCAAACTACGCCTAATTTCTGGCTTAATACCAAAAATCACGTGTCTTATCCGCTCGTTACGCAAGCACCACAGTATTATTTAGATTCTTTGCAAGCCTTACGCAATATTCCCATTGCTAATGCAGCTAGGCCTGCACCGCCACAGATTTTAGGTGCGGTTAGTAAAAATAATCGCGTGACGTCTCCGATCGTTGTTTCGCATTTCAATGTGCAACCGGTTATTGATATTTTTGCTTCCATCCAGGATACGGATCTGGGATCTGTCACCAAAGCGCTGCATAAAATTCTCAACGATACTAAAAAACAAATACCGCGTGGGTCTTCTGTGGTTTTGCGTGGGCAAATTGAGACGAAAGAACAGGCTTTTACAGGTTTATACTTTGGGCTTATTTTTTCGATTGTTTTGGTTTATTTGCTCATGGTGATTAATTTTCAATCCTGGCTTGATCCTTTTATTATTATTACAGCCTTACCTGCTGCTTTGGCAGGGATAGTCTGGATGCTATTTCTCACTCACACTACACTCAGTGTACCCGCACTCACTGGAGCGATTATGTGCATGGGTGTGGCCACGGCAAATGGTATTCTGGTTATCAGTTTTGCTCGCGATCATATGCGGGAAGGCAATGATCCCCTTCACTCTGCCCTTGAAGCGGGTACAACACGTTTGCGCCCGGTGTTGATGACCGCATCAGCAATGATAATCGGTATGTTGCCTATGGCTCTTGGTCTTGGGGAGGGTGGTGAGCAAAATGCACCACTTGGGCGTGCTGTTATCGGTGGCTTGTCGTTTGCGACGGTAGCTACGCTATTTTTTGTGCCCACTATTTTTTGCATAATTCATAGTCGTAGGCATAAAAAAATGATGTCTCAAGAAAGAGCCGGGGAAAAGCATGACTGATAAAAGTCATTCGCCACAGAATTCAAAATTCTCGCGCTATGTATTCATAGCGATGTGGCTTATTTTATTGCTTGCTTTTATTGTTATCTTGATGCGTGTACAGGCGAAGGTAAAACTGCGGACTGATACCAATGAGCTAGCAATAGCAGTGGTTTCTACCCTTGTCACAAAGCCTGGCCCTGCAATAGAAAAAATTATTTTGCCAGCTACTGTACAGGCTTGGCATGATGCAACTATTTTTGCGCGATCAAATGGTTATATCAAAAATTGGTATGTTGACATTGGTAGTCGTGTCCAAAAAGGTGATCTGCTCGCAGTCATTGAAGCGCCAGAAATAGATGCCGAGTTAGCACAATCGGAAGGCAATTTACTTACCGCAATTCCGACTGATAATTTAGCGTTCATTACGGCAAAACGCTGGGTCAATTTAGTCCGATCAGATTCTGTTTCTAAACAAGAAACTGATGAAAAAGTCCTTGGCCAGCAAGCGACCTGGGCACAAAAGTTAGCTGCTCATGCAAATCGGGATTATTGGCGTCATTTAGTAAGTTATGAACGCGTTATTGCACCCTTTGATGGGGTGATTAGTCTACGTGCAATTGACATTGGTTCACTCATTACTTCGGGCAGTGGAACTGGTGTGTTTCCGCTATTTCATATTGTGCAAGCGGACCGTCTACGTGTTTATGTGCAAATTCCGCAAACCTATGTTAGCAATATCAAACCGGATATGAAGGTCAGTTTGCATTTTACTGAACACCCTGGCAAAAGTTTCCCGGCGAAACTTTATGAAACAGCCGGTGCCATTGATGCTAACTCACTTACCTTGCTTGCACAATTCTGGGCTGATAACCCAGATGGTAAATTATTGCCAGGTGGTTACACAGAGATGCATTTTGAGATGCCGCTTTCGCAAAAATTGATTCGCATACCGGTTAATACGTTGTTATTCAGAGCGGAAGGTTTACAAGTGGGTGTAGTAGATAGCCATAATCGAGTGCATCTTTGCGCGATAACGGTAAGCCGCGATTTTGGCAATGAAGTTGAAGTGAGTTCGGGACTTAACGTAGGGGAACGAATCGTGTTAAATCCCTCAGATGCGCTTATCAATGGCCAACAGGTTCGTTTGGCTCCTGCTAACAATGAAGGACCGCAAGAGCCGGCACCAAAATGAATAAGTACCTCAGTAAAAAATTGCTGCTTATGAGCTTATGTGCAAGTTGCTTGCTTGCTTGTTCATTCACTCCCCACTATGCACGTCCTCCGATGCCCATTCCCCTGCAGTATAAAGAAACGGCTGAATGGAAGCTTGCCAAAGGGGTTAGCGTAGCTACAAAGAAAGAGTCCTGGTGGCTGATGTATGATGATGCAATTTTAACTGAGCTGGAGAATACATTAACCTGTGCCAATCAAAACCTGAAGGTTGCTTTTGCCCGTTATCAAGAGGCACGTGCTAGTGCTCAAGTGGCCCGATCGGCTTTTTATCCTCTTATCAATGCAATCGGCAATACAGATAGGCAGCAAACCTCAAAACATGTTGCCAACCCCCAGAAAGTGACTCGCTATAGCGATTACTTGATTGGGGGTGAGCTTACCTATGAGGTTGATCTTTGGGGGCGTGTACGTAATGCAGTTGCTTCGAGTGAAAGTACCGCCCAGGCTACTGCTGCTGACCTGGCGGGGGTCGCCCTGAGTATGCACACTGAGCTTGCCCTTGATTATTTTACTTTGCGTGGGGACGATGAAGCGCAACGAGTATTGGATGCGACGGTTGCTGCTTATCAAAAAAATCTGTATTTAGTGCGTAAGCGGCACAGCGGTGGGCTGGTGCCGATATCGGATGTGGATGAAGCGATTACTCAGTTGGAAAATGCCAAAACCCAGGCAGCGGAATTGCGTTTGCAGCGGGCGCAGCTCGAGCATGCAATTGCAGTATTAGTGGGGGAAATCCCAGCAAATTTCACGTTATCTCGCACCAGGGCGAAGATGAAACTTGTTAGAGTCGCCCCTGGATTGCCCGCAACGCTTGTAGAGCGTCGGCCGGATATTATCGCTGCAGAGCAACGTGTGCAATCGGCCAATTTTGATATAGGTGTCGCCTGTGCGGCTTTTTTTCCGCAAATCGAATTCTCTTCAATAATCGGTTTTCAAAGTGCGAAGTTAGCAAACCTGATTAGTCAGCCAAGTTTATTTTGGTCAATTGGGCCTATTACTGCATACTCTATTTTGCAGCCGTTGGCAACGCAAATGATTTTTGATGGCGGTAGACTCCGTGCTTTACTCAATTCGGCAAAAGCGAGCTACTATGAAACGGTTGCAAATTATCGGCAAACGGTGCTGTCTGCTTTTCAGGAGGTCGAAGATAGTCTTGTTGCTTTACGCCGCCTTGATGAGGAGAATTGCAGTCAAACCGCAGCGGCAGCGGCAGCAAAACGAGCTTTAGACCAGGCCTATGATCGGTATAGAGGTGGAATAATCAATTTCCTCGATGTGATAGTCATTGAAAATCTAGCTTTAGCGGCAGAACTTTCCGCGGTTAATACCTATACCCGCCGCCAGCTAGCAAGTGTGGAATTGATTAAGGCATTAGGTGGCGGCTGGACTTGCCATAATAAGTGTGTTTTGGTGTGACATAATGCCAATTGGAGATGCCACTAATCATAACGCTCTTGTGTCATAGGGCTAAAAATAAATTTACTATAAATAGCCCTATAACACAAGATATGATTCTAAATGATATGATTCTAAATGGTGGACGCAAACGGAAAATGACTGACAATAAAATCGAATCTGCAAAAAAACTGCTAGCAACAGGAACTCCGCCAAGGGATGTAGCAAAAAATCTGGGTATATCCATTCCTACTTTGTATCGCTGGATTCCAGCTTCATCACAAGCCTGATGTTTATTATAATACCTAAATTTTGAACGATTTCGGCTTCCATGGCCCGCTTTATAGCATTTTCAGGCTCATTCCCATTGGAATCACATCAGATTTTCATTTTGCCAATTTGAGAATGATTATCGATATCATTTGTGTTAAGCTAAGTCTATGTGCTTTTTGAATTGGATATAATGCGAATTACTGAGTTAGTGAAAGGTGATCGTGTTCGGTTAGTTGATTTTGGCCAAACCGATTTATTGTACCGCCGCCGCTTACTATCCTTAGGTATTACTCGCGGTGTGGAGTTATCGGTGGTACGAGTAGCGCCTCTCGGTTGCCCTGTTCAAGTTGAAGTGCGAGGTACCGCATTGACCCTACGTAAAGAAGAAGCAGGTCAGTTAGAGTGGGAGCGAGTATGACCCAACTTTTATTAGTCGGTAATCCTAATTGTGGTAAAACCACGCTATTCAATGCGCTGACTGGGTCGAATCAACGAGTAGGGAATTGGCCGGGCGTGACTGTAGAGAAGAAAACAGGCGCGTTTAGGCTCAATGGGCAAATGCTGCAGGTTACTGATTTACCTGGAGTTTATTCCCTCGCATCGTCTGGCAATGGTGCAAGCTTAGATGAGCAAATTGCAGCTAAAGCGATTGTTGGGCTTCATGTTGATCTCATTATTAATGTGATTGACGCGTGTCATCTGGAGCGGCACTTGTATCTAACTAGCCAGGTTCTAGAGTTGGGTAAGCCGGTTATTGTTCTACTCAATATGATGGATATTGCTGAACAACGTGGGATCAGGATAGACACTCAGGGATTAGCTAACCAATTAAATTGTCCTGTTTTGCCAATACAAGCCCATAAGCAGGTTGGGTTTGCCGCTTTGCGGCGAGCTATTGAACAGACTTTTTTGGGGCAAGACCCTCATCCTCCCTTTGAACAGTCTTTTTTAAGGCAAGACCCTCATCGGCCCTTCGGGCCCCTTCTCCCGCCTGGCGGGAGAAGGGGTAAAGAGCTTGAATTGAATTTGCCGGGATCTATAAATAAGGCATTATCTGAGCTGGAGCAACAATTAACTATACTGGGTGTTGATTCGCGCTATGTTAATTATTATGCCCGTCGCATTATGGAGGGGGATAATGCGTTGTCCGCTGAGCTGGGGGTGGTTGAAAATAAAATCGATTATGTCAGCGAGCTCGATTCGGACATCATTATCGCCGACGCGCGTTACCAAAAAATACATCAAATTATTGCCAGTGTGCAGCATAAGCGCAGTGATGCGAGCGAGCATTTTACGGCGAAATTGGATCGCATTGTTTTACACCGCTATTTGGCCCTGCCTATTTTTTTGGCCATGATGTATCTGATGTTTTTATTTGCAATGAATATCGGCGGTGCTTTCCAGGATTTTTTTGATCTCAGTACGGATGCTATCTTTGTGCAAGGCTCTGCCAAATTGCTGAAATGGCTTGCTACTCCGGATTGGCTCATTGCTCTAATTGCTAATGGGGTAGGTAAAGGTATTAATACCACGTTGACGTTTATCCCTGTTATTGCGGCCATGTTTTTCTTTTTGTCCTTGCTGGAAGCCTCAGGTTATATGGCACGAGCAGCCTTTGTGGTTGACAAAGCCATGCGCGCCATGGGTTTACCAGGGAAGTCCTTTGTGCCAATGATTGTTGGTTTTGGTTGTAATGTGCCTGCGATTATGGCAGCTCGTACGCTTGATTCTGAACGAGACCGCTTGCTTACCGTGCTCATGAGTCCTTTCATGTCTTGCAGTGCACGTTTGGCCATTTATGCGGTGTTTGTAGCGGCTTTTTTCCCAACTGGTGGCCAGAATATAGTTTTTTCGCTTTATATGATTGGTATCCTGATGGCGGTATTAACTGGATTTATTTTACGCAAAACTAGTTTACGCGGTCAGGCTTCACCTTTAATTTTAGAGCTGCCTGCTTATCATAAACCATCATTAAAGCGTCTGCTTAAAGAGACGTCTTTGCGGTTACGGCATTTTGTATTCAGGGCTGGGCGTTTGATCATCCCCATATGCGTTGTGCTAGGTGGTTTGCATGCTTTGACCATCGATGGTGGTGTAAGCACAGGTGAAGTGAGCACGCGTTCAGTTCTCTCTTTACTGGGTCAATGGCTAACTCCTGTTTTTGCGCCAATGGGTTTGCAGCAAGACAATTGGCCTGCTACTGTTGGTTTATTAACTGGCATGTTAGCGAAGGAAGTGGTCGTCGGTTCTTTGAACTCGCTTTATGCGCAAATTGGTCAGGTAGGGCAAATGTCTGCAGCCAATTTTGATGTTTGGGGTTCTATACAAGCGGCCTTATGGTCAATTCCACATAATCTAGCCCAATTGGGAGAGGCTTTAATCAATCCAATCGTTGCCAGTGCTCCAAAGAGTGAGGTTTCCCAGTCGGTGTATGGAATTATGGTGCAACATTTTGACGGTCAAGCAGGTGCTTATGCTTATCTACTGTTCATTTTACTCTACATTCCTTGTGTTTCAACTATGGCGGTGATTCGTCAGGAAGCAAGTCGCAAACTCATGTGGTTTTCGATAATTTGGTCGTTAACCCTCGCTTATTTTGCGGCAGTTTTGTTTTATCAACTAGCAACGTTTGCCGCACATCCCCAGCAGTCAATGCATTGGGTGGTAGCCATATTGTTTGCTGCTGGGATCGCTTGGGGGTTCTTGCGTAATAACAAGGTTCATTTGGGGGGCGCGCATGTTATTGCAAATACGTGAATATCTTCGTCGTGAACGAGTTGTTAGTAATCAGCAAATCGCGCGCGAGTTTCGCCTTGATCTGCAAGCCTTACAGCCCATGCTTGATCTTTGGCTGCGTAGAGGGGTCATTGCCTGTTGCCAAGAAAAAACAGCTTGCCAAAGCCGCTGTTTTAAATGTAATACACAAGCTCCTGTTTATTATCAATTCTTAGAATCATAAATGAGGATCCGCGCCCGCTATTGCAGCTGTTTTTTTGTAAACAGTTTTAACATGTTTTATGCTATCATACCGTAACTGCCCAGGTACCCCGATCCTCGACGTCCCGCGACTTGTTCGCGGGATCCAGAATTAATCATCACTAAAGTTTTATTTTCAAAAAACACTTGAAAAATCATGAGAATATGATCAAATACTGGGATGAAAATATCGAACCCCACCATTGAGTCATTGCTAGAAATTATTGCTGCGCAAGCCGCGCAAATAGCGCGGTTAGAGGCACGTATAAAAGAACTGGAACAAAGACTAAATAAGAACAGCCGTAATAGCTCTAAACCACCATCAAGCGATGGTTTCAAGAAGCCGCAAACAACATCACTCCGAGAAAAGGGTCGCAATAAAAGCGGTGGTCAGCACGGGCATAAAGGAAGTACCCTCAAACAAGTTGCACACCCTCATCATGTTATCAATCATCCTCTATTGTGCTGCCCTGACTGTGGAGAGAACTTATCGTTCGTGCCAATACAAAAAATGGTGGTCAGGCAGGTCTTTGATATCCCTAAACCGCAATTAGAGGTGACAGAGCATCGTAGTGAAATCAAAGCATGCCCACATTGCAAAATGAAGGTAAGTAGCGGTTTTCCAGATGGGGTGGATGCACCAGCTCAATATGGAGTTAGGCTAAAAAGCATGGCCGTTTATTTACAGCATCAACATTTTATTCCTGAGAAGCGCGTACAACAGGTTTTTAAAGACCTATTTGATACACAACTTGCAACGGCAACGTTAACCCAAGCAAGCAATCGAGCAGCGACACAGCTCATCCATTTTGAAGGGCAAGTGTTAGCCCGGCTCAAAGAAGCAGCAGTTAAGCATCTGGACGAAACAGGCTTTCGGGTGAAAGCAAAAACCTATTGGCTTCATGTTCTAAGCTCCGCGACATTAACTTATTATCATATTGCAGGAAGACGCAAGTCATTGATTGATGGGCTGCTTGGGACAATCGTTCATGACCATTGGAAACCATACTTCACGATTCATGGAGTGAAACATGGGCTTTGTAATCAACATCACTTACGAGAGCTCAAGGGGTTGCTTGAATTTGAAGAAGAAGTTTGGGCTAAAAAAATGGACCGATTTCTGCGCTTTGCATTAAAGCGCCGTTATTTTTATCAAAACAAGCTCCCAGATAAACTACTGACATCACTCAGCGTGATGTATGAACGAATTATCGAAGAGGGGCTTACATATCATGAGGGCCTTGCCCCAGCGGATGACAGCCTAAAGAAGAAACCAGGTCGAGCTAAAAAAAGGCCTGGACATAACTTACTGATACGCTTTAGAGATTATCGTGAAAGTGTGTTGCATTTTTTGTATGACCCGCTGGTTCCCTTTACTAATAATCAAGCAGAGCAAGACTTGCGTATGATGAAGTGCAAACAGAAAATATCTGGCGGTTTTCGTTCTATTGAGGGCGCTCGAGAGTTTGCTCGAATACGTGGATTTATATCAACCATGCGTAAGCAACAACAAAACATTTTTGATGCTATTCAGGGCCTTCTTTCGGACCAGACTCCTTCTTTTGCCTAAGCACTTACCCATCCAATACCTTTAATGCCACAACATCTGGATCCCGCGAGCAAGTCGCGGGACGTCGGGGATCGGGGTACCTGGGCAGTTACATCATACCTTAATTCGAGTAATTGAAGAACAACCAAAATGCAATCGATTTTGAAGCAAGAACTTTCTAACACGAAGCAACGTATTGCCGCCATGAAGATTGCCCCTATTGATACGGTCACAAAGGATGTTATAAAGAGCCTAACCTTAATTGGTAAGGATATCGGGAAGTTATTTGAAACTGCTCAACAAAGCACTCAGCTTAGATTTGTAATTGAAGATTTTATTGGGTGTAGATCTTTTAGAACGACAAGAAAACAAAATTAGTCCTTAATAATCAATGCATTAGGTTGTTAAAAGAGATGCATGAGGGTAACAATTGTGGTATTTATGCAGTTCTGAATTCCATGAGTCACCAAAAAGGACCCTCATGCAAGTAGCATATAATAATCAAGAAGAATTTGCAGCTTTTTCTGCTTGTCGCGAACAACTGGAAAATATCATTGTGACACTACTGTCCACTGAACGTGCTGCACAAGAGCACAGTGAAATCGAAGTTTTTACTCAGGAAGAAGGCACTGAGTTATTGCGCAAGCTGTTGCAAGGTTATCTGGATGTTCGCGCAAACAATGAAATCCAGCGCGAGCATATTGTTTCATCTGGTGGGCAAATGCTGGATCATGTTCGCAAGTGCACAAGTCGCAATGTTGTGGGCCTGTTTGGTAAAGTCAGAGTAACTCGACTGGGATATAGTCAACGAAATCAACCCAGTGTATTCCCGCTCGACCATTCATTTGGCTACTGTTAATCAATGACCGGTTAGCTATTACAGGTGCGCGGTGGGGGCTTCAATGCGCCGAGGCAATATTGAAATTACGTTCGATCAATTTTAGTGGAGATTTTGAAAAATACTGGGCGTTTTATCAACAGAAATCCAAATAACGTTTATATGAACCCCAGTAATGTGACGTTTTCCCATAGTCAGCAATGGAGTCAAAAGTCTTATGTCTTTTTGAGCGCTTTATGTGAAAATAGGTAAACAACTCGGTGCGCCACGAAAGCGCATCTCCGCTAGCAGCTGAAAATGCTGCCGGAAAAGCGCGACTGAGCGCATTTTGTACTAAGCCTTGGACCCGCTGTGGTAACGCATCGGGTTAAGCGTAGGCATGGGAAATTGCAAGCCATAAGCCATAAGGCTGAAAGTGATCGAGCTCCGTTAATAACGTTCTGAGGAGTGGCCCAGGGTGTCGAGTTACCTGAAGGCAACAATAAATACAGCGATAATCGGCAGCGGTATTTATCACTCTCGGAGTCTAAGAATGTGGCGTGTATTAGCAGATGGCGAGCTATCGATGAGCGATGAGGGCGTAGTTCAGGTTGGTGAAATTTGGAAAACCTTCTGCTCCAAGTTACGGGGACACGTGCAGTACTATGGCGTGAGCTTCAATTTTAAGATGGTGGCAAAATTTCTAAATGAAGCCAGGAAAATAATATTCAAATGGCTAAACAGACGAAGTCAACGTAAATCGTTTGACTGGAATAAATTCAGTCGGTTCGTAACGAAAAACCCACTGCCACGAGCAAAGATAGTACACCGTTTGTTTTGAAAGATAGGGTATAAGCATGTGAATGAAATTGTCTTGAGCCCATTGCCTTAATCGGGCACGATGGGTTGTGCGTCCAGTAAAGGCTGGCGTGTTCAGTAAGAGTTAAACTTACTAGGATAAAAGTTAGAAATCCTATAGCTCGGGTAGCAGCATGGCGGGAGACCAAGATGTTGAAGCCTACCGACAACATTATCTGCAGGATAATGGCGAGTTACCAGGCTGCAGCGAAAGCAAACACACAGGTGGCCTCGAAAGTGCGTAACCCCGAAGGTCGAGCTTGCAACAGTAAAGCGAAGACAGCATGTGTAGCTGAAATCTGACTGATACAGCTGCATCACTTCGGCGGGGTGGTAGTGGTGGCATGGTAATGAGGGCACGTATAAGCAACTGGAGAAACCCGTCTCGTCCCAGAGAGAAAGCCTCTGGAGCAAGGTAGATTCTATAACTGGCAAACCAGGAAGTGAATCGAAGATGAGCGGGTGGCGGACGGGTGTGTAGTAGTGACTGAGCGAGGTAACTCTCGTGGAGCAAAGGCACCCTGCTAGTAACATTTTTCCAACAACACGGGAGGCAAAGATGACAATGACAAAAACATCTAGCGACTTGCAAGACCTGAGAAGGAAAATATATATCAAAGCGAAGGCGGAACCGTCTTGGCGATTTTGGGGCATATATATTCATGTATGTAAACTAGAGACGCTTAGAGAAGCCTATGTTCTTGCGAAACGGAATAATGGTGCGCCCGGAAGTGACAGTGTAACGTTTGACATGATCGAGACAGAAGGCCGAGAAGAGTTTCTCACCAAGTTACATCAGGAATTAACAACCAAAACTTACTATCCAAATAGAAGTCGGAAAAAGGCGATACCGAAAGCTGGAGGAAAGACCAGGACACTAAGTATCCCGAGTATACGCGACCGAGTAGTGCAAGGAGCACTGAAGTTGATTCTCGAGCCCATATTCGATGCAGATTTCCAAGCAGGATCATAGGGATATCGACCCAAACGCACGGCGCACGAAGCGGTAGAGCGAGTAACAGAGGCGGCGATTAAAGGAAAGGTGATAGTGATCGATGTTGATCTAAAATCCTACTTTGATACGGTGGCACATTCTATCTTACTAGATAAAATTGCAGCCCGAGTGGATGATAAAGATATTATGCACTTACTGAAGTTAATCCTCAAAACTGGCGGAAAGCTTGGCATACCGCAGGGCGGACCATTGTCTCCGTTAGCTAGTAACATCTATCTCAACGAGATAGATAAGATGCTAGAGCGGGCGAAAAAGGTAACCAGCGGTGATGGGTATCAGCACATAGAATATGCAAGATGGGCGGACGATATAGTAATACTGATCGACGATCATTCAAAATGGCACTGGCTTAGAGATGCAATCTATAAAAGGCTTCGAGAAGAGTTGGCAAAACTAAAAGTTGAGCTGAACAACGAGAAAACAAAGACAATCAATCTAAAGAAAGGTGAAACGTTCAGCTTCCTAGGTTTTGATTTCAGACGAGGAAAGACGAAACAGGGAAAATGGGGAGTGCAGAAAACACCGAAAATGGTGTCACGAACGAACCTCTTACGAAAAATGAAAGAAATATTCCGTAAGCACCAATCGCAACCGATTGACCGCGTGATTGATCTGATTAATCCGATACTAAGAGGTTGGGTGAACTACTTTAGAGTGGGCAATTCCAGTCGATGTTTTACTTACGTTAAGGACTGGGTAGAAAAGAAGGTTAGGCGTCATCTAATGCGTGCTCGAAAATTGGGAGGCTTCGGTTGGGAGAGATGGAGTAAAGAATGGATGTATCAAAAACTAGGGCTATTCTCAGACTATAAAATACGATACTACGTTCCGAAAGTGTCACCAATACGATAGGCCACATAAGCTTGGTATGAAGGTGCTAGGAAAGCGTAGTGCGGGAAAACCGCATGCTGCGTTTGACGTGGCGGGAGCTGGAAACGGGAAGATAGAATTCACCGCGCCAGTTCTCGACCCTACCTAAATGGGGGGTTGGCCAGGCGACTGGTCGACTCTACCAGCTAATCAATAGAATAGATGCCTGTTTGTTTGCCGGCCTTTATCTGATTCCCGTTGCACGAAATGATTTCAAATTGATATTTACAAATACAATAAAATCGATTATAGTCTGTTTTTTTAATTTTCAAGTGGAACAACAACAATGCAAGATAAATCTGTAATAGAAAAATTTTTACAATTACGCCCTGATGAGCAAGTTGCAGTAGCAGACCATTTACCGACAAGTGATGTGCTCAATTATGCGTTAATCTCCAAGCAGTATTGGACTCTATTTACCCCGATTCTCAATACCCGTAAATTTTTACATTATGGTACACGTGGTAAGTATGGGATTGTCAAAGCAATGCTAACGGACACTATTGAGTTCATTTATGAGCAGGGGAGCGTGACGGATTGTTCTGGTCGAACATTTGAAAAAATCAGTCTTTTTGAATACACGCTTTGGGCGAAAGATAAGCCGATGTGGACAGTGATGTTTGAGTGTATACCTCAAAACGAAAAGAGGTCACAGGTTATAGCAAGATTACAGTCTCAATATAAAAACCTAATAACGAATGGTGTTACCTACCGTCTCAACGGAGAACGATTCACCGAGCATCATTTTGATTTTGAGAACACTATCATTAAGGCACTTCAGACCCAAGTTAATTTCGATGGACCTGATGTTAATTGGGCTGAAGCAGATGAACAATGGAGAAAGGGTGTAGGTGGCGCACAAAACCTATTCCCGATGCATGTCGTTTACGAATACTGCTCTACTAGGCTGTTTTATCCGCTGCCGGATTTTACGCAACGGCTGGCGTTACCTGCCGCAAAACAATTTTATAATTTGAAAACGGAGAAAAATGAAAATTGGTTCGCGGTTGATTCTAAATTAGGTGTTGATTTTGCGATATTAAAAGGCGGCTGCCGTCGCGCGATGGTTCTGGGGTGCGCGGCGCGGGGTGGCGCTGGGGGGTGGGGGGCGGTCGATTTAGATGCCATGAAGGCGTTATGTAAAGCAAGAACAAATGATTTTATCAATCTTGAGTCGCAACTTGAGGCGCTGGCTGTTGTTGATGAAAAACCCACGCCCGCTCCTCAAACCTGATTGATTGGGTGGCACGTCGGTGAAGTAGCCCGGTGGCATAGGCTGCCGCGTGCTCATCCCAACATACACTCAAAAACCATAAAAGCAAATCCTGGACTAACCAGCTTTCTGATGTTCTCAGCCGGATAAGCAATGGCCGTTGCCGGCCATTACTCTCCTAGGAACCGTGCATGATACTTTCGCATCACACGGCTCGAGCCTTCGATAAGACCGGTGTTATTACCGATCCGGTACATAAGTTCGTCCTCTTTGGTTAGTAAATTCCACCATCGTTTCGACCATTTGATTTTCATGTTATCTGAGCGCGACAAGAGTCGCTTGTCAAAATATTCATGATATCTAGGATCGAAGGGTGTTGCTTCAGCCCTGATCTTGATATGTCGTTTGATTGGGATTTTACTGGCCATTACTATATCCAGGTTTTTGAAGACACCTTCGTTATTCTTGCTTGAGGCAGAGAATATCCAGTTTCGAAGGTTGTCCTGTCGGAAATATTTAGCTTTGATCCATTTTAAGCTTTTGTTAGGATGTCTTCTTTTAGCCCATCTCCATAAAGCAGAAAATAGTTGATTATCGACTGTGCCGAAGGTTTTCTTGGAGCAGACGTTAGCATAATAATTGGCCCAGCCTCGAATTTTCGGATTGAGTCTATGAATCAGACTTGCCGTTTTGGCTGTTGCGTTGCTTTTGATTGTCGCGCGTACATCATCGAGAAAATCTTTGACTCTCGCTTTCGCAGGTTTAATGATTAACTTGTTGTTGTATTTTCGGACATTCATTCCAAGAAAATCGAAGCCTTCGTTGATGTGGGTAATTTTGGTTTTCTCTTGCGATAGGGTTAGTCCCCGCTCGCTTAAGAATTGCTCTACTACTGGTTTGACCTTGTCCTCCAGCACTTCTTTTGAGGCTCCAGTGATAATAAAGTCGTCTGCATAAATACAGACATTGACTTTATGTTTAGGTCTAGTTGCCGCGTTTACAGCGTTTTCTAGTCCACTCAAGGTTACCCCCAAAAGTAGTGGTGAAATTAGACCACCCTGTGGAGTACCTAGGTCTGTTGGGTAGAGCTTACCCTTGTCGATATAGCCTGCTTGCAGCCATTTCCTTAGCATTTCAATATCCATAAGCGTATTATCTAATAGCCATTGATGTGAAATGCTATCAAAGCAAGCCCGGATGTCACCCTCTAGGATGTACTGGGCTGAGTTTCTTCGTGACAGTACATTAAAGCACCGCTCTATAGCATCAGCTGTTGATCTTAGTGGTCTGAAACCGTAGGAGTTTTTGTCTGCTATGTTCTCTACGATAGGTTCGAGTGCAAAGGCATAAAGCGCTTGCATAGCTCTACACTGCATAGGTGGAATGGATAGCGGTCGAAATTTTCCTTTTTGCTTTTTAGGAATATAGATACGCTTAAGCGGTTTAGTGTTATATCCGTGCCGCTTGAGCGTGAGTGCTGCTTGCATCCTCTGACTTGAGGTTTTCCATTGGACATTGTCTATACCTGGTGTTTTGGCACCGCGATTTTGAACGACTCGTTGTACTGCAAGCGCTTTTGCAGAAAATGAGTGAGTTAAGAGCCACTGTAATGCTTTGGCCTTACCGCTTTTCCCTTCTCTATGAGCCTTTGCGATACGCAGTTGTAGTCGACGTACTTCGACCGTTACCTTCTGCCAATTAATGGCGTTCCAGCTTAGCCTTCCCGTTGAAGGAGCACCAGTCGTTGATGTTGCCATCTTGACCGTCATTTGCTTTCCTTCATGCTGTCGATTCTCCAAATTCTCTCGCAATTGAAGACCAGTTGGATGTGGGCCCACTTTCGTGCTCAGTAACGTTTAAACTGATATCTACTCCATTACAGAGTAGCGTTCGCTTTTTCCAACCTCCCAAACTCACAAAGCTATCGGTTATCCTCGCGGATAACTTTCCCCTGGGTGGGGGGCTCTATGAGGTTTCCACGTTCCACAGAAAAAGGTGGTGCTGGTTTAGGTGCTTGCTCTAGACCGGCGGGTTATTGATTACGAGACGGAGGGTGGAAATCCGCCTACCTACCCAGCTTTACCTTTTGGTACAAGTGTTTCAGTCACTTTCACTTGTTTGCACTGTCGGTCCTTACACAAGTTCACATCTGTTCACCATGCCAGTTGCCTAGTACTTACCCGGCTTGTGACTGCCAGGAGGAGCCTCCTCTCACGATTTGTATCCCGGATGTATATCCTTAGTCCCATTGTCGGGTCAGCTACTTTATTCATGACCCTAGGCTCATCTAGTAATATAGATGGTCTCCTCCTGCTGGTCAGTGGAGACAACCCCTTTCTGCGACCTCGTGTCGCAACCCACCACGTACACCATCGATGCAAGTAGCGTTTGATTCGTCGGGAAGATATCCCATCTTTGACCATCCACTTTACTTGCTCGCGCGCTTTTCGCAATGTTCTTGGATGTGGAACAATGCTTGCTTGCAAAGGCTGCTCTTTGGGTTGACAAGTTGTCTCTACCCCTATTTACAGTAGACTGCACGCCACAGCCTCGTGTTTTTTCACCGAGGTTAGAGGACAGGAGTTATGTTTACGCGCCCAATACCGTCTGTGGCAACAAACCGATAACGCTGGGTCACAAATACAGCATTGCGGCTTACTTGCCTGAAAAAACAGGCACAAACACGCCTTGGTTGATCCCTTTGGCATGCACGCGTGTTGATACCGCAAAGCAACCAACACAAGTTCAAAATGACTTTGAACGAATTATTCGAATGATTGGGACACCAGCTCAACCACCCAAACCCCGAAAAAAAGCCCTTGGACGACAATCGGGGGACATTCAGGTAAAACGCATGCGTCATCCTATCGTTAAAAAGTGGAAAAACACTGCTCTTGATGAAAAAATCATTGCATAATCAAGATAATATTGTCAATAAATAGACCAGATTGCACGTTGTGATGGTGGAATATTGCTAAAATAATCTGGATTTGATTGTAACTTATGACTGTTCGGAGCTCGGGCGGGCCCGGGCTCGCCCACGGGCTCGGGCCCGTTCAGATCGGAGTTTGTCCAAAGTCCAGTCACCATTACATCTAAGCATATTCCAGCGGGTCGAAAAATTAGCATCATTTGCTGGAAGTCGCCAAATACAATGGAGATGATCAGGTAAAACAACCAACCCATCCATGCGATAGGGGTGTTTGTCCATCACCTATCGAAATGCGGCTTTCAAACGGATTAATGCAGCCTCCTCGCATAACAGCGGCCGACGGTCATAAGTGACCACAGTAAAAAAATAGCTGCCGCCTTTTACAAACAAACGATGATATTCGCTCATGATTTAAAATTCGTCCATGGTTGGTTGGAGTGTGGCGGGCACGTCGCTAGCGCTCCTTTGCCCACCCTACAACAGGCGGGTGGTATCAACGCAGCATGCATGCTCACACGAGCGATATTATCGTTAATCTGACTTTAAGAATAGTAAAATTGTGCGAAAGAATGTTGTATAAAGAGGCTGAAACACGCTAAAGGATTGGCCTTATCTATTTACCCAGAATCGCTGGAATAATGATGAATCCGGTGATGACAATCAAGCAGAGGATAGCTTAGAAAATAGCCAAGTACCGTCATCGAATCTTGATGCAACAGCGCCACAAAAAGCACCCCCACCCAGTCAATTCGCTCTAGCACCTAGCTTGCCGTGTTCATTTTAACCTCCTTACCAGCTAATTTTACATTTTCTTTATACTTTTGGGCCGTGCTCCGATGCGTGTTTTAATGCTAAACTAGTATAAAACTGCTAGTGGGTGTTAGTGATGGTAAGTGCTGTAGAGGAGGCTCTTAGAGCCGGTTTAAGTGTCAATATCGATAATGATCCGGTAACAATAGTCGAACGAGTTTATCAACTGTGGTGGCACTGGGCTAATTTTGAGCTCTATGTTGTCAGCCCGACTATAGTGGCTATTGACCCTCCTGTTGTGATTGAGCCTGATCATATTCCAGAGTCAAACAAACGCGAATTTGTTTATAGGATTGATGATTATGGTTTTAAATTAACCACATCAAAAGGTCAGGACATGTACACTGCAGGCATGTCGATGTGCAAGTTGTTTAGTACTATTGAAAAGATGATTTATTTGTTGATTGAACGGTTAAAATCAGGTGGTATTGATGAAGAAACCGAGGTGCAGGTTGCCTTTGGCGGTCATATAATTGCCCAACGTAAAGCGTTTGAGTCAATAATTAACTTATCCTACAACGTAGTAGTTACCAACTTTGATCCCGGGGAGTGGGGCGAGAAGTATTTACAAACAGTGAAACGATTGGCGGACAAGGGCTACGGTTACCCACGACCAGCACCGCGAGAGCCTCAACATATACTCCCATCTGCACCTGGCTTAAGAAGCTGATAGATTTAGGTGCACAATTCACCGATTTGACTCGCATTTTTTAAAAACAACTGGCAAAATTGGAGTTACTTAAAAAACCTACCAAGGAAATTATTGCCAGTGAATCACAAGCGACCAGTGAATCTTGATTTGAGGACTATAAAATTTCCCGTTATGGCTATTGCCTCGATTTTGCATCGTCTGTCGGGGATCATTTTGTTTTTATTGTTGCCTTTTCTTCTTTACCTGTTAAGTCTATCGCTTAACGGTAGCGAATCCTTTTCTTATATGCAGATTCTGCTCAAAAATCCGTTTTATAAATTGCTGCTCTGGGCTTTTAGTGCTGCGCTTATTTATCATTTGCTCGCTGGTATTCGCCATATGATTATGGATTTAGGCTATGGAGAAGAGGTTGAGGTGGGGCGTCAGACTGCCAGAGCAGTTATTGCTTTAGCTGTGATTCTGACAATTTTACTAGGAATTTGGATATGGTAACTAATGTCACAAGCTTAACCGGTAATGGCCTGAAGGATTGGTTAATCCAGCGTGTAACCGCTGTGTATTTTTTAGTTTATTCTGTGTATCTGCTGGTTTATTTGCTCGTACACCAGCAATTGGATTTCAGTCAATGGCATGCTTTATTTCATAACACTTGGTTTCAAATTGCTAGTTTGCTTGCTTTATTTGCTCTTTCCCTGCACGCGTGGATAGGCATTTGGACCGTGGCAACTGATTATCTAAAAAGTACTGCTTTGCGATTATTAGTGCATGCAATAGTTATGTTGTGGTTGCTCGGGCAGTTTGTTTGGGGCTTAAAGATCATGTGGGGGCAATAAGCATGGCAATTGCGCGTGACAAATTTGATGCAGTCATTATTGGTGCAGGTGGTGCTGGAATGCGAGCTGCCATACAGATGGCTAATTCCGGTTTAAAAGTAGCCTTATTATCAAAAGTGTTCCCTACGCGATCGCATACGGTTTCAGCGCAAGGGGGGATTACTGCCGCACTCGGTAATTCGGATGAAGATGATTGGCGCTGGCACATGTATGATACGGTTAAAGGGGCTGATTACATTGGTGACCAAGATTGTATCGAATACCTTTGTATGACAGGCCCAGAAGCAGTTTATGAGCTAGAGCATATGGGCTTGCCTTTTTCGCGCATGGATAATGGTAAAATTTATCAGCGTCGATTTGGTGGTCAATCGAAGAATTTTGGTGGTGAGCAAGCAGCACGTACCTGTGCTGCGGCCGATAGAACGGGTCATGCGCTCCTACATACGCTCTATCAGCAAAATTTGAAGGCCAAAACCCATGTGTTTAGTGAATGGTATGTGCTTGATTTGGTTAAGGATGCACAAGGGCGTGTAGCAGGGGCTACGGCAATGTGTATTGAAACGGGTAAAATTGTATTTTTCCAAAGTCGCGTGTGCATATTAGCAACCGGTGGTGCGGGGCGAATTTATCAATCAACAACCAATGCTCTTATTAATACAGGGGATGGTTTTGGTATGGCCTTACGTGCTGGTATTCCCTTACAAGATATGGAGATGTGGCAATTTCACCCGACGGGTATTGCCGGAGCAGGTGTTTTAGTGACTGAGGGATGCCGTGGTGAGGGGGGGTATCTCATCAATAAAGAGGGCGAGCGTTTTATGGAACGCTATGCACCACGGGTGAAAGATTTGGCTTCGCGCGATGTAGTGTCCCGCGCTATGGCTTTAGAGCTTCGCGAAGGGAAAGGGTTTGATCCGAAAGGGGTTGATTACGTTAAACTAAAACTCGATCACCTTGGGGCTGATTTGATTAATTTACGCTTACCTGGTATTCGCGAATTGTCAATAAAATTTGCTGGCGTTGATCCCATTGTAGAGCCTATACCGGTAGTGCCAACTTGTCATTACAGCATGGGTGGAATTCCCACTACGATGTACGGGCAAGTTTTAACGCATAAAAAAGGGAAAGACCATATTGTTTCGGGATTGTACGCTGTAGGTGAATGTGCTTGTGTATCGGTTCACGGTGCAAATCGCCTTGGCGGTAATTCCTTGCTTGATTTGGTTGTTTTTGGTAGAGCTGCAGGTTTGCATGTTGAGGAATTATGGCAATCTGACCAATTGCCGGAAATGTCCTATGTTGGCGAAGATGATATCGATGTGGCTTTATCTCGTTACAATCGCTGGATAAATTCGACCGATGGGGAGAGCCCAGCGGTAATATACAATGAAATGCAACGGGTCATGCAGGAAGATTTTGGCGTGTTCCGTACGGGCGAGGTTATGGCTTCAGGGGTACACCGTTTGCAAGCCTTACGGGAGCGGTTGGCGAATGCTTATTTGCAAGATAAATCGCAAGTGTTTAATACAGCATTGGTCGAGGCATTGGAGTTGGATAATCTGATGGCAACAGCCTACGCTACAGCGCATTCAGCAATTGCGCGTACAGAAAGTCGGGGGGCACATAGTCGGGAGGACTATCCTGAGCGCGATGACGCCAATTGGATAAAACATATTATCTATTTTGCACAAGATGATACAATCGATTATCGCCCCGTGAATACATCGCCGAAACACATAGCGCCATTTGAGCCGAAGGAACGTGTTTATTAATTAAGCTACTATAACTAGATGAGGATATACCGTGGCTGATACTAGAACTTTGAGTCTGTCTATTTATCGTTATCATCCCGAGGTGGATGGCAAGCCTTTTATGCAGAATTATGAGATTGAAATTCCGGCTAAAAGTGATCCCATGTTGTTGCCCGTGCTTGAGCGCTTGAAAGCAGAGCAGGATTCTACTATTACCTACAGACGTTCTTGCCGCGAAGGGGTGTGTGGTTCGGATGGAATGAACATCAATGGGACCAATCAGTTGGCCTGTATTACTAAAATTTCCCAATTAAAAACCGATAAAATAGTAATTCGCCCGTTACCCGGCTTTCCAGTAATCCGCGACCTGGTTGTTGACATGAGTCAATTTTATGAGCAATATGAGCGTATTGAACCTTATTTGCAAAACGATGAAGCTGTTCCCTCGCGCGAGCGTCTGCAATCACCCGAGGAACGTGCGCAGCTCGATGGTTTATATGAGTGTATTTTATGTGCATGTTGCACAAGTTCATGCCCATCGTATTGGTGGAATCCCGATAAATTTGTCGGCCCTGCAGGACTGCTACAAGCTCGCCGGTTCTTGGCAGATAGCCGCGATACAGCGAAACAACATCGCTTGGATAATTTACAAGATCCCTTCAGTGTGTTTCGTTGCCGTACAATTATGAATTGTGCTGATGTTTGCCCAAAGGGGCTCAATCCATCGAAAGCAATTGCTGAAATTCGTAAGCAAATGTTGAAAGAGGAAACTTAGTAATGAGCAGTACTGATCTGCAAAATCAATGGGCTTCTTCCTATTTATCAGGTGGAAGCATGGCTTATGTCGATGGTTTGTATGAAGACTATCTGACAGATCCTAATTCAGTGCCAGCAGATTGGCGCGCGGCTTTTGATGCGTTACCCAAGGTAGCACCACAAGAGGTTTCACATCGTGCAATCCGCGATTATTTCTTACAAACTGCAGATAAAAAGCATGCTCCAGCTGGTGTTGCAGAAGAGACGAGGCATTACCAAGTCGCTAATTTGATCAACGCTTATCGAGCTCACGGACATCACGTTGCCAAGCTTGATCCCTTAGAAATGACCGAGCGTATCCAAGTGCCAAGCCTTGAGTTGGCCTATCATCACCTTTCCGAAGCAGATATGAACCGCTCTTTTTTTGCTGGTAAATATCTTGATGGTGCGCAAATGACTCTTCAGGAAATATTTCAAGCCCTTCGCAGTACCTATTGCGGTAGTATTGGCATTGAATACATGCATATTTCTGATGATGCAGAAACAGAATGGTTGCAACAAAAAATGGAAACCGTTCGCGGTCGTCCTCAATTTGATACCGATAAAAAACGAGACATTCTCAAAGACTTAATTGCTGCAGATGGCTTAGAGCGTTATTTAGGTACTCGTTACGTGGGCCAAAAGCGTTTCTCACTAGAGGGAGGTGATGCGTTCATTCCGTTGATGAAAGAAATCATTCGCCGTGGTGGCCAGGATAATGTAAAAGAAATTGTCATCGGTATGGCGCATCGTGGCCGTTTAAATGTATTGGTCAATGTGTTAGGTAAAGAGCCTGATCAATTGTTCCAAGAGTTTGAAGGTAAATTAAAATCAGAGCGCACGGGTGATGTAAAATATCACATGGGTTATTCATCGGATTTGCGTACAGAGAGTGGGGCTATCGTTCACGTCGCTTTAGCATTTAACCCTTCCCATTTAGAAATCATTGGTCCGGTTGTAGAAGGTTCTGCCCGATCCCGTTTAAGACGCCAACATGACTTGGATAAAAAAGACAAAGTTGTTCCTGTTGTTGTCCATGGCGATGCTGCTTTTGCAGGCCAAGGCGTGATCATGGAGACTTTCAATTTTTCGCAAGCGCGGGGCTATTCAACAGGGGGTACTATTCACGTTGTCATTAACAACCAAATTGGTTTTACTACGTCTAACCCGCTTGACGCACGCTCAACCCTTTATTGCACCGATGTGGCTAAAATGGTGCAAGCCCCTGTACTGCATGTTAATGGCGATGATCCGGAAGCAGTTGTTTTTGTCACACAAATCGCTTTTGACTTTAGAATGAAGTTTAAACGCGATATTGTGATTGATCTTGTTTGCTACCGGCGTCATGGCCATAATGAGGCCGATGAACCAGCGGTTACGCAACCCACAATGTATCAGAAAATTAAATCTATCCCCCCCTTGCGAGAAATTTATGCCAACCAGCTGCTTGCCAAAGGCATTATCACTAAGGAAGAAGTCAATAAATTAGGGGACGATTATCGTGATAGGTTAGATAAAGGCCGAGCAGTGGTTGAAGTAGTCCATGGTGATTACGAGGGTAAAATTTCCGTTGACTGGACTCCTTACCTGAATGCCAAATGGACAGACAAGATTGATACAACAATAACGAAAGACACGGTCCAAAAACTGGCTAAGCAATTAAGTAGCTTGCCTGATGGTTTTACCCTGCATCCAGTGGTTAGTCGTCTTCTCGCTGAGCGAGGAAAAATGACAACGGGTGAAATTCCCATGAATTGGGGTTATGCGGAAACTATGGCGTATGCCAGTTTATTGAACGAAGGCTATGGTGTACGTTTATCGGGCCAGGACTCTGGGCGAGGTACTTTCGCCCATCGCCATGCTGTGTTGCATGAATCTGAAACGGGTGAGACCTATGTTCCTTTAGAGAAAACGGCCACTGATCCTAATAAGCCTTTTGTGATTATTGACTCGATTCTTTCGGAAGAAGCAGTGCTTGCTTTTGAGTACGGTTATGCCTGCTCGGAGCCTACTTCGTTAGTGCTATGGGAAGCTCAATTTGGTGATTTTGCTAACGGTGCACAGGTTGTCATTGATCAATTTATTAGCTCAGGTGAGCAGAAATGGGGGCGCTTGTGTGGTTTGGTGCTGCTCTTGCCCCATGGTTATGAGGGACAAGGTCCGGAGCATTCTTCTGCGCGGTTAGAGCGCTATATGCAATTATGTGCTCAGCAGAATATTCAAGTGTGCACACCAACTACACCAGCGCAGATGTTCCATTTACTACGTCGACAAATGTTGCGCAAGTTTCGTAAGCCGCTCATTGTAATGACCCCAAAGAGCTTATTACGCCATAAGTTAGCTGTATCCCCTATTGAAGATTTAACTAAAGGGAAGTTTTATACAGTGATTCCCGAAATAGATGCTGTAGAGGCAGATAAAATCAGCAAAATAGTATTATGTTGTGGCAAAGTCTATTATGATCTTTTGCAACGACGACGTGAGGATAAAAAGCTAAAGCACGTAGCAATTATCCGGGTAGAACAGCTTTATCCTTTCCCGAATCAAATGTTGATCAAGGAACTTGAAAAATTCTCCCGGGCTAAACAAATTATCTGGTGCCAAGAAGAGCCGCAAAACCAGGGCGTATGGTTCTCCTCCCAGCATCATATTTTGGAATGCTTACGCGATGACCAATCGCTTAGTTATGCTGGACGAAGTTTTGCCGCTTCGCCTGCAGTAGGAAGCGCAATACTTCATGCGCAACAGCAGCAGGCATTAGTGGAGCAGGCCTTGTTGGATTAGCGGGTCTGTTGACAACTCTACTATTTTGGCCGAAAAATTCGAGCCGCGACCAATATTATCCGAGCCGCGACCGTTAGGGAGCGGATAAATCGATTCCGCTTACTTACGTGCGCGGCTCGGGTAATATGGTGCGCGGCTCGGATATGATTAACCTAAAGAAGAAGGTAAATTATGTCTATTGAAGTTAAAGTACCTGCTCTACCTGAATCAGTAGCAGATGCAACAGTAGCCAGCTGGCATAAAAAAGTGGGTGATCAAGTAGCGCGTGATGAGAATTTGTTGGATTTAGAAACGGATAAAGTTGTTCTTGAAGTGCCCTCTCCTGTCGATGGTGTACTGCGGGAAATTTTATTTAAAGAAGGGGATACTGTCGAGTCGAACCAGCTCCTTGCGCGGATAGAAGAAGGAGCTGCTGGGGCTCGTAAAGAAGAGAAGCCAGAGGCCAAAGAAGAAAAGCCAGCAGCCAAAGAAGAGAAGAAAGTTAAAGAAGAGATAAGTGCACTGGAGGATAAATCCACAAGCCCGACGGTAAGGCGAATGCTTGCCGAGCATGATCTAGAATCTAGCCAAGTTCCTGGTTCGGGAAAAGATGGACGCATCACTAAAGAAGATGTGATTTCTTTTATCGAATCAAAGCGAGCAAAACCCGCCCAACCCCCAGCTCTTAAGCAAGAGCAGCCAGTATTGGGGGCGCGCGAGGAGCGTCGCGTACCCATGTCAAGATTGCGTGCCAAGATTGCAGAGCGTCTCGTACAAGCGCAGCACAATGCTGCGATGTTGACAACATTTAACGAAGTCAATTTGCAGGGGGTAATGGATTTACGCGCTCAGTATAAGGATAGCTTTGAGAAAAAGCATGGGGTTAAATTAGGCTTTATGTCTTTTTTCACCAAGGCAGTGGTTGCGTCATTGCAACGTTTCCCTGCAGTAAATGCTTCTATTGATGGCCAGGACATTATCTACCATGGCTATTATGATATTGGTATTGCAGTTTCAACTGAACGTGGTTTAGTCGTCCCTGTAGTTAGAGATGCTGATCAGCTGAGTATGGCTGATATCGAAAAAGCCATTAATGATGCAGCAACGCGGGCAAGGCAAGGTAAACTGGCGATGGAAGAAATGCAAGGGGGCACGTTTACCATCACCAACGGCGGTGTATTTGGTTCCCTATTAGCAACGCCAATTATTAATCCGCCCCAAACCGGTATTTTGGGTATGCATAAAATTGAGGACAGACCAATCGTCGAGAAAGGGCAAATTGTTATTCGTCCTATGATGTATGTAGCTCTGTCCTACGATCACCGTATAATTGATGGGAAAGACTCCGTACAATTTTTAGTGAGCGTGAAAGAGTTACTCGAAGATCCAGCGCGCTTATTATTAAACATATGAAACAGTAAAGGTAGAGCAATGAATTTACACGAATACCAAGCAAAAGAATTATTTGCTAGCTATGGCATGCCTATTCCCCGAGGTCAAGTAGCGCAAAGCATCGAAGATGCACTACAAGTTGCCGCCCAGCTTTCGACCTCTAAATGGGTGGTGAAAGCACAAGTCCATGCCGGCGGTCGTGGTAAAGCGGGTGGGGTTAAACTTGTTTCCACCAAAGATGAATTGGCAGCAGTAGTCAAAGCATTGTTGGGTACGCGTTTGGTGACCTACCAAACCGATGCTAAAGGCCAACCTGTTAACGAGGTCCTAATTGAAGAAACATGTGATATAGGTCGTGAATTGTATCTTAGTGCTGTTGTGGATCGCTCGTGTCGCCGTATAGTGATTATGGCCTCTACTGAGGGTGGGGTAGAGATTGAGAAAGTTGCCCATGAAACACCAGAGAAAATTTTCAAAATCGTTGTGGATCCTTTAGTTGGCGTAATGCCTTATCAATGTCGAGAATTGGGTTTCAACCTTGATCTCAATGGGGACCAAATTAACCAGTTCACTCATTTGATGCTAGCGTTAGGAAAAATGTTTGTGGAATGTGATCTAAGTTTGCTTGAAATTAATCCACTCGTGGTGACGAAAAAAGGCCAGCTGCTTTGTTTGGATGGTAAAGTGAATATTGATAGTAATGCCCTCTATAGGCAACCTAAACTGAAAGTTCTTCGTGATGTGTCGCAAGAAGATGAGCGCGAAAATCGTGCCACTGATTGGGAGTTGAATTATATTCCCCTTGAGGGCTCTATCGGCTGTATGGTTAATGGAGCAGGTCTTGCTATGGCGACTATGGATGTCATTAAATTGCACGGCGGTGAGCCGGCTAACTTCCTTGATGTTGGCGGTGGTGCTACCAAAGAACGGGTTACGGAAGCCTTTAAAATTATTCTGTCTGACGAGAAGGTTAAAGGGATCCTCGTTAATATTTTTGGTGGTATTGTTCGCTGTGACTTGATTGCTGAAGGGATCCTTGCGGCTGTTAGGGAAGTTGATGTGCTAGTACCTGTGGTCGTACGTCTCGAAGGCAACAATGCAAAATTAGGTGCAGAAATTTTAACCAAAAGTGAATTAAATGTAATCGCTGCTGACAGTTTGACTGATGCTGCGAAAAAAATCGTGGCAGCTGTCGCTTAGGGTCTATTGGCCAAAAACGCCACGTCACTTTATTTTTATTTAGAGGCTAGTAATGAGCGTATTAGTAAACAAAAAAACCAGAGTAATTTGCCAGGGTTTTACTGGGAAACAAGGTACTTTCCATTCCGAACAAGCGATTGAATACGGTACCCATATGGTTGGCGGAGTTACTCCTGGGAAAGGTGGGCAGCAGCACTTAAGCTTACCGGTTTTCAATACGGTTCGTGAAGCGGTGGAAGAAACAGGTGCTGATGCCTCTGTGATTTATGTGCCTGCCCCGTTCTGTAAAGATTCTATTTTGGAAGCAGCGGATGCCGGTATTCAACTCATCGTTTGCATTACTGAAGGTGTGCCGGTTCTCGATATGTTGCAGGTGAAAGTGTATTTAGACAACAATAGCACGGCACGCCTTATTGGTCCTAATTGCCCAGGCATCATAACACCCGGTGAGTGTAAGATCGGCATTATGCCTGGTTCAATTCATTTGCCAGGCAAAGTGGGTATCGTTTCTCGCTCAGGTACGTTGACTTATGAAGCGGTTAAGCAAACCACCGATAAGGGATTTGGGCAAAGCACTTGCATAGGCATCGGCGGTGATCCAATTCCGGGGACTAGCTTCATCGATGTGTTAGAGTTGTTTGAAAAAGATGAGCAAACTGAAGCAATTATCATGGTCGGTGAAATTGGTGGCTCGGCGGAAGAGGAAGCAGCTGAATTTATTAAAACAAATGTCAGCAAACCCGTAGTATCCTATATTGCCGGAGTTACGGCCCCTGCTGGTAAACGCATGGGCCACGCCGGAGCAATCATTTCCGGGGGGAAAGGTACTGCAGCAGAGAAATTTGCTGCTTTAGAAGCCGCCGGTGTCAAAACAGTCCACTCCCCAGCTGATTTAGGTGACGCAATCGCTGAGGTCACCGGATGGTGATTGTTGGACATTTTAAAGAGGGGTAAAACCCTCAATTGCACCCGGCTACTTGATAATTTTAGACAGCTAGATTGATATGGGTTGAATTCGCATTTAAAATTCCTCTACCTCTGTTTTTGTAAGATATGGGGCAATTTCAGCAACTAGATCATCGTGGATTTTTGTTTCAACCCAATTATCAAGCTTCTCTTGGTTCTCAAAATATAAATATACTAAGGCTTTTGTATCGGAATCTGATTTTTTCGAATACATATTTAAAAAACCGTCTTGAGTAGAAGTAATATTAACTACTTTATCGTACCAAGATTGAAAGAAGCATACGCCTTCATCCTTAAGAAAATAACTAACCTTTAATTTTAGCATAAGACCTCCTGGAGCATGATTATAGCTGGCGTTACGGTATTGCTGTTGTTAGCGTTGAGTTAGTTGCACCATCCTGAGAAATAAGAATCGCATCCTTCATTTAGACATTAATCAAATAATCTGCCATTCCCATCACTTCATGGATAGCTTCATAAACCTGCTGCATGAGTTTTTCTTTGCACCGAAACAATGGTCCATCGATTAATCGCTTATTATCTATCGCCCTTATTTGATCAATAAGCAAATCAGAATCATTGTTAAGCCCTGCCTGGGCTTTTATAAGAATACGCAATGGCTCTGCTTCATCAATTAATTTTGTTGTTAGTGGAATAATCAACGTTGATGGATGCTGAATATCTAACAGTGCTTGGTTTTGCACAATTAATACAGGTCGACATTTACCAGGCTCTGTCCAACGTGTCGGATTTAAATTTGCCAGCCATACCTCGCCCTGCTTAATCTTCTGGATCATGTTCTATCCTGCTAAATTCCCTATTGATACGCATACTCTCCTTTCTAACTTGTAGACTAGCTTTTTTTAGACGCTCAATACGTTCTTTATTCTTGACAGTCAAATTCATATGTTCGATAGCTAAACGAATATACTCAGCACGCTTCAAATGTATGGCATGTGCATGATTATCGAGATCGTGCAATAAGTTATCTGGTAAACGGACAGTGATGACAGACATAAGTGCTATTCCAATGTAATCTATATTGTAGTATATATTGGAATACGATGAATTGCAATTATCCCTTACCGAAGTTATCCTTAGCCATTTAGAGTCAGAGGTTTTTATGTCAGCCATTAACCTGCCACAATTCAGTGCTATTGATATTGATAATTTCGTTGGTCGTTTAGATAAGCTTTTGCAAGATAATTTATCGCAGATAGCAGCACTTCTGCAGCCGAGTAACCGTTTTACCTGGGATAATCTTATGCGCCCTTTAGAGGAGATGGATGATGTCTTGGAGCGCTTTTGGTCTCCCTTATCTCATATGCATGCTGTGGTTAATTCAAAAAAGTTGCGTGAATGTTATCAAGCCTGTTTACCTAAGTTATCTGCTTATGAGTCTGCCATAGGGCATAATCAAGCGCTTTATAATGCAATTAAATCTTTGGATAAAGCTGTCTTGGATCCTGCTCAACGCAAGATAGTCGATGATACGATTCGTGATTTTGAATTATCTGGTGTTGCCTTATCACCCAGCATGAAGCAGCGCTTTGAGGAAATTCAAACTCAATTATCCAAATTAGCTAATCAATTTGAAAATAATGTGTTGGATGCTGGGCAGGCTTTTAGTTTACACATCACCGATGAAAAACGGTTGCTTGGGTTGCCAGAGCATGCGTTACACACGGCACGGGAACTCGCTGCAGAGAAAGGTTTACCAGGCTGGATGCTAAATCTTGAATTCCCTTGCTACCTTGCCGTCGTGACTTATGCAGAAGATAGGGCTTTACGGGAAGAAATTTATCAAGCCTATGTGACTCGCGCCTCTGATCAAGGCCCGAATGCAGGCCAGTTCGATAACACAAAGCCAATCGACACAATACTCACTCTGCGCCAAGAAAAAGCAGGGTTACTTGGTTTTGCTAATTATGCCGAGTTGTCTTTGGCAACTAAAATGGCCGATTCACCGGTCCAGGTTATTGATTTTTTACAGGATCTCGCGCAGCGAAGTCACCACCAATCTGAGGCTGAATTCAAGCGGTTACAAGAATTTGCTGCAAATGAGTACAATCTTGCTGAAGTAGCTCCTTGGGATCTTGCTTTTCTGTCAGAGAAAAAATGTCAAATGCTATATGCAATATCGCAAGAAGAGCTACGCCCTTATTTTTCTTTGCCTAAGGTGATGAAAGGGTTGTTTACGATAGTTAATAAACTTTATGGCATGCATATGGATGAAATTACAGGCGTTGATAATTGGCATCCTGATGTGAAATGTTATCGTGTTTTAGATGAAAATAGACAATTGCGAGGTTATATTTATGTCGATTTATTTGCGCGGCAACATAAGCGAGGAGGAGCTTGGATGGACTCTTTGCAAGGCCGGCGCAAATTGGCTAATGGCCAGGTGCAATTACCTATCGCCACGTTAACGTGCAATTTTGCCAAACCTGCAGGCAAGAAAGTGGCTATTTTATCGCATGATGAGGTTTTGACTTTGTTTCATGAATTTGGACATTGCCTGCATCATGTTTTGACGAAAGTCAATTATTTAAGCGCTGCTGGGATAAATGGAGTAGAGTGGGATGCGGTTGAATTACCTAGCCAATTTTTTGAAAATTGGTGCTGGGAACAAGCTGCTTTACAACTGCTGACTGAGCATGTGGATAGCGGTGAAGAATTGCCAGATGAGTTGTTTAAGAAATTGTTGGCGGCAAGGAACTTCCAATCAGCGATGGCAATGGTACGTCAGCTAGAATTTTCGCTGTTTGATTTCCGCATCCATCAAGAATTCAAACCCGATACTACAGGACTAGTGACAAAAATTCTTGACGCAGTACGAAAACAAACCTCGGTAGTCCCTATCGCTCCCTATAACCGCTTTCAACATAGTTTTACGCATATATTTGCTGGTGGTTACGCAGCAGGCTATTACAGCTATAAATGGGCGGAAGTTCTTTCTAGCGATGCTTTTTCCCGCTTTGAAGAGGAAGGTATTTTTAACTCACAAACCGGACGTGATTTTTTGCACTCTATTATAGAAGTTGGCGGCTCAAGAAAAGCTGCGGATGCTTATTTGAAATTCAGAGGGCGCCCGGCGACGATAGATGCATTGTTGAGGCACAATGGTATTTATTAGACGAGGTATGTGTTATACTAAGTGTAGAGGGGGCGACCTGGCTTCGACGTGGGTTGCGAAACCTGAGGTGCATGCCGAGAAAGAGATCTCTCGTAAATCAGACTCACTAAACATAAATGCAAATGCTGAAAACTTTGCAGGTGACGAAGCTATCTCTGGTGGGGCAGTTGCTGCCTAACCATTGTTAGTTTCCTAACCGCACCGTGCGCTGCCATAAAACCAGCGCCCCGTTGACCGAGCTCGCTTATCGGTATCGAATCAACGGTCATAGAAGGTAAGCTCGTATCTTGGTCCGTCCCGTACCAAGGTGCTAAATTAAGGGAATCGCCGTATACCATCCTGCTTGTCGGAGGGGCTACGGTTAACCTAATAGACAAAGCTACGCATGTAGAGCCAATGGCAGAGGATTTGCGGACGCGGGTTCAATTCCCGCCGCCTCCACCATATTTACTTCCAAAGACATTCCAAAAACATCTTATAGGCCTTGAAATAAAGGCCTTTTTTATTTATTCTGCGGCCAATAACGTTCAATGAAAGCCCCCAGAATCCTACTCCAAAGTGGGGCTTATTTGGGGGCTTTTACCCCAAGCTATTTTTGAGGCCCCCATGACGCTGACTGTAACCCAAATTAAGAATGCAAAACCTAAAGAAAAAGCCTATAAGTTAGCTGATGAGCATGGCTTATACCTATTGGTTACATCCAAATGGTTCAAAGTTGTGGAAGTTAAAATATCGTTTTACAGGGATTGAGAAAAAATTATCTTTCGGTTCTTTATCCAGAAGTCTCACTGGCAGCTGCACGTGAACTGCGAAAAGATGCAAGAGCTCAGCTTGCTGATACGATTGACCCAGGTGTTTTGAAAAATTCCATAAAGCGTTCAAAAAAATTAGCTGAAGAAAACAGCTTTGAGGCTATTGCGCGTGAGTGGCACGCTAAATTTACTCCTAAATGGACAAAAGGCCATGCTGCAAGAATTCTAATTCGTCTTGAACAAGATATTTTTCCCTGGATTGGCAAGCGACCGCTCATTGAAGTCACAGCCCCTGAAATTATTATCGGCATTACGCCGTGTTGAAAATAGAGGGGCAATTGAAACAGCACATCGAATAGCTCAAATCTGCGGACAAGTATTTCGCTATGCTATTGCAACAGGCAGAGCAGAACGCAATCCCGCAGCTGATTTAAGAGGCGCACTTGCACCAGTTTCGCAAAAGCACCACGCAAGCATCACAGACCCAGTTGAAATTGGTAAATTATTAAAAGCTACTTGAAGATTATCGAAGGTATTTTTGTTACTAAATGCGCTTTACAGCCTTGCTCCCTTATTCTTTGTCAGGCCTGGTGAATTACGACATGCTGAGTGGTCTGAATTTGATTTGGAAAAGACAGAATGGCGTATTCCTGCAGAAAAAATGAAGATGCGTGCGCAACATATCGTACCCTTGTCCTCCCAAGCAATAAGCAATTTTAAAAGAATTACAGCCTTATACAGGCAGAAGGAAAATATTTGTTTCCAAGTGTTCGCTCATCTATGCGTCCAATGTCAGAAAATACGGTTTTAGCTGCCTTGCGTCGGTTAGGTTATTCAACAAATGAAATGACTGGCCATGGTTTTCGCTCTATGGCTTCTACATTACTAAATGAACAAGGCTGGAATCGAGATGCGATTGAACGACAGCTTGCTCATGGTGAACGCAATACTATTCGCGCAGCTTATAACTATGCGGAGTATTTACCTGAGCGTAGAAAGATGATGCAGCATTGGGGAGATTACTTAGAACAGTTAATGCTAGGTCAAAATATTTTGGAATTTAAAATAGCATAATTAATGGAGAATAGGATGTTGAGTACATCAGAATCACTAGAGCCAGTCTATCCTTTTTGGATTGCCAAAGAATTATGGGACATTGTTACTACGGCCAGTCTTTTAGGTGAATTAGACCCAGATCACCTTCAACGTATAGAGTTTGAGGACGGTACTTGGCAATATCAAGTACCTTCTGGAAAAGAACAGGTATTAGGAAATATAGAGGTGTTAGAAACTTGGTTTACATCCAGTGTTAATCCGTTCACTTGGATTGATAAAGCAATTAAAAATCGAACGGAAATACCTGGCAAATTATGGAGTCCTATAAAGAAGAAGTTTTTAAGTAACTACACCTATGATAATAACTTAGCGCTACAATATCCTGCTATTGCAAGAAAATTAAAAATTTCACCTGAAGTAAAGAGCCCGGTAAATAATCCTATTGAAAAAAATGAATCAGCCCAAGAATCTTCATGTCAATCCCAGTCAATCAATAAAAATCTTCCATATCTTGATGAGCAACACCCTAATTTTTCTGCAGAGCTTAAAGTAGCGGTTAATGCTTGGATGGAATTATACAGCGACCCAAACGAACAACCCTCAAGTGTTAAAAAACAAGTTGGAAAAATATTAAAAAATCAAAATATTGAAGCAACAAATGACTCTGTAATAAAAAGAATTGCGAGCTTAATAACTCCCAACGTAATTAAGGTTAGCCGAGGGGCGGTTATGACCTTAAGAAACAAGTAATTTCAAGGGTTACCCTTCAAGGGTCAACCGTAGACCCTTTGTGGGTCCTCCTACCTTCTAAGCGATACTCGAATCTCCTTAAACAACATTAAGCATTAGGAGATTACTATGGTTCCAAAGATTTTAAGACTTCCTGCAGTAATAGATAAAACTGGATTATCCCGCGCCACAATTTATTTAAAAATTTCTAAAAAGACTTTTCCATCACCTATTTCCCTGGGTGAGCGCTCCGTAGGATGGCTTGAGTCTGAAGTTGAAACTTGGATTCAACATCAGATTGAATGCAGTCGTTCATAATAAGGGGAATAACAATGAAAAGACAAATCAAATTTAATCGCTCCTTCTTGCCAACCCCGGCAAAGTATTACTCCCAGCAGTTTCCCGGATTAAAAATTAAATCCGAATGGGTAAAAGTTCATTGCTGCTTCCATGAAGATAATAATCCCAGCCTAAATATAAGCATGATTGATGGGCATTTTAAATGCCATGCATGTAATGCAAAAGGATGCGACATAATTTCATTTCATCAGCAACGATACAAACTAGGATTTTGCCACACTTTAAAAGCTTTAGGAGTTCATTATGGATAAGAATCAACTGCAAATATTAGCTAATTCATTAATAAAAAAATATGCGATGACGCAGCTCACTAATGGTTATCAACCCTGCAGCATTCATGTATACGATGATGCTGTAGGAAATATACTTTATTTTCGTATTCGACTTAAACACCCAGAAAGTGCTGACAAATGGATTAGACCATTTCATTTTGACCCTAAAAAAAGTGAATACGTGATGAAAGAGCCAGCTTTTAAACACGGTAAACCACTTTATCACTTGTCTTCCCTTACAAAGCCTCAGCGCTAACATAAACTGACCCACCTATAGCTAAAAAAACTGACCCACCCATTGTATTCCAAAAAACTTGTCATAACTCAAATCACGGACTGCGCTACTGTTTAAGTAAGCTCATTTATAAAGGAGCTGAGCATGTGTCGCAGAGGATTATGCAAACACTGTGGTATTTCATTTGAACGGCTCAAAAATCCTGCCCAATCGTATTGCTCAAAAACAGCCTGCCAATTGGCACGTAAACGAGCATGGCGCCGGAAGAAGATGAGTCAGGACGTTGATTATAAGGCAAATCAGCGAGCTGCTAATAAGCGTTGGCAATCAAAAAACGCCAGCTATTGGCAAAGGTACAGAGCAAAACATCCTGACTATGTTGCAAAGAATCGCACTGGACAGCATAGACGAGATAGCAAAAGACGGGGTAAGGCGTCATTTCTTGCAAAGAGCGACGCGTTCCCATCAGACCCCCTAGTTCTCCCTGGTACCTACTTGCTAACCCCCCTGATAGGAGAGACGCTTGCAAAGAGTGACGCGTTACGCGTCAAAATCCTTGTAGAGCCTGGAGAAAATGCCTTTGAGAGCCTGCTTGCAAAGAGTCTACCGTATAGCCAACTAAAAACCTAGTTGGTTACAATGCGACCATAATCTAACGGAAGACTATTATTATGAAACAACCTGAAGTCAGGGCCCTTGAATGGCACCAGCTTGATGTACGCTATGCGGACATTCGTATCCATACACAAACGGCCATTAATCGTCTTATACGATCGATTCAATCCCATGGGTTGTTGATTCCCGTTTTAGTTGTACCCTGGAGGAGTGCTGAGTCAAGCGAGCGTTGGGTTGTCATTGATGGCTATTTACGTATCGCAGCATTCCAGGCACTACGACACGACAGCATAGAGGTAGTTGTTTCTAGCCACACTATGAAAGACGCCCTTATTGACCTATATCGCCAGAATACTTCCCGTGTCTGGGAAGCCTATGAAGAAGCTAAATTAGCACAAACACTCATCAGCGAGCATCAACTTTCACAGACTGAGGTAGCCCAACAGCTAGGTAAGAGCAAGAGTTGGGTGTCCTACCGCCTGCAGTTACTTCAAGATCTCCCTGAATTTGTAGAACAAGCAATACGTCAAGGCGTATTGTCAACTTGGACAACCCAGCGCATTATCTTACCGTTCGCGCGCGCGAACAGTGAGGGTGCAAAAAAACTAGTCAAGTACTTAGAAACAAAAACACACGCCAGTAGAGACATTCAAGCCTATTATACGCATTACTTAAGTAGTAATCGTCAAACCCGTAAAAATATGCTGGATGAGCCACAGCATTTTTTTAAAGCCCATGCTTTTCAAATGAAATCAGACACAGTGCCACTTGATAAACTAGCCCCTGAAGAAGCTTGGGAAAGTATCCTTGCGCTGTGTTTATCCAAACTGAAGCGACTTGAGGGTATTCTCCCTGCAGTGTTTTATCCAAAGCAAGCATCGATCGAACGCAGCATGCTCATGAAGCCCTTGTCAGCATTGCTTAATCAAGTCCATCAACTACAAAAAAATGTTGAGGAAAACCACCATGTATGATCCGGTTATAAAAAGTACCATTAAACAACTTCATCAGATAGGTAAGAGTATTAGAGAAATTAGCAGATCCCTGGGTATTTCACGAAATACAGTTCGTTCAATATTGCGCCAAGAAGTTAACCTCGAGTTAATAGAAAAGCAAGACCTTCTTGAGCTCATTCGAACCTTACTGGGTTCGTGCAAAGGGAATTTAGTTCGTGTTCATGAAATACTGACTGCAGAACACCAACAAAACATCGCATACAGCACATTAACTTATTGGGTACGCAAATATGCGCTTCGAGATAACCCGAGGCAGCGTGTCGGTGAGTATCTTTTTGAGCCAGGAGAGGAAATGCAACATGATACCTCACCCCATTGGCTGGAACTCGGTGGAAAACGAGTCAAAGCACAATGTGCTTCGCTTATATTTGGTTTTAGTCGCATGCTTTTTGTTCAGTATTATCCTCGATTCTCACGTTTTGAAGCGAAGTCGTTTCTCTCTGATGCCTTGGTTTTTATGCAGTCTTCCTGCAATCGCTGCATCATTGATAATACCAGTGTCATTCTAGCAGGTGGTGCTGGCGCTTACGCCGTTGTGGCACCCGAGATGGTGTTCTTTAGTCGTGTCTTTGGCTTTCAATTCATAGCACATGCTGTGAATCACGCTGATCGTAAGGGTAAGATTGAAAGACCTTTTTATTATCTTGAAACCAATTTTCTTGCTGGACGTGTTTTTAAGGATTGGCAAGATTTAAATAACCAAGCACGTGCTTGGTGTGAGGCGGTCAATCAAAAAGTGAAACGTCATTTGGGAGAAAGTCCAACAATATTGTATCAACAAGAACGCCCATACTGCATGAGTTTACCGAAAGTGTTGCCTCCTATTTACAATCAGTTGCAACGCATGGTCAATTCTGAAGGTTACATTAGTGTTGAAACCCAGCGTTACTCCGTTCCAGAGCGATTGCTTGGGCAGGTGGTGGATGTTTATCAATACATGAACCACATTGATGTTTTTTACCAGCATCAAAAAGTAGCTACGCATCAAAGAGCAACAGGACGGCCTTACCAGCGCCTTTGTGATAAAAGCCATCATCCTACATTGAGGAAAGAAGCGATGCTTAACGAATTGTCTGAAGCACAGCGTAAGCTTACTGGGCTTCATCCCCTATTAGACCTCTACCTTAATGACCTAAAGTCACAGGTAAAAGGTCGAGGGTTTTCAGTATTTAAGCGCTTACTCTATTTTAAGGAGCTCTATCCTCAAGATGCATTTATCGCTGGGATCGTCAGTGCACAAAAGTATCGTTTATACGATATGAATCGCCTTGAACGCATCATATTGCGTTCTATCCAAAGTGATTTTTTTAACCTTTAGTCGTGAGGCGTTTTCTTATGTATGACGAATTACATCAATACCTCAATCAATTGCGTCTCAGGGGAATGGATGAGCTACTAGACAGTGTGCTTTTAGAGGCTCAGAAAGAGGGGCTCTGCGCACAGGATGTCCTGCATAAACTTCTTGTTGCTGAAACGCAGTACCAAAAAATACGCGCTTTAGAAAATCGATTAAAAAATGCTAAGATCCCCTGGGAGTGGAGCATTGATACCTTCCCATTTCAACGACAACCGGCCATTAAACGTGACCAAGTCATGGCATTGGCTAAATTAGAGTTCATTAAAAGCGCAGAAAATATTACACTCATTGGCAATCCAGGTGCAGGGAAAACAGGCATAGCTATCAGTTTATTACGCTTGGCAATTACCAATGGCTATAGAGGGCGCTTTTACAATGCTCAGGAGTTGTTAAACGACCTGTATACCTCACTAGCGGATAGAAAGACGTCTAGTCTCTTAAAGAGCATCGCAGCCTACGATTTGTTAATCATCGATGAGCTCGGATATTTAACCTTAACCCCGGAACAAATCAATATTTTCTTTAAACTGATTGATATGCGATATCGCAAGAAATCAACCATCATTACAACCAACCTAGACTATACTCAATGGCACGAAATCTTTAAGAGCAAACCACTGGTCGATGCTATGTTGGATAGATTCAGGCATTATTGCACGACTATTTCAATTCTGGGGGACAGTCTTCGCGCTGCCAGTGAAGTAAACAAACCGCTACAATCCACGTAAGTACCACGCTTAAGCATCGGAAAACCATCCTGAATAGGAGTGAATGCGCTTAGTTAATACTATGAATCCTAAGGAGTCTATTCTTTTGATCACCCCAACTGCCCGATAGGCATCTTCTCAAGGGGAAGATGACAAGGAATCTATCGAAAACTTGTGAGTAAACTGATGGATAACCTGGTGCAGTAAGCTGCACTTCAGGTTACCCACAGCTTACATCACAAGTTTTCAATAGATGGATTTATTTTATATTCCAACAATAATCTTTTATTTTTTTTAGTCTAATAGCTCGTGTGCTAAGCACTCTCGCTATTATGTTTTTGCGCATTTAGTGGGTCAATTTTTCTTAGCAAAAGTGGGTCAATTTAAGTTAGCGGCGAGGTTACAAAGTCCTTTGATAAAGATGTATGGCTATTTGAAGGAGAAAAATGCGTAGACATTGCGGAAAAATTAAATCTTCTTGCTACAACAAGTGGGAGTGCAACCACCGCAAATGATGCTGATTGGACGCCACTTAAAAATAAAAATGTCATCATTTGGCCGGATAATGACAAAGAAGGACTTGAGTATTCAAAAGAGGTTGCTCGTAAATTACTTGCTCTTAATTGCCATGTTCGACAAGTTGATATAGAGCAGTTAAATCTCCCAGAAAAAGGCGACATTGTTGAGTGGCTGAATGCTAATCCAACTGCAGACATACAGCAACTAACTCTAGTCGATGCCTTAATAGAAGACCCCTCAAACATCCTTTACACTAAAGCGTCAGATATTAAGCCCACCCCTATTAGCTGGCTGTGGCGTGAGCATTTTGCACGGGGCAAATATTCTATGGTTGTTGGTGACCCGGGCCTTGGAAAAAGCCAATTGACTGCTTATATTGCATCTATTGTGACGCAAGCTGGTGTATGGCCAGATAAAACTGTATATGAACAGTCAGGGGAAGTCATTATTCTTTCGGCTGAAGATGATCCCGCATGCACTATTGTACCTAGATTAATAGCTGCAGGGGCTAATTTAAATAAAGTTAATATCATTGAGGCCGTAAAAGCCGGTTGTGATTATCGTGGCAATCCAGTATTGAAACAATTCGATTTTATTACAGATATTGAAGAATTAGATAAAATGCTGGCTAACAATAAAAAGGTTACAACAGTAATTATCGACCCGCTTTCAGCCTATCTTGGCAATACAAATTCACATAATAATAGTGATGTAAGAACCGTATTGACCCCAATAGCTAAGCTAGCTGAGAAATATAATATAGCAATGATATGTGTTTCTCATTTAAATAAAGCAGGTAATGGCAATGCCATGTCACGGGTTTCAGGTAGCATAGCGTTCATTGCTGCCTCTAGAGCCGCTTTTATTGTTGTTAAAGATAAAGAGGATGCTGACAAGCGCCTATTCATCCAAATCAAGAATAATTTGGGAAATTGCAAAGAAGGCCTCGTATTTCTTATCGAGCCAGCTTCACTTGAAAACAACATAAATACTTCTCGTGTAAAATGGTTAGATGAAACAACAACTATATCTGCAG
The DNA here is from genome assembly GCA_963760845.1 of uncultured Gammaproteobacteria bacterium. Lineage (GTDB taxonomy): Bacteria > Pseudomonadota > Gammaproteobacteria > Legionellales > Legionellaceae > Tatlockia. The sequence goes on along the minus strand of CAVXEK010000004.1, from coordinate 219,461 downwards.
ATGAGGCTTTAAACACATTTCCAACTGTAGATGATGATAAAAATTCATTGGACGAAGCTAAGGATTTTTTATCTGATTTGCTTTCACAAAATTCGCTGACACAACAGCAAATCAAGAAAGAAGCAAAAGACTTTGGATGTGCTTGGCGAACGGTTGAAAGAGCTAAAAAATCCCTTGGTGTTAAGTCTCGAAAAAATGGTGATAAATGGGAATGGTATTTTCCAACTCAAGATGGCCAAGTAAGCCAAATACCTTTTACCCAATATTAGTGGCAATGTTGGCGGTGTTGCAAATTAAATTACGGAGATAAAAACATGGAAAAGCAGAAAGGAGGACGCCCTACAAAATTTAATCAAGGGCGTGTGGAAGCAATACTAGAAGCTATTTCTCGTCATGTACCCTATCGAATTGCTGCAGAGGCCAATGGAATAGGGGAAAGAACCTTTTATCATTGGCTAAAGCAAGGCATAGAAGATATAGAGAATGGAGTGGATAGTGATTTCAGTAGGTTTTTGCAGTCCCTAATAAAATCGAATCAAACCGAATAACTGAATATACTGAGAATATACTTAAGTCACCAAAAGGCCATAAAAGGTTGCCAATGGATGCTTGAGCATGTTTTTTGGAAATATTTCAGTAGTAGTGCGCCCATTATTGAGCTCAATAAACGATTTGAACAAATAGAAAGGAGTTAGGTTTAAGCCATATACATATTAAAAATTTCTTCTTTGTAGGAGGTTGCTTGTTTGCTGATGAAAGGTTTCATTCTCTCAAATAATTTGTTTAATGATTCGCCATATTTCTTAATGAAATCTTTATTATCTCTTGCAATCTCAAGCTCATTAGCAACAGTTAATTCACAAAATTGCTGAAGCTCCTCTAAAGTTAACCGATATTGTTGTTTTGTAAATCTATTGTAACCGTTCAGACCCCATCAAATAATCATTTAAACCTAGTAGGCATATAAGGAGATTTTTCGCCGCAATGCTCGCACGATAAAGTAAGTCCAAAGGTGCACTTATTACAAGATGTGCAATGCCATTCGGTTATTTCTCGACAAGTCCCGCATGAATTGCAATGCCACAAGTCGTTCTCTTCGACCACCTCGTCCAGGCAAAAAGAATAATAAGACAATTCATCACACTTTGGGCAGATATAATCTCGAAGAAGATTCTGAAGTGTTATGTGACCGCATCCGCAGGGTAGTGCGCATTTTTTCTTCAAGTTTTGAGGTGTAAGCGAAGCCACTTTTTTAATGTGATAACGAGCGCAATCACTCAATTGCTCCTCAGGATCCCTGTTGTTAAATGGGTTCTTGCAGTTTTCACATCGGCATTCAGCCGTGCATGCCCGTCCCATTTTAAGACAATTACAGCGCCTGGTCTGGCATTCTGATGTACATTGACACGAGGTATTCTTGTTCATAAGCGGTATCCTGTATTATTCAGATCATGATGTGCGCAGCCAGCACATTCAAGCTTGCATTGCAGGCAAGCAGGAAATCTGCCGTCCACATCGCGCCGCATCGATAACTTGTGTAAGAAAGTCCCATACAGGAGCACCTCGAATACGGCATGTTTCAATCACACTGGCGAGCAATGTAAATGACCGCGTTCCTTCTTGCGTTCGGGTTCCATGACTTAAGCGACGGTCAATCACCCAGTGCCTTAATATTTGCTCAGCATCATTATTCGTCAATGGCAACGATGGATCATGCAGAGGCCGAAGGATTATATCCCAATCTTTTAACAGCTCGCGAGCAAAAGCACGTAATTTTTCATGTGTACTGTCCTGATGCGTAGAGCAAAGTGCTTTCAACTGATCAATTTCTTTTTGATATTGCATTACCAGTACACCAAGGGGTTGCGCTAGCTGGTTACGGGCATCATAAATGGCATCCTGGAAAATCGTGAGCAGTCTCAACATCAGAAGCCCCACTTCAGCTGCTTGCCAACTGCAGGATTCAGATAACCCACGTGCCTTGCGAATAAGGTGTGCCCAGCAGCGAAGACGATTGGCGTATTCACGATAAACCACCCAACCATCACTCATCACAATGCCTTTGAATCGGCCATTCAGAAGTAGTTTGCAAAAAATAGTACGATCACGCTTGCCTACCTGGAAAAACACCACGGTTAATGTTCTAAAAACCCACAACCACTGCAAAACACCGGCTTCTTTCCATGAGGTTTCATCAGCATAAACTAACGCTGCTTTTTCAATCTCGCTTATCAACTCATCTTCCAGTGGCGCCACACTCCGACCTGCTTCGCGAATGGTTTGGTCAATCGTGCCAACACTGAGCTCCAGTCCAAGAAAAACCAGCAAAAATTCTGAAATCAGTCTGCGAGATTTACGATAACGTTTCGACAGCAGCACAATCATAGCGGCAAGGCGAGAGCCAACAAGACGCCACTCACTCAAATCTGTTTTTGGCCAATTGATATCAGGCATAGCCACATAAGGTTGTACCCGATTATGGTGACCGCATGGGCACATCTGTTCGAAGAAAACGTGCTTCGTATTAGTCAACACGATCCCAATCTGCTCTGGCGTTCGCTCCGCAATATCGAGGCTGTAAAAACCAGTCCATGCAGTCTGTTCGTCATGTTCACCCAAGTAGTTATTGCAAATAATACAATGGTTCACGACATGATTCACTGTATTTGTCACAGGTAGCCGCTGGGTTCGGCCGAAACCCGGGGCATCCTTTTGTTTGCCAGCTTTTCGTTTTAAAGATTCCACGGGTGTTGGATCAATAACCGTATTTCCTTCTGCTGGTGTCTGTTGGCCATTCGCTGATGTAGCCGGCACTTTTGGTTCATTGGCTGCAGCCGTTGTTGCCAGGCTCTCTGCATGTTCATCAGAATGTTCATGAACCTCGGCAACATCACCATCTTCTTGTTGATTTTGATCAGACGAGCCTGGATCTTTTCCATACTCCCACGGAGGCATACTGCCTGATGGTCGCGAGCTGTTATTTGAATTTTGGTTAATTCGATCCCTTGCTTCTTTAAGATCATCAACGACCTTTATAGTCAATTCCGCAAGCTGCGCCGGGGACAGTCTTAGTATGGACTCCCTGTCAATCTGTTTTAGGTCATGGTCACTTAACTTCATGTTTATCGATGTCCTGTCGATAGCGACGGCTGCTTTATTATTGTTTAAGTCATATTTGACGCGACCATCATAACACGGGATTTTTCAGCCTTGCAGGAGCCTCGCCATGACGCGAACGAGGCATTGACCTGCTCAAAAAGCGAAATTCGTATTAGGTGATCTCTGACGATCTTTGAGCGGTGTTATTCAAGAGATTTTGATTCAACCTGAGCAAATGCCAAATTGATCGGCCAAAACCATGTCAAGATTTTTTTGCGATTTTTTTGCGATTTTTTTGCGATTTTTTGCGATTTTTGCGATTTTTTTGCGATTTTTTTAATTTAGGTGGGGTCTGAACGGTTACAATCTATTTAGAAAAATAGGGTTAGATTTTTATCCCAATTTGTGGCCAGAAAAAATCTCGGTCACAAGCGCAATATGTATAAATAATTTTCTCTACTTTAATGCCTAATATTGCCTGGGCTTTACTTCTTTCATAATGTGAAATAAGGTGGTTATCAAATCCAGAAGTACCATACAGGGCATGATATAATCCAGCCCTACAAAGCTCTTCACTTGCTCCCCAGGAATGAAGTAACAGACGAGTTCCTTTTAAATGGTCAACAAGAGAACCATTTATATGGTTAACTCCTATGCCTATGTTGAGTAATGCCTCTAAATGATTTTGAGCGGTCATCTTACTTACATCCTAAAATAAATAATGCTTTAAGCTTCGTAAAAAGTAGCAGCGATTACAATGTCGCGTATGCAAATTTCTTGAGGTTGTTCGTAAATCCATCGGACGGTATTTGCTACATGCTCAACATTCATAATTTGATTTTCAGGAACATTTTTTGTCACCATAGGCGTTTGTACTTTTGAGGGAGCAATATTACAAATCCGTATTCCATACTTTGCATTAGCCATTCTAAGCGACTCACTTAAACTTTTAACAGCTGCTTTGGTCGCTGCATGAACAGGAACTAAGGGTCTAGCGTTACGGTCTGATAGAGAGCTAATATTGATAATCGTGCCTCTTTTTCTTTCGCGCATACCTGGTAGCACAACCTCAATCCCATTCATAACACCCATAAGATTCGTTTTAACTGTGCGTTCATGGGAATCATGTGTAAGAGTAGAAAAATCGCCAAATTGCATATAGCCTGCATTATTAACCAAACAATCAACAGCACCAAACTTTTCTTCAACAGTTTTAATAGCGTTCTTTAAATCGTCATAATCCGTTACATCAGCAGCAATACATATTGTATTTGGTAGACCTAATTCTTGCATTGCTTTTAAATTTCTTGAAATCAACCCTAACGGGTAACCGAGAGAAGCAAACTGGTTTGCGATGGCGGCACCAATACCAGAGCTTGCACCAGTAATTATAATAAGTGGTTTATTCATTTTTTCCCCAAGCTACAGCCAGATTTGGTAAATTGTTTGCATCATATCTCGCAAAAATTACAGTATCGCTAACCTCTTCAGTTAAAGGCTTTACTCTATTGGCTTTGAGAGTGCCTTCAAGTTGAAATCCTAATCTCTGAGGAATTTTTTTGCTGCGAACATTATCTATATCACAGGTTATTGCAACACGTTTCATTTGAAGCTGCTTAATAGCATATCTAGTTATCGCATTCACTGCTTCAGTCATGTAACCTTTTCCGGAGTATTGCGTTCGAATCCAATAACCCGTTTCTAAACAAGGCACTTCCCATATAATGTGATGATAGCCTGTTGCGCCAATGAGAATATTGTCTTTTTTAGAAAAAATTAATAACGGTAGATAAGGCTCATCATTTTTTTTAAGAATCCAATTTGCAGCAGATTGCCGGACAAATTCTTCAGATTCTTCCAATGATGGTCTTTCTTTAGCCCAAGGCATGGTGTGACGTATATTATCATACGACTCTAAAACTGCTGCATTAAGCACAACACCATCTCCAGGTTGAGGGGGTCTTAAAAGAAGTCGTGGAGTTGTAATAGGCATCGGTAAATCTAGTAAAATTGGTTTCATTATAATACCCTTAGCCGTTAGTCGGTTTACTATTGACTTGCATTTCATAAATCAAATTACTTGTAGCGCCAGTCGTAGTTAAAATATTTTTATTAATTAATTCTTTTAGCTCACGTTGTAATGTTCTGCGCGTCACATCGGGGCAAATATCTTCAAACTGCTGAATTGTAATGCCACCATGCTTTAGCAATATATTCGATCGCTAATTTTTGCCTATCAGATAAATGATATTGTTTTGCTAAAACATCTTGTTCTATTGCCTGTTTACCTAATTTTTTCACTTCTTGTAATTGAATTGATAATCCGCGAACAAAATATTCAATCCATCCTGTCATATCCATATCTTGCTCACGCACGCTTTGAATCGCCTGATAATAATCTGTTCTATTGCGGTCGTAATATTCACTAATAGTAAATAATTTTTTAAAATCATATCCTCGCTGATAAAGACAAAGTGTTGATAACAACCGTGCAGTTCTACCATTACCATCTAAAAAAGGGTGAATATGCACTAGTTGAAATTGCGCGATACCTGACATTAAAACGGGATGTATTTCTGTCTCGTGAGTTTATCCAATCGATTAATTCGTGCATCATCTGCAGACACTTCGTAATGCTGCTGGAGGTGTGTAAATAACATCCTTTCGTTTTAGAGTTAACAACATAATTTTGGATTTTACGGTAGTCGCCAGGCGTTGCAGCATTACCTCTCACTCCCTCTACCAAGACGTTTGTGAATTTCTCTAATCAATCCTTCGGTAATTGGCTCGCCATCACCCACATAACCAGCTACCAAATCAAATGCCTGTCGGTAGTTTAATAATTCCTTTGTATCGTCTGGATTAACTGTTGCAAGATGCTGACCTGCCCATAGTTGCTCTGATTGCTCCAAAGTAAGCTGTGTGCCTTCGATATGCGTTGTGTGATGCGCCTCTAAAATTAAGGCCTTATTTTGCATCTTGGCAACCCACTCATCAGAAAGGGTGGCAGCCTCTAAAAATCCTCTGAGCCCGCTCTATTGCTGTTAGTGTATTTGCAATTGAATTGGTAATTGTAAATTTTGGTTTAAACATTAAAATAGTATGCTCCTAGTTGCATATATCTTACACATATGTCATAAGATTGTCGCAAGATATGTCGCAATCATGTCGTAAGATTTGTCATAAGAATGTCCTAAGCAAAGCGGTTTTAATAATTTATGTGCGGAATTGGGTTCAATTCCAAGAGTAACACCGCCCAAACAGGGGCCTATTTGGGGGCTTTTTAAAAAACCACATTCAAATAATTATTTATTATCAATCAATTACATAGCCAATGTTATGGACGCCGCCTCCACCAACTTGTTGATTTATAAGTAATTTTTCATAAATTTGTTCCCGCTATTTTTTACTGTTTGCAAATGAATATTAATGCATAACTACTTGTTTATATTGAATAATTATACAGTCGTCGTTTATCTAATATCGTATTTCATAACAATTTTTGGCTTTCAAAATGCTCCAGAAAAGCCCCAAAAATCAAACCGGATTCACCCAATGCCTTCTATAATCTTCAAACATTTTTAACATTAAAAGATTATCATGGTAAATTTTTGTTCTTTAATCTGAACACAGAATGCGCTAACTTTAATAGAAGCCATTAAGATCATGATACATCCAGTATAAAAAGGAAGGAGTCATTCTTTGATGAAGGGAACCTACCAAAAGGGATTTGTTTGAAATGGCCTATAAATTCTTTATCTTTTAATGTACTGGACTTTGGACAAACTCCGATCTGAACGGGCCCGAGCCCGCCCGAGCTCCGAACAGTGATAAGTTACAATCAAATCCAGATTATTAGCAATATTCCAGCATAACAACGCGCAATCTGCACTATTTATTGACTATTTTATCTTGATTATGCAATGATTTTTTCATCAAGAGCCGTGTTTTTCCACTTTTTAACGATAGGATGGCGCATGCGTTTTACCTGAATGTTCCCCGCTTGTCGTCCAAGGGATTTTTTTCGGGGTTTGGGTGGTTGAGCTGGTGTCCCAATCATTCGAATAATTCGTTCAAAATCATTTTGCACTTGTGTTGGTTGCTTTATAGTTTCATTATACATGAAGAACATTATCGCTTAGCCAGAGATTTACTTATTCGCATTGTTATGATGTTGACTAAAATGGCGCAAAAAGTAGATTAGCCGGAGCTCGGGCGGGCTCGGGCTCGCCCACGGGCCCGGGCCCGTTCAGATCGAAGTTTGTCCAAAGTCCAGATTATTAACATGCAGCAGAATGTTGATAACGTTATAGTCAATTTCAAGGATGGTAAGGTTGAAAATTATGACATAGTGATCGCTGCGGATGGCATTCACTCTGCTACAAGGCGAATGATTTTTGATAAAAATGAATATCAGTTAATTCATCTTGGTTCATATCTTAGTACATTTACCATTCCAAATTACCTTAGATTGAGTCACATAGACCTGGAATGTGAAGCTAATCATAAATTGGTATCAATCAATAGCGATAACAATCTTGAAATAGCAAGAGCAGGATTTATGTTTCGCTCTCAGCATATCCTGAAAGATATCCGTGATGAGCATGAGCAAAAACAATTCCTATGTGATACTTTTCGCGATTTTGGCTGGGAAACACAAAATATTTTAAATCGAATGCCAGAAAGCGATGATTTTTATTTTGATGCTATTACGCAAGTAAAAATGAATAGTTGGACCAAAGGTCGAATAGCGCTTGTCGGCGATGCAGGTTATTGCCCTTCTCCGTTATCTGGCCAAGGTAATAATTTAGCATTCGTTGGAGCATACATCCTAGCTGGAGAGTTAAAAGCCGCTAAGGGAAATTATTTGCAGGCGTTTACTCGTTATAATGCACTACTACGTTCCTTCGTTGATGCCAATCAAAAATTTGGTGTTTGGGTGAGGAAATCATTTCTTGTAGAAGATGAAGTTTCTAAGGAAATTGCAGAAGAACGCTCGAACAGAATCCTAGCCATGATAAAATCAGTTTCGAATGCGATTAACTTACCTCAATATGAATAATCACTTTGAACTATGGAGTTAAGTTAGCAGATACTCATTTTGGGTATCTACAATTTAACAAACAAAGAGGCATTCACCGTTCTTGCAACTCAGCTCCTTTCCAACTATTGCCATGTAGTTGGCTGATAATTCGCTTTTGTACCTCAGTAACATCATTGATAGGATGATATTCAGCGAAGTTAGATCCAGTTGGTAAAAGGGGAAAAATATCATTGATGAATGCCTCATCATTTAATTTACCCGACAAATTGGCTTCAAATTCTGCACGCGATACTTTGGTTGTATCAAAGGCCATGTATTGCTGAAAGGATTGTACTATTTTCTCTGCGTTTAGTTCTGGGAATTTTTTCAAAATTACTACAAGATCAAATAAATCGCGACCTTTTTTACGTTGATAAAGTGCGCGTAATTTAGTTGCTAGCAACTCCTCCAGTTGAAATGTTGTTATTGTAGTTTGTTGTGAGTACCAATGGCTTTTAATTCCAAATGTTTTTTGAGTAAACCCTAAAACAGCAAAATGCTCACGAGTATTAATTTCAACTTTTAGGCGCATAGGTGTAACAGGTTGGCTTTCTGAATCAAAACGATAAACTAATGTAACGCGCCCCTTATTGCTTTTCCATCGAGGTTCACCAAGCCATGGATTTAATTGTGTACGTAGTGCTTCTATAATCAGACCAATGGGACCCTCTGTAATTTGAACTAAATCAATGTCTTCTGAATAACGTGCTGCAGGTTGCATAAATAATTTATGTAAAGCGGTCCCACCACGAAATGCGAGTGTTTTTATTAGCAATGGATGTGAGAAAATTTCTATAATTGCTCGTGACAAAACAAGATCCTGCTCAATCTGAGCCTCATTTGACCATGGTGCAAATTGTTGCCATTCAGTAATAAAAGCTTGTGGAATCATAAATCATTCTCTATTTGTTCATTTACATATAAGTGCCAATCCTGATTTTTGGGAGCATCTATATAAGGTTTATCAGGACGTAGTGGGATAAATCGAGGGCAATGGCCTTTAATCCAATTTTTAATTAAAGCAATAACCTCCTCTTTAGCTTCTGCAATCTCTAGCAAATATCCCATACGCTGCAAATAGGGTAATTCTAAGCGTTCTGTGTGTAGTAATTGAGTAAAGCGTGAGAGATCAAATTTTTCTTGTAGTTCACTTAATATTGTTGTCACGTGACTTAAATAACCAGCAGATTTCACATAACGCACCAGATCAAAGGCTGTCATCTCAGGAGTAGATACGTTCATGTATCCAGTGGGTGTTTTAATCTGTTGGTAGCTTAGCACAGGAATGTTTTGTTTAATTAAACACTGTAATCGTGTACGACCTATTATAATGGTACGAAATCGTCTGGTAGTAATGATTTGAAAGACTTGTGGTTGCTGATGAGCAGCTCCATGCAAAGCTGCTGCAGACAATAATCCCACATAATAATCCTGTGCATCATACCGCATCAGCGAATCAACATACCATGCCACTGGTGGCGCCCCTACTATTTGGTATTCTGTAGGGACAATGACATAAAATCCTTGTTTTGGTCGCACTAAACGTTTTTTCTTAATCAGTCGAAGCGCCGCTAATTTGAGAGCATCAGCTGTAATTTGTAACTTGCTTATTGCCTCATCACGAGTGAATGTATAACGACCACCTGCTTGGAGTGTAGTGATGTATTCGATTAATGAGAGTTTATGCGATTTCATTCATGAAATGTATCACTATTTGATACGTTTTGCAATTGATATGGTTTTTGGAGCAGTATTGAAATGCCCCAGTTATGCCTCAAAACTTTCTATCAATGTATTTAGACGATAACAATCAATGAGTTGTGCGCCAAGATAAGCCTAACTGATCTCGCAGGTGAAAGTCCTGTCATAGAAGGAGAACCGATTCCACTATGTAGAGAGTCTTGCGTCCCTTGCTGAACGCACTATCGGGAGCCGGATGCGGGAGATCCGCACGTCCGGTTGTGCGTCCAGTAAAGGCTGGCGTGTTCAGTAAGAGTTAAACTTACTAGGATAAAAGTTAGAAATCCTATAGCTCGGGTAGCAGCATGGCGGGAGACCAAGATGTTGAAGCCTACCGACAACATTATCTGCAGGATAATGGCGAGTTACCAGGCTGCAGCGAAAGCAAACACACAGGTGGCCTCGAAAGTGCGTAACCCCGAAGGTCGAGCTTGCAACCGTAAAGCGAAGACAGCATGTGTAGCTGAAATCTGACTGATACAGCTGCATCACTTCGGCGGGGTGGTAGTGGTGGCATGGTAATGAGGGCACGTATAAGCAACTGGAGAAACCCGTCTCGTCCCAGAGAGAAAGCCTCTGGAGCAAGGTAGATTCTATAACTGGCAAACCAGGAAGTGAATCGAAGATGAGCGGGTGGCGGACGGGTGTGTAGTAGTGACGAAGCGAGGTAACTCTCGTGGAGCAAAGGCACCCTGCTAGTAACATTTTTCCAACAACACGGGAGGCAAAGATGACAATGACAAAAACATCTAGCGACTTGCAAGACCTGAGAAGGAAAATATATATCAAAGCGAAGGCGGAACCGTCTTGGCGATTTTGGGGCATATATATTCATGTATGTAAACTAGAGACGCTTAGAGAAGCCTATGTTCTTGCGAAACGGAATAACGGTGCGCCCGGAAGTGACAGTGTAACGTTTGACATGATCGAGACAGAAGGCCGAGAAGAGTTTCTCACCAAGTTACATCAGGAATTAACAACCAAAACTTACTATCCAAATAGAAGTCGGAAAAAGGCGATACCGAAAGCTGGAGGAAAGACCAGGACACTAAGTATCCCGAGTATACGCGACCGAGTAGTGCAAGGAGCACTGAAGTTGATTCTCGAGCCCATATTCGATGCAGATTTCCAAGCAGGATCATATGGATATCGACCCAAACGCACGGCGCACGAAGCGGTAGAGCGAGTAACAGAGGCGGCGATTAAAGGAAAGGTGATAGTGATCGATGTTGATCTAAAATCCTACTTTGATACGGTGGCACATTCTATCTTACTAGATAAAATTGCAGCCCGAGTGGATGATAAAGATATTATGCACTTACTGAAGTTAATCCTCAAAACTGGCGGAAAGCTTGGCATACCGCAGGGCGGACCATTGTCTCCGTTAGCTAGTAACATCTATCTCAACGAGATAGATAAGATGCTAGAGCGGGCGAAAAAGGTAACCAGCGGTGATGGGTATCAGCACATAGAATATGCAAGATGGGCGGACGATATAGTAATACTGATCGACGATCATTCAAAATGGCACTGGCTTAGAGATGCAATCTATAAAAGGCTTCGAGAAGAGTTGGCAAAACTAAAAGTTGAGCTGAACAACGAGAAAACAAAGACAATCAATCTAAAGAAAGGTGAAACGTTCAGCTTCCTAGGTTTTGATTTCAGACGAGGAAAGACGAAACAGGGAAAATGGGGAGTGCAGAAAACACCGAAAATGGTGTCACGAACGAACCTCTTACGAAAAATGAAAGAAATATTCCGTAAGCACCAATCACAACCGATTGACCGCGTGATTGATCTGATTAATCCGATACTAAGAGGTTGGGTGAACTACTTTAGAGTGGGCAATTCCAGTCGATGTTTTACTTACGTTAAGGACTGGGTAGAAAAGAAGGTTAGGCGTCATCTAATGCGTGCTCGAAAATTGGGAGGCTTCGGTTGGGAGAGATGGAGTAAAGAATGGATGTATCAAAAACTAGGGCTATTCTCAGACTATAAAATACGATACTACGTTCCGAAAGTGTCACCAATACGATAGGCCACATAAGCTTGGTATGAAGGTGCTAGGAAAGCGTAGTGCGGGAAAACCGCATGCTGCGTTTGACGTGGCGGGAGCTGGAAACGGGAAGATAGAATTCACCGCGCCAGTTCTCGACCCTACCTGAAGAGGGGTTCACTGGGGCGACCCAGTGGATCTACTCAACACAAAAAATTATCGCAGGTTCGATTCCCGCCGCCTCCACCAACTTGTTGATTTATAAATATTTTTAAGTAGATTTGTTCCCTCTGATTTTTTCTGCCTTGATATAGATACTTATGTATAACTATTTGTTTATATTAAATAATCTTAAAGTTATAGGTTATCTAATGTTGTACTTCATGCCCGCTTATTGTCTTCAAAATGCCCTCAAAAAGCCCCAAAATTTTAAGGAACTTTAGGCGAATTCTAATATTTCAGCAGCGAGCCGTTACAGGTACCCACCAATAAAATAGGGGAGCTACTGCGTGGATGTGGTAATTTTATAGGACGATTACAATCAGATGCCGGATGAAAGCCAAATGAGTATCAAGAAGACAATCCTAACCAAACGAGTGCAAACCCACAGTCCCGAATGGGATGCTACAGCCAATGTCTACAGGCGAGCTATGGGATTAACTGCAGAGCTGAACAAGCTTTCATTCGATGATGCCGCAAAAGTGAGAGCGATATTCAGCGAATTAACTGGTCAAAAGGTCGATGAAACATTTAAACTCATTCCGCCATTCTATACATCGGGTGGTCTTGAAATCAGAGTTGGATACAAAGTATTTATCAACCAGTGTTGCACCATTTACGATATGGGTGGTGTCGATATTGCAGATCTAGTCATGATCGGGCCAAATGTGAACATTATCACATCAGGTCATCCGCTGGGGCCGGCCGAATCGACGTGCTTACGTTGAGGCAAAGCCAATCGTAATTGAAAGAAACGTTTGGATTGCAACAGCTGCCACAATACTGGGTGGAGTTACTGTGGGTGAAAATTCAGTAATCGGAGCTGGGGCAGTTGTTACAAAGGATGTTCCTGCAAACAGTTTTGTTGCGGGTGTACCAGCTAAGGTCATTCGTTCGCTGATACCGTTGTGAATTTAATGCTTAGGGGCACCCATTAGAAGCTCTCTGTCAACAGGCAAAGCTACGCCACTATGTGATAAATCTTGTGGGAATCATAGATCACTCTCTATTGTCCTTAATTGAAATCTGGACTTTGGACAAACTCCGATCTGAACGGGCCCGAGCCCGTGGGCGAGCCCGGGCCCGCCCGAGCTCCGGCTAATCTACTTTTTGCGCCATTTTAGTCAACATCATAACAATGCGAATAGATAAATCTCTGGCTAAGCGATACTGTTCTTCATGTATAATATTTGCACGTTTGGATACCTCCAGGATCGCCGCAGTTTCTGTGGCCGAACGTTTTGCCATGCGATAAAATCTGCTTTTTTCATTGGTGGAAAACTCACCTGAGCCTTCAGCAATATTCAATGAAATTGAGGTTCCAGCTCGTTGAAGCTGGTCGGTTAAATAAGCTCTGCCACGAGGGAAGGCTGAAGTGATTTTATCGACAGCGCGGATTTCATTTATTTACAGTAGACTGCACGCCACAGCCTCGTGTTTTTTCACCGAGGTTAGAGGACAGGAGTTATGTTTACGCGCCCAATACCGTCTGTGGCAACAAACCGATAACGCTGGGTCACAAATACAGCATTGCGGCTTACTTGCCTGAAAAAACAGGCACAAACACGCCTTGGTTGATCCCTTTGGCATGCACGCGTGTTGATACCGCTCAACATAGTGAGCTGGTCGGGATGGAGCAAATTGCTGCTTGCATCAAATCGCAAGGTGCTTTCTCAAACCAACTGTCTGTCTCACTTGGTGATACTGCCTACAACAACCCGTTATGTTTGGGCATTGCAAAAAGCAATGTGAATCAAGTACTTGCCCACATTCAGGACAAATGAAACTATAAAGCAACCAACACAAGTTCAAAATGACTTTGAACGAATTATTCGAATGATTGGGACACCAGCTCAACCACCCAAACCACGAAAAAAAGCCCTTGGACGACAATCGGGGGACATTCAGGTAAAACGCATGCGTCATCCTATCGTTAAAAAGTGGAAAAACACTGCTCTTGATGAAAAAATCATTGCATAATCAAGATAATATTGTCAATAAATAGACCAGATTGCACGTTGTGATGGTGGAATATTGCTAAAATAATCTGGATTTGATTGTAACTTATCACTGTTCGGAGCTCGGGCGGGCCCGGGCTCGCCCACGGGCTCGGGCCCGTTCAGATCGGAGTTTGTCCAAAGTCCAGTTATATTGGGTGATATCACTTTGCGAGCTAATAGAATTGTCCGGATCTGTAGCTCATGAACTGTCCGCTTTCTTATAACAGATTGAGCCATACAGTAAATCAACCAATCTGACAAAAAGCGAAGCGGATTTACGCTTTTTGTTTTTATTATTTTTTAAAAAATTAATTCCTGTTATTGAGTCTGGTGGACCCATGTGGGTAGTGTGGGTAACGGCTTTTTCGTTATCCATACTATCCACATAGTCCACAGACGGTTTATGCTGCGATAGGTTATTCTTCTCTCCTCTGCAAGCTATTTTATTTTTCCTTTGCTATCATAGTCTGCGAGTTTGCGAGGGCCGTGGAAAATTGCCAGTTCGTCGCTGGGGTAACGATGTACTCGTACCTTCGCTCTCATGTAATGACATCGGTGATCATCTTTTGGGATTTGTAATTTTAAGATTCTCAAAAGATACACAATTATCTTTTCCAACTGTCCTTTCAAAATGCTCACAAAGGACATCATCCAGTGACATTATAGTTATTCCATGGCACGAAGGCTGATTTATCGGAGTAAGGAGTCACCATAAATTCAGCGTTAAATGCAGGCATATAAATATCCCTTAGATATCGATTAGCTTCTTCCATAGTCTTAATCCCCATCGCTGCTAGCTCATTTGGAAGACGTCCTTGGTGTGTGCGAAATTGACGCTCACAACGCCCTCTTGCCTCAGGCGAGTAGGCTGGGATCATGCTGATACCTAACTGATGTAGCCCTCGTCTTACCTGGGTAAATTGCGTTTTATCAACAGGTCCATCTGCTTCTGGGGTATACCAGTAATGACTCCCTCGGTCAGTATAGAATGAGCAAAATACACCTTGTTTTTCTATGGTTTCTTTTATTCCACGAAAACTACTATCGGTACCTTCTTCCTTAACAAAAAACATAGAGTAGTGTTCGGTATCTGCGTCATCAAATGTAATAATCAAATCCCATGCTTCTCCTTCGTACCCATTGATGCGTACTTCCATCTTGGTGAATCATCATTCCTTTTGCAGGAACTCTTTCACGGCGTTTTCTGTGAGGGCCTTTCTTTGATGTTTTCGCAACTAAACCCTCATTTTGCAGCGTTGTTTTAATCCATGTGTAACTTCTAGTTCCCTTATGCTTCCGCCAATAAAAACTGGCAAAATGTTTAACGTTCCATCCAAAATATTTTTTACTATAAAGCTCTGTTATCTCCATCACTTCATTCACTGGGGCTTTACGATGGGAGATTTCACTCCACCGTGCATCAACTAATCCCTCATGACCATGCTCTTTATAATCTACTAGGTAACGTCGAAAGGTTCTATCCGATACCCCTAGTAAGCGCGCTGCATCTTCTTGAGTTAACCTCTTCTCTTGCCAGCCTTCGTAGGCTTCTTCAAAACGTAACATCAGTAGCTCCTGTAGCAATTTTGTCCGTTTCATGACTATCTCCTTGGTCTCTACCAAGAGGTATCATAAAACCGGACAATTCATTTGCTACAGACCCGGACAATTTATTTGTCCGCTACATATATTGGGTGATATCACTTGATGCTATTGAAAATTAGTAATACTATTTTACTTTGAATCCCAAAATAGTGATTCTATTTTATTTTGGGCAATGCTGAAGTTGCAATTGAAGTTAAAATAAGTACTCAGGTACATGCTGAAGATTTGCGTGGATTAAAAGCCTTTTGTGAAGAACATCCCCATACAAAGGCGATTGTAGTGTCCCAGGATTCTGCCCCAAGAAAATTGATACTCAAGGATATGGTAACCACCACCATAGTTCCTTGGAGCTATTTTTTAGAGCAACTCTGGGCTATGGAAGTGATTTAAAAAAATTTAATCCAGTTCACACCCCACATAAATGGATAAAATTAGTGAATGAGAGCTAAATGTAAAGTACGCATCATTGGAGCGTGTTTGAGCTAAAAATTATCTTAGAAGCATCATTTAAAATGGAGGACTATAAAATGGATAAAATTAAACCACAATATACGGCAACGGCAATTGCAACAGGTGGGCGTAATGGGCATAGTGAAACGACAGATGGCTCTGTCAAAGTGAATTTGTCGGTACCTAAAGCTATGGGAGGAGAAGGAAAACTCAATACCACAACACCGGAGCATCTTTTCGCAGCAGGCTATGCTGCTTGTTTTGGTGGTGCCTTGGATTATGTTGCTAGGCAACATAAGAAAGATGCTTCTCAAGCAAAGGTAACCTGTAGTGTTTCTATTGGCCCACGAGATGGCGGTGGTTTTGGCATAGCAGTGAAGCTTAACATTGAAGATAACCAGTTGCCTCAATCAGAGCTTGCCTTGTTGGTTAAAGAAGCTCATGAAAAAATCTGCCCGTATTCTCATGCAACTCGTGGCAATGTAGAGATAATATTTGAAGTTTATGGGGGTTGAAGTTACCCTGTTTCTCTCCCATTGTACAGCATAAGACAAACGATTATGATAGAAAATTCTCAGTAAACGTTGCCTGATAAAGGGAAGGGTGCTAGCTATTGGCAACCGTTCAATTTGTGACGCACTCCTTATGGATTAGTACACATTATGGCTACTTCTTTAGCTGCTTTAGACAAAATAACCCCCCGACAAAAAATGACTTCTTTTTCTCCCGAAATTGAATCTCTACGAGGTATTGCCTCTTGTATGGTTGTGATGGGTCATCTTTACTTAGGGCTATTTGTAGTTTGGTTTGGGAGATCTATGGTACCACCTCGTCATGATATCTTTGGCGTAGTTATAGCAGGTATTTTCGACCCACAACCTGTCGTGCTGCTTTTTTTCACCATCAGTGGGCTTGTTTTAGGTCGGCAACTTAGAAAGGAGCCTATAGTCGATCTGTTTTCCTTCATAGCTTATCTTTGTCGACGAGTCTTTCGATTAATTCCACTGATGTGGGTAACTACTATTTTGGCTTTTTTCTTAATGAATTCAATAGCTAAATTTGATGCTGCTGTTTTACCTAACACCTTATTTCTAAAAGACGTTAATATTAATATTACGCTATGGTCATTGAAAGTTGAGTTATATTGCAGTGTTGTTTTTCCAGCAATTTTTTTGCTGTTTGAATTTGGCGGCAAATTTCTTAATCTTGTTTTTTTCTTATTGTTTTCTCTTTTAAGTTTTTATTGGCATGAACCTATCTACATTCAATTTCTTGTTTTTTTCCATGCTGGGTTAATTGTTGATAGAATCGCTCTGTTCGAAAAGCGGTTTAATTTTTTGCTTTTAATTTTAGCAACAATGGTGATGCTATTAGCCCCTCAGTTTAGTATCGGTACAAGGGAGTGGGGTTATGGGAATTGGCAATCTTGGGTTCTTCCTGAAATAGTAGCTTGCTCATTTATTTTGTTATTTGTAGCTTCGCAAAAGCACTCTTATTTTCACTCTTTTCTGCGACTTGCCCCGCTTCGATATTTAGGAAAAATCTCATTCAGTATTTATTTAATCCATTTCCCCCTGCTTGCACATATGCTGGCAAAGTATCTTGTTTTCGGTAATTTCTTTAATCTGGTTGCGTTTACTTTTATTTACTTGGCTATTGTAATTTTCCTGTCAAGCATTACTTATCGTTGGGTCGAAGTTCCCTCAAATAAGTTTGGTAAAAAGTTAAGTTTATACATTCTAAATTTTTCGTCAAAATCTGCCGCTACTAGCTATCCTTCCTGATAATCTTTGAAATTACTCTGAGGTTATTTTAGTTCAGTGCTAGTTCCCTCCTCCCCAGACATGGGGAGAAGGTGCCCGAAGGGTGGAAGCTAGGGTTCTCGGAATGACGTGAGGAGCTCTTAGGACGGAAGAGTTATGAAAAAATTGTATTTGATGAGCTATACTATGGGTAAAACTATGGGTAAACAGGGAGAGAGGAAATGAAAAGAGCAGCTTTAGTTGTTGCAGGAATTATTTTTAGTCTGGTTGCCTTGGCCCATCTTTTACGTTTAATTTATCATTGGCCGATCAACGTGGACGGATACCATGTATCAATGCAAGTCAGCACCATTGGCCTGATTATAACAATTATTTTAGCGATATGGATGTTTGCTGCTGCAAAAACGAAAAATTAGGCTAACCTTTACAACCAGCCTTCTTTATTGTTGCAGTTCTTATTTATTTGCTGGCGGCTTTAATATGGCTTCTAATGCCATAGAAGATAGAGCATGAGTACTTATGCCAATGTGGTCCTGTTACCTAACGTACCTATTTCTTACCTTTATTAATATTTAATTACTTGGGTATGCAGTTGACTAACCTACCCACTACATGTAGTGTTTGGTACCATGAGTATCTACCCTGCAAATTTGGTCGAATTGATGGATCTTTTTCCAACAGAAGAGTCATGCCTGGAATATTTAAGTCTAATCCGATGGCCTGATGGTTATGTTTGTACACGCTGCAAAAGCAAAGATGCGTGGAAAATGAGCAGCGGGCTGTATCGTTGCCAAGCATGCAGATATGATAGTTCGGTAATTTCTGGCACCCTTTTTCAAGACACACACAAACCACTTCGATTATGGTTTCATGCCATATGGTATGTGGTTAGCCAAAAGAACGGTGTCAGCGCACTCGGACTACAAAAAGCGCTTGGGCTGGGTAGTTACCACACAGCATGGGAATGGTTACACAAGCTGCGTAGGGCGATGGTTAGGCCAGGTCGCGATAAATTAAGTGGTATTATCGAGATTAATGAAACCATCGTGGGTGGAGAGAGTACAGGTAAGCGTGGACGTGGCGCAGAAGGGAAATCGTTGGTGTTGATAGCCGCGGAAGATACTCCAAAGGGTATTGGACGCATCCGACTTTCTACTATAAGTGATGCCTCTGGCGATGTGCTAATGAACGCAATTCAACAGATGGTTTCCGAAGACAGTACGATACGTACCGATGGATGGCCTGGTTATAATGGGTTAAGTAATCTTGGCTATGTTCATTTGCCGATGAGTAATCATAACGTGAAGGAAGATGATGTAATTGAGGAGGCTCACCTTGTGGCTTCTCTGCTTAAGCGCTGGTTAATCGGAACGCTACATGGCGGCGTTAGTCACAAAAATTTGCCTTATTACTTGGATGAGTTTACCTTCAGATTTAATCGAAGAACATCCAGCTCACGAGGGAAACTTTTTCTTCGACTAATAGAGCAGGCACTTGCAATTGATCCGGTTCCGGCAAAGTCACTAAACACTATATGTAGTGGATAGGTTAGTCAACTGCATACCCAGGAATTATTATTCAGCCAGTCAAAAATTCGAGCGTTGAAAAGTGTTAATGCTCCGATATGGCAATGCTCCCCTGCACCTTCTTCTTCGGTAAAGCGAATGTAGCTTTTGGGGCAGGTCAGTGCTTCAAAAATCTTTTCTGGTTGCCCCTTAAAGAAATGATCATTTTCAGCTTCACAAATGAGTGTTTGACAGGAAATCTGCGAAGCAACTTCTTTTAGCGTATAACTTTTCAATTTCTCTATATATTGTTCAGGACTCGCTTGAAAGATCCAACGCGCTTGAGCTAGCGCCCATCGAACAGTTGTGGGAAGTTCCTTTGGATCATGCTGGCTTGGTTGGTGCTCTTTTTCGCTATACGAAGAGGTAGCTTCATAAAGATCATAAAGGCCATCGTTTGCAATGAGCGCAGCAATTCTCGGTTCGTAGGCGGCTGCACGAGCAGCAAGGTAGCCTCCGTAACTGACGCCCATGAGCACAATCCGTTTTGGATCTACCTCAATTCGTTGTAGTGTATAATCAACGACAGGAGTAACAACCTTTTCCCAATCATGCCTAAAGTAAATTTTCTGTTCTCGAACAACAGCTCCTTGTCCGGGGCCTTCAAAGCAAAGGAAGTTGTAGCCACGTGATAAAGCTTCAAATCCACTTTGCAAAAACAGTTCTTCTTTTGTACCATCAAAACCTGTTAATGCAATCATTGTCGGTTTAGGCGTTCCTGTATTATCAGGACTAAAGAAATAACCAGGCAATATGCCATCTTCAAACGGAATTTTTATTTTCTCAAACTTAAAAGAAAAGAGAGAAATTCCCTTTATGAATAAGTCGCAACTCTTTTGCCATGCCCCTACAAATCGTGAGTCATCAGGATTTTCGTTTAAATAGAATCCCGATGTTCGATAATAATTCGATGCTCGTAGATACGCTGTTCGGGCTGAGTGGCATTGTCTTTTTTCAAATGCTGCTTCAGCAAGGTTTTCGATGCGTAAAGCGGTTTGATGCCAAGCTTCAAACCAGCTTTCGAAATCACCTTCTTTAATACGGGAAGCTGTAATGAGGCATTCCCCAATGTCTGCTCCCAAATAAGGTGTATAGGACATGGCATGAAGTAATTGAAAAGAAAAACTTTGGTCATTAAAAATCAGTTTCATAGTCTCTCCCAAATATTCTCTTATTTGTGTTTGAGACAATTATATTGTTTTCTTTCTTAGATGCTTTGCCGATCTTGCTAATGTTCAAATGAGTGATTAGCGAATGGGGAGATAGATTTCAACCTCTCTTTCGCAGTCAGGAACATCTGCAAAAGGATTGATATATTTAATAAAGGGTCTTACGTTCCTTAGTGCTACATCATTGTCAAAAATCCATTTTCCGTAAAGATAATGATAGCTGTCGCTTAACTTTTCTAATGCACTTTTGTGCAAAAAGACGGCAAATTTCCCTCCAGAAATTTTCCCTTTTGTAGCAATCAAATGTCCTTCCTTTCAGTTGCATCTGGGCTGAAGCTTTGACGCATACATCAAAGCGAAGTTCATCCTTTTCAATATTTACTGCGTTGGGATCGTCTTGTGAAATGCCGTAAAATGTTTGACGATCAGCGACAATATTATTATTTGCCAAGTCATTTACGAGATCATACCAAGCTTTGATTGCTGACAGGAAATAGCTTCCTTTTCTTCGAATATAGTACACGTCGAATCTTGGATTTGTTTTGGTAGCCCAGAAAAATCGGTGCTTTTTTTTGCATTTTGCTCAAGGCTAATTTTTTATTATTGTAAAAGCTCTCCTTGAATTCTTTTGGCGAGCATCCCATTTCTTTTTTAAACGCGCGCGTGAATGAAGCATGATTTTCATAGCCAGAGTCTAAGGCAATTTCCAAAGTCTTGTTTTTGGTATGGACAATCTTCCACATGCCCAACTCTAAACGCTTAAGCTTGATATATTGACCGAGAGAAATGCCCATATATTCTTTAAAAACTCTATGAAAATGAAATTTTGATACATGTGCAATTTTTGAGAGCTTCTCTAAATCAAGACTACTATCGCGGTGGCTATCGATATATGCTAAAACTCTTGCAATGGCTTCTCTGTGAACATTCTTATGCATCGTCAGCGGTTCTTTCCTATATTTCTTCTTACATTTTATACCTGGAAAGTTAAAATGACATCATGGATTCATGAATCATAAAATCATTCCATTGACTTGGGCGTCCCATAATGCCAATTCTAAAACTGAAAAATTCTCAACAAAATAGCAACATTTTACTAATTTTCATGTATATTTGGAATATGAATCCAAAATTACATAAAATTAATAGCTACCATCACAGAATACTCGAAAGTAAATTAATGGAGTATATTAATTATTTCTCGGCTGTTGGTCTTACCGGCCCGCGACAGTCTGGCAAATCGACGCTTTTATTGCATCAGCTAAAAGACTATCAATATGTCACCTTTGATGATTTTAGGACTGTCGCACTTTATCACGATGATCCTAATAAATTTATGCGCATCTATGCGAATAAAGTCATTTTTGATGAAGTTCAAAAAGTACCTGAGATATTTAATGATATTAAAATAGCGATTGATGCCGATAGGCAAACCACAGGTAAATTTATTTTAACGGGTTCGAGTCAATTTAGCCTTATTAAAAGGATTACTGAATCATTAGCAGGGCGCATTGGATTATTATCATTACTACCCTACCAATATGCCGAAATGCCGCACAAATTGCGTTACCAAAGCATTTATCAAGGTGCTTATCCAGAATTGGTGAATAAAAATTTTGAATTTGCTGCGGATTGGTATTCAGCCTATATGGATACCTATATTACAAAGGATGTAAATGATCTTGCAAACATTGGCGATAAACGTGACTTTAGACGTTTAATAAGTTTATTAGCAGCCAATACATCTCAATTATTGAATATGAGTAATTATGCCAAAGATTTAGGTATTGATGTTAAGACAGTTAAACGCTGGCTCTCAGTGCTCGAAGCATCCTATATTATTTTTTTAATTCCCCCCTATTATCAAAATTTTGGAAAACGTATCGTTAAGAGTCCAAAATTATATTTCTATGATACAGGTCTTGTTTCTTTTCTTACCGGCGTACAGGGCAAAGAGAGTTTTGAGCGAGGACCTATGCTTGGAAACTTATTCGAGAACTACATTGTCAGTGATATTTTAAAGCGCGAAATACATAATAAATCTCATGATGAACTTTACTTTTACCGATCAAGTAATGGTGAAGAGGTTGATCTTATCATTGATAGAAAACAAACCAGAGAATTAATAGAAATAAAAGCAGGGGAAACATTCACGCCAAAAATGACGAAAGAAATTGAAAAATTAAAAGATCAAAACACAACGGGTTATTTACTGTATCGTGGCAAAACGATGCCTTATTTACCCGATGTTCATGTGATGAATTATAAGGAATATTTGGATTCCAAAGAACAACAATGGTAACTTCCCACGTCATCCCGAGGAGCTTGCGACGAGGGATCTCCATGCAGTGGCACAATTTTTAAAGACGTGCCGTTTGCTGGAGATCCCTCCCTTCGCTCGGGATGATGTGGGGAGTTACCAACAATGACTTGGACTCTCCGAATTGGCGGTAAGGTGGAAACGGAATTGATGAGGGTAAAGATGCAAATCGAAGTATTAAATCCAATGAATATAATGGATGATTGGCTGATTCAAGAAGAATCAATGGGGTCTTCCAACCCTAGAAATATCGTTTTGGCGACCGCCAGCAAAAAGGGGATCCCTCATAGCCGCATTGTAGCCATTCGTGAAATTTCAGAAAGGGGAATCTTATTTTTCACCCAGCGTAGTACTCGAAAGGTTATTGAGATCAACGAAAATCCACATGCATCGATGACTTTATGGTTACCACTACAACAACGTGAGGTCATTATTGAAGGTAAGATCGCAACACTCAATCAAGAAGAAAATGAACATTACTGGAATCTATTGCCCTATGAACGTAAGCTCCAATTTTCAGCTTATTCACCGATTTCCAATCAACCAATTCACGGCATATCTGAATTGGAAGGCAAAGTTGAAGCATTAAAGCTGCACTATAATGCTGAAACCCTTCCAATGAGTTCTTATTATTGCGGTTATCGGCTAGTTCCGGAGGTGTTCTACTTCTACACGTTAGGAACGACTACTTTTTCCGAAGTGATAAAATATTCTTTGGTTCAAGATCATTGGCAAAAACAACTGTTATCACCTTAGCCCCACGTTTTGTTTATATCTATCCTGTTGAGCCTAGCTTAGCTCGTTCAATCATTTGCTTTACATTATGGTTTGCGTGAATTGAAGCCAGCTCGATGTTAGGATGTTGGTGTGTCCTATTTGTCAACCTTAAGAGTATATTTTGTCAACTTTATGATATAGATTGTCAACCTTAGAAGAAAGGTAACTCCCCAGGTACGTCATCCCGAGGAGCTTGCGACGAGGGATCTTCATGCAGTGGCACAATTTTTAAATATGTGCCGTTTGCTGGAGATCCCTCGCTACGCTCGGGATGACGTGGGGAGTTACGAAGAAAGGAACATCGTTTATAAAGGAGTTAAAAATTTAAAATTTATTCATCATGGTATTATTTTGGCCTGACTGTTCGACACCACTTGAATATTATTTGATCATCAAATAGAATAGGCTGCTTGTTTCTACTCCTAATAGTTAATATGCCTGGGCCCAGATATTATAGCTTTCGCAAGAAAAAAGAGTTGTTCTCCAAGGGTAAAAGCAATTATCAATGGGAAACTTGGTCTAGTGCACAAGCAAATCAAGCGCAGGAAATCGCCCCCATACTGAATCAATCCTATGATTCATTAAAGTCTATGTTGGTGTTGGATGAGAAGACTTTTAATGAGCTTATAACCCAGATCGAGAAGAACCTTTCAGACAAGAATAATAAATCACTGAAAATTTCCCTACAAGGATTTGAAAACGATCCCGCCGTTACAACGATAGGACTTAAGCTTCCTTTCTTAATACACGTGGTTAACACACTTGTTAATAAGGGTTACAGTATCGCCTTTAATTTTAGTGAAGTTTTTTTCTTGAAAGGTGGTGAACCTTTCCCGGCCCATTATAGCAAAACGGACGATTATCATGTATTGAGCCTAGAAAGTTACCAGGAGATCATTACCTCCTTCGCTTACCAATTTGCCAAAGGATTATTTAATCGGTTTAGACCAGAAATTCATCCTGACAGCTCAAAGACAGACCTTCTTGTTGCCTCTCAGTACGCGAGTATTAAACAGCAGGATAAGAAAGAACTTGTTGTTGATCTGGATACTCCACTCGCAAATCTACCCTGTTTTAATTCGCACTATGAAGCTCTCGTACACTATGAATTTTGCAATCTGGATCCGGTTATCAACCCTGGAACCAGTCAAGAAAAACGAATAAAAGACTGGATAATCCTGAGCTTTGATTATGTGCAACTCGATGACTGCATTAAGCATCTTAGCAAGAGCAATCGTTTTTCAGAAAATGGTATTTCAGAAATAATCATTATCCTTCATTGGAAAAAGTATGAAGAAATTGAACAAAGAGAGTACCTCCATCAGGCTATTTCTAAGACTATCCATGATTTGTGCTGTGATAGTTTTTTGCACATCATTTTGCTCACTAAGGATGCAAAATCCCTTAATCCTGCGGACACCCTACTGTCTTTAGCACCTGCCTATCAGCAAAATAAGGATCCTTTCAGCCCATTAGCTAACAACGCCGGTTATTACTTGAGTGACCCAAAAATCTTTGCTGCCATAGGTCAATATATCCGTAAGAATCCGGTTAAACGATTAACTCAAAAATGGTTACAGCAGGATGAAATTTGCGAAAAAATGACTGAGGTTAAGCCAAAGGTGGACGAAATCAGCGCTTATATCTATGGACAAGAGCCTAAGGAAAATATCCGCCCATCCAAGCTCTACAATAAACAAGAATTAAAATCCCAAATTGGTCTGACTTTTAATTACAACTTAACGCTTCAGCATGAAATGCAACAATCTCAATCGCTGACACAGAATCAGGACTTAACGAAACAACAGAGTATTGCTCTGCAAAGACAACATAAACTTGATGAGCAAGTGGATTACCCTATTTATACACCACCAATTCCTGCTTGGGTTTTCCTTGGATTAATACATGGAGCTGCACAACTGTCTTTGGAAGAAAGGACACTTGAAAAAGAGTTAAAAGAAGAAGTGTATTATACGTCTTGGTACCGCGCCAATTATTCTGAACAGGCTATTTTAGGCAAAATAATTGACCCCTCTTCGGAATTTCTTGTTGATCTTGTTGCAAAAGTACTTGGGCAAGCCTACACAGTTTCCCCAGAAATGAGGAAACCCGTTGCTGATAAATTTTCTTTTGCAGATGCAGCTAAATTACTGCGTATTGGACATTACAAAATGATTCCACTACCTGGCTATTCTGCTGAAAGTATCGAGGCCTATCTTGTTGGGCCTATCTTCACTCGACTGGCTGATTTTTCTGATGGTATGGATCCAGCTTCCCGCCATACAGGGTATTCCCGTTTTTTAGGGAACACATTGATGCAAGGCTGGGCTAATGTATCAGCTACCCTAATGCCAGATGATTTTGATTTCAAAAGATTGTCAATCCACGTCTCCAGCTTGGTTTTGTTGGCTAATCGCTGGGATCGGGGTTATCAAACTCATTTCAATGCTTATTTACTGAGTCCTCCTAAACAGGAGGTTGGTAATCCCAGTGAGTCGTATTACATTGCGTCTTTATTAACAATTTTTTCGCCTAACCCCTTCGTGCTTTATCAGATTGAAAAGCCTCTTGCAAATACCTCAGACTATAAAAACAGCTATGTTTTCCTAGAAGAGAGCAACGCACTCTATTACATTGATGGTACAGGCGTTGCGATAAACAGCAATCTGACTAATTATTGGCCTCTCATGGAGGGCCTTTCGCGCACAAAACCCTTAGCATCAGGCAAATACTTACTCAGCAGGGCAAAAATAGCTCAATGGATCACTGCTATGGGAGGCATAACAGCACCTGATCCATTTACAAATCCCAGTTATATCGCAGAAAAAGAAGCGCATTTTCTGGCGCTGATGAAGTTAACTTTCCCAGATCATCTTGCCATTATTAATAAATTATTCGCAACTTTTGAAAATCACCACCTAGATAATATCCGTATTCTTCTTCAGCTTTTGCTTTCAGTAGAGCGGAATACATTTGCCTTGTTTTTAAATTATCTTGTTCAACTTGAGCGAAAATGTCTGCTAAGCCATTTTTATAAAATCTATTTTAACTACACGCCAACGATATTTTCTCTGGTTAATTTGTTCAAAAAGATGGGGAATGAGGTCATTGCCACCCATAATCATCATGCTGAAAGCCTGGAAAGTACTCAGATTGCACTAGTTGAACCCATCGAAGCCCTGTTTTTAACGCTTGCTGCGCGTACACCCGCTTCCCAATCCGAGGAAGACTGGCCTTTGTTCGAACGATTTGCCCATGCCGTTTTAGTGTTTGCTGCCAAAAACCACATGCGAGTTTATCCCTTAAAAGAGCTAGAATCATTCTGGTGTAGGGTAGCTGCGAAGTTTCTAGCCTATAGCGACGGGAACCCAAAACAACAACAGCAATTACTTGCTCATTTTGTCGCCAATCTGGTCACAAAGGATGGCCTCCTACTGGCAGATCTAAGAAAACTAGATACCCTACTGATCTGCTTGGAAAATCTGCTCGATCATGCCATAGAAAAGCATACGCTTTGGGAACAGATTGCAGAATTGCAAGCGATTTCGCTGGCATGGACTGATGTGCCCTACGCCATCCAATACAACGGTTTTCATCTAGTCTCCAAAGAGATGGCTATTAAAGCAGGCTCAATTGGCGATGGAAAAAACAGTTATGCTGTTTCCTTAAGCGAGTTAACTAAAGTTATTCACGAGTTCAATTCCGATTCTCCCCCATTAAAGACAGCAGTATTCCGTTATCTTGGCAAAGAATCATTTCGAGAGGATCTTGAATTTTACCGGAATCTTTATCCTGCTAAAGGCTTAAATCCAGAAGACAACAGGATCAATGAACTGATTTGGGCGTACTACGTGTCGACCTTTACTGGAGTCAATTACAATCCCTATCCCGATGAAGTTAATTTTAGTAATCAATGCTACCAGTTTTTGCAGCAGCATCCTTATGCCAAAGCTACGGATGCCGACAAAACTCTCCTCATCAGTCATTTTTTACGCAGGCTCAGTCAAACTAAAACGAACGGGCAAAAAGGATCCATGACCTTATGGATGTTATGGCAGGAGAATAACCTTTCATTCCACTTGCCGGCCAACACCCCTATGCCAGAGATCCTTGCCTATAAGTTTGAGCGAAAACAGCTTAAGCAGTTTCTTCTGACCCATCAGACAGAGCTCAAGCGCACTCTACCAGCCATTCTGGATAGCGTGATGCTAAAAACTCCATCAATGAACGCTAGCCCCATTGGGGCAAACATCAGCGAAGAACTTTGCACCAGCGAACCCTCTCCCGCCCTTCGGGCACCCTCTCCCCATTTCTGGGGAGAGGGGGAAAATGAGGGAAGTAGATTACCCTCTTCCGCCCTTCGGGCACCTTCTCCCCATGCCTGGGGAGAAGGGAAAATGAAGGAAGTTCTTAGGGAGCGACTTATGCGACAAGAGGCCGAAAAAGTCCTTGCGGAGTCTTTGCTTGTCAATTTTTTTGCTAAGACTGACCAAAGATATGATTCCTGTCTTCAGTTGTTAACTAGCCTGTTCCCTGATTTTGGACTGACCATTTTTCTCGATCATCTGTTAGAAATCCTGGTATTCATTGAGAATTTTCGTCATCTGAAACAGGTTGATACCCCCTTTCTTGCAGAACTTCAGATCCTATGCAAAAAAAATCCTGACATTAAAGTTGCCACTACTTTACTTAAGCTGTGCAGAGAAAAACTTGAGTCTCAGCCTCTGCACTTGAAACCCTGTACTCTTTTTCTGCGTGGTCTAGCAGCACATCCCGAATTGTTACCTCACTGCGCCAGCGTGAGCAGGGAACTCGAACTCCTTCTGGACTATTGTCTTGATACTGCAGTTGATGAGAGTTCCCTGCCGGTACTCTTTGGCCTGTATAAGACCTTAAGGGGAGATGCAGAAACCCTGAAAGTGCTATTAGAACTCTTGTCTGATAAAAAAGTGTATGCGTTTTTTCACCATCATTTGCAGGACGAGCTATCTGCACCCTTATTACAAAAGGTGGCAAAACTTATCCAAAAAACAAACGATCCGCTGAGTGTGTTCACTTTTATCGAGTATGCTGGCCCTGACAACGATGTACGCATTGAAAAGCTCCTAAATCTCGAAGGGGAGAAGTTTTCTTCTATCCTGTTTCTTTTTAATGCTATTTGCATTGAGCAAACAGAATCGCCCCTTAATCTTCTGGAACACCTATTAGGTGCTCCAGAAGATTGTTTGCATACCTTGGCCCGTCTTCACAAGCATCATCCTATTCCCCTACCAAAGCTTAAGGAAGTTCTGGAATCACCCTCTTTACCAGCTGCTATCGACAGGCTAGAAGAGCAGCTTTATCAGGAGGATATACCTTGTTATCACTATGATTCCAAAGAAATTGAGCAAAGAATTAAACAAATTAACTACAATTCCTGGGATGATGAGCTGCCGAAATACCTGACGCCGTCCTCACAATATGCCTTACTGCGTGATTACAAAAAATCGATGGACTACATTCAAAACCGTCCTGTCTATACTGAATACAAGGATGGTGTGGCTTGCTCATACACCGTACATCAACTCAAGAGTCGGCACTTTCCGATTCTTTTCAAAGAACTGCAGGCAAGAATTACTCGTGGCGAAAACAAAAAAGAATACCAGCTTGTTCTGCTCGCTGTTTCCAGTGTTGCGCTCAAAAGAACCTGTAAGAAATTTCCCCGCTCAACCCAACACCTGCCACTTATCCACAGCCTTGGTGAAGAGGGCCAACTGGTGCAAGAGCTCAAAACAGGTGATGGCAAAAGTATAATTGCTGCTCTACATGCTGTCTTAAGGGTTGCTGAGGGCAGAACGGGCCTAATTCCTACCGAAAACGAGCAATTGGGACGAGACGGTATCGCTCATTTTCAGGATTTTTACCGTTATCTTGGTATTCAATGTGGGGATCGCATTATTGAAGCTCACAGCCCCTACAGAGACTACGTCGACAATAAGGTCATGTATTCCACGCCTTATGGACTTGCTCTATTTTTTATCAGTATGGCTATCCAAAAAGTTCGGATCCCTAAAAATTGGGATCTAATCTGGGATGAAATCGATGCAAGCCTCACCTCGACCGTTCCATTTCGTCTGGCCGCCACCTTAGAACCACTCCTGCTTGACACGAAAAACTGGTCAAAAGTTTATGGTTACTTGCTGGAATTTGTCCAGGAAAGAGAACTGTTTCTGGATAACCTCTGTACTGATAAAGCGGACCTACACAATTTTCGTCAGTACTGTCTGTTAAAAAACCCTGACAAAGATCTCTCTGGTTTTCTCAAACGGATCCCAGATTCAATGCTCGAAACCTTTATCGATTCAGCCAGGCTTGCTGTGCAATTGGAAGAAAAAGTTGATTATATGGTGGTAGAGAAAGAAGAGAACGGTAAAAAAAGCCTCTATGGTGCACCCTATTTACCCCATACTAGCCGCGCTGAACCACGAGCAAGTTTTGGTTCTGGTGCACAACCTCTTTTACATGCTAAAGAAAATAAAAATCTTTCTGCTGAAGCAGCATCGACTTTTAGCATGTTACCCGACACGGAAACGATTATTAGCATGACCCCCAAAAATCTGGCGGATAAGGTAAGGCGACAAGGTGGACGCATTATCGGTGCAACTGCAACGCCTGGCATGCCAAATCAGCTGCAAGAGTTTCGCCAACAGCATGGCATCACTGCTGTACATTACCCCAGTTTCCATCCTGATCATTGTGAGGATTTGGGTATCGTTCCCGCTGAAGGCTGGATTGATCAGAAACACATTGCACTTTCCTTGATTAAGAAATCCAGGGCACTGAGGAAAAACCAACCCGTCTTAGTAATTTGTGAAACCGCCCAGGCTGCAAGTGATCTGTGTAGTGACCTGAATTTGTCTCAGGAACCCTGGAGGACCCAAAGTTATTATGGCTATAGTAAAAATCGTCATGATGAGGTGAATTTCATTGCTGCAGCTGGCAAGGAGAATACGGTCAGCATTTCTACCAAATGTGAATCACGGGGTGCTGATTTTGACTCTGATCATGAGCATGGCATCTTAGTGCTTAACTTATGTACTCATCTGACCGAAGAAGAACTCAAACAAATCAAGGGACGCGCAGCACGAAATGGCAAGCCCGGACAGTTTTGTTCAGTGATTGATGTCCAACAACTTAATCTACAAAAAACGGCTCTTGCTGAAAAGATCGCTGCTACCTTCAGGGCTTTTCAGCAAGAGATTGGCCTTAAAGCCCAAAAAGAGCGTGCCCAAACTCGTTTTCTGGAAGACATCCGCTACCTGGCTACCTGGCGTTTGCTTTCGCTGCGGAAAAAAGCAGACAAGATCCTAAGCCGCCAGCAGGGGCAGGAATATTCTCTTGTTGAAACCGTAGAGTTTATGAAAACCCTTAGGGATTTCAACAAAAATACCGAAGCCCATTATTCCAGGCTGCTCAAGGAATATGGACAGCCCAATGAGGAAATGAAACAGCGTTTTCTTGAGGTTCTGACTCAAGAATACAACCAGATTCTGGAACGCTGGCTTCCTGATGAAAAATTTGCTCACTATCAACCCGTGGAGCCTCCGGTCCCTCTGCTAAACCTAGAGATTTTCACGGGAATCGACCGGGTAAAAATCAAGCAGCTGCTTGAGATAAGTGAACTTCTTGCTGGGGGATGGGAAGCCATTGGGCATCAATCAATTAATACAGTCCTCACCAAGATTGAAGAAATTATGGGATCGCTGGATGATTATGGCAATACCCAGCGTGGAATCAAAACGATCGTAGGCCGGTTATTGACTGATTCTAATCTGCTTAATATCCCCGATATCACCTCTAAGTTTGATACTTTAGAAGCAGCATGCCTCGAGTGTCTTAGCGAACTTCCTGCTCCCGTCGAAACGTTCTTTTCCAAGCAAAAAGCGATCGATTATGTTAAAGCCTATTTTGCAAACACTAAAACCCTGTTTCTTCAGGGACGCTGGGAGGAGTTGGCGCTTCCGACTTTGCCGGATGGTATTTTTTCTGGGGATGACAATGCAGCATCCTCTTTTATGACGGGCATGATTAAAAAAGGTCTAGCAGGCAGTGGTTCATGGGGTATCGGTTTACTAACTGGTAAAGTAGGTCGCTTCGCCTTAGTCAAATTCTATGTCCTGCCCAAAGTAATGAAGATGATGCGCAATCAGATCCGGGAATGGGTTCCGGATGACGAGGTGAAACAACTGAATCTCATGAAAATCCTGCATGATCTTGAACCAGCCCTGGCCGATCTCTTGCTCGCTATTTTCAACAACATCCAATCTAAAGAAGGAATTTGGCCCTTGGTGTTGAATAAATTGCTGCCTATTCTAGAACACCCAAGCACTAAAGAAGCAGCACTTCTCTTGAATAAAGAAGCGGGTATGGCATTCGAAGCGTCGGTAAGCTTCATCAAATCACTTGCATCGCACAAAGACCTGTCTTTAGCAGAGTTACTTGATCGCAAGACCCTATTCCCGATTCTTAAACTGGCCAGTCAGCTTGGTCTTATTCAGCTGTTGGTTAAAAACCCCTTATTCAAAGAGATTCTGAACCGATTTTCGAAATTGGATCCCGAGTTCTTCACTGCATTTTATCACTTTGATTTCAAATCCCTTTTTCATTTTGCTCACCTTCTTGCCCATCCTGTTTTTTTCAAATTTTTGCAAGAGCTGCCTCCTGAAGCCAGTTTTAGTCAGCTCAAAGCCTGGGTTAATTCTGAGCTTCCTAGCCCTGGCAATGTCAGCCAAGCCTTACAAACACTTAACGAGTATCAGCTTAACAGGGAGAGCCTCCAAGAAACCAGCCGTATGAAAATACAGGGGCTCAAAGCGAAATTTATTTTGTCACCAGCAATGCTTCAACAGGATTTGCAAGCCCTAGAGCCAGTATTCCACGAAGCACCACCAATTCCAGAGCCACTCTCATCCCGTATCCTCACTTGGGCCTTGGCGCATCGGCTACAAAGCTTGATTCTGCTCGTTGTTGGCATACTGTTATCTTGGCTCATTCTCCCTCTTGCCCTTACCGCCGCCGCTATCTATGGGAGCGATGTTATTTTGCAAAAAATCGAGGCATTTATAGAGGCGAGCAAAGCAGTTGAAGAACCCTATGTTGACCCCATCATCGTGAATATATCTCCTCCTGCTGATCCTGTTAATCAGCCAGCTCCTGAATTATTGGATTTAGCAGAAGTAGAAGAAGACCAGCAGGAAAACGAGATCTCACCTGCTGGCATTGGTCCGCTTCCTGAAATGACCTCTGTGCCTGAACTAGGGACCAATTTAGGATCTTCCCTAGGACAAAACACTAATAACACGAATATTGTGGGAAAAACCAAACGCATAGGACAATGTTATCCTCCTAATTCCTCCCGCTCACTTGGTCTTTTTGTTAATGGAAACAACTGCTCAGATCAAGCAGTACAGGCATTGGGGCAGAATTTGGTAATAAGCAGTTCATCCACTGAGTGTGCTCAGGCATAAATCTGAACGTCACTTTACTATGTGCTGAATAGTTACTATATTTTTAGGCAATAGAAAACCATGGATGAGATATGATCAAAGAATCTGATTTTTTACTCCTAGGAGGAGGATTTGCGAGTGCTTTTGCAGCTGATACATTAAGAAAAGAAGGTGTAACCAGTAAAATTGTGATTCTATCCGCGGAAGAGTCTCACCCTTATTCTCGTTTTCAACTTCCTAAAGCCTATCTTCTTGATAAACGAGAACCATTCCTTCTATTTGAAGCAAGCCATTATCAAAAAAATGATATCGAAATTATTGTCAATACCAACGCATTGGCAGTTGATACAAAAAGCAGAATAGTCAAAACAGACCGGGTTGGTAACATTCACTATAAGAAATTGCTTATTGCCACAGGCTGTACCCCCAAAAAAATTACTATTCCCGGCGCCAAATTGCCGGGCGTACATTATCTCGGAACAATTAACGACGCTGAGGCAATTTACCAAGACATGCAAAAGGCAAAAAATGCGATTATTTATGGCAATGGCTATATTACGATTGAGCTTGCTTCTTCATTGATTAAAAGAGGCCTCAATGTAACCATTATTGCCCCAGAATTTAATTTAGGACATTTCAACGTTTCTGCTGAGATAGCCAACTTTCTTGGAAAAAATGGCATTCAAATCGTTCTGGGTGAAGAAATTACGAAAATAAAGGGTAATCATCATGTTCAATCAATAGAAACGAATACTGGCAAAAAATTCTCTTGTGATTTTATGGTTGTTGACTTGGGTTATAAGCCTAATACAGACTTTCTTAAGGGCAGCGGCATCGATCTTGATAACGGTATAGTTGTGAATCAATATATGCAAACCAATATAGAAGACATCTATGCAGCTGGCGATGTTGTCAACTATTTTGATCCGATATTCAACAGATTTCGCAAAACAGCGTATGGAGATACTGCAATCAAGCAAGGAAAGATTGCAGCAGTCAACATGTTAGGAGCCAAACATTACAACCGCACCGCATCCTATTTATTTTTCAGCGCATTTGATAAATCCTTTGTTATTGTAGGTGATGCAGCAGATACCAAGGAATGCTTTAGAAGAGAATCTGTTGAGGAGAATAGTTTCGCGTACCTTTGTTTAAAAGATGATATCCTGAAGGGAGCGATTTTTAGTGGGCGACCCATCTCTGAGGTGAATGCAGCTGAATCACTGATTATAAATCATGTTAATTTAAAGTCTTTTAAAAATAAACTTGCTGATGCCTCTTTTCAACTTGAACCTCTTGCAACCCAAACACTTCTTACCCTTCAAGGAGGTGGGGCTTTAGGCGCCTTCGAATGTGGTGTGGTGAAAGCAATGGAAGAATCGGGTATTTACCCTGATAT
This sequence comes from uncultured Gammaproteobacteria bacterium, assembly GCA_963760845.1. Classification (GTDB taxonomy): domain Bacteria; phylum Pseudomonadota; class Gammaproteobacteria; order Legionellales; family Legionellaceae; genus Tatlockia. The sequence goes on along the minus strand of CAVXEK010000004.1, from coordinate 184,791 downwards.
TGTTGCAGGGATCTCCATAGGAGCATTTAATTCTGCAATTATTGCTGGAAACCCAAAACAGGCTAGCGCGGCATTAGAAGCTTTCTGGAATGACCTTTCATTAGACACACCAGAATTTTTAGATGAACAGATGAGGCGACTTTTAGCATCTTGGCAAGCTATTTTTTGGGGATCTCCTGAGTTCTTTAACCCTAGATGGATGATGTATCCATCTGAGCTAGCTATGAATTGGACTAGTTTTTATGATCCTACTGCGATAAAAAAACTTCTTAGCAAGTATGTCGATTTTAAGAAACTTAAAACGAGCCCAATTCGCTTACTTGTCATGGCTGTGAATGTAGAAACATCAGAATTTGAAACCTTTGATAGTCATACAGACGAGATTACACCGGATCATATTCTTGCAAGCGGAAGTTTGCCGCCCGGGTTTCCATGGACGCCAATTAATGGCAAACATTATTGGGATGGAGGAATTGTTACTAATACTCCTCTTGATTCAGCACTTGAGATCTGCGGTTCAACAAGCAAAAAAATAGTCATCGTCGATCTTTATCCAAGAAAACGCTCTCTCCCAAAAAACATGATTGAAGTGCTCTCAAGAAAAGATGAAATCTTATTTTCTGAAAAGATAAGAAAAGATCTGCGCACACGCGATCTGATTGGTAATTACAAAAAGCTTATCGAACTCATCCTGACTTTTTGTGAACCTGCAGTCGTTGAAGAAATCAAACAAATACCGCTTTTCATTCAAACAATGGGAGATCCAGGTGTACTTTCAGTCACGAGGATTGTTCGTGAAATAGAAAAAGACGGATTGTATTCATGGGATTCTGATTTCTCAAGGAAAACGATTGAAGAGCATAAAGCAAAAGGTTATGAGACAGCTAAAAAAATTTTTGTAAACAGGCCCTAAGTACATTAATTACTCTGAAATATGGAGTTGATAATGATAAGAAAAAAAAGAAAGTCACGCCAAAACAGCTATGAAGTCTCTGCATACGCCAGCCGCTACGATCTCGAAGATTTATCATTAACAAAATTCAATAAGGATGGAATGCCACCTCGTACGGCCAAACAACTTATTCAAGATGAATTGAGTTTGGAAGGAATACCATTGTTGAACCTGGCCAGTTTTGTCACCACCTGGATGGAGCCAGAAGCAAATGATCTTATTTTGCAATGCCTCAATAAAAATTTTATTGATCACGATGAATATCCTCAAGTTGAGAAAATCCATGAGCGTTGTATCCATATGCTTGCTGGATTATTGAATGCTCAAGCTACCGATAATTATGTTGGTACTTCTACTGTTGGTTCATCCGAGGCAATTATGTTGGCGGGTCTTGCTCACAAATTCAACTGGCGCAACAAACGACAAAATGCAGGTCTGGACAGTTCAAGACCCAATATCATTATGGGAGCCGATGTGCAAATCTGCTGGGATAAGTTTGCCCGGTATTTTGATGTTGAGCCACGAATTATCGCTTTGAGTGAAAATAAATTCATCACCCGAGCAAAGGAAGTTGAACCACTGATTGATGAAAATACTATTTGTGTGGCAGCCGTACTTGGTACCACCTTTACGGGCGAATATGATGAAATTGAAGAAATAAACAATTTGCTTATCCGTATAAAGGATGAGAAAGGCTGGGATATTCCCTTGCATGTAGATGCTGCAAGTGGTGGGTTTATTGCCATGTTTCTGGATAATGGCATTCGCTGGGATTTTCGCCTTGAGCAAGTCAAATCAATTAATCTTTCCGGCCACAAATATGGTCTGGTCTACCCTGGGATAGGCTGGCTCCTTTTCAAGGATGAATCATTCGTACCTGATAATTTGGTTTTCGAAATAAATTACTTGGGTGGCAGCATACCAACTTATACGCTTAATTTTTCCAGAGGCAGTGCTATGATCGTTGCTCAATACTATAATTTTCTTCGATTGGGTACAGATGGCTATCAGGGTATTGTTCAGAATATGATGAAGGTAAGTGATGTTATTGCCAAAGGACTCACGGATACAGGTGAATTTCGTTTACTAGGCGATCGACGCATGGAACCTGTTGTTAGCGTTGCATTGAATGATCTGCGACAATACTCTGTTTTTGATATTTCAAGAAAACTGCGTGCCTATGGCTGGATTGTTCCCGCATACACCATGCCTGAACAAGCACAAAAGATAGCATCGTTGCGGGTTGTAGTTAAAGAAAACTTGAGTTTAACTTTGGCACAACAATTTTTAGAAGACGTATCCTCTGTATTATCAGAACTCAAGGGAAATCGCAGTAAGCTAAGCAAACCGAAACGCGGAAAAGATTTACCCCATTAATCTAGGGGTCACCCATTAGAAAGTCTGCGTCAATAGGCAAAGCTAGTCCGTTTGGTTTTTTTAACCAATTTTTTATTATTTTAACAGTCACTGAGAGTATAAATCGTACACTACATGCGCCTAAAATTTCTCATGGAGGTGTCACTACTATGCACCAGTCACCCATATGAATTAAGACATTTACCAATGGCCATGAAAGGAAATTGGCAGTCCTTGGCAAAATTTGCCTCAGAAATTATTTAGTGCCGTGCTCAGTCCAAGTCGAGAGGTTCAATAATGAACCGATGACAAATCAGTGGCTTATGCTTACGCATGGCCAACCCTTTGTGGCTCAGAGCACGGGCATATCAGTATACAACAAACTTCAGTTACTTTTCCTCACTAAGTGGTTAAGGTAAAGGTTTAATCAAATCTATTGGTTTTTAACCAACCCCAAATTTAACTCAATTACCTTAACCAAACACCGTTTCAAGGCCTGTTACATAAAGGCCTTTTGTACATCAAATTCTGCTTGTTCTTTCAATACATAAAAACAAGCTCTGGCCAGCTTATGTGCGACCGTTTTAATTGCGACAATGCTGTTTGTTTTAGCCATTTTTCGTTGATAATATCGTTTAACCGTATCGTTGTACCGAATTGCAAAATTAGCAGCTTCAGTAAATGCCCATGACAAAAATTTATTACCATTTTTACTATTGGTATATCCTTTTTTCTTACCATTACTATATTTCGCTCCACTGATACATCGGCAGTACGAAGCATAATCGCCAACCTCACCAAAACGCGAAATATCCCCTGTTTCCAGCATGATGGTTAGTGCCAAAACCAGGCCAACTCCATCGATACTAGTTAACTGTTCGAAGGCACGCTCCAGACGCAGTTCTTTTTTCAGCACCTTCTCTAGTATACCGATTTGCTCCTGTAGGCAGTTCATAACAGCCAAATTAGTGTTCGCGGCTAATGCAACGTGAGGTGCTAAAAAGTCAACCTTAACCTGCTCCACTGTAAGCTGCTTAACCTTAGTCGCCGAGATTTTTTTATTCAAATGGCGAGCATATAATCCCTGAATAGATTGCAAATAGTCTTTTGATAATAGTATTTAATTTGAAGGCCAGCTCTGGCTGCGCTTCAAGTTTGTTAGATACCATGAAAATGGCGTTTGCAACCCCTCCATAGTGTAATGGTCAAGTGATTTAGGACACTTTTTAAAATTTTTTTCTTTACAAAATTCCTCACCTACTGACGCACCGCTTCCGCGGTTTGTCGACTACTCAAGCCCGCGCCATCCTGGCGCTCCTGCTTGAGCAGTTTTAAGCTGCTTTGCGATAAAATTCCTGCTCATAATCTAATGGCGTTTTGTAGGCTAAAGTAGAATGCATTCTTTGCCCATTATAAAAGGCGATATAGTCAAGAATGCATAATTTTGCCATCGCTTTATTAGCAAGCCTTTCATAGTTTAGACATTCATATTTTAGGCTCCTAAAGAACCTTTCTTTCGGGGAATTGTCCCAACAATTGCCTTTACGACTCATACTTTGTCGCATACCCATTCGCTTTAATTGCTCTCTATAGTCATTGCTAGCATACTGACTGCCACGATCAGAATGGTGTAATAACCCCGACTCTGGTTTTTTTCGCCAATAAGCCATCTCCAATGCTTGCAGGCATAACGAAGTTTTCATATGGTCATCAATAGCCCAACCCACAATTTGGCGCGAATATAGATCCATTACTGTTGCTATATATATAAAGCCCTCCAATGTCCAAACATAACTGATATCCGTTGTCCATACCTGGTTTGGTCTAGTAGGGTTAAACTGACGACACAGTATATTAGGGACAAGCGCTAACTTATGATTGCTATCGGTTGTTGTCCTATATTTCTTAGGGTAACGAGCTTCCAGTCCAAGTTGTTCCATTAGCTTTCTGGTTTTAAAGCGACCAATTTCAATGCCCGCTTCTTTCATCGCTTTGACTATGCGCCTGCTTCCATAAGTGTTCCTGCTTCTCTTGAATAGGGCTCTTATCTTGTCTTTAACCAAGGCCTCTTCTTCATTTGGCACGATAGGACCGCAGCTACGCCAATTATAATAAGCGCTACGACTTATCTGCATAACTTTACATAATATTTTAACTGGATAAGCTTTCTCTTGCTCTTTGATAAATTGACATCTTATCGTTGTTCTTGAGCAAAGAAAGCGGCGGCCTTTTTTAATATTTCTCGCTCCATTTTAAGCTTGATATTCTCTTTCCTTAACCGCAGTAACTCGTCATGCTCACTTAAAGTCAATGCATTACCAGTTATAGAATTATTATTTTGATTACCACCTTCTTCTGCTCTTACCCATTTCCTTAATGCACTTTCTGATACACCAAGACTGGTTGCTCCTTCCTGAATACTATATCCTTTAGACAAGACTAGTTGTACAGCATCTTGTTTAAACTCCAAACTGTAGTACGGTTTCTTTCTTTGATTCATTTCTATACACTCCTATTGGTTGATATTTTAACCTATAAAAGTGTCCAGTCATATTAGACCACTGCAAGGTAACATTTGAGGTTTATGGTGGATGAAACAGCTAAAAGGCATGCTTTTTATACCCACGATCTTCGGCTGCCTTTTGTCGGTCCGGTTAGCATTTAATGCTGGCAGTATTTGTCTAACTCCTTGCAAAAATCATCTATTTCACAGAAACTATTAATCAGCTGGTACATGTCCATATCACAATATATCCTTTCATCGGGAAAAATTACGATATTACTTTGTTCCAGCTACCTTTTCTACTTCAAAACCAACTAACTTATTGATCAAAAATTAATTTTTAAAGATTAAAACCCATTATGGGGTTAAAAAAGGAATTTGCTATGCCCTCCTCTTTCAATACAATAAACACAACCAATACAGCATCAACTCAAAATGGGAATGGTGTGTTTTCTCATGCACCAGCGAACCAAACTAATACAGGTGCAGCAAGTTGGTATCCCTCCGCAAGCAATTTCTGGAATGTTGTCGGAAGAGTATCAAGAGGCACTTTTGATTCGGCTTGGGATAAGTGGCAAAGTTGGTGGAATCCAAATCCAGGACCTTCTGCCGAAGAAATTGCACAAAGGCAACAGGCTATTTATGTAGCTGGTTTAAAAGAATGTATTCAACAGTTAAAACCGGCTCTCGAAAATGTTCGAAAAAATCCCCATGATCCCGCAAGCTTAGGAAAAATTGATGATTTGGCACAACATTATGCAGTTTATGTGAATGTTGCTCCTGCTATGGAATTAAATGGGGTTCAACAGCAATTTTTTCAACCTATCTGTGAACAAATAGAGCGATTGTCTGATCCGAGTTTAAAACAGAAATTAAAAATATTGTTGCCGGTGTTGGCAATGGGTTCTTTGGCGCAAGAGAATAGAAAAACGGATTTTTCAGTACAAGAAAGTAATGAATATAGTGTAGGGCTTTCTCAATCATATTATGATGAAGGAAGTGCTTTCAAAGAACCCTCTGAATCATCCTCTTCAGAGAAAAAGCGCTCGATAGAGCAAACACAATTCCCAGCCGTTTTTAATTTAAGTGCGTTGGATGGCAGTAATGGTTTTAGCATACCGGGAATAGTGAATGGTTTCGGCTACTCGGTTAGCAGTGCCGGGGATGTGAATGGTGATACTATTGCGGATTTACTGCTGAGTGCCTATGGGGGAGGTACTACCTACGTGATTTTCGGAGGTCACAGCGCTTATCCTAATATATTTAATCTGAGTGGGCTCAATGGTAGTAACGGTTTTACCATACCTGAGTTAGCGAGTTTTAGCGGTTTTGGCTATGTAGTTAGTACAGGCGGGGATATGAATGGCGATGGTATCACGGATATAGTACTGGGGGCTTATGGTGTAAATTCACTCACTGGAGCCAGTTACGTAATTTTTGGCAGCCGCAATCCTTTCCCAGCGTCATTCAACCTCGCAAATCTCGACGGGAGTAATGGTTTTGTAATACCTGGTGTAGCAGCCAGTGGAGACTTGGGTTATTCGGTCAGCACAGCTGGCGACATCAATGGGGATGGACTAAGTGACTTAGTGTTGGGGGCCCCCTTTTCAAACGCTGGCGTTAGTTATGTCATCTTTGGGAGTCAGAGTGGATTTCTTGGCTCCTTTAATCTCCTGAACCTAAATGGCAATAATGGTTTTACAATCTCAGGAATAGCGGCTAATGAGCGATTCGGTTGGTCAGTTAGTACAGCTGGGGATGTTAATGGCGATAATATTACGGATTTGGTGCTTGGAGCTCCTTATGCAAATTCAAACTTAGGGGCTAGCTATGTCATCTTTGGGAGTCGAAGTGGATTCCCCGCCTCTTTTAATCTTCAGAGCCTAAATGGCAGTAATGGTTTTACGATACCTGGAATAGAAACAACAGGCAGCAATGGGTATGGTTATTTAGGTAATTCTGTTAGCACAGCCGGTGACATTAATGGAGACGGAGTTGCGGATTTAATTCTCGGAGCTTCCGCTGCATATTCATCAGACTCTGGCGCTAGCTATGTCATCTTTGGAAGTGGAAATGGCTTCCCTGCCACCTTTAATCTCTCCGCACTAAATGGTGCCAATGGGTTTACCGTACCTGGAATAGCAGTTTCTGGAAATTTAGGCACTTCTGTCAGTACAGCCGGTGACATTAATAATGATACTTTCGCGGATTTAGTGTTGGGGGCCAATGGAGTAACCTATCAGGGAGGAATTGATGGAGCGAGTTATGTGATCTTTGGAAGTCGAAGTGGGTTTCCTGCGGTTTTTGATTTAAGTATTTTAAATGGCAGCAATGGATTTACAATACCTGGGATAGTGAATGATGGCTGGTTAGGCAATTCGGTCAGCACAGCGGGAGATATGAATGGTGACGGGATAAGTGACTTACTGTTAGGGGCTCCTACTCCAGCCTCGGGTAACGGTACGGCATACGTTATTTTTGGACAGCAATCTACGCCAACGCCAACACTAACTCCGACGCCAACCCCCACTCCTTCTTTAATCGTAGTTTTAGATATCCTATCTAACGGCACGGTCATTTTAAAGTCAGGACAACTTCCTCTTACAGATCAAGATGTGATTTCGGTAGAGCTCATCCAAGGAGGCTATCTGACGATAGCAACCGATCCTCTTCAAAATTTTACCTATTCTGAGCTTAAAAATGAGCAAATTCGGCTAGTACGGAATGGAACGGGTGCCCTCAACATCACTTTAGGTTTCATTAATGCGTTAGGTGAAAAAGTGCTTTTTATTCCAGTTGTGCTTGCTTTTAATATGAACAATCCTAATAGTCCCTCTATACCTTTAACTGCTGTGATCGGTAGCGTGGTAGGAACGCTTGTCTGTGCCGCTGCGACTGGGATGGCAGCCTTTGGTATTTTTAAATATCGTCAAAATCAAAAGCAAAAAGAAGAGCAAGCTCACCAAGTGCCAGAGTTGAGCGCGGTAGCGAATCCGCTTCAAATGCTGAGGAATTCCTAATGGGGATCGTGTGGAATAACCACCAAAAGTGTTAATTCTGAATTAAGCCTCCTTCCAAAAATATTCTTTTAAATGGGGTTGTAAGCCGGAACCGGCCCTACATGGGGTTCTAGGTGTAAACCGTCCAAATTTCCGGAACAGTTTTAGTCAAATTGAGTTTCTCTCGGATTTTTCACTAATTCGAACAGTTTAAAAATTTGCTTTTTAGTAACTCTGTGTGTTAATAATGGTGGTAGATTATTTAAATCAAAAAAGTCCTGTTCTGAAATTTTAGCATTTTCTTTTGCTTCTCCAGAGAATATTTCACAATGAAAAAACATTTATATGCATGTGCCCACTGTGAAAGTTACATCAATCCATTGAATTTGCGCGACAGAGATTTGTAAGTAAGGATCAATGAACAATATCTGTCCGGAAATTTGGACGGTTTACGCCTAGAACCCCGATCACACGACAAGCTACGGATTATGGAGAAAAAGAACGAAGTATTGCAACGAAGAAAGCTGAGATTTTGTATAAATTAGAACGAGGTGAAGCGGTTATTGTTTATGATTTGAAAGAAGGATTTTGTGATATTGTTGGTGTTGATAAACAAGTCATTAAGTACAACCTTCTCGAGGAAGAACCTTAGTTGTGAAGGGGAGGGGAGCAAAGTTAAGCTTTAAATTTTTAGGGTAAGCGTTTACTTCATGAACAAGAATATTTGATTGATAATTGAGAATAATGTAAACAATATCATTAATAATACAGAGTATCGAAGCTCCTTACATGAAACAAAAGAGCGATATAAACACTCTCCTATGAGTACTTTTGACCAGGATCGGGGCCGACCCTCAATTAATAAATAGAGATTAGGTGAAATACATGCAATTACCGATTGGCTATGACGACTTCAGGTCAGTTATTGAAAATAATTTAGATTTTGTAGACAAAAGCCTTTTTATTAAGGAGCTTATTGATGATAAAACAACCCAAGCTATTGTCATTACGCGCCCGCGTCGTTTTGGAAAAACGTTTAACTTATCGATGTTGCATTATTTCTTAGCAGCGGAAGTCTATGGAAAGCAGACCAAAGAATTATTTAATCAACTTGAAATTGCTAAATGTAGTGAAGAGTATGTGCAACATCAAGGAAAATACCCCGTTATTTATATTACTTTTAAAGATATTAAACAGTCTAATTACTCATCAGCCTGTGAAATGTTAGCTAAATTGATGAGTCGCGTATATAGAGAATATAGATATTTACTGAAAAGTGATAAATTGGCAGCCGATCAAAAAGAAATTTTTACGCTCATTCTTGAAGAAAAATCTAATGAAGCATCACTTAAAACAGCTTTATTTGATTTGACATATACTCTTTATACTTTTTACGAAGTTAAGCCTTGGTTGTTAATTGATGAATACGATACGCCGATTCAAACCGCTTATATAAAGGGTTATTACGATCAAATGATTGAATTTATGCGTGGGTTGTTAGGCCCAGCATTAAAAAATAATCCTTACTTAAATAAAGCGGTGATTACCGGCATTTTACGCGTTGCCAAAGAGAGTTTATTTTCGGGGGTAAATAATTTAGAGGTTTATTCGTTGCTTCGAGATGAATACAGTGAGCATTTTGGTTTTACTGAGAGAGAAGTAGACAAGGTTTTGGAAAAATCTAATTTATCTAAAAAGTCGGAAGAAATTAAGGAATGGTATAACGGTTATCAATTTGGCAATACCATTATTTATAATCCTTGGTCTATAGCAAACTGTGTAAAAAGGAGAGGAGAGCTAGAGCCGTATTGGGTTGATACGAGCGATAATCAACTCATTAAAGATTTAATGAAGAAAACCCCTTTAAAGTTTAAAGAGGAATTAGAGGGGTTGGTTTCAGGGGAAAGTATTGAGAAATTGATTGATGAACAATTATCGTTTCAATATTTGAATAATAATCCTGATGCGCTTTGGAATTTATTATTAATGGCTGGTTATCTCAAACCAGCCGATTCGAGGAAAACTGACCAAGGTGTAGTTGCTACGCTGGCGATTCCGAATCGTGAAGTGCGTAATTTATACCGCCAAATTATCGAGCAATGGTTGTCAAATGGTTATGGCGTTAATTGGTACAATGAATTTATTGCTTCGCTATTAGAGGGGAAGATAGCACAATTTAAAGCGCATCTTGAAAAAGTGTTATTACAAATTGTGAGTTGCCATGATGTAGCCAAAGAACCCGAAGCATTTTATCATGGACTTTTACTGGGTTTTATGGTGAGTTTACATCATACACATGAGATTAAATCCAATCGAGAAAGTGGGTTAGGCCGGTTTGATATTTTAATTATTCCTAAAGACTTATCGAAATATGCGATTGTGATGGAACTTAAAGTCAAAGGTAAAAAAGAAACGTTAGAGGAGTGCGCACATCACGCATTAAAACAGATCGAACAAAAGAAATATATTGAGGAATTTAAACAGCATGGCATTGAAAAGGCTGTTCAAATCGGAATTGGATTTAAAGGAAAAGAGTTTGTATTGGATTATCTACTAAGCGGAGAAAAGGTAATAGATAGTTAAAAAATGTGATAATTCAGGCTTGTAAATAACTGGACTTTGGACAAACTCCGATCTGAACGGGCCCGAGCCCGTGGGCGAGCCCGGGCCCGCCCGAGCTCCGGCTAATCTACTTTTTGCGGCATTTTAGTCAACATCATAACAATGCGAATAAGTAAATCTCTGGCTAAGCGATACTGTTCTTCATGTATAATATTTGCACGTTTGGATACCTCCAGGATCGCCGCAGTTTCTGTGGCCGAACGTTTTGCCATGCGATAAAATCTGCTTTTTTCATTGGTGGAAAACTCACCTGAGCCTTCAGCAATATTCAATGAAATTGAGGTTCCAGCTCGTTGAAGCTGGTCGGTTAAATAAGCTCTGCCACGAGGGAAGGCTGAAGTGATTTTATCGACAGCGCGGATTTCATTTATTTACAGTAGACTGCACGCCACAGCCTCGTGTTTTTTCACCGAGGTTAGAGGACAGGAGTTATGTTTACGCGCCCAATTACAAAAAAACGTGGTCGCCCTAAAGTCTATGGTGATATTCATCAGTTAAACAATCCAGCAACATGGCGGGCTCCAGACGAATCCGTTGCGTTTTGACAAACGAGCGCCGAAGGAAAAATTCAAATCATAAAAATAGACTGCTGGAACGAAGTCATCATGATAGGCAAAAAGGGCAACAAACTATCTGATTATCCCTTGCGTTTGTTGCGCGTTCAGGTCTATAAAGAATCCGGTGCATTGTTATTCAAGCGACCCCTTTGGTTGACGGCAGCAGGTAAAAGACGCATGGAATTATCGTTGTATGATAATTTTACCAGCTATCGCCATCGCTTTGATATTGAACATTCTCAACCACCCAAACCACGAAAAAAAGCCCTTGGACGACAATCGGGGGACATTGAGGTAAAACGCATGCGTCATCCTATCGTTAAAAAGTGGAAAAACACAGCTCTTGATGAAAAAATCATTGCATAATCAAGATAATATTGTCAATAAATAGACCAGATTGCACGTTGTGATGGTGGAATATTGCTAAAATAATCTGGATTTGATTGTAACTTATGACTGTTCGGAGCTCGGGCGGGCCTGGGCTCGCCCACGGGCTCGGGCCCGTTCAGATCGGAGTTTGTCCAAAGTCCAGTTCCTTGGGAATTATCCTAACCAATATTTATATTAAATTAAACCCTTTATCAAAAGACTTGATAATCATATAGAAAGCTCCTTCGAATAACCGGTAAAGTTAGCTTGTAAAAAAACAAAAACCGGCTAACAAAGGAGCCTTAAATGAAACTATATGGTGGAATTGATTTGCATTCAAATAATTGTGTTGTGGTTCTGGTTGATGAAGATGGCTGCGAAGTATTGCGTAAACGAATTGACAACGATCTTTGCAAAATGATTGATTTGTTAGAGCCTTATCGGAGCAACATTATGGGACTTGTTGTTGAATCTACTTACAACTGGTACTGGTTAGTTGATGGTTTAATGGAAGCAGGTTTTAAAGTGCATCTTGCGAATACAGCTGGCATACAACAGTATTCCGGAGTGAAATATACCGATGACAACAGTGATGCACGGTGGTTAGCGGATATGTTGAGATTAAATATTCTACCGGAGGGTTATATTTATCCAAAGGATCAGCGAACCGCACGTGACTTGATGCGCAAACGGATGCAATTGGTGCAGCAGAGCACATTAAATTTGCAATCTATTCAGGGATTATATGCTCGCCATTTGAATAAAAAAATCTCGGCGACTAAGGTTAAGCAGCTTACAGTGGAGCAGGTTAAGGTTGACTTTTTAGCACCTCACGTTGCATTAGCCGCGAACACTAATTTGGCTGTTATGAACTGCCTACAGGAGCAAATCGGTATACTAGAGAAGGTGCTGAAAAAAGAACTGCGTCTGGAGCGTGCCTTCGAACAGTTAACTAGTATCGATGGAGTTGGCCTGGTTTTGGCACTAACCATCATGCTGGAAACAGGGGATATTTCGCGTTTTGGTGAGGTTGGCGATTATGCTTCGTACTGCCGATGTATCAGTGGAGCGAAATATAGTAATGGTAAGAAAAAAGGATATACCAATAGTAAAAATGGTAATAAATTTTTGTCATGGGCATTTACTGAAGCTGCTAATTTTGCAATTCGGTACAACGATACGGTTAAACGATATTATCAACGAAAAATGGCTAAAACAAACAGCATTGTCGCAATTAAAACGGTCGCACATAAGCTGGCCAGAGCTTGTTTTTATGTATTGAAAGAACAAGCAGAATTTGATGTACAAAAGGCCTTTATGTAACAGGCCTTGAAACGGTGTTTGGTTAAGGTAATTGAGTTAAATTTGGGGTTGGTTAAAAACCAATAGATTTGATTAAACCTTTACCTTAACCACTTAGTGAGGAAAAGTAACTGAAGTTTGTTGTATACTGATATGCCCGTGCTCTGAGCCACAAAGGGTTGGCCATGCGTAAGCATAAGCCACTGATTTGTCATCGGTTCATTATTGAACCTCTCGACTTGGACTGAGCACGGCACTAAATAATTTCTGAGGCAAATTTTGCCAAGGACTGCCAATTTCCTTTCATGGCCATTGGTAAATGTCTTAATTCATATGGGTGACTGGTGCATAGTAGTGACACCTCCATGAGAAATTTTAGGCGCATGTAGTGTACGATTTATACTCTCAGTGACTGTTAAAATAATAAAAAATTGGTTAAAAAAACCAAACGGACTAGCTTTGCCTATTGACGCAGACTTTCTAATGGGTGACCCCTTACCACTTTATTATACCCGCAAGCAGTGACTTCGCTCATTCTTCTCGCACCACCTTCACTGGCAAGAATGAAATTCATGTTTATCTTTCGTGGAATTCTCGGGAACATAATGCCCAGTCCGCGGTTTGCCAAAAAATTTCTCAATTATATTTCATCAGGGTTTTCTGATTTACCAGAGTGGATGAGCGTCGCAACAATAGTTCAGACTCAATCATATAAACTCAATACAATTAAAATTCCTGTGATATCGGATAATGAACTTTCGAAACTTCTAGCCAATACTCTGATTCTCCTTGGTAAGGATGAAGTTATCTATAATCCTGAAAGGGTTGCATCACACCTACGTTCGGTAGCACCGCATATTTCTATCTCGATGATTCCAGATGCAAGACATATGGTTTCTGCTGATCAACCTGCTCTGGTAAATGAAAAGATTATTCATTTTTTAAACGACCCTATGCGGAATCAGATCTCTAATTAACAAAGAAACAGGCCCTAAGAAGTTACAAAATTATGACGGAAACCACACCCACCCAAGCTGAACTTGTTAATTTAACCAAAGAAGAATTAAAATTGTTCAAAGAAATTAAAACCAATCAATACGGCAATCAAATTTGTCTTGAACAGGAATATATCTCCTACCAATATTTGTTGTCAGAGTTAGGGGTCAAACAATGACGCCGTGGGAGCGGAGCGTCGCAGGTGGATCAATATTTAAAAAATATCGTCTGGCTTTAAGTTCGCCGGTATGTTTCAGAATATTTTTTTTAACTAAGTCTTGCAAATCTCTTGTTGTCGTCGCGATCTTGGCACCAGTAATTCCCATATAATTTTTGGCGCTTAAACCCCCTACAAACCCTTCAGGGCCTACACGAAACAGTCTTAGTAGTGCCTTCTCTTGTCGCGGATTAATTTTCCCTTGTGCTTCCCTTAAAAGAATAGATTTCTTAATAATAAAATCAATATACAAATAGGTGCTTTGTTGTGCTTCTATGGCAATCCTTGCAAACCATAACAGCCAGGATGTTATATCCAATGTTAGGCTTGCTTGACCTAGTTGTTGATAATATTCATTTCTTTTTCGTAATAAGATTTTTGCCAATACCGTCATTACTGGTTTTGAAAAGCCTTGAGATAACGCTTTTTCCGCTACGGCGCGGCCTATTCTGCCATTTCCATCTTCAAAAGGGTGAATACTTTCAAACCATAAATGGGCTATTCCTGCCCGTGTTAATGTTGGTAGGGGGGCTGAACCGGCTGGAGAACTGTGTTCAAACCAATCAATAAATTTCTCCATTTCCACTGGAACGGATTTTGAAGGAGGTGCTTCAAAATAGATTTTTCTTGCATAGTCGGGCCCGGAGACAATTTGCATTGCTTCTTTATGGCTACGGTATTTACCAATATTTTCCAGATGATGATTATTACCCATCAAGAATTGGTGCCAATCAAATAAAATAGTATGAGTTAATCGCTCTGGAATGGTTTGATATAAATTAACCATCATTTTGGCAACTCCGCGCTCTGCCAAACTTGCTTTGGGTGTTTCAGTGGATAGACCCAGCTCTTTTTGAATAGAAGATTGAACGCTGTCTCGATTTAAGTGTTCGCCTTCAATTTCAGAGCTGTCCAAAGCATCAGTACTCATTAATTCTACAAGTAAGCTTTGATTACCTTCCTTAGAAATATGCTGAGATGAGCCGATAATAATTCCTGCGCCCTCACTAAATGACCGCTCATAGGTGATTAGTTTATCTTGATCCCAAGTAAATTTTGGCCACTCTTCAAACTGCCAGTTCCATTTCATGATGAATAATCTCACTATTTATTAATCATAATATAGCATAATTATGATTAATAAAAGAGAGCCTTATTAATCAATACCATTTAAATGACGGTTCGATTATCATTGGGTGCGATTAAAAATGCGGTTTTTAGGGGAGCCGTCATCCTGAGCGCAGCGAAGGATCTCCTGAATGTGGCATAATGCTCAATCAAGGAGATCCTTCGTTGCGCTCAGGATGACGGGTGCTGGCGATTAGACAATTGAATTGGATGATTAGATAATGAGTTTTCATGTAAAGAGTTGTGAGTCTTTTTTTAGATATTGGCAACGCATCGCGGCTTTGTTATTTGCTGTATTACCTCTTTCAGTATTTGCCGCTGCGTCGTCCCTGCAACTATCGGTCCTTCATCAACCCGTTCCAGTAGCATCTTCAGATAAGCAATTGCTTGTTTATGAACTCCAATTTGTAAATCAAAGTGATCAACCCGTTCGGATTGGACGAATCGAGGTGTTTGGTGACCATAACAATAAGATAGCTGCTTATGCAGGCAATAAACTTATCCGCAATAGCTTAGCGTATAAAGACAATAAAAAAATCGATCTCGAGCAATCGATTGAATTGAATAAAGGGATGGGTGTATTTGTGTTTGTATGGATTTCAATCGATAAATCATCTAGCCCGCCAAAAAAATTGCATCATAAAATATGGGTTGTGAAGCCTACAGCGGATAAAAATTCAGCGCCAACCAGCTTAATCAATTATGATGTTAACGTAAGTTCAGATAAACCTGTTGTTATTTCTTCTCCCCTAAAAGGTAATGGCTGGGTTGCAGCTGCTGGACCTACGAAAGATTCCTATCATAGAAAAGCATTGCTTAATCTGGGTGGAAAATTATATTTAGCTCAACGTTTTGCAATTGACTGGATACAAATATGTCCAGACGGAACCGCTGCGCAAGGTAATTTACGAGATAATAACAATTGGCCTGGATTTGGCCATGAGGTAATGGCTGTCGCTGATGGTGAAGTCGTAACAGTGCATGATGGTGTTCCTGAAAATACACCGCTTGAGCCTTTAAAGGCAAGCTCTCCAAATGCTATAAAAGAAGCTGATATACCTGGTAATCATGTAATTGAGAAGATTACCCAGAATGGAAAAAATTATTATGTGCTATACGCGCATATGCAGCCCGGAACGTTACGAGTTAAAGTAGGGGATAGGATCAAAGAGGGTCAATTAATTGGATTACTTGGCAACACTGGAAATTCCACGGTGCCGCATTTGCACTTGCATGTGAGTGATGCAAATGACCCACTTAAGTCCGAAGGAGTACCTTTTATTTTCAAAACAGCCACGCTCGAAGGAAAAGCAGAATTGATTGATGAAGATTTTGAAATATGGAAACCGTTTTCATTATCCAAGACAGAGATCAAAGATGCTATTCCGACAATTGATCAAGTATTTTATTTCTCTAATGACGCATCGCGGTGTAAGTCGGCGAGTTAAGCCGTTAAATTTAACGTAAAGATTTTTATTAAGCAATATCATTAATAACTGGACTTTGGACAAACTCCGATCTGAACGGGCCCGAGCCCGTGGGCGAGCCCGGGCCCGCCCGAGCTCCGAACAGTCATAAGTTACAATCAAATCCAGATTATTTTAGCAATATTCCACCATCACAACGTGCAATCTGGTTTATTTATTGACAATATTATCTTGATTATGCAATGATTTTTTCATCAAGAGCAGTGTTTTTCCACTTTTTAACGATAGGATGACGCATGCGTTTTACCTGAATGTCCCCCGATTGTCGTCCAAGGGCTTTTTTTCGTGGTTTGGGTGGTTGAGAATGTTCAATATCAAAGCGATGGCGATAGCTGGTAAAATTATCATACAACGATAATTCCATGCGTCTTTTACCTGCTGCCGTCAACCAAAGGGGTCGCTTGAATAACAATTCACCGGATTCTTTATAGACCTGAACGCGCAACAAACGCAAGGGATAATCAGATAGTTTGTTGCCCTTTTTGCCTATCATGATGACTTCGTTCCAGAGCTTATTTAACCGACCAGCTTCAACGAGCTGGAACCTCAATTTCATTGAATATTGCTGAAGGCTCAGGTGAGTTTTCCACCAATGAAAAAAGCAGATTTTATCGCATGGCAAAACGTTCGGCCACAGAAACTGCGGCGATCCTGGAGGTATCCAAACGTGCAAATATTATACATGAAGAACAGTATCGCTTAGCCAGAGATTTACTTATTCGCATTGTTATGATGTTGACTAAAATGGCGCAAAAAGTAGATTAGCCGGAGCTCGGGCGGGCCCGGGCTCGCCCACGGGCTCGGGCCCGTTCAGATCGGAGTTTGTCCAAAGTCCAGTATATAATTATAGTTATTATAATGAATAATCGCATTGCCAATGTAGCTATGAACTTTAGGAATTGCTATTAAGAGGTAAATGTGATGGAGTAGTAATTGATGCACAATGTCAAAACAAACATTGTGGGGGGAATTAATTTTTTAAATCTACTGTTATGGAGCGCAAATGAGGAAATTAAAAATGGTGGAGCAACCTACATTGAGTGATTTGGATCCTAAAGTTTGTCGTGCTGTTGCAAAAGCGCTAAACCCTTTAGTTGCAGATATTTTTGCTTTGTTTGTCAAAAGCAAAAATTTTCATTGGCACATGTCTGGCAGCCATTACCGTGATTATCATCTATTATTGGACGAGCAAAGCGATCAATTGTTTGCAATGATTGATGTTTTAGCCGAACGAGTGCGCAAAGTAGGCGAAAGAACAATTCAGTCAATAGGGCAAATAAAAGAATTAAAACAGATTAAAGATTCTGACGGAAGCTTAACCGCTTCAGAAATGTTGCATGAGCTATTGCAAGATAACAGAGTGCTATTAAAGACCATGCGTGTAGCCCACAAGGTAGCCAGTGATGGTCAGGATGTGGGTACGACCAGTATTTTGGAAAACTACATTGATGAAACCGAGCGCCGAGTGTGGTTTTTGTACGAAACTTTGGCAAAAAGCGGGTAGGGGAAGTTATGAATAAAGAAGGAGTCTGATCTCGCAGGATGCACCAAATACGTCTGTTCCAGATAGGGGGATGAGCTCGTACTATACTAGTAATTGGTTACATGATGATTAGGGGAAACCGGCTTTTTGCCGCCGCGCTGTTCTTGTTTATCCAGTTGTTCAATTCGCTTTTCCTTATTGCTTTCACTAGCTTTATGGACGTCACATTTGTTTAAATTAGCAAGCTTGCATCCTAGGGGGTGCAGTTGTGAAAACTCTGTTGTTGCATCAATAATTTTGACATCGATAATGTCAGTAACCTTTGAGCTCTTTGTGCCAACGGAGCCTGGTGTACTAAGGGCCGCTCCTTCTTGAATTTTCATTGAACAATTTAGTTCGGCAGCAAGAATGCAGAAGCGATCACGAAGTTCTCCCGTTTCATCATAGGCGATAACTTTGCCGGCTGATTTCTTGGGTTACAAGCGAGAGCCCATGTTGATAAAGTTCGCTTTGGCCTGTCCTATCTTTACCACTTTTACAATTGTTTTTTACAGCCCCACCCATAGCTTCAACAAAGATTTTTTTCAGCGCTATGAGGTATTCCTCTTTATTGCGTCTTTGGAAAATGGGTGTACTCGTAGTACTGAGCTTCTTGAATTGATTTTCAGTATTTATGAGAGTAAGCAAACTCAATTTTTGTGGATCTGTTAAATCTAATCCCTTAATTATCGAAGTGACTCTCTGTATTTCTTGCGGAGTTAATGCCTTTTTGGACTCAAGCAGAGAGATTAACTCCTGGTGCTGCGAAGATGATGATGACGCAGCGAGGTTTATGACGGTATCTAGGAATTGCTTACCGATTTTGCGTAATTCGTCAAGATCTTTTTCCGCAAAATCTTGTGCATTGGATTTTTCTACTAGTCTAAATGAATTTGTCGCGTTGTTATGAAAAGCAACCCAATAAGACGATTTGGATGTTTTGATAGTACTAGGCACTTGCGCCATCGCTTTTCTTTGTTCATCAATTAAATTTTGATCGGCACTTGTTGGCCCACGACTGCTTAATAGCGATTGTATTAGAATAACTCGCGGTGGTTCGGGAGTCTCGTGATCTTCGGAAAAATTGTCCCCATAAGTTGTTAAAGTTGTGATCAGCAAGCTGTTGTAGTTTGTCAATTTCTTGTTTTACATTTAAAACACTCTGTTGTTTGCGATCTGTTTTTTGCATTTCATAGGTCACTGGCGTTGCAGCTTTGATAACTAGTGGATACAACATTTATTGGAGCATGATCGGCTTGTTGAGTAATTAAGTAATTCACCCGCGCATTAGCTAATCCAGGTGCGTGTTGCATCGCAGATGATTTAAAGAGTTTTGCGAAATCAGACCATGAAGGATCTGCAAGTGTCTTGGGAATTCTGCCTGAGATACCATTCTTGCTCGGCTTTATGCAGGTTATTAAACCAACAGGGTCTATCTTGAGGCGAAGTGCTGATGAATCTTTAGGTATTCTTGTTTTTGTTCTTGGGTCAGCTCGTGATTAAAGTAGTTATCGATCTGCACGATTGTTGAGCCATTTTTATTTTTAGTAATAACCATTAGTACGTTATTTTTGTTGTGTTCTGCTACAAAATAGCGTTCAGCTTCGCGAATAGGATCGACTATTTTTTCTTCTGGGGTATTTTGTGATCTTTGCAATATGTTTGTTTAATTGACTAATGAAATCATTCATATTTTTGTTAATACCTTTTTAATTTACTAGCAGCATTTTCCTTTAATAAGCTTGTTAGCAAGAGCTCTTAAATGCTCTCTTATTTGTTGTTTAGCCTGTTGATCTCCTGTAAGAAACGAGGGTGAATCCAGTAAAGTAAGAATACCAGCAATCACACTCAGTTTTCTTGTGATTAATGAATAGCACTTCTTCTCTGCTAAAATTTCGGGGGTGAGTTTTTGAGTTGGATCATGCTCGATTTTAGTAATTCTTTTTTCATTAGGGTGAGTAGGCTCAAGACGACTATAAGTCCAGATAGGGGTAAGGGTGTTTTAATTGTTCTAATACCTGCATTCTTAGTTCAATTTCATGCAATAGGTTTAGACTCGTTTGGCATTAAAAGTATTGGGGTTAATTCTTTCTGTTCGTGCCTGATGAAATCGCTAGCGTTTTCGCCGGTAATTGCTTTGATGAGCTGCACACTACATTCAGATGTTGCAAATAGCTCAAGAGAAGCTCTTAATGCAGCAGTTCTTTCTGCGAAAGAGAGAGAGCTGTTTTCTGTAAATTTAGACAGCATTTTTTTGTTTTTATACTGAGACGGCCTGGACCGCAGGTTTTCGCAGATAAAAGTTGTGTTTCGCTGGTTTTTTAAATAATCCTTATCTGCTGTACTTAACCCACTTTTTTCAGAGGAAATAGCGCTGAATTCAGTTCGCGCAGAGCTGTTTTTCTCTAACAATAATTCTACTTCATCATCCGTATTTTCTTGTTGAATATCAGGGGGATTATTACTTATTAAATATGAAATTGCTTGGTAAATCCCATAAAAAACAGCAGCAATAATCAGAGCAAAAATAGCTGTGACGACAGCAGCAGCGCTGATCGCTAATACCCCTGTACCTAAAACAGTAACAGTGCCTGTAGCTACAAGAGTAGCTCCTAGAACTGCACCAATCATTACAACAAGGGCAACCAATCCAATAAGTAACCATTTTAGTAGTTTACCTAACCATGATTTCTGGTTGCTCTCTTTGATATTTTCACTGGAATCGTCAGTTATACTTTCGTCGCTCTCATCACCGCTTGCCATGTTATCCTCTTAAAATTGCAGTGGTGACTTTAGCAGATTAATATTAAGTAATTATTAAGTAACAGAATCAAAATAATGCAGAGAGAGGAAATCTTAGGCATAAAAATAAGTTTATGGGGGTATTATTAATGCTAGCTATTAATTTTATTGGGTGTGGACGAGTAGGAAAAACGATCGGGCGATTGATAACCAAACATCGCTTAGGGTCTGTGACAAGGAATCCTTACCACCTCTTTGTCAAGCGCAAATTCTGCGGCCGAATTTATCGGATCAGGGGAAAGCTATGTCAATTTAAGCGACCTGCCTGTGGCCGACATCTATTTTATTACAACCCGCGATGATTTAATTGAGGTTATGTGCAATAAACTAATTGTTGCAGGCAAAATTAGCCAAGGAGCTATTTTTCTTCATTGCAGTGGGGCATTATCCTCCGATGCACTACAGCAAGCTAGAACTATTGGCTGCTACGCTATGAGTGTACACCCAAATAAAAGTTTCGCTAGATGTTGAGTTTTGCGCAGAAAATTTTAGAGGGTACTTATTGCGCATATGAAGGGGATCAAGAAATTTTTCCAGTAGTAAATAAGTTATTTACCGGTATTGGTGGCGTTTTATTTGCGCTAAACAAGGAGCAAAAAACGATTTATCATGCCGCTGGAGTTATGGCAAATAATTATCTGGTAAGTTTATCTGCTACGGCAAGTGAATGCTATCAATTAGCGGGTCTTGATGAAGAAATTGCATGTCAAATAACCTCCATGTTTATGGCGGATGCCCTGCAAAATATACAGCAGTCTGGACATAAAAATGCGCTTACTGGGCCTTTGCAAAGAGGTGATGTCGATAGTATTAAAAAACATCTGTTACATCTTAAAAATATGCCGAGAATAAAAGCTGTTTATAGCGCTTTAGGAGAAGCCACAATTCCTCTCACCCATCATACAAAGGAGTTGCAACAAATTTTAACTGCTCTTTTGCAAAAAACGTATATGTGAAAGGGAGGAAGCTTCGTTTTTGACTGGTTCCTTAATTAAAAAGTCGATATTATAGAACAAGATAAATGAGCAAAAAAAATTGCCCATCGTAGGTTGGGCCTTGGCCCAACAATAGATTAAACGGATTAACGAGAGAATTATGCCATCTTTTGATATTGTGTCAGAAATTAATGCAGTAGAATTGCGCCATGCAGTTGAGAATGCTGTACGGGAAATGGGAACTCGTTTTGATTTCCGTGGTGTTGAATGCAGCATTGAATTGCATGAACTGACTGTAACTCTGAAATCAGAATCAGATTTTCAGGTGCGGCAGCTGGAAGATTTGTTCCGCAATCATTGTACAAAACGTAATGTCAGTACTGCTGGTGTGGATATAGACGATAAGCCAGTTCATAGCGGTAAAACATTTTCTCTCTCCATGACTTTCAAGCAAGGTATTGATCAGCCAAGCGCTAAAGAAATTGTCAAATTAATTAAAGACAGCAAGGTAAAGGTACAGACCTCCATCCAAGGTGATAAAATTCGCGTAACCGGAAAAAAGCGTGATGATTTACAAGAGACAATTGCTTTATTAAAAAAATCTGATATGGAGCTCCCTCTGCAATTTGAGAATTTTCGCGAGTAACTATTCAGCACAGCTCACCGAAAAGCCATATTTGGTGCATCTTGAACGAAAAGCGCGCTGAAAAATGCTCGCATAGCCATCTATGCTGCGCTTTTTCAGCACGTTTTTCATTCAACTTGCACTCAAATCTGACTTTTCCCCAAGATTTCGGAGTTGTGGTGAATTGTTACTTTCGAGATTAATTTGCCCAGATATCGCAAAAATATGCCTAACCATTTCAAAAAATGAACGTAATGGTCTATTATAAACATAGAGGTAATGACTTACCCTGGCTGAACCAAAATGCAAATGATTAGATACGGAGATCGGAGTTGAAGTGTGGTGTGTATCTTGTGCAAGGCAGGAAACCTAAAGCACTTCATAGGTCACCAAAGTGAACTAATAATTTCGGCTCAGATACTCGGGAGGTCGTTGCCTTTAATTTTATTAGCCACGCTGTTTTCGTGGCTTTCATTTTGTATAATAATCGAATTTCTTGTTTAATTTATGATCGCATAATATAATTAATTTGCAAATATTAATAAGGAAGCGATCATGAAAAAAATAATTATCGCAGCATTAACGTTTGTACCTGCAACTTTCCTCACTGGCTGTACCATTTCAGAGACCACTAATTCTTCTGGGAATACTACCGATTATGTTTATTCCGTAGACTATACTGGCTACCGTCCATACTGGAGTAGTGTCTATTCGGGTGGTTGGGGTAATGTTGGTTATTGGCGTGGCTATCGAGGTCATTATGACCGCGGTTGGTCTGAAGTTCCTAGATGGTAGGATCTGCTGCCGTCATCCTGAGCGCAGCGAAGGATCTCCTTAGTTGAGCACTGTGCCACAGGGAGATCCTTCGCTACGCTCAGGATGACGGCTGGCTGTACGGCTGGCTGTAAACAGACCCTATTCTTTCGCTCTAGAAACATATTCACCCGTGCGAGTATCAACTTTAATTAGCTCGCCAGTTTGGACAAATAAGGGTACACGGACAACAGCACCTGTTTCCAGAGTTGCGGGTTTTCCGCCGCCACCCGAGGTATCGCCTTTAAGACCAGGATCAGTTTCAGTAATTGCTAAGATGACGAAGTTGGGCGGAGTGACTTGTATAGGCTCGTTATTCCACAAAGTGACTACACAGACATCCTGTTCTTTTAGCCACCGAACAGCATCAGCTAAAGCTTCAGGGCCGATTGCGTATTGCTCAAAGCTATCAGGAACCATAAAATGCCAGTGCTCTCCATCGCTATACAGATATTGCATTTCTACATCAGCTACATCTGCTGAGGGCAATGTTTCACCCGATTTGAAGGTTCGCTCAACCACACGCCCAGTTTTTAAGTTGCGAATTTTGATACGGGTAAAAGCTTGTCCCTTGCCAGGTTTAACGAATTCACAATCAACAATGCTACATGGCGCATTATCAACCATTACTTTCAAACCATTTTTAAATTCATTTGTGCTATAGATAGCCATCAGAGCCCCACTGTTGAGATTTTGCTGCATTTTCGTTAGAGTTCAGAGGTAATTAGCTCAGGTCCCCTATGTAAAGGTTCACTCGTTCTGGATAGGGAAGTGATCTTTTACGTTCGCAGTTTATCAATTTTGTATACCTGTTGCGAGTGAATTTTCATATCCTCGGCAGATAAGTTAAGGTGGGATTACTCTGTGAGTTGGCAAAAAATTCTGGGGCAAGGATTGAGTTCCGTCAATGAGTTATTGGAGTTTTTATCATTGCCTAAAGAGTTAGGTAGTGCAGTAGCTGAACAGCAATTCAAAACCCGAGTTCCTCGTGGTTTTGCGGCACGAATGCAACGAGGAAATCCTAACGATCCGCTTCTTTTGCAAGTGCTTGCAGTCAATGACGAACTGCAAACTGTTGATAATTTCCTTGATGATCCACTAGAAGAATCCGCAGCTAGTCCTTTACCTGGGCTTTTGCATAAATATCAAGGACGGGTTTTACTTACTTTAACTGGTATCTGTGCAGTAAATTGCCGTTTTTGTTTCAGACGCCATTTCCCCTATGACAAGAGTAACCCCGGACGACAGGGTTGGCGAGAGGTTGTTGATTACATTGACCAGGATCATACAATTCATGAGGTCATATTAAGTGGAGGTGATCCTTTATTGGCCACGGATGGAATCTTGGCTGATTTGATAAGTCGATTGGAAGCGATCTCGCATGTTCGTACATTACGTTTTCACACTCGCGTGCCAATAGTTTTACCAGAACGAATTAATGAAACCTTATTAACCATGCTTGCTAAAACTCATTTACGCAAAGTAATTGTCCTGCATTGTAATCATGCTCAGGAATTAGACGATAGTGTGCAGGAAGTCTGTAGTTCATTACGCCAAATTGGTTGCCATTTACTCAATCAAACCGTATTATTAAAAGCAGTAAACGATAATGCAGAAACTTTGGCAAATTTGAGTGAGCAGTTATTTAGTTATGGTGTTTTACCTTATTATTTGCACGTTTTAGACAAGGTGACTGGGGCAGCACATTTTGAGCTACCAGAGAAATTAGCACGCGTGATTCATCAGCAATTGCAAAGCATGCTGCCAGGTTATTTGGTACCACGCCTAGTGCGTGAAGAACCAGGCAAGGCCCATAAATCGTTATTGTAGCAGCGTCGAATCTACTCACGACAATTCCAAAACCTTGGTGAAAAGTGCTGAATAGTTTCTACTCATCACCTTGCGTATATAGCTCTAGTAATTTTTCCTGGGCGCAATAACTACCATTGGTCGTGTGCTTATAACTCCCATCAGCCTGCATTTCCCAGGCATTGGTATTATCTTTTAGATAATTTTTGAAGATTTCATTTTTGATGCGTTTGCAACATTTTGCATCGAGGATAGGAAACATAATTTCAATCCGGGAATATAGGTTGCGTTCCATTAAATCAGCACTTGAGCAGTAATAATGCTCTTCGTTCCCAGTGCGGAAATGGAAAACCCGATGATGCTCAAGAAACCGACCAACAATGGAGATAACACGGATATTATCGGAAACACCAGGGATCCCCGGCTTAAGGCAACAAACACTGCGCACTAACAGGTTAATTTTTACCCCCGCTTGGGATGCTTGGTAAAGGGCTTGAATCATGGTTTTATCAGTTAATCCATTGATTTTAATATTGATTTCAGCTTCTTTCCCCTCACTGGCTGCCTGACGACATCCCTCAATTAATTGCAGTAAATTTTTCTGCAAAGTAAATGGTGAATGGCATAGGGCCTTAAGTTTTACTGTCTTACCAAGGCCAGTAAGTTGCTGAAAAATCATTTGCGTGTCAGCAGCGATTGTTGGCTCACAAGTTAATAAACCTAAATCAGTGTACCGCTTTGCGGTTTGCTCATGGTAATTACCTGTTCCTAAATGAACATAGCGCTTCAATTTTCCATGGGCTCGTCGTACCACGAGCGTCATTTTAGCATGCGTCTTGTATCCCATTACCCCATAGAGAACCATGACCCCAGCTTCATGCAGTCGGTTTGCAAGTCTTAAATTGGATTCTTCATCAAAGCGGGCACGCAATTCAATGACAGCTGTTACTTCCTTGCCGGAGCGGGCAGCTTCGACTAAAGCTTTTACCATGATTGATTCAGAATGGGTGCGATAAAGGGTTTGCTTAATTGCTAAAACAGCAGGATCGGCTGCTGCTTGACGAACAAAATCAATAACAACTTCATAACTTTGGAAGGGATGATGCAATAAAATATCTTGCTCATCTAACACATTAAATAAATTGCGCTTTCGATGGATGTACGGTGGATACTGGACAACCAAGGGTTGATAATTCAATTCTGGGCGATCAATACGGTTAAGCACACTGTAGTAACGTAGTAAATTTACCGGCCCTTCACAAAAATAAGCGTCCTCATGATGTAAGTGATGTTTTTGCAGAAGAAAGTCAACAATATTTCCTGGGCATTGACTGTCTACTTCAAGGCGAACAACGTGGCCATAATGGCGCGAAAACAACTCCCGTTGCACCGCAACAGCCAAATCTTCAATTTCTTCTTCCCGCAAAAATAAATCGCTATTACGAGTCAATCGAAAGGGATAGCAGCCGTTTATTTCCATGCCGGGGAATAGGCTATGGACATGGGTTTCAATTATTGATGACAAATAAACAAAATAGCAGCCACCATCAACACAAAGTTCTGAGGGTAGTGGAATCATCCGCGGTAGTGAACGAGGTGCATGCACAACGGCATAATCAATGTTACGATCAAAGGCATCCTTGCCACGTAAAGAAATAATAAAATTCAAACTCTTATTGAATAAGCGCGGGAAGGGATGAGCTAAATCTAGGGCAATAGGACTTACAATCGGTAAAATTTCATTTTTGAAATAATGCCTTGCCCAAAGATGGATGTCGTCGTTCCAATCTTTAGTGGAAAGAAAATGGATATTTGCTTTCTTCATCGCTGGCAGTAACTCTTTGTTGAAGATGTTATATAATTCGTCGGTGAGTAAATGTACTTTTTTACTTAGCTTGGTAAAAATTTCATCTGCCTGCAAGCCATCGATGTAGAGTTTTCTTGATGATAGGGCAATTTTTTCCTTTAAGCCGGCTACTCGGATTTCAAAGAATTCATCCAAATTCCCACTGCAAATACAAAGAAAACGCATTCGTTCAAGGAGAGGAACCCGTTTGTTTTTTGCCAGTTGCAATACTCGCTCATTGAAAGATAACGAAGTAAATTCGCGATTGATATAGTATGCCGGGTTATCTAAATCTTTGCTCACAATCTATACTTCCCCCCAAAATTTTCCTCATTGCTCCCATCATTTTATAAAGAAAAAGCAAATTCCTATAAATGCCAGAAACCCCCAAAATGGTGAGAGCTGAAAGTAGGCCAATCCTATGAAAAACAAGATGGTAGCTACCACTACAGGTAGCGAATAAAACAGACCAACGACACTCTGGGCTACCGAATAAGAAGCTGCTGCAAGCAAGGCTAGAGCACCATATTGTACTGCGACCATGACCTTGTGAGTAATCGGGCCACTATTCGAACTCAATACCTGATAACCAATGACGGCAAGTATTAAGCCTGGGAGGTTCAAACAAGTTAATGCTAAGATTAAGCCCAGTATTCCAGCGGCTTTATAACCGATTAATGCGGTTAATTTCACTGCGGTTAGACCAGGGAAAAGAAAGCTTGTACCTATCATATTGACAAATTCTTCGGGTCCAATCCAATGGCGATTTGTTACTGCTTCATATTCCAAAAGTTTCAGCATGGAATTACCGCCACCTAAGGAGATAAAGCCAATTTTGCCAAAGCTAAACATGATGGCGAGCAAGTTATTTATCATGGTGTTAAAGTATGTTTAAGAAAACTAACATACTCGCAGGAAAGTTGCTCTCCCAGCAAGTGTTTCGCGATGGTAGCGACCAATTTTGCTGATCTACCCTCTACACAAGCACCATAATAAATTTGCTCGTTTACCATTATACGGGCGAGTTCGAGTTTGATCGTTGGTTCACTGGGAAATTTATAGATGAGCACCTCTTTTTCTACGACAACATCTTGCCGGCCAGTTTGTAATTGAGCTAATAAAGTTGGAGCAACCACTGCTTTAGTTCCCGGTAGGATTGCAGTGGCTGGATACTCGGCCAGATCAATTTTTTTACCATATCCACGTAATAGAGCAGTTTCTTGTAGCAATGGCTTATAAAGCAGCTGCATTCGCCGTTCTTTAATATTGAAATTAGAGTTGGGCAGTAATGAATAACAATCTTGGCGGTGTTTCACTTCATAATTTGAGAGGGCTAAAAACGAATCATCTAAGCCATGTAAAGTAATGATTGTATCAGCTGGCCAAAAATACCTTGCTTCCCAGCGTAATTCATCACGAATATCGATTAAATTGTGCAAATCCAATAAGTTACTACTTTCAATTTCAAAGTTCCAAACTAGACGTGTTCTCATATATTTCGTTAATTATAGTTAAATCATTTACGCTAGTTGATTCATGCTAGCAAAGCAAGTAATCCATAATTCGTGCGTCTATTGAATTGACTGTTTAACCAACGCAGCTCGTTGAAATGACAGAGCCCATTTCTTACACTTCCTAAGGAATTTTCAACCCCCGAATGCTTTCTAAATAGAGCTCTAGACAATTAAAACATCTGCGCGAAAGCGCTCATTCCCGTAAACGTGTGCGTGCCCGCACGCGGGCGCGGGCACGTTCACGAATTGTTCCAAGAAAGTTTGAGCATGGCGTTAAGCTCGCAAAATCATCACAGACAGGTATATACTAGTTTTTAATTAAGGCAAGAGAAGGTACTGACATGACTACTCTGTTGTTTCTTATTTATCTCGTGTTTACCCTAGTTATCTTATATCACGGCATGAGTGCATTAAGTTGGGAAATAGGTAGTGCTATATATCTACTTCTCGCGACTTTTTGGATTGGGATGAACTGGGTTTTTGGCGTGTTGATTTGGTTAGCCATTATCCTAGTGGTCATTTTACTTCATGTGGAGTCACTGCGTGATGCAATCAGTGATTTTTTATTTGAGCGTGTCGGTAAATCAATTCCCAAATTATCGAAAACTGAAGAAGAAGCCTTAAATGCTGGTGACAGCTGGTTCGAAAAAGATATTTTTATTGGCTCGCCCGACTGGGACCGCTTAATGAATGTTTCTTCCGAGCTCAGTGCTGAGGAGCAGGCTTTTCTCGATAATGAAGTACAAACCCTATGCGGCATGCTCGATTGCTGGAAAATAAAGCAAGCAGGGGATTTGCCTGCGGAAGTTTGGACATACATCAAAGAAAAAGGGTTTTTAGGCT
Source organism: uncultured Gammaproteobacteria bacterium (assembly GCA_963760845.1). Taxonomy (GTDB): domain Bacteria; phylum Pseudomonadota; class Gammaproteobacteria; order Legionellales; family Legionellaceae; genus Tatlockia. The sequence goes on along the minus strand of CAVXEK010000004.1, from coordinate 155,594 downwards.
TAGTAATTCCCACGGAATATGGGGGAAAAGGTTTCTCTGCGCGTGCGCATTCTGATGTAGTGCTAAAAATAGCGAGTCGCTCGCCAGCCGCAGCAGTCACCGTGATGGTTCCTAATTCACTAGGTCCAGGGGAGTTGCTAAATTACTATGGCACTGAGGACCAAAAGGCTAAGTATTTGCCAAATCTTGCCAAGGGGATTGATATACCCTGCTTTGCACTTACAGAGCCTGGTGCTGGGAGTGACGCAACGTCAATTCAATCAGAAGCCATTGTGGTCAAAAAGAAGGTCGATGGTAAGACGATTTTGGGTCTAAACATCAGTTTGAATAAACGTTGGATTACTTTAGCGCCTATCGCAACATTGATTGGTCTGGCAGTAAATTTGAAGGATCCCGATGGCCTACTGCAAGAAGAAGGTTGTGAGGGTATAACCTGTCTATTGATTCCACGTGATACCGAAAATTTGCAAATTGGTAACCGTCATTTACCTGCTGATCAGCCGTTTATGAATGGTACTCTGCGTGGGGAAAATATTTTTGTGCCGATTGCAGCAATTATTGGTGGTCAGAAAAATGCGGGTCATGGCTGGCAAATGTTGGTTAACTGCCTATCGATTGGACGTTCGATTTCCTTGCCTGCCTTGGGTGCCGCTTCGTCTTCAATTGCGTATTTAACTACAGGTGCTTTTGCTAGAATCCGTCGCCAATTTTCGGTTGAAATTGGTAGCTTTGAGGGGGTTGAGGAAAAGCTTGCCGAAATTGCTGGTTTAAATTATCTAGTAAATGCCACCCGGCTTTTAACTGTTGCTGCTGTGAATCAGCATAAAAAGCCCTCCGTTGCTTCAGCAATAACTAAATATTTTAATACCGAACTTGCGCGCATTGCTGTCAATAATTCAATGGATGTGCATGCAGGTCGTGCGGTAGTTAACGGTGCCCGCAATTACGTTGCTGATTTCTATCAAAGTATACCTATCTCAGTTACCGTTGAAGGGGCAAACATCATGTCGCGTAACTTGCTAATTTTTGGGCAAGGTTCTATGGCGTGTCACCCTTACGTACGCGATGAATTTTATGCAGTCTCGCGATCAGACAAAATGGCTTTCCGCCAATTGATTTGGCAGCACATCCATTATTCTTTGCGTAGTTTTGCTAAAGCGATTTGCTCAGCGTGGACAGCTGGATTGTTTATTGAAGCACCGGGTAATGATTTAAACTTAGAGTACAAGCGATTGGCGCGTTTAAGTCATGCGTTTTCTTGGCTCGCGGACTTATCCTTAATTTATTTAGGTGGTGAATTAAAGCGCAAAGAACGCTTATCAGCGAGACTAGCTGATGGCATGTCATTTCTTTATATGGCGATGGCTGCTCTACGCTCTTACCAGGAAAACGACCAAAAGCCTGATGAAGAACTCCATGCTAAATGGGCAGTAAGGTATTGTTTTTATCAAGCACAAAAAGCGATGATCGCTTTTTGTCGTAATTTCCCTACAAAATCGATTGGATTTTTGCTGCGTTTATTCGTGTTTCCTTTCGGGCAAACAATGGCTTATCCAAGTGATAAACTTGATCATCGTTTAGCGCAGATGATGATGAAAAATAATAATTATCGCGAGCGGATGCTGGGGCTAGTATTTTTCAGCGGTGATGCGAAACAACCTGTTGATAGAATGGAGCAAACCCTCCAGCTTATCATTGAGCATGATGAGTTATATAAAAAGATAAGTGATTTGAAGCGTTATCGTTTCGCTGCTTTAAAAGAAAAATTAGCTGAAAAAGTGGGTAAAGGTGAATTGTCGCAATTCGAAGTTAATACTATCGTCGCGGTTGAACGAGCTTGCTGGGATGCCATTCAAGTTGATGAATTCTCTTTTGAGGCGGTGAAAAAGAAGAGTTTTAGTTCCCTAGCGGATACTTTCCCCAATCCTATGGATTAGGGTCTGCACCCCGTCATCCTGAGCGCAGCACCCCGTCATCCTGAGCGCAGCACCCCGTCATCCTGAGCGCAGCACCCCGTCATCCTGAGCGCAGCACCCCGTCATCCTGAGCGCAGCACCCCGTCATCCTGAGCGCAGCACCCCCCGTCATCCTGAGCGTAGCGAAGGATCTCCTAAATGTGGCATAGTGCTCAACCAAGGAGATCCTTCGCTGCGCTCAGTATTTTCTAATCCAGAAATGAGCCTGAACTAGGCCGAAATCGAGATGGTTAATTAGACAACAAGATTCTATCAAAAGACCTTAAAATAAGAAATTGTTATTTGTATTAAAACGAGCCCATCTGTCGATAACTTGTGATGCAAGCTGTGGGTAGCCTGTAGCGCAGTTTACTGCGCCAGGTTATCCATCAGTTTGCTCACATGTTATCGATAGATTCCTTTTCCTTCTCCCTGGGGAGAAGGTGCCCAAAGGGCGGATGAGGGGGTTTAAATAACCATCATACCTTGTTGAGTGGTAATGGTTCACAGAAGTAACTTATAAGTAACGTTATTTATCATGTAATGTTACTTATATGTTACTTTATATTTTACATTACTTTATTTCTAAACTCTAAAAGCCTGAGGTTGAGAGGCGCCATACTCTTTAGTCACATTTGGGGCCTCTTAAATGTCGATAGCCTGACCTAGGAGTCAAGGTCTGCTTCACGCATTGAGGGCTTCTTAAAAATAATTTGAAACATCTTTCTTTGTGCTTGGCGCAGCTTTTGGGCCGCTTGCAAATCAGTACAGCTCAAAGCAATCTGCTCTAATGCTTCAAAATTGAACCCTTCTTTTAAGTACTGCTGCGCATGCTCGAGTGATTTTAGTTTCTCATAGGGCGTCATCATGTTTTTATAGGGGTATTTTTTAACTTCCTTTCCCTTGGCATTCACACTCACTTCTGGGAAATGGCAGGGCCTATGGTAATTTAAGTAGGGTACTAAGTAGTTTCGGTTAAATTCATTAATCACAGGGGCCCATTTCTGTGAGATATGGACATAACCCAAGTACTTCCTTACTACAGAGCCATTCTTAGTCTCAACCAGTGCGTTATCATTTGAATGCCTGGCGCGTGATTTGGTAAACGCAACATGAAGCTTATTGAGTAATTGGGCAACCCTCTTGTTGATATACTCGCTGCCATTGTCCGAATGAAAATTAATAACCTTGAATGGAAAAGCCTCTATAAGCTCCTCTAGCACAGGAATTAAATAATTTTCACTGATGCGCTCAACACTGATAACAACCTGAAACTGGGTTACTTCATCCACTGCATTAATGTGATAAACCCCCTTCACTTTGTCTAAATCGCCCTGATGGACCGTGTCAATCCGAATATAGCCTGGTTTGCCGTTCGCCTGCGGTTTGCGACGCTCACCAATATCTACTGCTGTATATTGGGTTTTCGTAAAATGACGCCGTTGACGTTGGTAGAACGTACTTTTACGCAAATTATAAAGGTGGGCAACCGAGATAGTGGCCAAGCGAACGTATGCTTCATCACCATACACATGATAAGCGCGTTCAAATAATTTTTTCGTGGTTGAACCACTCAATTGCTGATGCAGCTCATCCGTTTTAACCAACAATAAAATGTCCTCACGAGTATAACGGGTTGGAAAGGTTGCTTTAGAATGACTCCTCTTGCCAATCCAATGCTGGGTTTTATACTGCTGGATGAGCCTTGTTAGCTGGGAACGCGAATACCCCGCACCTCGTAACAAGTATTCCTTTATCACGACCTTTTCTTTTTTTCGTAATAAAAAATACCCCGTCCGTTTTAATGTACCCGCTATCCATTCATAGCGTTGCTCTTTACTGACTGTAAACTCAACCTTGTCAGCACCCGTCAAAAATGTTCTGATAGCATCAGGGCTATCTAGCTTGGAATCGTTCATTGTGATCATAACACCTTATTTTGAACGATTTCGGCTTCGATGGCCCTCTTTATAACATTTTCAGGCTCATTCCCATTGGAATCACATCAGATTTTCAGGCTCATTCTGCATTGGACAAGACTCGCTCAGGACAAAGTGGTGTTAATTTGCTATAATGGTGGGAGATATAGTGTATACTATTAATTCAAATGTTATAGTGAGAAAGCAAAATGGCAGCTCCATTACCAACAACAACCCGCGGTAGTACAGTGACACAATTAGCACCGGATGAGGAAGCAATAGGTAAGGCTATGGAATGTGCAAAAAAGAGTCCTATAGCTGCTGATTACTTAGTTGACAGCTTTGCCAGGAAAATGAATGACCTGGGTAAATTTATGGTAAATAGCTCTAAATCAATGATGAAAAAGCTTCAAGAATTCCGTGATTTTGTCCATCTTCAGTTTGAGTCAAATGGTAGTTCCTGGTCAGGTATAGCTGAACAGACAGAGTTCAAAAATTACTATAATAACGCAGCTGCAAAGCTGGCGGCTGAGCTGATGAAAGTGGCCCAAAGCGCTATTAATATCGATTTTGCTATTAAGAATAATACCTCTGAATTAGTGCGCAGTTTTCATTCTGCAGGCAAAGCGTTAGCAAGCGAGACGAATTCTCTTATTGATAAATTGCTCAATGCTTTTTTTGCAGAATCCAATTTAGTCACTAAAGGTAGTGTTGTTTATGAGGCGACAGATAACGGGGAAATTAAACAGGGCCCTGATGGCCCAGGAAAAGCGGATCCAGACCAAGTCAGGGCATTACTTACTGAAGGGTTGGGGGATTTTATAAAGGAGAAAGAAGCTCTTGAAGTCAAGGTAAACAGTCGTCCCTATCCAGGTACTGTTGAGGCTAGAGTCCCAGCAGCTGAAAAACCCGCGCAAAAAAAGGCAGATAAAATATCTGCTCCTGAAACACCTACTGTTGAAGAGCCTAAAGGTCCAACTACGCCATCAGTTTAAGCGTAAGGGGACCTGAGCTATTACACTTTTAATGAGTCAGAGCACTCTACTTGATATGACTGCCCTGACTTGCCGCCAACTTGCTCTAATAAAAGTAGGCATTGATTCTTTATAGTCGCGTTACTTTTACTACTCTTTGCAAAGTCTAATGCCGTTCGCTTGCTCTCTGGAGAACGTGCATTGACCGCAGCTCTTCGAGTATAAATTAATAATTTCAAAACTTCGATATCGCAAGCTACAGCAGCTTGCCTTACTGCTCTGTTCATATCTTTAAGATCATATTTTTCGCTTTTCTTCTCTAAATATTGCACTATTGAAGTATCTAATTTTGCTATTATTTGAGACTCTTTTTTAATAAATTCACTAAACCCTGGAACTCCCTTGATACAGGCTTCACAAGTCTTAGCAAATTTAATATAGTTTTCAAAAAAAGAAAGGCGGCATATTTTTTTCATTATGCCCTGGAGTTCTTTTTCTCGTTCTACAGTAAAGAATTTCACGTTAATACTACATTCTGGATTCAAATAGAGATCCACTTCTTTCATAAGACCTCTAATAATACAACTATTTATTTGGCTCGTTAATTGTTTTTGTTTGTAAGCCTCATCATATTGTGGATTGTGTAAGGCTAATGCAGAAATATATATGGAATCGGGTCTTAAACAGGATAAAAATGAGTTCATTTCTGGAGCGTCTTTACAGTATTCCATTAAATTATCGTGCTCAAAGCTTGCTTTAAAAACCTCTCCATAACTATCTAAAATAGCTTTAGACAATGTATCCAACTCATCTGAGCTCAATTCCAATGTCCCACTAGAATGTGAAGCGTTAGAGAGAATTTGCTCTGGAGATTTATCACCTCTCATCTGTTGAGAAGGAAGAATCCATTTTGCAGATGCAATTTTTACATCCAGAGCTCGCGTATTTGTATTAAATGTTAGCGTAATAAAAGCTCTTCCTGTCACATTATAGTCTTTATCTTGATGCCGTTTTAGAGTGAAATATGCAGGCTCGATAATAAAGATATGCTTTTTATACTGCTCGCTATTTGAGTGATATGCTTTACTTAAACTACGAAGCCTATCTCGGACTTCAACATCATTTTTTGCATAATAAACTTCGTCACTGCCGCCAGTCGAGCGATCAGCAATTTTTATAAAAGCCCCATTTTGTATATTAATTCTACTTATATCAATGTCCGGCCCACTATCATTCGTCCAGTACAATACCTTTTCATAATCTTCAGCCGGCATTCGCTTTTGCATAAGCATGTACCATAATAATTTATGCATTTCCATAGCTATTAATGCAATAGGAGTGACAGCCACATTTTTGAGTTTTCTACCCCAATCATTCGATACATACGATTGTATACGACCACCTTCACTAAAAGGGAGTAAGTACTCAGGCCTAGATGACAAATCTCCAACGTCCATGCATGCTTTCTCAGAAGATATCTGACGCAACACGAGAGGGATATGAAGCGTTTTCGGATGCATTGCATTATAAGGCAACTCACCAAATGCAGTGACTAACGATACACCGCTAGCCTCATGTAAATCATGAAGTAGTGTGGCCTGAACCGGGGTATCTTCAAAGCCACCAAGGCCAGCAGCTAAACCATCACCAATATCAATGATCCTAAGTTTGCCCGAAGCGATTTTAAAATCTAATTTTAAAGCAGCCAGGCGTTTTGCATATTTATCCAGTTTTATATTTTCTTTGCTATGCATTGCTATTTACCCATTAGGTAAGAATATTAGGGGTGTTTTTCTTTCAAAAAATTGATAAAAATTCATTCAGAGTACAAAAAAAGGGGCAATTTTCTCGATGATAACAGTAAATTTCAGAACGCTCAACAGAAAGCTTTAAAAATCCTTAAAAATCAATGACATGGAAGTGTTCTGGCGAAGCTAAGCCGTTCTATCGAGCCAATATCAACCCATAGCCCTTGATAAAGTTCGCCTGTAGCAAGATTTTTACGAATTAATTCATGAAACAGCGGCACTACAGAATACCTACCTGCCCTACATTCTGCGAAAGCTTCCGGCCGATAGCAGGCTATCCCAGCGACGGTGTAACGTTTAGTTTGATTGCTAAGCTGGTTTTGATTGATTAAATCAAAATCTCCCTTTGGGTTATGCTGAGGATTATTAACTAATACAAGATGAATGTTAGCGCTGTCTGCTAACGTTAATGAGCTGAACTCATAATCAGTAAAGACATCTGCATTGACAGTTACAAAAGGGTTTTTACCAAGCAAAGCTAAGGCATTATAAATGCCACCTCCTGTTTCAAGTCCGCCTGGTGGTTCGGGTGCATAGCAGATTTCAATTCCCCACTTGGCCCCGTTGCCAAGGTGCTGACGTATATGCCCACCAAGATATGCATGGTTAATCACGATTCGTTCAAAACCAGATTTGGCAAGTTTTTCTACATGGTGTTCAATAAGTGGTTTTTGTTGGACAAGACACAGAGCTTTGGGCACTGTGTCAGTAAGTGGTCTTAAGCGCTCGCCTCTTCCAGCGGCTAAAATCATGGCAGTCTTCATGGTAAATGGATCCTATTTTGCATAAATTGGTAAAAAGGGTTTAATTCTTCATAACATTCCAGACAGGCTGACACATAATGGAGGATTAAGGGTAAATCTTGCAAATAACCTGGTTTATTATCACGCAAATACAAGCGTGAAAAGACACCGAGAACTTTTAAATGGCGCTGTAAACCACAAAAATCAACCGCTCGAATAAAAGCCGGTAAAGGATAATGTTTTGCTACTGCAGATTGCTGATGGAAATAAGATACCCAGCCCATGACTTGCTCACGTGGCCATTGAATATAGCAATCTTTTAATAAGGACACTAAATCATAAGTAAAAGGTCCATACATTGCGTCTTGAAAATCAATAATCCCCAATTTAACTGAATCGCCATTGCTAATTAGCATAATATTGCGCGAGTGATAATCACGATGAATAACGACTTGTGGCTGCTGGGAAATTTCATTGCTAAGCCAATGAAAGGTCTCGTGCAGTAACATTTCCTCTTGTGCCTTGAGGGCAATTTTTAAATAGGCTTGCAGAAACCATTCCTTAAATACGTTTAATTCATACAAGATAAACTGTTTATCAAACTGCGGCAGTTGCATGTTCTCTCCCAAAGAATTTCCTTCATTTTCCCCCTCGCCCCGGGCACGGGGAGAGGGTGCCCGTAGGGCGGGAGAGGGGCTGGTGATGCGGAGTTCTTTTCTGATGTTTACCCCAAGGGGTTGGGGTACTCGTGTTGAAGAATGCTGGATAGCGTGCAGTAGATCCATCGCTATTTTGTAAAGATTGTCAGCAGTTTCTGCGCTAAGGTTATGCAATAATAGCGTATCGCCAAAGTCATCGAGAATAATGAATCCCTGGGTTTTATCGACAGCATGTATTTGGGGAACGTGGACGCCAGCAGTAGTTAACAAACCAGCAACAGCTAAAAACGGCTCAATAGCCTCTTTGTCAGGTGGTGCATCCATAACAACTTGAGTTATCCCTTTGTGATAAAGGCGATAATATCGTCTGAAGCTGGCATCTCCAGCGAGGGGAGTTAAGGCGAATTCGGTCGATGTGAGGGTTTGTGCAAGCCATTTGCTAAGTACGTTTTGTCGATCATGCATGCTATACTCCTCGGCTCAAATTTTTAGGTGAATCATAAGGTATTTTGGTGGTGGTGAAAATTAAAATGATTTGCCAGCGCTATTTCTTCGTGGGGTTAATTGCTACTCTCCCAATAGCAATCGGCATGTATCATAGGACTGGTCATGCTTCAGAAGTGATGGTGGAGCCGGTACAAGCCTGTGTAGTGGCGCGAGATGCTGGATTAACTACTGCACTTCGTTCTAAGTTTGCTCAATGTTTGGGTTGGCAAGAAAATCCTGCTTTCCCTCTCTGTGGTGGTTCATATCAGCTGCTGGAAGTTACGCCGCTTTTAGGTGATGAAGTGCGCATCATGGCAAATAATGTTTCTTTTTATCGGCAAGGTCGTTCGGAATTATCCGGAAATGTCGAGGTGCAACAGGCAGGAAGAGTAGTTAATGCAGAAACTGCCTATGTCTATCGTGACGCGAAAACAAATAAAGTAACCCAAATTGAATTGCTAGGTGATGTACGATACATAGAAGCTGGGCGATTAATGATCGCAAGAAAAGCGATAATTAATCCCCAAGATAAATCCGGAAAAGTTGAAGATGTGTTATACCGTTTTAATACCAGGAAAAGTAGTGCCATTCAGCCAGCCTGGGGGCGAGCAAGTTTTATCGAACGCTTTGCCAATAAAGATTATTTGTTGCAAAAAGCGACCTACACAACCTGTACCCCGCAAGATGATGCCTGGCAAATTGAGGCAGACAGTATTAAATTGGATGATGCGAAGGCCGAAGGCGTAGCACGAAATGTTCGATTACGCGTGCGCGATTGGCCCATTTTATACACTCCCTATCTAAGTTTTCCCATTTCTAAAGAGCGCAAATCAGGGTTTTTAATGCCTGTTGTTGGATCGTCTAACATTGGTGGTTTTGATCTGGCGTTACCCTATTACTGGAATATAGCTCCGAATTATGATGCAACTATAACTCCTCATCTCTATACAAGGAGAGGCCTTATGTGGGGGGGCGAATTTCGTTATTTGACAAGAAAATCATTTGGCCTTATTCGTAGCAGTTTTTTGCCACATGATCGGGCTTTTAAGCGCTTTTTATTAGAAAATAAAGCGCAGCATCCATTATTGCGGGGGAAATCTGCTGATCGATGGTCAGTGCAGGTGCAAGACAGTACTTTCTTTACCCCTGATCTCCATCTGAGGGTGGATGTTGATCAAGTATCCGATGATTATTATTTGCAAGACTTTAGTACTAATCTAGCTATCATGACGGAGAGGCAGTTATTGCGGCAAGGCGACTTGACCTACACGACCGATCATTGGACATTGCGTGGTATTCTGCAAAGTTATCAAACCCTGCATCCAATTGATGAATCGCCAATTAGTGACATCTATCGACGATTACCTCAACTAATGGCTTTTGGCGAATATGACGAATTGCCTTTTAATGCCAATTTTTCATTAGAAGGGCAGTTTGATAACTTTAGATGGCCTGCAAGAGATTTATTTAGGCCCGAAGGGCCTCGGTTTCATTTGAACCCTATCTTGTCGTTCCCGCTGATAAAATCTTGGGGGTATTTTACCCCTGCAATTCAGGTCGTCGAAAATTACTATGATCTAAACAAGCAGCCTTTGGATGCGAAATCACATTTTAATCGTACTATACCACGCTATAGTGCTGATGGAGGTTTGTATTTTGAGCGGGCTACCTTGTTTAACGGGAAGGAGCTAACTCAAACCTTAGAACCACGCCTCTATTACCTTTATGTCCCCTTTCATGATCAAACTCAGATCCCTGTTTTTGATTCCGGTTACATGATATTCAGTGCAGATCAATTGTTTCGCACGAATCGGTTTTCAGGGTTTGATCGAATTGGTGATGCAAACCAACTTTCTTATGCGCTGAGTTCTCGCTGGCTCTCGGACGAATCGGGAGGAGAAAAAGCGAGTGTCTCAATCGGCCAAGCACGTTATTTCGCAAGACGAAAAGTAAAATTATGCCAAAGCGTTACGGGAAACTGTGAAGATAATCCGCGCACTTTAGGCCTGCTATCCCCAACTGAGAAATTTTCTCCCGTAGCGGCTCGTGGGCAATATCACTTTAGCCCCAATTGGGTTACGGCGGGAGATTATGTCTGGGATCCAGCGACGAAGTCCACGAATAATGGTCATATCAATTTCCATTATGAGCAGGAATCCAATAGAATTGTTGGCATTGGTTATACCTATCTAGTCAATGGCGATATTGTCAGAGTTACAAACAACCCGTCACAAGACAATCCCCTTCACCAGCTATCCTTCGCCTATGCTTGGCCGTTTAACAGCAATTGGAGCACTTTGGGCGGATACAACTACAACATCAGTAAGCGCTATGAAATGATGTCCTTTTTTGGGGTACAATATGATAATTGTTGTTGGGCTGTGCGATTAATGGGAGGACGGGCATTTCGCGATTTGGATTCGTTCGCTAGACCAAAATACAACAATAATGTGTTCTTGCAGATCTTGTTGAAAGGACTAGGATCAGTAGGGAACAGTGACCCCTCGGGTAGGATACGAACTTATATCCCAGGTTATAACGATATCTTCCGGAGTGCCCAACCTCCTCCTATCCCGTCATCCCGAGCGCAGTGAAGGACCTCCTGAATGTGGCACAGTATTCAACCAAGGAGATCCTCTACGCTCAAGGCTTGTATTCTGAACAAAAATAACCTAAATTGCCGGGCAAGTGATTAAAGAGGATAATGGCATGCTAAAGCGGATTGTATTTTTTATATTGCTATTGCCGATAATGGCTGCTTCGGCACAGCCTTTAGATAAGGTCGTAGCTATTGTCAATGATAGCGTAATCACCTCCAGTGAACTGGAAACAGAAGTACAGCTCTTAAGGAAGCAGCTTATTGCTAAAAATATCCAATTACCTCCCGACACGGTGTTACGTAAACAAGTGTTACAGCATTTAGTCGATATTGATTTGCAACTAGAGTTGGCGAAGCGAAATGACGTTACTGTGGATAGTACTGACTTAAATGATGCGATTGGAAAAATTGCAACGAATAATCACATCACTTTGACCCAGTTACGGGAAGAAGTGGGGAAAGAGGGGCTAAGCTGGGAAGCCTTTAGGGAAAATATTCGTAAAGAAATATTAATTAGCCGTGTGCAACAGAAAGCTATAGGCAAAGACATCATGGTGACAGCGGAACAGGTTGAGGACTATTTGAAAAATACTAAAAATGACATTACGCCTCAACAAACTTTCCATCTCCAAAATATTGTGATCCCTCTGCCTGAAGAACCGACCACTGAGCAATTAAATAAAGCGCGACAAAAAGCAAATGACTTACTGAGTAAGATCAGCCACGGCGATGACTTTAATCGCATAGCCATTGCGGAATCAAGCGGGGAATTTGCTTTAGAGGGCGGTGATCTAGGAGAACGCCATTTAGCAGAGTTACCGGATGTTTTTGCTCAGCAAGTAGTCAATATGAAAATAGGGCAGGTTATTGGTCCTCTACGAACTGGGAATGGTTTCCAATTGCTCAAGCTTATCGCTGTGAATGGTGGTAATGAAAAGCATGAAGTGACCAAGACCCATGTTCGCCATATCTTAGTGAAGCAGGCTCCGAGTATGACTGCTGATGAGGCGATAAAGCAAGCTAACAATTTATATCAGCAAATAAAAGCCGGAAAAGATTTTTCACTGTTAGCAAAACAATATTCTTTGGATGCAACAAGTGCAGTTAAGGGTGGTGATTTGGGTTGGGTAAATTCCGGTGAATTAGTCCCTGAATTTGAAAAAGCAATGGATGCCTTACCGCTACATCAGGTTAGTAAACCAGTGAAGTCTGCCTTCGGTTGGCATTTAATTGAAGTATTAGAGCGTAAAAAAATTGATGATTCGGAAACCTTTAAACGTCAACAGGTTAGGCAATTTTTGCAGCATCGTAAGTTTACTGAAGCTGTGCAGAATTGGCAGCAACATATCCGTGCTGACGCGTTCGTGAGTGTTTTAGATAAGCAATTAGCATGAAGCCATTGCTTGTTAGTAGTGGTGAACCTGCGGGAATTGGACCTGATTTATGCCTTACTCTCGCAGCTCATGCCGTCCCTTTGGTTGTTTTAGGCGATAAAGCGCTACTCGCCCAGAGAGCAGAGGAATTAAAGCAAGAAATAATTTTTATTGATTATCAACCGGTGCTCCTATTTCAACCGTAGCAAAGCATTTAACGGTGCTTTCTCTCCCTTGTGCCGCACCGGTGACCGCTGGCGAATTAAATCCCCTTAATGCCCCTTATGTAATCGATATGCTAAATTTAGCAACTGATAAATGTTTACAAGGAGAGTTTGCAGCACTAATTACTGCCCCTGTACATAAAGCAGTTATTAACCAAGCTGGAATAGCATTTACTGGCCATACTGAATTTTTGGCTGAGCGTTGCCAAGTTGATACTGTGGTAATGATGCTAGCTTGCGACGCAATGAAAGTCGCTCTAGTTACCACCCATCTACCATTAAGACAGGTTGCTGATGACAATAACCCCTGCATTAATTTGTACGGTCATAGAGCAGTTACACTCTTCTTTACGAGCAGGAATTTGCTATTCCTGATCCCAAAATTTATGTGGCAGGTTTAAATCCACATGCTGGTGAAGGTGGCTATTTAGGACGAGAAGAAATTGAAATAATAAGTCCCGCATTGGCTTTATTGCGAAAGAAAGGGATAGACGTGTATGGCCCCTTTCCTGCGGATACCTTATTTACTCCTCGCAATTTACAACAAGCAGATGCGTTTGTTGCTATGTATCACGATCAAGGTTTGCCAGTGTTAAAGCATGTAGGATTTGGGTGTGCCGTTAACATTACTTTAGGATTACCCATTATCCGCACTTCAGTTGACCATGGCACTGCCTTGCAATTGGCTGGAACTGGCTTGGCCGACCCAGGCAGTCTCCTCGCTGCAGTGAATATGGCCAGTGTAATGGCCCAGGGTCGTAAGCAAGCGGGATATAAATAGAGTGCCGGCTAGGCGTACAGATGACGGTAATCTGTTTAATTGCTGCAATTGATGAGGAGAATGGTCTGGGGAAAGATAATCATTTGCTTTGCCATCTCCCCGCCGATCTTAAGCATTTTAAAAGTCTTACTATGGGAAACCAATTATTATGGGACGGAATACTTATGACTCTATAGGTAAACCTCTACCGGGACGTCTTAATATTGTTTTGAGCCGCAAGAAAATCCGTATGCCGGTGTTCATGTAGTTGACTCTTTGTCCAAAGCCTTTGCTTTGGTACCCGAAGCACCTGAAGTAATGATTATTGGGGGCGCAACAGTTTACGAACAAGCGCTACCATTGACTACGAGGATTTACCTGACTGTGATCCATCATCGTTTTGCAGCCGATGTCTATTTTCCCAGATTAAATCCATCGGTGTGGCGCTGTGCTGAAAAGATTTTTCGACAGTGTGACGATAAAAATAATTATGATATGACTTTTTTCTGTTATGATCGGCTGGCAGTCTCGCAAAAATTTTAAAAATTATGCATAAATCTAATTTATAGTCTATAATTATATAGATCAAGAGATTAAATGTATTCTTTTTGTATGTATCCATGGAATGTGGGTGGTCTGGTGAGAAAACACAGAAAGTGATTGACAAGGGAGAGAGGATGAGTAGAATACGCATCACGCCGGAAAGAGCGAAGGTTCATTAAGAAGAGAGAAGACAAACTGTGAGGGCACTTTGCAGGAAAGGAGTGCGAAAGTAAAGAAGTAATGCAAGAGAGCTAGTGAGAGCTAGTAAACGGGAAAGAACTGAAGAGTTTGATCCTGGCTCAGATTGAACGCTGGCGGCATGCCTAACACATGCAAGTCGAACGGCAGCACGGTTTAGCTTGCTAGACTGGTGGCGAGTGGCGGACGGGTGAGTAACGCGTAGGAATATACCTTGAAGAGCGGGATAACATGGGGAAACTCATGCTAATACTGCATAAACTCTGAGGAGGAAAGCTGGGGACCGTAAGGCCTGGCGCTTTAAGAATAGCCTGCGTCCGATTAGCTAGTTGGTGGGGTAAAGGCCTACCAAGGCGACGATCGGTAGCTGGTCTGAGAGGATGGCCAGCCACACTGGGACTGAGACACGGCCCAGACTCCTACGGGAGGCAGCAGTGGGGAATATTGGACAATGGGGGCAACCCTGATCCAGCAATGCCGCGTGTGTGAAGAAGGCCTGAGGGTTGTAAAGCACTTTCAGTGGGGAGGAGAGTAGGATGGTTAAGAGCTAGTTTATGAGACGTTACCCACAGAAGAAGCACCGGCTAACTCCGTGCCAGCAGCCGCGGTAATACGGAGGGTGCGAGCGTTAATCGGAATTACTGGGCGTAAAGGGTGCGTAGGTGGTTTGATAAGTTATCTGTGAAATCCCCGGGCTTAACCTGGGGTGGTCAGATAAGACTGTTAGACTGGAGTATAGGAGAGGGTAGTGGAATTTCCGGTGTAGCGGTGAAATGCGTAGAGATCGGAAGGAACACCAGTGGCGAAGGCGGCTACCTGGCCTAATACTGACACTGAGGCACGAAAGCGTGGGGAGCAAACAGGATTAGATACCCTGGTAGTCCACGCTGTAAACGATGTCAACTAGCTGTTGGCCTTATTAATGAGGTTAGTGGCGCAGCAAACGCGATAAGTTGACCGCCTGGGGAGTACGGTCGCAAGATTAAAACTCAAAGGAATTGACGGGGGCCCGCACAAGCGGTGGAGCATGTGGTTTAATTCGATGCAACGCGAAGAACCTTACCTACCCTTGACATACAGTGGATTATGCAGAGATGTGTAAGTGCCTTCGGGAACACTGATACAGGTGCTGCATGGCTGTCGTCAGCTCGTGTCGTGAGATGTTGGGTTAAGTCCCGTAACGAGCGCAACCCTTATCCTTAGTTGCCAGCACGTAGAGGTGGGAACTCTAAGGAGACTGCCGGTGACAAACCGGAGGAAGGCGGGGATGACGTCAAGTCATCATGGCCCATACGGGTAGGGCTACACACGTGCTACAATGGCCGGTACAGAGGGAAGCGAAGGGGTGACCTGGAGCGAATCTTGAAAAGCTGGTCGTAGTCCGGATTGGAGTCTGCAACTCGACTCCATGAAGTCGGAATCGCTAGTAATCGCGAATCAGCATGTCGCGGTGAATACGTTCCCGGGCCTTGTACACACCGCCCGTCACACCATGGGAGTGGGTTGCACCAGAAGTAGATAGTCTAACCGCAAGGGGGACGTTTACCACGGTGTGGTTCATGACTGGGGTGAAGTCGTAACAAGGTAGCCGTAGGGGAACCTGCGGCTGGATCACCTCCTTAAAGAGAAAAGCACTCAAAGAATGCAGAGTGCCCACACAGTTTGTTTTCAAGAAGAAGTTTTTTGCGAAGAGTAGTGAAAAAAGCCGCCGCAAGAAGTTTTTTGCAAGGATTTTTTTGCTAATCGAGGCATCGATGCGAGCGAGGAGAGCATACATCAGTATGTGACCGAACGAGTAAGTATCGATAACGAAGAGTAGCGAAAAAAGCCGCCGCAAAAAAAAGGGTCTGTAGCTCAGTTGGTTAGAGCGCACCTGCCTTGATAAGGGTGAGGCCGGTGAGTTCAAGTCCACCCAGACCCACCACTTCATCAAAGGACGAGATTAACCAGAGGAAAGGATTTTTGCTGCGAAAGCGGTGAGGATTTTTTTGTCTGGAATATCCAGAAGTTCATTAACAATTAGGTAAAGAGTAAAGACGAGGTAACACAAGCGAGAAGTATTGTCTTTTTGTAATAACCTGAGGTAGTTGAGGTTATATGGTCAAGAAGAGAAGCGCAAACGGTGGATGCCTAGGCAGTAAGAGGCGAAGAAGGACGTGGAATCCTGCGAAAAGCTTTGGGGAGCTGGAAACGAGCGATGAGCCAAAGATGTCCGAATGGGGGAACCCGTTCTGCGCGAGCGGAGACATCTGCGACTGAATACATAGGATAGCAGAAGCGAACTTGGGGAACTGAAACATCTAAGTACCCAAAGGAAAAGAAATCAAGAGAGATTCTCTAAGTAGCGGCGAGCGAAAGGGGAAGAGCCTGGTGTGATATATTATTGATGTGAGTAGAATACTCTGGGAAGGGTAACGCTAGAGGGTGAAAGTCCCGTATACGAAGCATTGATGAGGAACTAAGCACACGAGCAAGTAGGCCGGGACACGTGAAATCCTGGTTGAAGATGGGTGGACCATCATCCAAGGCTAAATACTCCTTACTGACCGATAGTGAACAAGTACCGTGAGGGAAAGGCGAAAAGAACCCCGGAGAGGGGAGTGAAATAGATCCTGAAACCGTTTGCGTACAAGCAGTGGGAGCCTGTTTTAGGACGGGTGACTGCGTACCTTTTGTATAATGGGTCAGCGAGTTACTTATCAGTGGCGAGGTTAACTGAATAAGGAAGCCGTAGAGAAATCGAGTCTGAAAAGGGCGAGAGTCGCTGGGAGTAGACCCGAAACCGGGCGATCTAGCCATGCGCAGGATGAAGGTTGGGTAACACCAAGTGGAGGTCCGAACCGGGTAATGTTGAAAAATTATCGGATGACGTGTGGCTAGGAGTGAAAGGCTAATCAAGCCCGGAGATAGCTGGTTCTCCCCGAAAGCTATTTAGGTAGCGCCTTGTGAGTGATTCTCGGGGGTAGAGCACTGTTTCGGCTAGGGGGCTGTCATGGCTTACCAAACCGATGCAAACTCCGAATACCGACGAATTGAATCACGGGAGACACACGGCGGGTGCTAACGTCCGTCGTGAAGAGGGAAACAACCCAGACCGCCAGCTAAGGTCCCGAAGTGATGGTTAAGTGGGAAACGATGTGGGAAGGCAAAGACAGCCAGGAGGTTGGCTTAGAAGCAGCCATCCTTTAAAGAAAGCGTAATAGCTCACTGGTCGAGTCGGCCTGCGCGGAAGATGTAACGGGGCTAAAACCATCCACCGAAGCTGCGGATATGCGCTGAATAAGTGCATGTGGTAGGGGAGCGTTCTGTAAGCTGATGAAGGTGCATTGAGAAGTGTGCTGGAGGTATCAGAAGTGCGAATGCTGACATGAGTAACGATAAAGAGGGTGAAAAGCCCTCTCGCCGGAAGTCTAAGGTTTCCTGCACGACGTTAATCGGAGCAGGGTGAGTCGGCCCCTAAGGCGAGGCAGAGATGCGTAGTTGATGGGAACCAGGTTAATATTCCTGGACTTTTTATAAGTGGTGAAGTGGGGACGAAGAAGGCTAGGTGAGCCGGGCGTTGGTAGTCCCGGTACATGCATGTAGGCTGAGAGTAAGGCAAATCCGTTACTTTCGTAAGGCTGAGGTGCGAAGTGGTTCCGACACTTCGGTGTGCGAAGAAGTCATTGATGCCAAGCTTCCAGGAAAAGCTGCTAGCCATAACTTATAGAGAACCGTACCGGAAACCGACACAGGTAGACAAGTAGAGAATACTAAGGCGCATGAGAGAACTCGGGTGAAGGAACTAGGCAAAATGGTACCGTAACTTCGGGAGAAGGTACGCCCTTTTTGGTGAATTACTTGACGTGAGGAGCTGAAGAGGGCCGCAGAGACCAGGTGGCTGCGACTGTTTATTAAAAACACAGCACTCTGCAAATTCGTAAGAAGACGTATAGGGTGTGACGCCTGCCCGGTGCCGGAAGGTTAATTGATGGGGTCAACTTCAGGTGAAGCTCTTGATCGAAGCCCCGGTAAACGGCGGCCGTAACTATAACGGTCCTAAGGTAGCGAAATTCCTTGTCGGGTAAGTTCCGACCTGCACGAATGGCGTAACGATGGCCACACTGTCTCCACCCGAGACTCAGTGAAATTGAAATCGCTGTGAAGATGCAGTGTACCCGCGGCTAGACGGAAAGACCCCGTGAACCTTTACTATAGTTTTGCACTGGACTTTGATGATGACTGTGTAGGATAGGTGGGAGGCTATGAAGTTTGGACGCTAGTTCTGATGGAGCCGCCGTTGAAATACCACCCTGTTGTTATTGAGGTTCTAACTTAGGCCAGTAATCCTGGTTGAGGACAGTGTATGATGGGTAGTTTGACTGGGGCGGTCTCCTCCTAAAGAGTAACGGAGGAGCACAAAGGTACCCTCGGTACGGTCGGACATCGTACCAAGAGTGTAAAGGCAGAAGGGTGCTTGACTGCGAGACTGACGGGTCGAGCAGGTACGAAAGTAGGTCTTAGTGATCCGGTGGTTCTGAATGGAAGGGCCATCGCTCAACGGATAAAAGGTACTCCGGGGATAACAGGCTGATACCGCCCAAGAGTTCATATCGACGGCGGTGTTTGGCACCTCGATGTCGGCTCATCACATCCTGGGGCTGAAGCAGGTCCCAAGGGTATGGCTGTTCGCCATTTAAAGTGGTACGCGAGCTGGGTTTAGAACGTCGTGAGACAGTTCGGTCCCTATCTGCCGTGGGCGTAGGAAAATTGAGAGGAGCTGCTCCTAGTACGAGAGGACCGGAGTGGACGAACCTCTGGTGTACCGGTTGTGACGCCAGTTGCATTGCCGGGTAGCTAAGTTCGGACGGGATAACCGCTGAAAGCATCTAAGCGGGAAGCCTCCCTCAAGATGAGTTTTCCCATGAAGCCCGTTGAAGACTACGACGTTGATAGGCGAGGTGTGGAAGCGTAGTAATGCGTGAAGCTAACTCGTACTAATTGGCTGATTGTCTTGACCATATAACCTGAGTTATTTTGGGAAAAGGAAGGCAATCTAAGTTTGTGTTATGAAGCGACTCTTTACCGAAGACAAGTTTTCCTGGCGACCATAGCGGTTTGGACCCACCTGAATCCATCTCGAACTCAGAAGTGAAACAGACTCGCGCCGATGATAGTGTGGGGTTTCCCCATGTGAAAGTAGGTCATCGCCAGGGTTTTATTATGTAGTGTAGGAGCAAAACTAGGTTTGTGTTGGGCTAGGGTCTGTCCCTAAAGCCCAACCTACACAGTTTATCTCCGGCGTATTCAGTCAACATAAAGCTGGCGTAGCTCAGTCGGTAGAGCAACTGACTTGTAATCAGTAGGTCCCGGGTTCGACTCCTGGTGCCAGCACCACTTTAATCAAGTAGTTATGGAATTCGCCCGCCGGTGAATTCTAGCTCCAAGTGCGACAATTATATTTCATAGTCTATAATTATTGATGCAGCTTAGTAGTATATTGATGCAGCTTAGTATAAGGAGATTGATTATGAAGATTAAATCACTAGTAGCTGGGTTAATAATCTCTACATCCATGCTTGCAGCAGTGGGTACAAGCCAAGCACAAAGAGTATACTATCCATACTATCCAGTCTATGAGGAAGTTTCAGTAAGTGGATGGCACATGGTTCCATGTAATACTCCTGTTCGACCCGCCTCAACCTGGGAGCAATATGCTAGCGGGGGCTACCTTCCACCAGTAGTTAGCGGAGGTCTCCTTCCAGGAGTTGGATGGTAATAGTTTCAGGTGAATGTGAGACTGGCCAGATGACTCTAGCCAGTCTCACGGTTACTCATTCCTACCGGAAGTATCTTTTTAGGAGCTAGGGCTTACTCAATTAAGATCCAACATGAATCTGCTCAATTATTTTGCAATCCCAACCATCAATTAATAAATAAAGCCCCTCAACCTCATAGTAATCCAATTGCATCTCGCAGCGTTTAAGGGTAGTGATTTCTAACTAGGCGCGCTTGCCTATTGACTTTGAGCATACCATGAAAGAAAATGGCATATTTTTGGGAGGGGTTCCCGAGCGGTCAAAGGGATCAGACTGTAAATCTGACGGCTCTGCCTTCGAAGGTTCGAATCCTTCCCCCTCCACCAGCATTAGGTGGCTGATATGACAGATTCGGCTAGAAATAGTTGAATGGGTCAAAGCAGGAGCGAGAGATGAGGTAAAATTTATGCGGGTGTAGTTCAATGGTAGAACTTCAGCCTTCCAAGCTGATAGCGTGGGTTCGATTCCCATCACCCGCTCCAATTGTATTAACAGATTGTGGAATATGGACCAGGTCTGAAGATTAAGCCCACATAGCTCAGTCGGTAGAGCACTTCCTTGGTAAGGAAGAGGTCACTGGTTCGATTCCAGTTGTGGGCACCATACAATTATCAACTTTTGAGATGGGGGAGATTTTCGATGGCGAAGGAAAAATTTGAGCGAAAGAAGCCGCACGTGAACGTGGGAACGATTGGTCACGTGGATCATGGCAAGACGACGCTAACGGCGGCGATTACGAAGATCATGGCGAAGAAATTGGCGGGAAGCGAAAGCGTATGATCAGATTGATAAAGCACCGGAAGAAAGTGAGCGTGGGATCACGATATGCGACAGCACACGTGGAATACGAATCAGCGAAACGACACTATGCGCATGTGGATTGCCCAGGCCATGCGGATTATGTGAAGAACATGATCACGGGAGCGGCGCAGATGGACGGAGCGATATTGGTTGTATCAGCAGCGGATGGTCCGATGCCGCAAACGCGGGAGCACATCTTTTAGCGCGTCAAGTTGGTGTTCCGTATATTGTGGTGTTTTTGAATAAAGCCGACATGGTTGATGATACAGAACTATTAGAATTGGTGGAGATGGAAGTACGAGATCTGTTAAGTAATTATGAGTTTCCTGGGGATGATATGCCGATAGTGATTGGTTCGGCATTGAAAGCGCTGGAAGGGGATACGAGTGAGATAGGTGTACCTGCGGTAGAGAAATTGGTAGAAACGATGGATAAGTATATTCCTGAGCCGGTAAGGAATATCGATAAGACCTTCTTGTTGCCGATTGAAGACGTATTTTCGATTTCAGGACGAGGCACGGTGGTGACGGGTCGCGTAGAAAGCGGGATTGTGAAAGTAGGTGAAGAAGTTGAGATTGTAGGGATACGAGATACGCAAAAGACGATATGCACCGGAGTAGAGATGTTTCGCAAGCTGCTGGATGAAGGGCGAGCAGGAGATAATGTTGGGGTTTTGTTGACGAGGACGAAGAGAGAAGAAGTGGAGCGAGGTCAAGTGTTAGCGAAACCTGGTACGATTAAGCCGCATACGAAATTTGAAGCGGAAGTTTATGTTTATCGAAAGAAGAAGGCGGACGTCATACTCCATTTTTCAATGGGTACCGTCCGCAGTTTTATTTCAGGACGACGGACGTGACGGGTACATGTGATTTGCCTGAGGGCATAGAGATGGTGATGCCAGGAGATAATGTTAAATTGACTGTTAATTTGCATTCACCGATTGCGATGGATGAAGGATTGCGCTTTGCAATCCGCGAAGGTGGCCGCACCGTAGGTGCCGGTGTTGTTGCGAAAATCATTGAATAAATGATTTGTTAGGTGTGGAGTCTGCTGTTGGGCCTTGGCCCAACAGCATAGACTGTGGTATGTATCTAGGCCAGTAGCTCAATTGGCAGAGCGGCGGTCTCCAAAACCGCAGGTTGGGGGTTCGAGTCCCTCCTGGCCTGCCAATATATAGATAATTATGAATAATTCACATGATTCCAAAATGAACTTTAAAGAAATTGCTTTGTGGATCGGGATAGCGCTAGTCACTGGTTTAGCTTTTTTTGCGACTTACTACTATAATTTCCCGGGCCCTATAGAGGCACTTATCTGGATTGGTTGGTTTGTATTAGCCGCAGTATTAGGGTTCTTCACGAGACAAGGTAAGCAGGTTTTTGCTTTTGCAAAAGAAGCAAAAATTGAATTACAAAAAGTGGTCTGGCCAACACGTCAGGAAACTATTCAAACCACATCGATTGTTATGGTCATGGTCGCGATTACAGGATTTATTCTGTGGGGAATTGATTCTGGAATGATGTGGATAATCGCTAAATTAACACGTTTAGGTTGATAATACAGTGGAAGAACATAAAACTAAACAATGGTATGTTGTTCATGCTTATTCAGGTTATGAAAATTTTGTGATGCGTGAAATTAAATCACGTACGCAGCACCAGCATTTGGAAGATAAAATTGGTGAAGTAGTCGTTCCATCTGAAGAAGTTGTAGAAATGCGTGCTGGTCAAAAAAGGAAAAGTACGCGAAAATTTTTTCCTGGCTATGTGCTTGTTAATATGGTTATGGATGATGAAACTTGGCATATGATACGCGCTATCCCTAGTGTATTAGGATTTATTGGTGGAACTAGCCAAACGCCAACGCCTATCTCGGACAAAGAGGCTAGAGCAATTTTACAACGAGTAGAAGATGGTGTTACTAAGCCAAAACCAAAAGTTCTGTTTGAACCAGGTGAATTAGTTCGTGTTAAAGAGGGGCCGTTTGTTGATTTTAATGGTGTAGTTGAAGAAGTGAATTATGAGAAGAGCAGACTTAGGGTGGCAGTGCTTATATTTGGCCGCTCTACTCCTGTTGAGCTTGAATTCAGTCAAGTAGAAAAAGCTTAGGTAATTAAGACGGGGAGCTCAAGTAGCAAATACATTTACCTGGTTGGGTAATGGTAAGAGCAAAAGGGCGATAGCACCCATAAGGAGTAATTATGGCTAAAAAAATAGATGCATATATAAAGCTACAGATTCCAGCTGGAAAAGCAAATCCAAGTCCACCAGTTGGACCTGCATTAGGCCAGCGTGGTGTTAATATCATGGAATTTTGTAAAGCGTTTAATGCCGCAACACAAAATTTGGAACCAGGATTAGCTACACCAGTCGTTATCACTGTGTATTCTGATCGCAGTTTCACGTTCATCACCAAAACTCCTCCAGCCTCAGTTTTACTTAAGAAAGCTGCAGGTATTCAAAGTGGCAGTAGCAATCCCAACACTAAGAAAGTTGCTAAGCTTAACCGTGCTCAGCTTGAGGAAATCGCCAAGATTAAGGAGCCTGATTTAACGGCAGGAAGTTTGGCGGCGGCAGTTCGTACTATTGCGGGAACTGCGCGCAGTATGGGCATTGAAGTAGAAGGCGTAGAATAAGGGGTTGCCATGGCTAAGTTAAGCAAAAAACAACAGAAAATTCGTGAGAAGGTTGAGCCTAATCGTCTATATAGCGCAATGGATGCTATTGCTATTTTAAAAGAGTTTGCTAGCACAAAATTTAAGGAAAGTGTGGATATAAGCATTAATCTCGGGGTGGACCCACGCAAATCAGACCAAGTAGTGCGGACTTCTACTAATCTACCCAAAGGTACTGGAAAAACGGTTCGAGTTGCGGTTTTTGCACAAGGTGAAAATGCAACAAAAGCAAAAAATGCTGGTGCAGATCTGGTAGGTTTTGAGGATCTCGCTGAACAAATTAAAGCAGGCGAAATGAACTTTGATGTGCTTATCGCAACACCGGATGCAATGCGTATTGTCGGTCAATTAGGACAAATTCTAGGCCCGCGTGGGCTGATGCCTAATCCCAAAGTAGGTACGGTTACTACAAATGTCGAAGCGGCTGTATCTGATGCTAAATCGGGTCAAGTTCGTTATAGAACAGATAAGAACGGTATCATCCATTGCACCGTGGGCAAGGTGAATTTTTCACCGGATGATTTACTAGAAAATATCACAGCGTTAATGGTTGATTTGAAGAAAGCAAAGCCTGCTACAGCAAAAGGGGTCTACTTCAAGAAAATTTCGTTATCAACAACAATGGGACCTGGTTTATCTATTGATATCACCACAATACCCGTGTAATATGTACGACCCATTATTATGTAATAGCTCAGGTCTCCTATGTATGTGTTTACTCAAACGGTAGGAGGGTGATCTCTTACGTTATTATAACGCTTTCACGGCATGGTCCATGCCGTCGAAGACCGCAGGTGCTGCAGAGCTTAATGTCCTGCGCAGACGGTGACCCGGCTCCGGGATCTCTCTGAGACGGCCACCATAACTGTCAAATCCAATGGATTTGCACAACTTAGGAGGTCAGTAACGTGACGTTAACTTTAGCTGCAAAGAAAGCCGTTGTTGAAGAGGTGACAGCAGTTGCTTCTAAGGCTATTTCGGCAGTCGTTGCTGATTATCGTGGTTTAACTGTTAATCAAATGACCCAGCTGCGAAGTGCCGCGCGCAAATCAGGTGTTTATTTGCGTGTAGTGCCAAATACGCTAACGCGTAGGGCTTTTGCAGATACTGAATTGGCATGTTTGAGCGAGAAGTTGGTCGGTCCTTTATTTATTGCTTTATCAATGGAGGCCCCCGGCGATGCTGCAAGGATGTTAAAAGAATTTGCCAAGACATTTGAGCAGCTTAAAGTCAAAGCGTTATCTGTTGGTGGAAAGGTTTATGAAGCTAATCAGCTCGAGGCGATTGCCAGCTTACCCACCCGAGATGAAGCTTTGGCTAAATTGATGTTTGTGATGAAGGCGCCAATTGAGAAATTTGCGCGCACTCTTGCACAACCTCATGCCAAATTGGTTAGAACAGTGGCTGCAATTAAGGATCAGAAGCAATAACCACATAATCTATAATTTAATTAATCTAGGAGCTAGAAATGGCTGTATCAACAAATGAGATCCTTGAGACGATTTCTAACATGACTGTTATGGAAGTGGTAGAACTTATCGAGGCAATGGAAGAAAAATTCAAAGTTTCGGCTGCAGCAGCAGCTGTTGCTGTCGCTGCACCTGCCGCTGGTGGTGCTGCAGCTGCAGAAGAAAAAACTGAGTTCAATGTAGTGATGACCAGCTTTGGTGCTAACAAAGTTGCGGTTATTAAAGCAATTCGTGAAATCACAGGGTTAGGCTTGAAAGAAGCTAAAGACCTTGTGGAAGGTGCTCCCGCAAGTGTTAAAGAAGGCATATCTAAAGACGAAGCGGCCGAAATTAAGAAGAAACTTGAAGAAGCCGGCGCTACTGTTGAAGTTAAGTAATAGTGTTGTTTATACGTTAAAAACCCAGCCCTGGTTACATGGCTGGGTGTATGTGTTTGATGTCATTAATAATTTACAGAGGAATGACCATGGCAATTGCAGAAGCTAAACCTCATCAATATTCGCATGCTGAGAAAAAACGATTTCGCAAAAGCTTTGGTAGACAAGCTGATAAAATGGAAATTCCAAATCTGCTTGAAATCCAGCTAAAGTCATATAGAGATTTTTTACACACCGACACAAAACAAAGTCAGCAACATGCTACCGGTTTACACGCCGCATTCTCATCTGTTTTCCCCATTGAAAGTTTTTCTGGCAACGCAAGATTAGAATATGTTAGTTATAAATTAGGTGAGCCGGCTTTTGATGTGCGTGAGTGCAAATTACGAGGTCTAACTTATTCTGCGCCATTGCGTGTCAAAATCAGATTAGTTGTATTCGATAAAGACGCAGCAGGAGACCCAAAACCGATCAAAGACATCCGTGAGCAAGATGTATTTATGGGTGAAATCCCATTGATGACAGAAGTGGGTACTTTTGTCGTTAATGGTACGGAGCGGGTTGTTGTTTCTCAATTGCATCGTTCTCCTGGTGTTATATTTGAGCATGATCGAGGTAAAACGCATTCATCTGGGAAATTGCTCTACTCTGCTCGTATCATACCCTATCGTGGTTCATGGTTAGATTTTGAATTTGATCCTAAAGATTGTGTCTTTGTGCGGATTGATAGACGACGCAAACTTCCAGTAAGTATCTTATTACGCGCACTGGGTTATGAAACTGAAGATATTCTCGGCGAATTTTTTGAGTCCACGACTTGTCAGCTTAAGAATGGCGAATTCCATATTAACCTCGTTCCATCAAGACTACGAGGTGAAATTGCCTCTTTCGATATTGTTGTTCCTGAAACAGGTGAGTTAATTGTTGAACAAGGACGTCGAATAACAGCTCGCCATATTAAATTAATGGAAAAGAGCAATATGCGCGATCTTGTTGTTCCACGAGATTATTTAGTCGGTAGAATCTTAGCAAAACATATTATAAATACTGAAACTGGTGAAATGCTTGCCCAGGCAAACGATGAGGTAACGGCAGACTTATTGGATAAGCTTGCCGCCAACAGCATCCTTAGTTTTGATATGATTTATACCAATGATTTGGATCATGGTTCATATATATCAGATACCGTAAAAATTGATCCTACAGCAAGTCAACTTGAGGCTTTGGTTGAAATCTATCGTATGATGCGCCCCGGAGAGCCGCCAACTAAAGAAGCTGCTGAGGCATTATTTAAAAATCTCTTTTTTGCTGAGGAGCGTTATGATCTGTCGCCGGTTGGGCGCATGAAATTTAATCGCCGTGTAGGTCGTAAGCAAGATACTGGTCCTGGCACGCTATCTAAAGAAGATATTCTGGCCGTAATCAAAACACTTATTGATATTCGTAATGGTATTGGTATGGTTGATGATATCGATCACTTAGGCAATCGTCGGGTGCGATCAGTGGGTGAAATGGCTGAAAATCAATTCCGTGTTGGTTTGGTAAGGGTAGAGCGTGCTGTTAAAGAACGCTTAAGTCTTGTGGAATCTGAAAATCTAATGCCGCAAGATTTAATTAATGCTAAGCCTGTCTCAGCAGCGGTGAAAGAATTTTTTGGATCAAGTCAATTGTCGCAATTTATGGATCAGGTTAATCCATTGTCTGGCGTAACGCATAAACGACGAGTTTCTGCTTTAGGCCCAGGTGGCTTAACTCGTGAGCGAGCAGGTTTTGAAGTGCGAGACGTTCATACTACCCATTATGGCCGTGTTTGCCCGATTGAAACACCTGAAGGGCCCAATATCGGCTTAATTAATTCCTTGTCGGTTTACGCAAGAACCAATGACTATGGTTTTATTGAAACACCCTGTAGAAAAGTTGTTGATGGTCGGGTCACTGATGAGATTGAATATCTTTCAGCGATTGAAGAAGTCGATCAATATATTGCTCAATCGAGTGTGGCTGTTGATGCGAAAGGTAAGATTTTGGCTGATCTTGTGCCTTGTCGCCATCAGAATGAGTTTTCGCTGACTACGCCAGATAAGATCAATTATATGGATGTTTCGCCAAAGCAGATCGTCTCTGTTGCGGCATCACTTATTCCTTTCCTAGAACATGATGATGCTAACCGTGCATTGATGGGGTCAAATATGCAACGGCAGGCAGTACCCACTTTGCGATCAGAGAAACCGCTGGTTGGCACCGGTATGGAAAGGACTGTTGCTTCCGATTCAGGGGTTTCTGTAGTGGCTAAGCGCGGTGGAATAATTGATTTGTTGATGCTTCACGTATCGTTGTGCGGGTGAATGATGATGAAACAACAGCTGGAGAAGCCGGGGTTGATATCTATAACCTGACTAAATATTTCCGATCCAATCAGGATACGTGCATTAACCAAAGACCCATCGTTGCAACAGGTGATCGCATTCAACGCGGCGATGTTCTTGCGGATGGCCCATGTACAGATATGGGCGAGCTCGCATTAGGCCAGAACCTACTCGTGGCGTTTATGCCCTGGAATGGTTACAATTTCGAGGATTCTATCCTGATTTCTGAGCGCATTGTACAAGAAGATAGATTCACCACCATTCACATCGAAGAGCTCACTTGTATTGCTCGAGATACTAAACTTGGTACAGAAGAAATAACAGCAGATATCCCCAATGTAGGCGAAGCCGCTTTGGGGAGCCTCGATGAATCTGGGGTTGTTTATATTGGTGCCGAAGTTGGTGCTGGCGATATTCTGGTTGGCAAGGTCACGCCAAAAGGGGAAACACAATTAACCCCAGAAGAAAAATTGCTAAGAGCGATTTTTGGTGAAAAAGCATCTGATGTTAAAGATTCTTCGCTACGAGTTCCCTCTGGAATGAATGGTACAGTTATCGATGTGCAGATATTTACTCGTGATGGCTTGGAAAAAGATGAACGAGCTCGGAGTATTGAGGAAGAGCATCTTGCACGGGTAAGAAAAGATTTAATTGATGAGCGTCGTATTCGTGAAGAAGATATCTATCATCGTGTGAATAATCTTTTGCACAATAAAGTTGCAACCGGGGGACCAAGTAGTATTAAACCAGGTTCTAAGATTACCTCTAACTACCTAGAAAAAATAGGCAGAGAAAAATGGTTTGATGTACGCGTTGATGATGATCTAGTGAGTCAGCAATTAGAGCAGTTATCTAAGCAGCTTGAGCTCTTAAGCAAGGAAATGGAGAAACGCTTTAATGACAATCGCAAAAAGATAATCCAAGGTGATGATTTAGCACCCGGTGTATTGAAGATTGTTAAAGTGTATCTTGCAGTAAAACGCCGTATTCAGCCTGGTGATAAAATGGCAGGTCGCCACGGGAATAAAGGGGTTATTTCAATAGTTGTCCCAGTTGAGGATATGCCCTATATGGACGATGGTACGGCAGTTGATATAGTCCTTAATCCTTTAGGCGTACCGTCACGGATGAATATTGGTCAAGTATTAGAAACCCATCTTGGTTTAGCTGCAAAAGGGCTAGGTCAAAGAATAGCAGATCTAGTCGATAGCAAGCGTTCAATCGCTGAGATAAAAGACTACCTCGAGAAAATCTACAATCATGACAATCAAAAGCGAGTAAATCTTGACAGCTTAGATGACAATGAGCTGCTGCTTCTTGCCGATAATTTGCGTGCTGGTGTGCCTATGGCAACCCCTGTTTTCGATGGGGCTACTGAAACGGAGATTAAGTCCATGCTTGAATTAGCAGGGATGCGGCCTGATGGAAAAACGATTCTTTATGATGGCCGAACAGGCAGGCAGTTTGATAACCCAGTAACTGTTGGATACATGTATATGCTCAAGCTTAACCACTTGGTGGATGATAAGATGCACGCACGATCCACAGGTTCGTATAGTTTGGTAACCCAACAGCCGCTCGGAGGTAAAGCTCAGTTTGGAGGCCAGCGTTTTGGAGAGATGGAAGTATGGGCGCTGGAAGCTTATGGTGCTGCCTATACGTTACAAGAAATGTTAACCGTTAAGTCAGATGATGTCGGAGGAAGAACGAAGATCTATAAAAATATCGTTGACGGGGATCACCGTATGGATCCAGGTATGCCTGAATCTTTCAATGTCTTGCTGAAAGAAATAAGGGCATTAGGTATCGATATAGAACTGGAACACGATTAAACATAATTTTTTGGAGGCATAGTCTTGGCTAATCTACGCAGCGACCCAACGAGAAAAGCACCTATAATGAGTGACTTGCTTGGCATCCTCAAACAACAGGGCCAAAGTGAAGAATTTGATGCGATCAAAATCGCGCTTGCTTCACCCGATTTAATTCGTTCATGGTCTTATGGCGAAGTGAAAAAGCCAGAAACCATTAACTACCGCACATTCAAACCCGAACGTGATGGTTTGTTTTGTGCTAAGACCTTTGGTCCAATTAAGGATTATGAGTGTTTATGTGGTAAATATAAGCGACTTAAGCATCGTGGTGTTATTTGCGAAAAATGCGGTGTTGAATTAGCGTTAGCGAAAGTGCGTCGCGAACGTATGGGCCATATAGAACTTGCTAGTCCTGTTGCCCATATATGGTTCTTAAAATCGCTTCCCTCCCGTATTGGTCTCTTACTTGATATGACGTTACGTGATATTGAGCGGGTTCTTTATTTTGAAGCATTCGTTGTTGTTGAACCAGGAATGACAGAGCTTGAACGTGGTCAGTTACTCAATGATGAAATATACCTTGATGCAATGGAGCAATATGGGGATGAATTTGATGCGCGCATGGGTGCAGAAGCAATTCGGGATTTATTGCGTCAGATTGATCTTGAGGAAGAGATAAAATCATTGCGTGAAGAATTACCTACGACGAATTCCGAAACGAAAATTAAGAAAATTACCAAGCGATTAAAGCTGCTCGAAGCGTTTTATGAATCAGGAAATAAGCCTGAATGGATGATCATGAATGTATTGCCTGTTCTTCCGCCTGATCTACGCCCCTTGGTACCACTTGATGGTGGCCGCTTTGCTACCTCGGATTTAAATGACCTCTATCGTCGTGTTATTAACCGTAATAATCGTTTGAAGCGCCTTCTCGATCTTAATGCACCAGATATCATTGTGCGTAATGAGAAACGTATGCTGCAAGAGTCTGTAGATGCTCTGCTTGATAACGGGCGGCGCGGTCGCGCAATAACTGGAACAAATAAGCGCCCTCTTAAATCCCTGGCCGATATGATTAAGGGTAAGCAAGGAAGATTCAGACAAAACCTGCTGGGTAAGCGGGTGGATTATTCAGGCCGCTCGGTTATCGTGGTTGGGCCAACCTTACGTTTGCATCAGTGCGGGTTACCAAAAAAAATGGCGCTTGAACTGTTTAAACCGTTTATTTTCAGTAAGCTGGAATTTAGAGGTCTTGCTACCACTATTAAAGCGGCTAAAAAGATGGTTGAACGAGAGGAGTCGGTGGTTTGGGATATCCTTGATGATGTAATTCGTGAGCACCCAATTCTTCTTAACCGCGCTCCAACGCTGCACAGGCTTGGTATTCAAGCTTTTGAGCCTGTGCTTATCGAAGGCAAAGCGATTCAATTACATCCGTTGGTATGTACTGCTTACAATGCGGACTTTGACGGGGACCAAATGGCCGTGCATGTGCCTTTAACTTTAGAGGCACAGTTGGAAGCGCGCTCATTGATGATGTCAACGAATAACATTTTATCACCCGCAAGTGGTGAGCCCATTATTGTACCAAGCCAGGACGTTGTTCTTGGTCTTTATTATTTAACTCGTGAGCGTGTTAATGCGCTTGGCGAGGGAAAAATCTTTGTCAATCCTCAAGAGGCACAGAATTTCTATGAAGCAGGTTACGTCGACATCCATGCGAAAGTAAAAATTAGAATGCCAAAGGAAAATGATGAAGGTGGCAATGGCTATCATTTAGTTGAAACGACTGTTGGCCGGGGAATTCTTTCAGAAATTTTGCCTAAGGGCATGCCTTTTACCCTGATCAATAGAACCTATGACTAAAAAGTCGATCACTAAGGTTGTAGACACCTGCTATCGTAAATTTGGCTTGAAGGAAACAGTGATTTTCGCTGACCAGCTTATGTACACAGGCTTTAAATACGCTACTCGAGCAGGCGCATCAATCGGTATTGAAGATATGGAAATACCGGATGATAAGGCTGCAATAATTGAGCAGGCCGATAATGAAGTGCGTGAAATTGAATCGCAATTCCGCTCAGGATTGGTGACCAATGGTGAGCGTTACAATAAAGTGATTGATATTTGGTCGCGCACCAATGAAATGGTTGCCAAATCGATGATGAGTAAGATTGCCACTGAAGAGGTGGTGGATCGTGAGGGCAAAAAGTTGCGCCAAGAATCATTTAACCCGATCTTTATGATGGCTGACTCTGGAGCAAGAGGTTCTGCTGCTCAGATTCGCCAGCTCGCTGGAATGCGGGGTTTGATGGCTGCACCTGATGGCTCAATTATCGAAACCCCCATTACTGCAAACTTCCGTGAGGGATTGAATGTATTCCAATACTTTATTTCGACACATGGTGCGCGAAAAGGTCTTGCTGATACTGCATTAAAAACAGCGAATTCCGGCTACTTGACTCGCCGTTTAGTTGATGTTGCCCAAGATGTGGTGATTACCGAATTGGATTGCGGAACTGAAAACGGTATTTTGATGCAGCCTTTGATTGAAGGTGGAGATATCGTTGAGCCCTTACATGAGCGTGTGCTTGGTCGTGTGGTGGCAGCTGATGTTTACATCCCGAATCAGGAAGACCCTGTAGTTAAAGCGGGCACTTTATTGGATGAAGATTGGGTTGAGAAACTAGAAAAATTTGGTGTAGATCAAATTGTAGTCCGCTCGCCAATTACTTGTGAAACTCGCTTTGGTCTTTGTGCAAATTGTTATGGGCGCGACCTAGCTCGTGGTCATTTAGTAAACACCGGAGAAGCGGTTGGTATTATCGCGGCTCAGTCAATCGGTGAGCCTGGTACGCAGTTAACTATGCGTACTTTCCATATCGGAGGTGCAGCATCACGTGCAACAGCAGCGAACAATATCCAGATCAAAAATAAAGGGGTTATTCGTTTGCATAATATTAAAACAGTAATGCATGAGAACAATAATCTAGTTGCTGTTTCGCGTTCAGGTGAAGTGTCGGTTGTTGATGATTTTGGCCGTGAGCGCGAACGCTATAAATTGCCCTATGGTGCTGTGTTAACTGTCCACGATAATCAAGCTGCAGAGGCAGGTCAGGTTATTGCTACTTGGGACCCACATACACACCCGGTTATTTCGGAAGTGAGCGGCAAATTGAAGTTTGTCGACCTTATTGAAGGGTTAACAATGAACCGCCAAACTGATGAATTAACAGGTCTAAGTAATATTGTTGTTACTGATGCTAAACAACGGAGTGCTGCTGGTAGAGATATGCGCCCAATGGTAAAGTTGGTCTCCAATAAGGGTGAGGATATCTATTTAGCTGGAACGAATGTGCCTGCCCAATACTACTTGCCAGTAGATGCCATTATTAACTTTGAAGATGGTAATGTAGTAGGGGTAGGTGACGTTATCGCACGGATCCCGCAAGAGCGTACCAAGACTCGCGATATTACAGGGGGTTTGCCAAGAGTAGCTGACTTGTTTGAAGCAAGAAAACCAAAAGATGCAGCGGTAATGGCTGAAATTTCTGGTTTAGTTAATTTTGGTAAGGAAACGAAAGGTAAAAGACGCCTAATCATTACCGCTTCTGAGCACCAATCACATGAAGAATTAATTCCTAAATGGCGTCATATTTCAGTCTTCGAGGGTGAGCATGTTGAGCGAGGGGAAGTTATTGCCGACGGTCCGTTGAACCCACATGATATTCTTCGTTTGCTCGGTGTGGGCGCATTGGCAAATTACATTGTCAATGAAGTACAGGATGTGTATCGCTTACAAGGTGTGAAGATCAATGATAAGCATATCGAAACAATTGTGCGACAGATGTTACGCAAACGTGTAATAACCTTTGCAGGTGATTCGAAATTCCTTGTTGGTGAACAAATTGAAGAAAGCATGATGTTGCAAGAAAATGACAAGCTAATCGCCGAAGGGAAGCAAGTCGCGTACGGTACGCCAATTTTGCTTGGTATTACTAAAGCATCTTTGGCAACCGAATCGTTTATTTCTGCAGCGTCGTTCCAAGAAACCACACGTGTCTTAACTGAAGCGGCTGTAAGTGGCAAACTTGATGATTTACGGGGACTAAAAGAAAATGTGATGGTAGGGCGCTTGATTCCTGCAGGAACTGGTTACGCTTATCATCAAAGCAGAAAGGCAAAGCGCGCTAAGGCCGCAAGTGCGGAGCAAAATGGGCATACGGTTACAGCAAGTGATGTAGAGCATGCATTGAGTGAAGCACTTAAGGCTGATAAGCAGGAGCATTAAGGCGGGGCTTATGAAGCGTTTAGCTTGACAAAGAGGCTGGACATATATAGAATCCGGCCTCCTTATGCATTCGAAATAAATACAAGTGAAAGTTCGGAGTTAACAATAAATGGCGACTATTAATCAGTTAGTAAGAAAGCCGCGCGTAGACGCTAAGAAAAAATCTAACGTCCCAGCATTGGAGTCTTGTCCACAAAGACGTGGTGTTTGTACTCGTGTGTACACCACGACACCTAAAAAACCTAACTCTGCTATGCGTAAGGTTGCTCGTGTGCGTTTAACCAATGGTTTTGAGGTATCCTCCTATATAGGTGGTGAAGGCCATAATCTGCAGGAGCACTCCGTTGTATTAATTCGTGGTGGTCGGGTTAAAGATTTACCTGGTGTGCGCTATCACACGGTGCGAGGAAGTTTAGATACCTCTGGAGTGAATGATCGTAAACAAGGTCGTTCTAAGTATGGCACTAAGAAGCCCAAAGACAAGAAATAATCTGATTGTAGGAAATAGACATGCCAAGAAGAAGAGAAGTCCCTAAACGTGAGATTCTGCCTGATCCAAAACATCATAGTGAATTGCTCGCAAAATTTATTAATGTACTAATGGTTAGTGGTAAAAAATCAATTGCTGAGAAGATTATCTATGGCGCACTGATGTGATGAATGATCGCGTCAAAAAAATCAAAAAAAGCTGAGGATGAATCAGGAGAGCAAGGGGGAACAGGAGCTGGAGGTCAGTTCAGTCCTGCGATATTTTGAGCAGGCCCTCGATCATGTTCGTCCCAGTGTAGAAGTGCGTTCTCGCAGAGTGGGTGGTGCCACCTATCAAGTACCTGTGGAAGTAAGAACTGATAGAAGCATCGCTCTGGGTATGCGCTGGATAGTCCAAGCGGCCCGTTTACGTGGCGAGAAAGGTATGATGTTGCGCTTGGCTGGCGAATTGATGGATGCGTTTGAGAGCAAAGGTTCTGCCGTAAAAAAACGTGAAGATACACATAAAATGGCAAAAGCTAACCAAGCGTTTGCCCATTTTAGGTGGAATTAATGAGAGAGGTTAGTCGTGTCTACTCCACTAGAACTATATAGAAATATCGGCATTGCCGCGCATGTTGATGCCGGAAAGACAACAACCACCGAGCGTGTTTTGTTCTATACTGGTTGTCGCATAAAATGGGTGAGGTACATGACGGTGCGGCAACAATGGACTGGATGGCTCAAGAACAAGAACGCGGTATTACAATTACCTCGGCAGCAACTACATGCTTCTGGCCCGGCATGGACAAAAATTTTGCCTTACATCGTATTAATATCATCGATACCCCAGGTCACGTCGATTTCATGATTGAAGTAGAACGTTCACTACGCGTTCTTGATGGTGCAATTGTTGTGTTTGACTCAGTTTCTGGGGTCGAACCACAGTCAGAAACCGTATGGCGACAATCAAATAAATACGGGGTGCCACGTATTGTGTTCGTTAATAAGATGGACAGAATGGGTGCCAATTTCTTGCGTGTAGTTACCCAAATTAAACAGAGGTTAGGTTCCAATCCAGTTGTTGTGCAATTACCTATCGGTGCTGAAGAAATGTTTAAAGGTGTAATTGACCTGATCAAAATGAAAGCGATTTACTGGGATGAAGAATCGAAAGGTATGACATTCAACTACGCTGAAATTCCTGCTGATATGAAAGCACAATGTGAAGAATATCGGGCAAAAATTATTGAAGCCGCAGCAGAAGCCTCGGAAGAGTTGATGGAAAAATACCTCGAGGGTGAAGAGTTTTCAGAAGAAGAAATCAAGCAAGCGATTCGCAAGCGCACGATTAATAATGAAATTGTTCCTGTTTTTTGTGGCTCTGCGTTTAAAAACAAAGGTGTGCAGGCGGTGTTTGATGGGGTTATTGACTATTTACCTTCCCCAATCGATATTCCTGCAATTCGTGGTGTTGATGAGGATGGTAAAGAGATTCACCGTAAAACATCTTATGATGAGCCATTCTCTGCTTTGGCATTTAAAATTGCGACGGATCCTTTTGTTGGCACCCTAACCTATTTTCGCGCTTACTCCGGTGTTTTAAGGAGTGGCGATACGGTATACAATTCGGTAAAAGAAAAAAAAGAGCGCATTGGCCGTTTATTGCAAATGCACGCTAATTCTCGCGAAGAAATTAAAGAAGTCAAAGCAGGTGATATTGCAGCAGCAGTTGGTTTGAAAACGGTCACTACAGGTGATACGCTTTGTGATATCGACCATGTGGTAACGCTTGAGCGGATGGATTTTCCAGATCCAGTGATCGCAGTTGCAGTTGAGCCTAAAACAAAAGCAGATCAGGAAAAGATGTCTATAGCGCTTGGTAAACTTGCGCAAGAAGATCCATCTTTCCGAGTTCATACTGATGAAGAATCGGGTCAGACAATTATCCAAGGTATGGGTGAATTACACTTGGAAATTATTGTTGACCGTATGAAACGCGAATTTAACGTAGAAGCTAATGTAGGTAAACCGCAAGTAGCCTATCGTGAAACGTTAAAACAGGCTGTAGAGCAAGAAGGTAAATTTGTTCGACAATCTGGTGGACGTGGCCAATATGGACATGTCTGGCTTAAAATCGAGCCTCAGGAACCAGGAGCTGGTTATGAGTTTACCAATGCCATTGTTGGTGGTGTTATCCCCAAGGAATATATTCCTGCAGTGGATAAAGGTGTACAAGAGCAGATGCAAAATGGCGTTATCGCCGGTTACCCAGTAGTTGATGTGAAAGTCACATTATTTGATGGTTCTTTCCATGAAGTCGACTCTAGCGAAATGGCATTTAAGATTGCTGGTTCTCTGGGCTTTAAGCAAGGCGCTCTGAAAGCAAAACCTGTTCTCCTTGAGCCAATTATGAGTGTTGAAGTTGTAACCCCAGAAGATTACATGGGTGATGTGATGGGTGATCTTAACCGTAGACGAGGTCTGGTTCAGGGTATGGAAGATTCTCCTGCGGGCAAAATAGTTCGTGCAGAAGTTCCTCTTGCCGAAATGTTTGGTTATGCAACTGATCTTCGTTCCGCAACGCAAGGGCGTGCAACTTATTCAATGGAGTTTGCTAAGTATGCAGAGGCACCGATGAATATTGCTGAAGCAATTATTAAGAAACAATAAATGTTAATGAGGTTATAGAAATGGCGAAGGAGAAATTTGAGCGAAAGAAGCCGCACGTGAATGTTGGCACGATAGGTCACGTGGATCATGGCAAGACGACGTTAACGGCGGCGATTACGACGATAATGGCGAAGAAATATGGCGGGACGGCGAAAGCGTATGATCAGATTGATGCGGCGCCGGAAGAGAGGGAGCGAGGGATAACGATATCGACGGCGCACGTGGAATACGAATCAGCGAATCGGCACTATGCGCATGTGGATTGCCCGGGACATGCGGATTATGTGAAGAACATGATCACGGGAGCGGCGCAGATGGACGGAGCGATATTGGTTGTATCCGCAGCGGATGGTCCAATGCCGCAAACGAGGGAGCATATATTATTAGCGCGTCAAGTTGGTGTTCCGTATATTGTGGTGTTTTTGAATAAAGCGGACATGGTTGATGATGCGGAGCTGTTAGAGCTGGTGGAGATGGAAGTACGTGATCTGCTAAGTAGTTATGAGTTTCCTGGGGATGATATCCCGATAGTGATAGGTTCGGCATTGAAAGCACTGGAAGGGGATACGAGTGAGCTAGGAGTACCTGCGGTAGAGAAATTGGTTGAGACGATGGATTCGTACATACCTGAGCCGGTAAGGAATATCGATAAGAGCTTCTTGTTACCGATAGAAGATGTATTCTCAATTTCAGGACGAGGCACGGTGGTAACGGGTCGCGTAGAAAGCGGGATAGTAAAAGTCGGTGAAGAAGTGGAGATAGTAGGGATACGAGATACGCAAAAGACGATATGCACTGGCGTAGAGATGTTTCGCAAACTGCTGGACGAAGGCCGTGCAGGAGATAATGTTGGGGTTTTGTTGAGAGGTACGAAGAGGGACGAAGTAGAGCGAGGTCAGGTGTTAGCGAAGCCTGGTACGATTAAGCCGCATACGAAATTTGAGGCGGAAGTTTATGTGTTATCGAAGGAAGAGGGCGGTCGACATACTCCATTTTTCAATGGGTACCGTCCGCAGTTTTATTTCAGGACGACGGACGTGACTGGTACATGTGATTTGCCTGAGGGCATAGAAATGGTGATGCCAGGTGATAATGTTAAATTGACTGTTAATTTGCATTCACCGATTGCTATGGATGAAGGATTGCGCTTTGCAATCCGCGAAGGCGGCCGCACCGTAGGTGCCGGTGTTGTTGCTAAAATCATTGAGTAAGCAAAATGAGTAACAATCAAAATATTAAAATTCGTCTTAAATCGTTTGATCATCGGTTAATTGATTTATCGACCCGCGAGATTGTAGAGACAGCAAAGCGTACTGGTGCGCAAATAAAAGGTCCTATACCTTTACCTATTAGGAAAGAGAAGTTTACGGTATTGACCTCTCCACACGTTAACAAGGATGCGCGCGATCAGTATGAACTGCGTACTCATAAACGCCTAGTTGTTATTGTGCACCCTACCGAAAAAACTGTAGATGCGCTGATGAAATTGGATTTGGCGGCAGGGGTAGATGTGCAGATTAGCCTTGATGATGAATAGAATTGCTATACGAGGTGTTACAAATGACGATCGGGTTATTAGGCCGTAAAATCGGTATGACACGTGTGTTTACAGAAGAAGGAATTTCTATACCAGTATCCGTGGTAGAGGTTCTGCCTAACCGTGTGTCACAAATCAAAACCATTGATACTGATGGCTATATTGCAGTCCAGCTTACTGGTGGTGAGAAGAAAGCGAGCCGTGTTAGTAAACCACTGGCAGGCCATTTCGCTAAAGCGCAAATCGATGCTGGCGATATGCTTTGTGAGTTTCGGGTGGAATCCATCGCTGAATATAGTACGGGGCAGCTCGTTTCTATAAATGATGTGTTTAATGAAGGGCAATTCGTTGATGTTGCGGCTAAATCCAAGGGTAAGGGATTTGCTGGAACTGTCAAACGCTATAACTTTCGCACCCAAGATGCGACTCATGGTAATTCAAGATCACACCGTGTACTTGGATCTACCGGACAAAACCAAACTCCTGGTCGCGTATTCAAAGGCAAGAAGATGGCAGGACATTTAGGTAATGTGCGCTGTACTACCCAAAATCTTGAATTGGTACGTGTAGATAAAGAGCGAAATCTACTATTGATTAAGGGCGCTATCCCTGGTTGTCCAGGCGCAAGAGTTGAAGTAAGGCCCGCTATTAAGAAAAGATCAAGGGGCGAATAATGGAACTGCAAATTAAAGACACGAATGCCAAATTAAAAGTGAATGAGGAAATATTTGGTTATGGTTATAACGAAGGTCTAATTCACCAGGCTGTTGTGACGTTTATGAATAATGCACGCAGCGGGAATAGTGCGCAAAAATCGCGTTCTGAGGTTCGTGGTGGTGGAAGAAAGCCATGGCGCCAGAAAGGGACTGGTAGAGCAAGAGCAGGCTCAATTCGTAGTCCGATTTGGCGTGCTGGAGGAGTCGCTTTCGCCGCAAAAAAACAAGATTATAGCCAAAAAATTAATAAAAAAATGTACAAGCGCGCACTGCGTAGTATAATCTCCGAGCTTCATCGTGCCGGTAATTTGATCGTAGTGAGTAATTTTCAATGTCAATCGCCTAAGACAAAAGATTTTCTTGCAAAAATGAAAGAGCTTGACTTGCAGAATGCTCTGATCGTTATGAATGAAATTGGTGAGCACGAATACTTAGCTTCGCGCAATTTGATTCACTATGAAGTCTGTGATGTAGGCTACTTGGATCCAGTAAATTTACTTCGCTTTGATAAAGTGCTCATGACTGAAGGTGCGGTTAAAAGTTTAGAGGAGCAGTTACAATGAATGCAGAACGTTTATTAATAATACTGCGCGCACCCCATACTTCTGAAAAAGCTACGGTGATGGCTGACAAATTTAAGCAGTTTACTTTTAAAGTGGAAAAATCGGCTACTAAACAGGAAATAAAAATGGCTGTTGAGCATATGTTCAATGTCAAAGTTAGAAGCGTTTCGGTTATGAATGTGAAAGGAAAAAGAAAGCGCTTTAAACAAAAGATTGGTAAACGGTCTGATTGGAAAAAAGCGTTTGTCTCTTTGCACGAAAATTATGACATCGACTTTACCGTGACAGAATAAGGCAGATTAAGATGGCGTTATTAAAATCTAAACCAACTTCACCTGGAAAGCGGGGCGAGATACGGGTTGTTCACCATAATATTCACAAGGGACAACCTTATGCCCCACTGGTGGAAAAGTTGAATAAAACTGGGGGCAGAAACAACCAAGGCAGGATTACAGTACGACATATTGGCGGCGGTACTCGTGCTAAATATCGCTTAATTGATTTTAAGAGAAATAAAGATGGCATCGAAGCGAAGGTTGAGCGTCTTGAATATGATCCGAACCGTTCAGCGTTAATCGCTTTAGTCGTTTACAAAGACGGTGAACGACGTTACATTATTGCGCCCTCAGGGGTAGAGGCAGGTCATATCATTGTTAGTGGTGAGGATTCCCCTATAAGTGTAGGCAACTGTCTCCCACTACGCAATATTCCAGTGGGTACAACTATTCATTGTGTAGAGATGAAACCAGGCAAAGGCGCTCAGCTGTTGCGCAGCGCTGGTTGTGGTGGACAAATCGTTGCCAAAGAAGGCACCTATGCTACTTTGAAATTGCGTTCCGGTGAAATGCGCAAAGTGTTAACTGCTTGTAGAGCAGTTATTGGTGAGGTAAGTAACAGCGAGCATAGCCTACGCGCTCTGGGTAAAGCGGGTGCTAAGCGTTGGCGGGGTATAAGACCCACAGTTCGCGGCGTGGCAATGAACCCTGTGGATCATCCGCATGGGGGTGGGGAAGGACGGACTTCAGGTGGGCGTCACCCCGTAACGCCATGGGGTGTGCCGACTAAAGGGTACAAAACAAGAAGTAACAAACGCACAGATCGTTTTATTGTCAGAGGGCGTAAGAAAAAGTAATGTAACTAGGGTCTGTTTGCAATTCGCTAGTTGACGGACGGGGTTTCCGGCCAAAATAGTAGAATTGTCAACAGACCCTACCAAGAGGGTATTAAAGTGTCACGTTCAATTAGAAAGGGTCCTTTTGTCGCTCATCACTTATTAAAAAAAGTTACTGCGGCGATTGAATCTAAATCAAAGAAACCAATTAAAACTTGGTCTAGAAGTTCAACAATTGTACCTGAGATGATTGATCTCACTATTGCCGTTCACAATGGTAAGGATCATGTTCCCGTATATATCACTGACAATATGGTTGGCCATAAATTGGGTGAGTTTGCCATGACTCGTACGTTCAAAGGCCATTCTGGTGACAGAAAAGCCAAAGGCAAATAAGAGGCAATGATGGAAGTTAGAGCAAAATTAAAAAATGCGCCACTATCCGCACAAAAAGGTCGATTAGTTGCAGATTTAATTCGCAGGATGGATGTTTCAGGCGCAATTGATGTGCTGAAATTTACTCCGAAAAAGGGTGCGCAATTAATGCTGAAGTTGTTAGAATCCGCTATTGCCAATGCAGAAAATAATAATGGCGCTGACATCGATGAATTAAAGGTTGGTATGATTTGTGTGGATGAGGCAACGACGCTAAAAAGAACTAGTCCTCGTGCTAAAGGGCGTGCGAATCGTATAAGCAAACGCACCTGCCACATCACAATTACAGTGTCTGACGAGGAATAGCAATGGGACAGAAAGTAAACCCAATAGGTATCCGATTAGGTATAACGCAAGATTGGAATTCTAAGTGGTATGCAAATAAAAACTATGCGCAACTACTGAATCAGGATATCAATCTGCGTAAAGATTTAAAGAAAAAACTTATGACGGCGGCAGTAAGTAAAATCCGTATTGAAAGACCTGCTAATAATGCTGTCGTGACAATCTATGCTGCTAGACCAGGCGTTATTATTGGTAAGAAAGGTGGTGGTATAGAGACGCTGAGATCCGAAATCGCCAATAAACTTGGTGTGCCAGTTCACCTAAACATTGAAGAAGTACGCAAACCTGAGCTAGATTCTATTTTAGTAGCCGAGAGTATTGCCCAACAATTAGAGCAACGGGTTATGTTCCGCCGTGCAATGAAACGTGCAGTAACTTCTGCGTTGAAAGCGGGTGCTAAGGGTATCAAAATTTGTGTTAGTGGGCGTTTAGGTGGGGCTGAAATCGCGCGTAGCGAATGGTACCGAGAAGGACGGGTTCCTTTACATACTTTCCGTGCCGATGTGGATTATGGTACAGCCGAGGCGAAAACTACCTATGGAATCATAGGAGTTAAAGTCTGGATTTTCAAAGGGGAGGTACTCCCGCAGAAAAACCGCTCTACTGAAAGCGGTAGGTGAGTGAGGAATTGAATCATGTTACAGCCAAAACGAACGAAATATCGTAAGCAAATGAAAGGGCGAAATCGCGGTTTAGCCCAAAGAGGGTCAAGCGTGTGCTTTGGCGAGTTTGGTCTAAAGGCACTCGAAAGAGGGCGTTTAACGGCGACGGCAAATTGAAGCTGCAAGGCGAGCAATGACCAGGCATATCAAGAGAGGCGGAAAAATCTGGATTCGAGTTTTCCCAGATAAGCCAATTACCCAAAAACCTCTTGAAGTTCGCCAAGGAAAAGGTAAAGGTAATGTTGAATACTGGGTTGCACAGATTCAACCCGGGAAAGTATTGTTTGAAATGGAAGGTGTTGAAAGAGAATTGGCGATAGAAGCATTTAATCTCGCTAAAGCTAAATTACCTTTCAAAGTTATGTTTGAAGAGCGTAAGGTGATGTGATGAAAGATTTTATTAAAGAGCTTAGAGACTTGACTCCTAAAGAACTCCATGAACAGCTACTTTCGCTGCGGAAAGATCAATTTAACTTACGAATGAAGAAGGCAAATGGCACGCTTGATAAAACACATGAAGTTTCACAAATCAGGAAGGCTATTGCGCGAGTTAAGACAATTATGGCGGAAAAGGTGGGCAAGAGCGATGACTAACAATAGTGCAACAGGTGGTAGAACAATTGTAGGTAAAGTTGTCAGTGATAAAATGCAGAAGACTATTGTAGTTATGGTGGAGCGCACTGTTAGACATCCAAAGTATGGAAAAATTATGAAGCGTAGAACCAAGCTTCATGCGCATGATGAAAATCAAGTTGGTAAAATCGGCGATACAGTAAAAATAAAAGAGTCTCGGCCACTCTCAAAAATGAAAAGTTGGGTATTAGTTGAAGTAATTTCCTGATACTCGTTTAATTTTGTCATTCCCGCAGGTGGGCTG
The DNA here is from genome assembly GCA_963760845.1 of uncultured Gammaproteobacteria bacterium. Taxonomy (GTDB): domain Bacteria; phylum Pseudomonadota; class Gammaproteobacteria; order Legionellales; family Legionellaceae; genus Tatlockia. The sequence continues at coordinate 112,376 of CAVXEK010000004.1, read as the reverse complement.
TCGCTTTTAAATCTTAAAAAGGGCTGATATAATCAGCAGCCTTTTTCTGGTCGTGTTTAGAGCTGGAGAATAGAATGATACAAATGCAAACTGTGCTCGATGTTGCAGATAATAGTGGAGCACGTAAGGTGATGTGTATCAAAGTGCTTGGCGGGTCACATAGACGCTATGCCCGCATTGGTGATGTGATTAAAGTAAGCATTAAAGATGCGATACCACGTAGCAAGGTGAAAAAAGGTGCGGTGATGAAGGCTGTTGTCGTTCGGACAAGTCAAGGTGTTCGCCGTGATGATGGATCACTCATTCGTTTCGATGGTAACGCGGCTGTGCTTTTAAGTAACCAAAATGAGCCTATAGGTACGCGTATATTTGGGCCTGTAACTCGTGAGCTAAGAGAGCGGTTTATGAAAATTATTTCTCTTGCAGCTGAAGTATTGTGAGGTAATAGCTCAGGTCCCTATGTCAATGTGTACTTCCAGATAGGGGTGTGATCGCTTACGTTGTGTGAAGGATTTAGTTATGAAACGTATAAAAACAGGTGATACCGTTATTGTCATTACTGGAAGAAGTAAGGGCCATGTAGGTAAAGTAACACGGGTTTTAGGTGAGGATGTTATTGTTGAAGGTGCGAATCTTATCAAGAAGCACGTAAAACCTAATCCGCGATTGGAACAAAAGGGTGGAATCTTTACCCGCGAGGCACCACTCGATGCTTCAAATGTTGCTATTTACAATTCTGTATCTAAAAAGGCGGATAAGGTTGGATTCAAATACATTGAGAAAGACGGTAAAAAGCATAAGGTTAGATACTTTAAATCAAACGACGAAGTAATTGACCTTGTCTAATTAGGTGATGGAAATGGCAAGACTTAAAGAGTTTTATAGAAAAGAAGTAGTCGCACTGATGATGAAAAAATTCGGCTATAAGAGTGTGATGGAAGTCCCAAAAATACTAAAGATTACTTTGAATATGGGTGTCGGTGAAGCAGTAGCCGATAAGAAGGTCATGAATCATGCGGTTGAAGACATGACTCTGATTTCAGGACAAAAGCCGGTTGTTACCAAAGCTAAAAAATCGATAGCGGGATTCAAAATACGCGAAGGTTGGCCAATTGGCTGTAAAGTGACTTTAAGGCGTAGATCGTATGTATGAGTTTTTGGATAGATTAATAACGATTACATTGCCGCGTGTGCGTGATTTCCGCGGATTAAATCCCAAATCGTTTGATGGCACTGGGAATTATAGCATGGGGATTCATGAGCAAATTGTTTTCCCTGAGATTGATTTCGACAAGACCGATGCGATACGTGGCTTGGATATTTGTATAACTACGAGTGCAAAGACAAACGAAGAAGCGAAGGCCTTGTTAGAAGCATTTAACCTGCCTTTGAAAGATAGAGAGAAACACTAGAAGGGTAATACTGTGGCTAAAAAATCTACACTCATTCGCGAAAGGAACCGAGCAAAACTGGTCGCGAAATATAGAGAAAGAAGGAAAAAACTAAAGGTTTTGATTAAATCATCCCTTGATTTTGATACCATCATGGAAGCGCAGGCTGCACTTGCTAAGCTTCCTTTAAATTCAAATCCGGTGCGACACAGCACGCGCTGCCAACAATGTGGCCGTCCGCATGCTGTTTATCGTAAATTTGGACTTTGCAGGATTTGCTTAAGACAACAACTGATGACGGGTAATGTCACCGGTGGTCGTAAATCCAGCTGGTAATTCTGGAGAATAATGTGAGTATGCATGATCCTATTGCTGACATGTTGACTAGAATTCGTAATGCTCAGCAAGCTAAACATCAGAGTGTTACCCTTCATTCGTCAATATTAAAAGAAGAAATTGCTAGAGTGCTAAAAGAAGAGGGTTATATTTCCGATTATGATTTAGAGCAGCAGAAGAATCTTAAATCAATAACAATCTATTTAAAATATTACCATGGCAAACCAGTGATTGAGCGCATCTTGCGAATCAGTCGCCCTGGTTTAAGAGTATATAAATCGACTAAAGAACTAACTCCGATTCCAGGTTTTGGGATCGCTATTTTATCGACCTCAAAAGGGGTAATGACGCACAAAGCTGCCAAAACAAAAGGTCTTGGTGGTGAAGTGCTATGTGAAGTTGCTTAGGGTACCCTATATACTGAAGAGGAACAAAATGTCTAGAGTAGCAAAAGCACCGATACAATTGCCAGCTAATGTTGAGCTAACTGTTGGCAAAGACGCTATAACGGTGAAAGGACCCAAGGGGTCTTTAGTACAGCACTATAACAAGCATGTTAACGTAAGTAAGAGCAAAGAGGATAGTAATAGAATAATTTTTAAACCGGCTTCAAATGATCCCACTGCTTGGGCTCAAGCAGGAACTGTCCGTGCCTTGGTTAATAACATGGTAAAAGGAGTGACTAATGGGTTTGATTTAACCCTAGAATTGGTCGGAGTCGGTTATAGGGCTCAAGCGAGCAGTAAATCTGTCACTTTATCGCTGGGTTTTTCACATCCGATTGACTATCCCTTACCGCAAGGGGTGACTGCGGAGACCCCAAACAATACCACAATTGTGATTCGTGGCATTGATAAACAACTCTTAGGTCAAGTTGCTTCCGAGATTCGTGCGTTTTAGACCGCCTGAGCCTTATAAAGGCAAAGGTGTTAAATACGCAGGTGAAGCCATTGCTCGTAAAGAAGCGAAAAAGAAATAAGGTGTAAATCATGGATAAACATAAAGCCCGCAATCGGCGCAGTTTGAAAACTAAAATCATTCAGCGTCACTCAACAAGACCAAGATTAGTCGTTCATCGCTCTAGTTCGCATATCTATTCGCAAATTGTTGTTCAGGAGGAAAAGGGTGATAGAGTGATCGCTTCTGCATCCACTCTTGATAAAGAGTTAAAAGCTTCTCTAGCTAAAACAAAAGTGGAACAAGCTCAACAAGTTGGTAAATTAATTGGTGAGCGGGCGAAAGCCAAAGAAATCGTTGACGTCTCTTTTGATCGTGCAGGATATAAATACCATGGTCGTGTTAAAGCATTAGCCAATGGGGCGCGAGAAGCTGGGCTGAATTTTTAAGGAAGGGTTATGGCATTTGATGAATCTTTAAAAACTGATGGATACCAGGAGAAGCTGGTATCGGTAACACGTACAGCCAAGGTAGTTAAAGGAGGCCGTGTTTTCGGCTTTGCAGTATTAGTTGTTATTGGTGATGGTAAAGGGAAGGTTGGTTATGGACGCGGTAAAGCGCGCGAAGTTCCAATCGCTATCCAAAAGGCTATGGATCAAGCAAGAAAGAACATGACGTATATACCTTTAGCAGGTAAGACAATACATCACGAAATTACCTGGAATTATGGTGCTTCAAAAGTATTTATGAAACCTGCTAGTGAAGGTACAGGAATTATTGCCGGTGGTGCAATGCGCGCTGTATTGGAAGTGCTAGGGGTCCAAAATATTCTGGCGAAAAATATTGGTTCAACCAATCCCAGCAACATTGTTCGTGCCACAATCGGGGCGCTTACTAATATTGGAACCCCTGATTATGTTGCTGCGAAACGCGGCAAATCGGTTGAAGAAATCATGGCGGGTGAATATGAGTAAAAAATTAAAGATTACTTTGGTGAAAAGTACTATTGGCCGCAAGCCAAAGCACGTTGAGATCGCAAGGCAACTTGGTTTACGTAAATTGAATTCAAGTGTGGTTCATCACGATAACCCTGCTATTCGAGGCTTGGTTAACTCAATATACTATATGGTACAAGTTGAGGAGTGCTACAAAATGAACTTAAATTCATTATCCCCAGATCCTGGTTCAAAACCAAGCAAGAAACGTCTTGGCCGTGGAATTGGTTCTGGCCTCGGCAAAACCTGCGGTAAAGGACATAAAGGCCAAAAAGCTCGTGCTGGCGGATATCACAAAATCAATTTTGAAGGTGGTCAGATGCCTATTCAGCGTCGATTACCTAAAATGGGCTTTAAATCACGCGTTGGTAAAACCGTTGACCAAATTACGCTAGCTGAGTTGGCTGGCTTGAACGCTGAATTAATTGATCTTGAGCTATTAAAGGCTTCTGGATTGGTCAATAAATCGATGCGTGAAGTTAAAGTGATTCTTTCGGGTGAAATTAACGTTCCAGTCAAGCTTAAAGGCTTACGAGCTACCAAAGGTGCGCGTGCTGCAATTGAGCAGGCTGGCGGCAGCATTGAAGAGTGATATGAATAGACAAGTAACAGATCAGTCTAAAAGTGGCTTAGCTGAGCTTAAATCGCGATTGTTCTTTGTTGTACTAGGAATTCTGGTCTATAGGCTCGGTGCGCATATTCCTGTGCCTGGGCTTGACCCGCAAAAATTAGCTAATTTCTTTGGTGAGCAACAAAATACAATTTTTGGTTTGTTTAACATGTTTTCAGGGGGCGCATTATCACGAGTAACTGTGTTTGCTATAGGGATAATGCCTTATATTTCGGCATCTATTATTATTCAGTTGTTTTCTGTAGTATCCCCGCAGCTTGAACAGCTCAAAAAGGAAGGCGAATCAGGTCGTAGAAAGATAAATCAGTATACTCGGTATCTGACTTTAGTGTTGGCTATATTCCAATCTTTAGGGATGGCAAGGTGGTTGGCGGGCCAGCAAATTGCCTTGCATGCTGATGTGTTTTTCTATTTTACTGCTGTGGTCACTTTAGTTACAGGCACTATGTTTCTTATGTGGCTGGGCGAGCAAATCACTGAAAAAGGCGTGGGTAATGGTATATCTCTTATTATTTTCTCTGGAATTGTATCGAGTATGCCAGGTGCAATAGCTTCAGTGTTGCAACAAGTTCGCGAAGGCCAAATGCAGGCGTTGACGTTGATGCTAGTTGCGGTAATCGTTGTGGTGGTGACAGGCTTTGTTGTCTTTATGGAAAGAGCTCAACGTCGTATAAGAGTAAACTATGCACAGCGTACCCAGGGGCGTAAAGTGTATGCCGCTCAATCAAGCCATTTGCCCTTGAAGATCAACATGTCGGGGTGATTCCGCCAATTTTTGCTTCAAGCATCATATTACTACCTGCCACACTTAGCGCAGTTTTTTGGCAAGGGTAAAGGTATGGATTGGTTGGCAGATATTGGCATGGCTTTGTCACCTGGCCAACCGCTTTATTTAATCGTTTATGCAGCAGCTATTTTGTTTTTTGCATTTTTTTATGCTGCTTTGGTATTTAACCCTAAAGATACTGCTGACAATTTAAAAAAATCCGGGGCATACATACCTGGAATTCGCCCAGGTGAGCAAACAACACGGTACATTGATGTAGTTATGACGCGCTTGACCTTAGTTGGGGCAATCTATTTAGTCTTAGTTTGCTTATTGCCACAAATTTTGATGTATACTTGGCATGTACCTTTTTATTTTGGCGGTACGTCGCTGTTAATCATCGTAGTCGTAATTATGGATTTTGTTGCTCAGATACAAGCCCATCTTATGACCCAGCAATATGATTCTTTGATGAAAAAAGCCAGTTTTAGAGGGACCAAATTGCCTGGTCTTTTATGATTATTATTAGGTCTGTAGAACCTAATTCCCGCTAACCCCGGTGGGTAGCCAAGGGAATTTTAAATTATCGGAGTTATTAATGAAAGTTAGAGCATCAGTAAAGCGACTGTGTCGAAATTGCAAAATTATAACTCGCAATGGCGTTATCCGCGTTATATGTAAAGATGCACGACATAAGCAGAGGCAAGGTTAATGTACGATGTCATCGTGATAGGAGGGTTTAACCACCTGCTTGATTTTAAGTGATTAAAATAGTATTCTTCTGTCCCTTTCTGGCAGAACAAAATAGCGTTCGGAGAAATTAATGGCTCGTATTGCAGGTGTTAACATACCAGATAATAAACATATCGTGATTGCATTAATGTCGATTTATGGGATTGGCAAACCAACATCAATCAAATTATGCAAAATGTTGGCATTGAACCATCGACTAAAGTATCACAATTATCTGAAGAAAAATTAGAAGCTTTGCGTACGGAAATCGCTAAACTTACGGTTGAAGGTGATCTGCGCCGGGTAGTTACGATGAATATTAAACGGTTAATGGATCTTGGTTGCTACCGCGGTCTTAGACATCGCCGCGGCTTACCCTTAAGAGGGCAACGTACAAAAACTAATGCGCGAACCCGTAAAGGTCGACGTAAAGTACAGTAATTAATATATATGTAGGAAAAAGAGATGGCGCACCAGCTAAATCAAAGCAACAAAAAGCAAGAAAGAAGGTAAAACGTGTGGTTTCAGATGGAATTGTTCACGTTCATGCATCATTTAATAATACCATAGTAACTTTTACAGATCGCCAAGGTAATGCCTTGTGCTGGGCGACTGCGGGAGGCTCGGGATTCCGTGGATCGAGAAAAAGTACCCCCTACGCTGCACAGATTGCTACCGAAAAGGCTTCTGTAGTGGCCAAAGAATATGGGATGAAATCGATAGCTGTGTTGGTAGATGGTCCTGGTCCAGGACGTGAAGCCACAGTTCGTGAGTTGATTGCGCAAGATTTTCGGATTGTAGAGATAACCGATGTGACTGGCATACCCCATAATGGATGTAAGCCACCTAAAAAACGTCGTGTATAAGGTTTAGGAGTTTAATCAATGGCTAGATACCTAGGTCCAAAAAGTAAATTATCACGCAGAGAAGGCACTGATTTATATTTAAAAAGTGGTGTGCGTGATCACAAGTCAAAATGTAAAGCTGAAAAATTACCTGGTCAGCATGGAGATAAAAGGCCACGGTTAAGTGATTATGGTGTTCAATTACGAGAAAAGCAGAAAATTAGGCGACTTTATGGTGTCCTTGAAAAGCAATTTCGTAATTACTATAAGAAGGCCACGAGACAAAAGGGATCGACTGGTGAGAATTTGATGGTTCTGCTTGAAAAGCGCCTAGATAATGTTGTTTACCGTATGGGATTTGCGAGTACGCGTGCAGAAGCTAGACAGTTAGTGTCTCATAAAGCTATTGTTGTTCGCGATGCTAAAACACAAGAAGAGCGAATTGTTAATATATCTTCTTATTTGGTTAAGTCCTGGAGATGTGATTTCTATTCGGCAAAAAGCAAGAGGTCAGGGAAGAGTTCAAGCTGCTATAGCTCTTTCCGAACAGCGGGCTCCTTGCGATTGGTTAACTGTTGACTCAGGTTCTTTAAAGGGTACATTCACAACTGTGCCAACGCTAAGTGATCTATCCTCGTTATATAACGTTAATTTAGTTGTAGAACTTTACTCTAAGTAAGCTCGGAGACATAGCTGAATGTATACTGACATAAATAAAATGCTAACGCCGTCTGTACTAAAAGTACAGACTGAGACACCTAATCACTCGCGTATTGTTCTAGAGCCTTTAGAGCGTGGCTATGGTCATACGCTTGGTAATGCGCTGCGACGGATTCTGCTATCGTCCATGCCTGGCTGTGCTATCACAGAGGCATCTATTGAGGGCGTCTTGCACGAATACAGCACGATCGAAGGGGTACAAGAGGATGTGGTTGATATACTCTTAAATCTCAAACAAGTTGCCATTAAAATCACTGCGGGTGAAGAGGCTATTTTGGTCTTGAGTAAAGAAGGGCCTTGTCAAGTCACAGCCGGTGATATTCAGTTGACGCACGGCCAAGAGATTATTAATCCAGAACTAGTTATTGCGACGCTTAATGAGAATGGAAAACTTAATATGACCCTGAAAGTTGAGAAGGGTGTTGGCTTCCATTCTACGGATACATTTATTCGCGCTTTTGATGAGGAGTTGGAGCATAAATCTGTTGGTAAGTTAAAAATCGATAATACATTCTCGCCAGTGAAAAAAGTTGCCTACTATGTTGACAGCGCGCGGGTAGAGAATCGTACTGACTTAGATAAGCTTACTATCGATTTGCAGACCAATGGAACTTTGGATCCGGAAGAAGCAATTCGTATATCAGCATCTATTCTGCAGCGACAACTGCATGCCTTTGTGGATATGAAGTTTGAAGAGTCCCGCGCAGACAGTAAAGAACGTAGTGAATTTGATCCTGTCTTACTACGACCAGTTGATGATTTAGAGCTCACTGTTCGCTCAGCAAATTGCTTGAAAGCTGAGAACATCTATTATATTGGTGACTTGGTGCAAAAGACAGAAAATGAATTATTAAAGACACCCAATTTAGGTAAAAAATCCTTAACTGAGATTAAAGATGTATTAGCCTCACGATCCTTATCTTTAGGAATGAAGCTTGAAAATTGGCCTCCCTCTAGCCTAGGCGAGTAATGTTTAGGAGTTTTATTATGCGTCATCGTAACACTGGCCGTAAATTGAGCCGAACAAGTAGCCATCGTAGAGCAATGTTTTCTAACATGTGCAATTCTCTTATTGAGCACGAAATAATTAAAACAACCTTACCCAAAGCAAAAGAGCTACGGCGCTATATTGAGCCACTCATCACTGTTAGCAAATCAGACTCAGTTGCTTCACGTCGCTTTGTTTTTAACAAACTACGTTCTAAAAGTGCTGTTGGTAAATTATTTACTACTCTGGGCCCACGTTATGTCGAGCGTCCGGGCGGATACGTAAGAGTTTTAAAATGCGGATACCGCGCAGGCGATAATGCTCCTATGGCAATTATTGAATTAGTTGATCGATCAATGGAAGAAAGTTCGGAAGAGTAATTCGACATCATCACTATTCGTTGATGTGAGGTGTTATCGTGTCAAGAAGTAAAGAAGAGCAAGCCTTAATTCCAAAAGATCCTTACAATAGATTTAGGCCCTTAAACACTGATGTTGCAGGAGCAATAGCCAGTCATTTATCCGTTAGCGACATTTTAAATTTAATGAAGTCTTCCATCACGACCCATAAGTTATTCAAGCCCAGCTTAATTAAGCTCAGAATGATGCAGTTAGCCCTGAAGGCCTGTGATTGTGTGATTTTGGGGGATCCGGAGGGGTTAGGGCTAATCATACAGCGAAAACCTGAAGCCTTATTCGAAAAAGGTCAAGCCACCGATTTACGTAGCCGGATTTATCCTAACATTTCAGCCTATCAACTGATTCTGTTTTATTGTGATAAAGACATGAAGGATAAAATAAAGCAGTTCATTCCTAGACACCTTGATGAACGACGTAAAGCGCAAGAAAAGGAAATGGGTAAGGGGGGTAATGACTTAATCAAGTTAGACCGTGACCCTTTATCGGTTGCAGAAAAAGACTTCAGGGGCATTACTGAATTTGAAACCACTTACACGCTACATGATTGGACAGAACATACAGTAACCTTTCCTTTAATGGAAAATGAAGATGCCGTGATTTGCTACCAAGATACTAAGAACGTAATCCATTTTTATTATGCCAATCAAATAACAAAAGAGCTTAAAAAGCTTAACGCAAACATAACCTCAGAGGACGATAAAGCAGATTTTGATTACCTTAAAGCCTCGTTCAACGACATGGAGAATAACTCCGGAAGACGCTCAAGTCACGAAGAGCACCAACTGATTGCAAAACTACTAGGGTGCACGCTACAACGTCAAGGGATTGAGTATGAACACCATGGGAAACGTTATCGTGATAGTGTGAGCCCATTTAATCTGATTAATGCTTATAGAACATGTATTAGGTTATATCAGGAAGCAGAAAGGAATAATGACCTACGGGATGAAGCCCATGCTTATTGGCGCACAGTCGTTGGGAAGTGCCAAGGTGAAGAGATTTGGATTTTGCAGCGCATTTGTGAGCGCAAACTATTTTACCCCCTCCACACTAATTTCAATGATTTTAAGCGGGGAATTACATTTTACAATTTACTTTCTCTAAAGGATGAATTGGCGGTTGTGGACGGGAAACTTGTTATTGGGTTAGGCTCGGATTACGGTTTATATAAGGAGTACGCTGGTCGGTGGTGCGGGCGTTGGACACTCGCTCGGGGTGAGGGGGTTGGCCCCCGGCTCACCGCGCTGTGTATCGATTTGGTTGCCGTGTTGCGGCTTGTCGAAGATGCGAAGGCAAATATTATTGAATTAGAGCAAGGGCAGTCGCCTGATATAGTGGAGAGTAGCACTTGTGGGCTCCAGTGACCGGAAGCTTTGGTGCTTCTAGATACGCGGTGTAGCATCGTTGCGCTATTACCTACCAAGCTCCCTTCTAGATAGATAACTTATAAAACTATCAAGCATTCTTACACAAAGAAGACGTTTGAGGATTGCGAACATATGGGCTGGGAAAGTGACTCGATACTTAGCCTTCGGTTTTTTTGCCTCGATTGCATGGATTAATTTATTAATTACCGCATCAGTTCCGCGGGTAAAAATAGATTGTTCTTTTTGTTCACGATAGCCATTAAGCATTTTGTGGTATTGCTGCTGGAATTGACTGTTTTCTATGTTAATTTTTTTCAATGAATGATCAATGGCATTGTCACGAAAACGACTGGCAATAGGGCCTGGCTCAATGCAGATGACTTCAATACCAGAGGATTTCAGCTCAAGGCGTAGGGTATCGCTTAATCCCTCGACGGCATATTTTGAGGCATTATAGGCCCCACGTAAGGGCATGGCGATATAACCTAACACTGAGCTGATATTGATAATCCGCCCATGTCCTTGTTTGCGCATTACCGGAATTGCTAGGCGGGTAAGGCTCATAAGTCCAAATACGTTGGTTTCAAATTGTTCACGCAAGGCTTCACGCGAGATATCTTCTAGGGCACCTGCTTGGCCGTAACCGGCATTATTAATGACAACATCAAGATGGCCTGCCGTTTTGGCTAATGCTGCAGAAAATGCTGAAACAATCGATTGCTCATCATTGACATCCATTTGTACTACTTCAAGTCCTGCGGCGGTGAGCTTACTTAGATCTTCAGCTTTACGGCATGAGGCGATCACTCGATGCCCGCGTTGAGACAAACTGATTGCAGCATCATGGCCAATGCCTGTAGAACAACCAGTGATGAGGATTGATTTGCGGTTAGGATTAGTCATTGTTTATTTTTCTCTTTCTAGAGGAGCTCTAAACTATAACTTTACCATAATTAGCTAACAACTGGGACTAGTGTCTGCGTTACTGGTGTACTAACAGTTGCCTGATTTTCTTCGACCTGAAGCGGTTGCGGTACTTGATATCGGCGCGGTTGCGAAGAAGTTTCGCCAAACATCCTGTAGCGGTTTATCCGTTGTTGATCAGGTGGTTTAGCAACAGCGTCATCTAATTGCTCATAGAGGCGATGATAGGTCGGTGTGTATAATCGAAGCAGTTGTAAGAAGGAAGTAACCAACTGCACGAGCCAGTCCAAGGTAAAAGGGTTTGGCATGGAGTGGGCAAGCATAATTTTCTTGAAGTCATGGTCGTTACGAGTGATTGCCTGCATTTTACTTACCCGTTCATCGATGGATAAACTGACATCCTTAACTGTCTTTTCTAAGCGCTGAATCACTTCTTCTTTTGCGGCCAAAGTGGTTGGTGTTTCAAAGAACGTGTTATTCGCTTGTCTGACCGTGGTAATGTACATTTTAAATTCGGTAATCCCGATCATTATCTGCTCTAAATGAAAATATTTTTTGTAAAATTCTTGATCGAAGTGCTTAGCTTTCTCGGCAATTAGTCCTTTAACTAGCTGGTCAATATCTGCAGAGGTTATTGCTTCGGTCTGAATTTCTTTTTCGAATGGTAATAAATAAGCGTTTAACGCATCATTATATTCTTTGCCGGTATGTACGAGCCCTATATGCCTATTGCTCGCTAATTGAACTTCTCTAGCGAAGGCATTCTTAACGTAGTCGATAGTGACTTTTTCCTTTGTAAGCAGATGTTCCTTCTGTAAGTTTTGTAGATAGATTATTTTTTCCTGCGCACTGTCTTTTGCGAGCTTTTGCGTATTAACCAATCCTAGGTAGTAGTTATAAACAATTCGACATTGCGCGGTAATATTGGTTTCCCTTAATATTTTCGGAGGCGCCAAAAGTTGCTCAATTGGCGGAAGTGGAGCAATTTTTCCAGAAAAGGCGGCAATAACCGCTTTCTCTCTATTGAGAATTGGTAACACCTCTTTAAACTCAGCAAGCCAATCGATCACCGGCAGTGGGTGAAAAGTACTACTTATTTTATGATAAGATTTGACCTTATTTATCAAGCGCATTAATACGAGATAATCCGGCATCCACTTCGCTTGCTCATCAGTGCACCTCAATTGACGATAGTAGTTAATGACAATTTGACACTGGGTTAAAACATTAGGTTCTGCTAATAACATGGCCCAGATTTGCTCATCTTCATTAGCGATTTGCGCAGCATTAGTGTTCACTGGCTCCGACTGTAGGTTGGGTCTTGGCCCAACAATAGCAGGCTCAGCTTGTGGCAATACCACAAGAGGTATTTTTGGTCCCAAAAACTTATCGACTATAGGGCTTGGTTCAATTTCACCTGCAAGTAAAGGAATAATAGTTCCCCTTGCTTGCTCAAGAATTGGTAATGCCACATTAAACGCTGTGATCAACTCTTTCTCTGCAAGAGATCTAGCTACGTAAGATGCAGGTGGGTGGCTGTTAAGATTTTGATAGATCTTGAGGTTCTGCATGAGTTTTTCTAATACAAGATAACTAGGCATGGAGTTATTTATTTTAGCTGCAGCTTCTTTTTTTCGTTTTTCAGTTGCGGCAAGGCGTGCTGTAATTGGACTATCGCTAGCGATTAGGGCAATATGTTTCTGGGAAGTAAATCCTAGTGGTTCGACCAAGCCTTTATAAAATTCACCAAGTAGCGTTTTCATTGGTCCTGATAATTGACCAGGTTTTAAACCAATTTTATCTTCCCACTGATCGGTTCGAAGTAAAATCTCAGTAAAAAGCGTGGTATTAATCTCTTCTATCTGGGTCAGGGCTGCATCATAGGAAAGAGCAGAAAATTCCTGAAGCTTGAGGTTTAGTTGCTTAAACAGTTTATACATCAGAGGTGTTTCAAGAATTAGCTTGAAATAGGTATCTGAGTTCGCGATGATATTTTCAATATTTAGAACAAGTTGCTTAGTCTGTGCATTGATTTTCTCATGGTCTTCTGGTGTCAGTGGGGTTTGTTTGGTAACAGAACTAATCTGCTCAGGGACTAACATTAATGTTTTGAGACTATACCAGATTGAGCTAAATCTAAGCTTTGTATCATTTTCTGGGGCAACAACAGTGTTGTGGTCAGTTCTATAAGGCATACTTTGATCATCTAATATCTGCCATATGTCTTTTGCTCGACTGATTAGATCAGAGAGAAGTACTGATAAATGCGGATCATGGTATAAGTCTTTTGATAACTTAATAACCTCATCGATGTGGTTATAAGTCCGGATCAAGTGATAAACATAAATACTTTCACAATTATTATTGTTTACGGCTTCTAATTGCTTAAATGCTTTTTCTAGATAATATAACGCATTAAAGAGGCGCTTAATACCTAGTAACTGTTCGCTTTGTGCTAAAAGTTCGCTTTTATCCTTGAGTGCTGGGAAAGGAAGATCAGGACCAAAAACCATGGAGGAGAGGCTAGGCGCTGTAGGCACGAGTTGTTCTTTACTTGCTTTATTGAATAAAGCGATAAGTTTAAGCAGCGAATTTTTAAATTGACTGATTGCTGTGGAATAGTCTTCGTGTTTAATTAAATGATTTGATCGGTTACCACCTGAGTTATCTGGGATTAGATCAGAGACTTCAATAGCATTCTTATGTTTTCCGATTATTAAATTTTGCAACAAGCTAGCTCGCTTCTGCCAAATAGAGGTTGCATTTTCAAATGCCCTGTATAGTTTCTGTGCATTGGTCATAAAATCTTGCACTTGTATAGGGCGAATTGGTTGGTCAGGGTTAGAGGGTTTACCCGATAAGGCTGTAATGATATCTGCATCATCATTTTGTTGTGCAGGTGATGCATCGACCCCGTAAGGCTGAAATACATAATATAATTTACGCAGTTGAGTTTTTATTGGGTCGTCTAATTCATTTAAACAACGATCTTCAAATGGGCCAATAGTTGTTAAGAACTCCGCAAAAGCAACTTGGGCTCTTTCTGCTTTTGCTATTTTATCGATATAGTATTGATATAAAACAAGCGATTGGTCTGTATCTAATAATTCAGGGTTGGTTACTAAACAATTCTCCTCATTGTCTACAGTAAATTTCAGCCCATCTTGCTTTTTAGCTAAGGTATTATATTCATTGTAAGAAAACTGGTTAACTTTACTTTGATAAGGGGAGAGATCTAATTCTGCTTGTTCGTATACCCCTCTAATCAGATCTTCATTGAGTTGAATATGAAATGCTTGGGTTACTTGGTCGCGAGTAAGTGATTGTTGTAGTTGTTCCTTTAATGCTAGCAAGTTTTGAGCGCTGATTGTTTCGTGTGAACGAGGCCACCAGGACCAAGAATATAGCCAGCTGGATTGTTCTGTTAATGCCTTGATAATATCGTTGTTTAAATGACTATTAATTTGTTTAACATAGGGTTGGAGAAACTTGTACTGCCTTACTAGTTCTTGTTTAGTTAACTTTGATGTATGAATAAGAGGCTTGTTTTCTAACTTTGACACAAGACTGAAAAAGCGAGTAAAGGCTTTTTGGGTTTCTCCTTCTTTTAATTTTAATTGCTGAATTTTTGCCTTATTAATTCGCTCTCTTGTTTCTGCAAGTCGTAAATCCAGGAATTTGCCATCTTCAATGGTTTTAAGTTCTGATCTTTTATCGGAAAAATTGACCACAATTGCAGTTTTTTCAATCAATTTTCCATATAATTGTTTTAATTGCGTCATCAATGGGTTGGAAATTGTTCCGGGAGCAAGTAAAGCTTCATCTTCGATGCGATCGGCTAGACTTAATAACGGCATTATCCATTTATATTTTAACTCGGCTAAAAGATTGCAAATTACTTCTTGTGATGAATCATTTAAATTCATCATCTGCTCTAATATGTTTTGCGAAAGGTAGATAACGTGCCGGAGTATATCAACGGAATAAGCAATCTTAGCAGGTAAAAAAAGATCGTTGCTGTGCTGTAAATTTTCTAAAGCGGATAATAGGTTATACCCTCCTCTGCGTAAGCTCGCTAGTTTCCTTTCATCGATGCTAGGTTGGAATGAGGTTAGCTGGGGGGAATATTTCTGAATATATTGAGTAACTTGTTCAATATGGGCAGGTAAAACGGCACCAAATTGAGTTAGAAAACTGTAATCAATTTGACTGTTACCAGCACCCATTTGATCGACAGCTACACCACTCAGCAATCCGGCTTTATAACTAATAGGGTACCCTTTTACCAGATCTACATAAAAAGAAGTATCTTTCTCATGTTGACTGGCAAAATCATTGAATATAGATAACAAGCTAAGAACTTGTTTAATCTCATTGGAAAAACATGTGTTAAGTCAATGCTAAGGTGAGATAAAAGATAACCGGCGCGATAACCATGGGTTACTGTACTGAACCAAAGTGTCTTGAGGTTCCCTAGTAGATGATCGCCTTGACGCAAGTCGACAGTTTCTAAATCACGAAAAGCAAGTTCAGCGTGGTAAAGCGCATTGATAATTTCTTTTAGTTGCGCGACTTGTTTAGGTTCACTCGCAAAGTTGGTAAAAGGCTCACCTTCCACATTAACCTGGGTAAAATAACTTTGAATCCGCTTACTAAACGTGGGGCTCTTAATGGTTGCAAGGATTTTTTGCCGAATTTTACGCAAAAATGCTGAAGTTTGGTGTGCTCTAAACGAATCGAATAGCTTTAGATAATATTCCAGCATAATGCGTTTAAATTAGAAAAATAGTGGCGGTATAGTATAGGATTAACCTTAAGGAAATCTTAAGTGTCTGTTAAAAAATCAGAATGGTGATTTTATGAGTAATTGGAAAACGATAGCTGATATCCGTCGTGAATATGGTGATTTGGATTTAAATGAAGATACCATCCAGGCTTGCCCAATAAATCAATTTAAACTTTGGTTTGAAGAAGGATTAAAAACCGAGAAAAGTGATCCAACCGCAATGGTACTCTCAACCGTTGACACAAAAGGTCACCCTGATTCGCGTGTGGTTTTACTCAAAAGCATAGAAGAGAGTGCTTTTGTTTTTTACACGAATTATCAAAGTACAAAATCGTTGCAAATACGGCATACACCTTATGCGGCATTGAATTTTTATTGGCCACAAATGGCACGGCAAATTAGAGTACGTGGGCGGATTAAAAGGGTACCTAACAAACAAGCAGATGCGTATTTTGCTTCAAGGCCGATAATGAGTCAGTTGTCCGCTATTGCCTCTCCTCAAAGTCGCCGGATTAATAATCGACAAAATCTCGAGCAAGCCTTAAATAAATTAATTGCTCAGTATGGACAGGAACCGGTAGTACGACCAAAGCATTGGGGTGGATATCTGGTTATCCCCGATGAGGTAGAGTTTTGGCAGGGACGTGATAATCGCTTGCATGATCGCATTCTGTACTCTAAGCGGAGAGGAAAATGGGTAATTTGCCGCTTGGCCCCATGATTGCCGATGAGGCTAAGATTTGCCTCCGGTCTGAACGGGCCCGGGCCCGTGGGCGAGCCCGAGCCCGCCCGTTGTCCGATAAGCAAACGGAACAGTGCGCCAATCAATCGAGGTTTTGAGAAAAATCCAGAAATTCTCAAAACCTCGATTGATTGTTACACCTAGACCTTTTTAAATCGGGCACGTGTCGGGCTCGGGCTCGCCCACGGGCTCGGGCCCGTAAAGATCTTACTTTTGTCCAAAGTCCAGATGTATTCTTGGCAGGATAAATGCTTTTGTTAAGACTAATCATTTTGAAACGCCAAAGAGGGCACTAATATGAATGATACAACAGAGTTGTTACCACATATTAAATTGCGTTTTAATATTGAGCATCCCAGTTTTGAAGAGTGTTATGCCTATGGTTACGAGTGTGCGTTAGCCGAAATGGGGGAGGAGGAGAACCCTTTCCATGCGGGTAGCAGAGAATTTGAGCAATGGCAAGATGGTTGGTGGGCAGGATTTTACGGTGAGGAACCTTTATTTACACTCAGGGACGAGGCCGAGCCCTCAGCAACAGCGTGTAATCCGCATGAAGCAGCTAATGAACGAAATGACCATTTTATAGTAAGCATAGTGAATAGTGATTTTTTAGTTAACGTGTTGAAGATTACTGGGGCACTCGCTGCAACGGCGATAGTCGGCTACCAGGTTTTTGAGCTTGTTGCGTAATGCTATTAGCCCTATACAGTTATTGTGAAAAGTGTTATGGTCGAGGGTGGCTGAGGGTAGTCAACAATAACTAAGTAGTGAATTTATGAATATGATGGTAGTGTCTCAGAGTGAAAAAACAGGCCGTATTAGTCATATAGCTTTTGCGTGGGTTGTGTGGGGGTTGGCAGCGGCGTTCTATTTTTCCGATTATCTTGCGCGTGTAGCCCCAGGGGTTATGCATCGTAATTTACAAATAGATTTTGGTATCAATGAGGCTGGTTTTGGTTTGATTACCGCCTCGTTTTACTTTCCTTATATTCTGATGCAAATTCCAGTTGGATTAGCAGTTGATCGCATGAGTATTCGGGGTATTTTAACTGTGATGTCCCTGGTTACCGCTGTAGGTTGCGTTGTTTTCGGTTTGGCAAACGGTTTAATGATGGCATCCATGGGCAGGATGTTGATTGGTTTTAGCGCTGCTTTTGCCTTTGTAAGTTCGTTACGGCTAGCTACCTCTTGGTTTCCACCCGCTATGCTCGGGTTGCTATCTGGCTTAACCCAAGCATTAGGTATGCTAGGTGCTGCCGCTGGGGAAGCCCCTGTGTCGTTTTTAGTCACCAATGTAGGTTGGCGATATAGTATGCTTATTATTGCCATAGTATTTGTAGCACTTGCTGTCCTTTTATATCAATTCGTACGAGATGCGCCTGGCACTAAGCGGCGCGAAATTAGATTTCAAAAAAGATTAAGCATTCTTACCAGTTTGCGTATTATTCTTTCCCATCGCCAAACTTGGCTTAATGCTCTTTATGCAGGCTTCCTCTTTGGCCCCACTGCGGTAATAGGCGAAGCAATTGGCCCTGCCTATTTACAATATGGTCGGGGCTTGCCTGCTCATACGGCTGCTTTTGCGACAGGGCTAATTTTCATTGGTTGGGGGATAAGTGGGCCTCTATCAGGATGGAATCTCAGACAGAATGGGGCGACGTAAGCCTGTAATGATTTTTTCAGCGTTAAGTGGAGTAGTATTAACTTCTCTTTTTGTTTTTTATCCGAGTATTGATACGACAATGGCCTATATTCTGTTTTTTCTCTTTGGCTTAACGAATACAGGCGTAGCAATTGCTTATGCAGTTTCAACCGAAATCCATGAAAATAATGTTATTGGTACAGTGATAGCCTTTACTAACATGGCCTCCATTTTGGTGGGTGCTTTGATGCAGCCTTTAGTCGGGGCTCTTGTTGACTCAGTATCTGGATCGCGAGCTTATAATGTAGAAAACTTACTCCTTTCAGATTTCCAAGCAGGTTTAAAGATCTTACCCATTTGCTCACTAGTTGCTCTAATCTTAGCGTTTACCGTAAAAGAAACATACTGTTACCCTATTCGTAAAACGTAGCACTCCACCTTTGCTAGTTAGTGAATCTCGTGTTCTAATAGCAAGAGATACCTCTACATACGAGGGTTCAGACACCAATTCGGAGAAAATAATGAAAAAATCCATAGGATTAGTGGTTATTATAGCTGCTCTAGTCCTCTGCTCTTATTATGTTATGGGGATTGTCACTGAGAAAACAGTGAAAAAAGACCTCAGAGAAGTAAATCAATCGAATGGTCTTAGTACAGAAATTGAAGCATATGACCGTGGTTGGTTTAAATCAAAGGCATTGCTCAAGTGGAGCTTACAAGTACCAGAACATGTTATTACTGCGGCAGGGGGCCAATCAGAAACAGTTCCTGCTGAAGTTTATCGCCTAGAAATGCCAATTACTATTCACCATGGTCCCGTGATCTTCACTGACAAAACAGTCAAATTTGGGTTTGGTTATGCTCACACGGATTTATCTCTGCCTGCAAAGATGGTTGAGCAATTCAACAATACATTCACAAGTGGATCAACTCAACCCAAGTTGGATTTAAGTTTACTTATTAGTTACCTTAACAATACGAGCATTGATGTAGCTGCTCCCGCTTTTAAATTGATTGCAAAGCAAGGTAATGGGCAATTTGATTGGTTAGGAATGACCTCAGCTACAACTGTCTCACCAAATATGAAGAAAATCGCTGGTAATTTCACTATCGAGGGTTTACGTATCGTAAAAGATCAACTAATGACAGTCATGTCAGCAATTACTAGCGAATACAATCTACATAAATCAGATAGTGGATTGTATCTTGGTGATGCGAGCTTATCTTTTCCTTCTTTAGCAGTCACCAATAATGACAAGAAGATATTTGAACTTGGGCGATTTGACGCTCATTCTGATACTAATATTGAAGAAGGCTTATTTAGCTCTCATTTCAAGGCTTCGTTAGAAAAAATAGCACTTAATGATAAAGTTTATGGTCCGGGTCGTTTGGAGCTAGCTATTCGCAATCTTGATGCTGATGTGCTAGCTAAAATCAATCAGCAAGCTAATCAAATTCAGCAAGGTTCTGATTCCCAACGCCAGCAAGCATTGTTAGCTTTGTTGCCAGAGTTACCGAAATTATTTAGCAAAGGCGCTGAGTTTGAAATTTCAGAACTGAATTTTGTAATGCCTCAAGGAACAATTGAAGGTAACTTACTCGTTTCTCTTCCCAAAATAGAAAATGCTAATCCTTTTGAGTTGATTCAGAAAGTTCAGGGAAATGGTAAAGTAAGGGTTCCCACAGTAGTCGTTAAAAATTTCCTCACTGAGGTTATCAAGCAGAAATTGATGTCCCCACCGCAGCCACAGACTATTCAGCAAGGTATCATCCAGCAAATGCAACAAGCTGGTCAAGCTGGCTCAAATGCAGGTGATACGCAACCTCCTGCTCCCATAACTGATCCTGCAGTGGCGGCACAACAAGCTGCAACAATGGCAGATAAGCAATTATCTACAATGGTTCAGTCTGGTGTTCTGACAACACAAGGTGATTACTATGTCGTTGAAATAAGTCTTAACCAAGGACAGCTAAAGATTAATGGTAAACCTTTTAATCCTGCGATGCTGAAGGTAACATAATCGCAGGGATGGTAAATTTTCACAAGTAGACTTGTCAGCTATTGAACAATTGGGTAAGATGCTCATTTTTAAAGGGAGGAGTGAATAAGAATGACAACAATTAGCAATGAAGCCGGGGACTCAACTGCGTCGCTGGCAGCGAGCGTCACTCAATCAGTGCAGAAATATTTTACCGAGCTGAAGGGGGCAGATCCTGTTGATTTGTACCAATTTGTTCTTGAAGAAATTGAAACACCTTTATTTCGTGCTGTTATGGAACATTGTAAGTACAATCAATCACGTGCAGCAGTTATGCTTGGCATTAGCAGAGGTACTTTAAGAACCAAGCTACGTCGTTATTTCGATGATAAATATGTCGGTTCACGTGATTAATAGCTCGCTCTTCTCGCAACGCCATAGCCGTTAGGCTCTTAAAAACGCATTGCGAGCGCAGCTCTGTCATTGCGAGTACCCTAGTCCCACAGGACTAGGGTACTCGCAATGACGCCGCGGGAGCGACATGTGGTTTAGAGGCGAGCTATTACCTTCTATTCTTATGATGATTCTTCAGCGAACATAGAGCTCACGGATTCCTCGACATTAACGCGCTTAATAGCTTGTGCAAGCATATCTGCCAAACTGACTACCCTAATTTTTTCACAGTGCTTTGCAGTTTCTACGAGAGGGATCGTATCAGTAATAACAACTTCATCGAGTGAGGAATGCTTGATATTTTCTACCGCTGGTCCAGATAAAACTGGATGAGTGATATAAGCTCTTACGCTAGAGGCCCCATAGCGTTTTAGCTGATAAGCGGCTGAACATAGGGTCCCGGCTGTATCAACAATGTCATCAATAATAAGGCAGTGCCTACCGGCAGGCTCACCAATAATGTGCATGACTTCGGACTTATTAGGGCCACTACGGCGCTTATCAATAATTGATAATTCTGCATCATTCAATAATTTCGCCATAGCTCTCGCCCGAACTACTCCGCCAACATCGGGAGAGACTACCATGAGATTGGCAAGATTTTGTTGTTTGATATCCTCAAGTAAAACAGGGGTAGAATAAACATTATCTACTGGCATATAGAAAAACCCCTGGATTTGGTCCGCATGTAAATCTACAGTTAGAACCCGGCATATACCGACGGATGCCATCATATCCGCGACCACTTTAGCTGTAATAGGGACGCGTGCTGAGCGCACACGGCGATCTTGGCGAGCATAGCCAAAATAGGGGACAACCGCAGTAATACGCCCTGCCGATGAGCGTCTCAGGGCATCTGCCATGATAAGCAATTCCATCAGATTATCGTTAGCCGGTGCACAAGTCGATTGGACAACAAATACATCACGACCACGTACATTCTCGAGGATTTCAACCATGGTTTCACCATCGCTGAAAGTACCTACAGTTGCTTGACCAATAGGGATTTGCAAGTGAGAGGCTATTTTAAGTGCCAGCTCTGGATTAGCATTGCCGGTAAAGATCATCATTGTTGACATCTGTGAAGCCTTCGATTGGTTCTAAATCAGGTAAGTTAAACACATAGCAGAAGACAGCCAGAAAGATATAATTATTATTTGAGCGATCCGGATGAACGCATCCTTCCCGGTATCTTCTGCCGTCTGTTTACTTGAATCAACAAGATTTTGGCTGGGGTGCTAGGATTCGAACCTAGGTATGCAGGGATCAAAACCCTGTGCCTTACCGCTTGGCGACACCCCAATAAGCTTGGTAGATTCCTTGTAGCACACTCTTGAGAGCCTATATGCACCGCTGCAGTGTGCCGCGTATTTTGCAGAGTATTTTAAGCCTTGTCAACAAACTCATACTCTCGTACTCTCGGGCGGGCAGGGTGATCGCGCTAAAAATTGCTTGCCTGGCCTAGGAAAATACAGAGGCTTGGCTTAACCCACATAGCAGTCCAGTTAAGCTTGTAGTTGCAACTTAAGTTTCATATGCAGGGCCCTCGCAATTCTAACTAATGTCTCAAGCGACGGAATAAAATGACTATTCCCACTTTCTATGCGGGAAATAACGGACTGTTTTGTGCCAACTTTATTTGCAAGCTCGGATTGTGTTAAATGCGCCTTTTTTCGAGCAGCCACAATCATTTCAGCTATATTATTAATGATCTGCTCCCGGATGTAATGCTCAGAAAATTCTACATCCATAGCTTGTTTTTTCTCAATATAATCAGTCAGTGTAAGCGCTTTCATTATCAAATACCTCCATCATACGTTTTTCAGCTGTTTCAATTTCTTTCTTCGGGGCTTTTTGTGATTGCTTCTTATAAGCATGTAGCAATACAATATTGTCGCTCTGAATACATACATAAAATAGCCGATACCCGCTACGGTGAGTTTTGATCTTAATTTCCCACAATGAACCTTTAATTTGTCTAAATTGAACTCGTGGGCTATCAAAACCTAGCTTTTCAATATTGCTTAAGCAAGCTGCAATTCTAGCCGTTTCTTCCGATGGCAACTCATCTAAGAATTCAATTACAGGCTGCTTGCCATTTTTTTTATGATAAAATTTTACTTTCATAGCATATTATAGCATTAATACGATAATTGTTCATAGTAATTATTAACACAAACTCATACTCTCGGGCATGGGTAATCGCGCTAAAAATCGCTTGCCTGGCCTTGGGAAATACAGAGGCTTGGCTTAACCCAAAAAGAGGCTCTAAAGTTTAGCCAATACACCCATGTGGTTAACGGGTTACACCCTTATACCAGGATTTGCTTTTATGGTTTTTGAGTGTATGTTGGGATGAGCACGCGGTGGCGTATGCCGCCGGTCTGCTTCAGCGGCATGTCGCTCAATCAATCACGAATGGGGAGTGGACTTGGGTTGATTATCCTCAATGGTCAACGCCTCGAGTTGCGATTCTAGATTGATAAAATCATTTATTCTTGCTTTACATAACGCCTTCATGGCGGCTAAATCAGCGCGCCGAAGCCCCGCGCACGAGTCCCCACACCGCGCCGCGCGCGCACCGCCGCACGCCGCCCCCCGGCTTTTATTATTGCAAAATCAACACCCAATTTAGAACCAACCAAGAACCAATTTTCATCTTTTTCACCCGTTTCAAAATGATAAAATTGTTTTGAGGCCGGTAACGCCAGCTGTTGCGTAAAATCTGCTTGTTGCATCACATTAAAGGTAGCCGCAGATGCAGGTCATATCCCTAAAAGCAAAACGTATGTAGTGAGTTATTGTTTACTCAGCCTCTTTGCGGGATCTGGTACTGTGAGAAAAAACCTTGCCAAAAAATTCTCATCGACTGAATTCGTCGCAAACATAGGCAAAAATGCCTCTATATTGTCAATTTTTAAAACAATTTGACATAAAATTATATATGTATTACAATCTGTCAAATTTTTGATGCTCGTGTAATGTATGAGGTCTGCCATGAAATATAAAGAAGAGCTAATTCAATTAATCTTAGACAAAGAAAAGTTAAGTTCAATTCTCAATAAAGCCTCTGCAATCCTTGAAATTTTCAGCCAATCTAATGACGTAGAGTCCATTAAACAAGAACTCACAAAGTCTGATCATTACGCCATTTTAAAGCAAACAGCTGACATTTCTGATTATTTGAAGAAGGTTGGCGATTCGATTGTGGTCGAATTTATTGATGAGCTCTTAGATCAATTGAATTTAAATGAAAAATTTTCTTCGCTAGAAAAACAATACATTGCCATTCGGGTAATGAATCATCTTTATCATAACAATAAAGAATTATATGAGTTCTTTTCACAAAAAAAATCCGATAAGCAGACCTCAACTTTTGATGTTATATACGGGCAAAAATCCAATGAGACAATAGATTCCATTAGATATCAATT
This sequence comes from uncultured Gammaproteobacteria bacterium, assembly GCA_963760845.1. Classification (GTDB taxonomy): domain Bacteria; phylum Pseudomonadota; class Gammaproteobacteria; order Legionellales; family Legionellaceae; genus Tatlockia. Next base: position 88,329 of record CAVXEK010000004.1, on the reverse strand, counting down.
TTTATTTGACTCTCAAAACAACACCTGGCAAGTACAACGATTTGCTGCTGGTCTATCTAAGGCAGAAGTCATAACTGATTGGTATGTATTACAGACTATGGAAAAAGTTTTGGCTAATATAAAACCTGAAACATTAAATCCTTTTCTGAAAAATGCCCTTAATTCCTGTTTAGAAATTTATGAGAAGGACTATCAAAGAAACCAGAAAAAAACTCTAATCAAACAAATAGTTACAAATCAAGGTAAAGAATTAATTCCTCTGATCAAGCTGTCCTCTGACCAAGTTTTTCAAAATTCAGACCTGGTTAATAAAATCAATATCATTCATTCCACTTATTTTCATAACGCTGAAACCAAACCTGTATTGATGACTAACCTCCTATTAGAAGAGGGTACATTCGAGCTTAATAACAATTTTTCTTTAATCGGCTTTCTATCGAATTATGCTGAATGGGCAGCGATAGAAAAATTATTTGAAAAAGAATCAGTAAAACGTTCCTTGTTGGATGCAGAATTTTATGATTTTTATAGAATTCAAGAGGCCGCAAAGGACTTAAGTGCTTTTAGTCAATTTTTCTTTGAGCATGCAAGTCAGGAACAATTAAAGAATTCAAACGTTAACTCTTTTAAAAAATGGGTACTAGCTTTAAGTGGGGATGATTTAGTTAAATACATGAGTGAGGGCAAAATAAAATTGGAATATCCGGACTATTCTTACTTTATTGAAGCCTTGTATAAAACTTACCCCGCACAATTTTCAACTATTTTAGAAATGATGCTGACAAGCGGAAAAAGCATTAGTGATATCCCAAGAAATCAAGAGATACAACAATGTTTTGTGAATTTATTTTTAAAACATGATGGACAATGGTTGAATTTAATTTATCACTCAAAAGGAGACGTCTATAATCATAAAGCGGATTTACTCTGTTTAGCGATAAAAAAAGAGCCTGAGAAAACCTTAGCGATTATCAAAGCGCATAGCGAGGAAAGGTCAAATGGTAAGCGCTATTGCCCAATCGATTTGAAAGCCGAGGAAATTGCTAATCTAATTAAACAAGCACCACAACAGGCTTGTATTTTATTGGACTATGCAAATATTTTAGACACGCTTAAACAAGATACCATTTCCTATGAACCATATGGTGAACTCAGACGGTTTGACCTTCTTTATAACATTTTGTTTAATATTCCAGAAAGTTATGCGGAAAAACTGCTACGTAGCGGTATCCTTTTTCCAGAAAAAGGAATGCCTCATTTCCAGTATTTATCAGGTCTTGGTGCTTTTGGTGGAAAGAATCCAAGCGACTTTATTAATAATATTTTAGAAAGGGTCTATCAAAAGTTACCCTGTTCTACTTTTATGGCAGCACTAAAAGAAGGCTTAGAACATAATCAGAATGTGAATCGCTTATTTTTAAAAGAAGTGTTTGATATTAATTTAATGGAATTAGCGAAAGTTTTAAGTCCATTTCAAAATATTAAACACCTTGAATTAGCCCTCTCTCTGGAGAAGGAAAACCAAAACAATATCATTGATTTTTTTAATACTTTAAGAGAAAGCAATCCTTATCTTAATTACCATATTCAGGTCAAACTAACAGACGATATGGAGCAATTTCTATTTTTAACCAATTACTTATCAGAATCTAAGGATCAAATCAGCAGTCTCACAATAGCTCCAGACGGTTTTTCGATACGATCGAAACTATTAGATAAAGAAAACCCTTCTTTTAAAAAATTCTTTGATAACTGTATTAAGGAAATTTGTCAAAATAATTCCATTTTACGTAAAATCAGCATTAACGGTTTTTCAAGTTCAATTTTAATTTTTAGTAGACGAAATACAAGTTCAAGTTATCGTTTTGACGATTTTCCTGCTTACAATATGCATTTATTCGCAATTGATAATACTGAGACAATGGCTGCAGAAGCAGATATGGGTTCTAAAAACCTCTTAAAAAGAAATAGAACTCTTCAGGCCTTAAAAGTACTCTCCAATAAAATTAGTTCATTTCAAAATATATTGGAAATCTTACCCTGGCTTGAATTATCGAGTTTGCCAGCAGAAGCAATTATTGAAATTTTTGACCATCTGAAGTATCAACATCGTTTGCCAACAACAATCCCCGCTTATCGGAAACTCTTAGATATAATTCAAAAACTGGAAGAGTCTAAACTATCAGAGGACAAAGGTAGTTCTCTTGAAAAAAATATAGAGCATGGACTTTACAAAGCGATAAGTTTTTTAAATACCACAACAGTGAAAGCCTATTATCGCTATAAGCCTCATAAGGAAGATATCCAAATTCTAGAGCGATTTTTAAACATTGATAAGGTGCAAGAGCGCGTCGTTAAGGCCATCTCAGATTGGTTTGATAATGAGGAGCGCCCGAATTTGCCAGCCATGCTAAATTCAGTTAAAAAGCTGAATTTAGAAATTGACAATCCTTCTTCACTTAAAGCGATACTTTTTGCAAAGAGAAGTGCTTTGCCGCTTATTGAAGAACTTGATGGTATTCCTACAGAAAATGATAAATCGTCTGAATATTTTTGTGAGATTCGAAATACATTGCATTATTATCAAAAATCGATAACTCGCTGTACCAAAAGTCTTCGGAGAGAACCCTATGTTGCTTTCCAACGTGAGGGCGCTATAAATAATCTCCTCGCCTGGAAGGATCTCTCAGCTCAATCTTTTGCTGGGAGTGAGTTTTTGGAAGTGCTAAAGGGTATAAATCACACCGATTTTAGCGATAAAGAACGTGTTATATTTGATGAAATCACAAAGGCCTTGAGCCTCTATCTTAAACAAAAAAATAAGCCGAAAAATATGCAATGTGACAAGCATAAGCACTTGCATAAGAATGAGTTATTTAATCTACTTCGGCCAGAAAATATCAGCATTTTTAAAGATTCAAACCCTCGTCTTTATCAAATCTTATTATCACAACGTGAACGCTTAGCCAATTCTGTTTCTAAATGCTCCGTTAAATTACAGCTCAGATTTTTTGGTTTATTTTCAATTCAACATGAAAAGAAACAATTGCACGACGCAGGGATTATTTCCAATTATCAAGAACAAATACAGAGCAAATGTCTAACGCAACATACTAAGGAAGAAGAGAATAATTTCACTAGTAATCAGGAAGAATCTGATAGCACGTGTTGCATCACATAAAAGGCAACTCGTTGTTCCAGCCTAACATTTCTTTGATCTTTGAGAGCGGTTAATTAACCGCTCTCCTTGTAGCGTCACCTTACTTGGCAGCACAGCTTTGCCAGCGGCATCGTGCGCTGCGTGCTTTTATAGACGAGGGTAGTATCACTAAAATTGCGCATGGCTTATTTGCCAAGGCTGAACACATGACATTTCCTGGTAGGGAAATGCAAGCAGTACTTACAGAACCATTTGAAACCGTAGCCATAGCGGCCCTAGATAAACTAGGTGTCAAATGGGAGTTAGGAAGTGCTGTTGAGTCAACGCGACTTAGTGAAATTTGATATAATCGAAATCTTAAGATGTTTTTAGTAGTGGTGTTTAATATGAAAGAGTTTTTTGAAGTTTCGCTTATTAGAGTTTCTAATTTCTTTTCCCCTGAAAAAACCTTTGATGTCCTTTTAAGAGCGATTCAAGACGGCGATATCGCTCAAATTAAACGCATAGAATCCACTGGATTTGATCTCAATTATAAAGATGCAAAAGGAAACAACATTCTACAAAAATTCTTTTCTGAAATAAGATATTTTGAAACTATTACAGAAAAAACTTTTGAAGGAATATATTACATTTGTGATAACAAAAATTTTAATATTAATGCACAAAATTACGATGGCAATGCACTGCTTCATTTCATTCTCATGAAGTTAGATACTAGCTATCTTACTCCTCATTTTAATAAATTTTTAATAACGCTCATTGAAAAAAGTAATATTGAACTACCTAACAAAAAAGGAAGATCGCCGCTTATTTGTTATTTTTGTGAAACACATTCTGAAAAGTGCATAAAGCGACATCCTTTTAATATTAACTTAGACATTTTGACTGTGCTATTAAAGAAAACCCCCAATATTAATTTCACCGATAACGATGGTCAAACAGTCATTCATTATCTAATTCATCTTTATTTAACCGAAGATTCCCTACCATTCACAATAGAAATATGGAACAAAACTTTGGAATTTAAGCCTAATTTAAATAGTATCGACAAAAAAGGTGTGCATATTCTGGATATTATTTCAGAAAATAGTGCTTTGTATAAATTACTAGTCCAAAATGGTGCTTCGCCGGTTCATTTTTCTGAAGTGGATAAACTTCTTGCTCACAGTGATGCACTACAAAAAAGAGCCCATGTTCTTGTCAGTCGAGTGAAAGAAGAATCGGCAATACACTATCGGGAAAATGAAGCGCAATTAAAAATAAAAGCCAGTGAAGGTTATTTAACTTTAAATAAAAATCTCAATGACAAAATGGGTTCAACAGAAACGCCACAAGAAAAAGCTGTTTCTTCTGAAAAGGAACTCAAAAACATTAAAGAGACCTATGTTTCAAGTCACTATGTTTTTGCAAATCGATCATATTTAAGAAAGTTTGGAAAAACCACGGCTTACCTCTATCCAAAACTTCCTCTCAAAGGAACATGGCGGTTAGATCAATTTAATCATGTTATAAAGCATCAATTGGGCTGGCAATTTTTACCGAAAAGACTTAGCTTGGAATTAACAGGTAAAGAAGTAAAAACTTTAAATTTTGGTCTAGGCATTCATTTAAATCATTTTGATTTTACGGAATCAGAGATTTCCCTCATTCTGCATGCGACTGATTCTACCCCCAGCGCTTTAAGGCAAAATCTAAACCCAGAAACCTGCTGTTTTAACGACATGGTTTATTTAAGCTGTAGCCTAGTAGGGCAAAACTCAAGGGGATTTACATTATTGTCTCACGATGATGCCCCTTTTCGTGTCTTTTTTGTACTGAGCGTGGATCCTCGATCCATTTTTGCTTACAGCCAATATAATCTAAGCTCGCCTTATTCTCGGCGAGGCGTTAATCCAACTCATGACATGATTCATTATTTAAAAGAGCTTATGAAGGAGAGTGTTTTAAGTAACTACCTTTTTAGTGAACTTCAAACACAGGGGCATATCAATCTAATGAGCCATAAGCAAAGTATATTAACGCAAACGGGTATTGTGGAATTAGAATCAAAAACTGCTCGGGAGGATCATAATGAAATTCTGGTGATGGGGAATCAAGTATCTTCTAGCTTTGGTGCGAGCCCTATTAAAGTCATTGCGTTAGCCGTTGATATTAATGATATAAAATTTGACACTGATCACAAGCACTTTCGGGAAGTAATTCGAATTTTAAATGATTCAGGGTTGCCAGTTTTATTATGTAATTTTAGTAAAAACCTGACCTATCTACCCTCCAACTATCCGTTTCATCGGCGAGTTAGTATGCTTATGAACGACTATCGAGAGAATAAAGAAATCTTAATTATGTTATACCGTCAGAAAGCCAGATTAGGTGACTTGCAGAATCTTGAGATTGAAAAACAAATTGTCGATGTAGAAAATAAATTGAAAGCATATGAAGCTCTTTTGCTTGGATTGGAGCAAGAAGGCATGTCTGCAAAGTTGTTTGAAAGTCCTAATCTTTCTAAAACTTCTGAAAAAAGCGCCCAATTATTTAAAAGTTTTTGTCAGAGTGAATTGATTTTTTCAATCACACGCTTTTTAAGTGAAAGAGATAAAAAATCGATGACTTGTGTGAATAAGACTGGTTATGGATTCTTTACAACATTAGTAAATAGGAAGTCCCCTATGCAGCCAAAAGAACCTTCGTTGTCTCGGGAAGATTTAAAGTGGGGCTAAATACTAAAAGAATAAAGCAGGGTGGGAATGGATATCTCACTAAAATCCTTCAGGCTAGCGGTTTTTAGTGCGATGGTCCTATACTGGACTTTGGACAAACTTCGATCTGAACGGGCCCGGGCCCGTGGGCGAGCCCGAGCTCCGGCTAATCTACTTTTTGCGCCATTTTAGTCAACATCATAACAATGCGAATAAGTAAATCTCTGGCTAAGCGATAATGTTCTTCATGTATAATGAAACTATAAAGCAACCAACACAAGTTCAAAATGATTTTGAACGAATTATTCGAATGATTGGGACGCCAGCTCAACCACCCAAACCCCGAAAAAAATCCCTTGGACGACAAGCGGGGAACATTCAGGTAAAACGCATGCGCCATCCTATCGTTAAAAAGTGGAAAAACACGGCTCTTGATGAAAAAATCATTGCATAATCAAGATAAAATAGTCAATAAATAGTGCAGATTGCGCGTTGTGATGCTGGAATATTGCTAATAATCTGGATTTGATTGTAACTTATCACTGTTCGGAGCTCGGGCGGGCTCGGGCTCGCCCACGGGCCCGGGCCCGTTCAGATCGAAGTTTGTCCAAAGTCCAGTCCTATACTCTCCAACTTTTAATAATCAATTTAACAAAAATGCCGTTGCCTTGTAGCGTCACCTTACTTGGCAGCACAGCTTTGCCAGCGGCAGTGTATTGTTGATATTGAATGGTATAACCTGATTGCCGAAGTAGTATCAAATGTCCTGCTTGATCACGTTTCTGTGCTTGCACAGAGCTTGGTGCTGGTAGCCCTCGCGCCCAATAATAGAGGTTTCCCACTGGAAGACTAATACCTGTTTGTCGCTTAAATAAGGATTCACCACTGGCGGCCGTTATTGTTTTAGGGCCGTCACGTAGGGTAACTGCGCCGCCATTGCGACTAACAAGTATTGTGCCACTGCCTAAAGGACCAGATAAACGAATTTGATAGTGACTGGGACCCCGCTGGGTCCAGTTTATTGAGGCATTCCAGCCTTTATTTTTGCTGCGTGCCGCCATTGCACCTGAAATAGTCCAAGACGATATTTTTGCTGCGGAGCTGGACACCGCTGCAGCTTGTTTCTTGTTGCCAGTAATAGCGTTAGTTTTTTGCCTACTCTCGGCAAAAGCCGCATGCGATGTACAAGCTGCAAGTAATAAGAAAGAAATAACACGTACAGTTCTCATAGCAATCATTGCAGTCCTCCGTTTCATCCCTGTTCAGCGAATAGTTTTTCTTACCACAATACGCTAGACTGCAAAAACTTGCAATTGACACTTGCCATCATGAAACACAAAGCAATTTACCCAGGGACTTTTGATCCCGTGACCAATGGTCACGTTGACATCATTACTCGTGCAGCCAAACTATTTCCTCAGTTAATTATTGCGGTAGCAGACAGTAGCACAAAGTGCCCTTATCTCTCTTTAGATACTCGCATAGAATTACTACAAGACGCTGTGGGGTCTTTATCCGGTGTCTCAGTGCTAGGTTTTGATACCCTATTGATTGATTTTGCCCACAAACATAACGCAGATATCATTCTACGAGGTTTACGAGCGGTTAATGATTTTGAATATGAGCTCCAGCTGGCTGGAATGAATCGCAAATTATCAAAAGAAATTGAAACCGTGTTCTTAACACCGTCTGAACATGTAATGTTTATTTCCTCGACCTTGGTGCGCGAGATCGCATTGCTTGGAGGTGATGTCTCGCAATTTGTCCCTGCCGCAGTAGTGCGGGCACTAAAGCAACGAAGGGAGCAACGTTCATGAATTTAGTGCGCATTATTCTAGGATGCATTGTATTGCTAGGATTTAATCCATTAAGTATGGCCTATTCGTCTGAACCGCAGGCCTATGCTGTGGCTTCTGCCCATCCATTAGCAACGAATGCAGGCCTTAAGATTTTAGCTGCTGGGGGAAACGCATTTGATGCAGCAGTTGCGGTGGCTGCTGTGCTTGGCGTAGTCAGTCCTTACCACTCAGGCTTAGGAGGGAGTGGATTTTGGCTATTGCACATTGAAAAAGATAATAAAAATATTTTTATCGATGGGCGTGGAACGGCACCATTAGCTGCTCATAAAGATATGTTCCTGGGGGCGGATGGTTTACTGGTACCTGGCTTATCATTAAATGGAGGGCTGGCTGCTACGATTCCTGGAGAACCTGCGGCACTTGCCTATATTGCCGAGCATTATGGGCGGTTACCTTTAGCAAAATTGCTAGCGCCAGCGATTCAGTATGCTGAAGAGGGTTTTATTGTTGATCATCAATTTAACACTTTTTCGACAGCAGATGGTCGTCAAGAAATACTGCAACGTTATCCTGATACTGCTGCTGTTTTTTTAAACGGAGGCAGAGCCTACTCAATTGGTGAACGCTTGAAGCAACCCGATTTAGCGAATACGCTAAGAGAATTGGCTACAAAGGGACATGATGGCTTTTATCGGGGTGGAATTGCTAATCGTTTAGTAAAAGGGGTAAAGGCTGCTGGAGGTATTTGGTCATTGGAGGATCTTGCCCGCTATCAAATCAAGCTACGCGAACCTCTCCAAGGTGCTTTTCACAATATGTTGATTGTTACTGCACCCCCTCCTTCAGCTGGTGGAGTAGCTTTGCTAACTATGTTAAACGTCCTGGCTGAGTACCCATTACATTCGTTGACACAAGCGCAGTGGGTACATTATTTGGTTGAATCAATGCGACTTGCATATTGGCAGCGTACCCAATTTTTAGCTGATCCTGATTTTGTTAAGATCCCTTTGGACCATTTATTGTCTGCTGACAATGCAAAACAATTACGCCAATTAATTCCCCCAGATAGGGCTGTAGCAAGTGCCACTTTGCTAGGTAATCAAATTAACCCAGAAAGCAAAAATACGACTCATGTAGCCATATTAGATAAAGAAGGTAATCGTGTTTCAGCTACGATGAGCATCAATTTTATTTTTGGCTCAGGTGTGGTACCTGCAGGCACAGGGGTATTAATCAATGATGAAATGGATGATTTTTCTACAAAATCAGGCGAAAGAAATGTTTTTGGTCTAGTAGGCAGAGATGTGAATAGTATTCAGCCCGGTAAAAGAGCTCTATCAAGTATGACACCGACTTTTCTTGAAATGCCAGGGCGGTTGGCGATAGTTGGAACTCCAGGTGGTAGTCGGATCCCCACAATGATGTTACTTGCTGCTTTGGCGTTTAGCGATTATAAAGGTGCAATTACCATGGTTTCGACAATGCGTTTTCATCACCAATATTTACCTGATTGGCTACAGGTTGAACCAGAGACTTTTTCACCTACTTTGCAAGCTGAATTAAAAGCGATGGGATATAAATTAATGCTATTGCACCAATATTATGGTGACATGCAAGCAATCACATGGGACAAAGGAAATAATGTCATAACTGCTGCATCTGATCCGAGGCATATTGGGTTAGCAGCAACGATTACTCCAGGGCAGGGTGATTATGGCTATACCCATTAGGTTTCTCCCCGAGTAAGTTTTTAATCGCTTCATGAACTACAGCCATTAATTTATCGCGGTCCTCAATGGTGTAGAGCGATGCATCAATAGGTTTGCCGATATGAATTTCAGCAGTTTGGTGAAGATTAAATTGGGTGGTTCGTGCAGGTAAGATGTTAAAAGCACCGCGAATACCCATGGGGATAATCGTTGCTTTAGCCTCAATTGCCGTAATAAATCCGCCTTTTTTAAAAGGAGCGAGCTTGCCGTCTTTAGATCGTGTTCCTTCAGGAGCTATCCACATGACGATACCACTCGCTAATAGTTGACGAACAGCCTCTAAGTCTTTTACGGCTTGATGCCTATTTTTGCGATCAATAAAAGGGAATTCAGCAGCAGCCATTCCTTTACCCATGATGGGAATTTTTGATAGCTCTTTTTTTGCCAGCATACGAAGAGAATGCTCAGGAAATGCTTTAAAACTGAGAGGGATATCGTAAAGACTGCTGTGATTGCACATAACAATCGTTGACTTACCAGGTTGAGGTGATACTCCGTAAGGATTGATGACCTTGCATTGTACTTTAACTAAATTAAGAAGGCGGTTTGCCCAGCGAAGAATTGTTGTATCTACCCATATCCGATTCGTTTTACCTAAAAAACATTTTATCACGGATCGACCACAAGCATTTGCAGTATAAAAGGCAGAAAGTATCATAATCCATTGTGTACGTAATTTACTGATTTTCATAATAAGTAACTACTCACTCCGTAGCGAGGAACGGCCATATTTGGTGCATCTCAACCTGCACACAAATCTGACCGTTCTCCAAGGTTTTGACGTCGAGGCCGAGCAGTTACCATAATAATAACTAGTCTTGATCATGTTCAATAACCCTCCCCTTTGTCTTAGCAGCAGGTTTACTGCGGCTTCGGCGCGGGGAAAAAAGGCTTTTTACCAAAGAAATGAGCCAAAGTACACCACCAACTAACAGACCCCAGAGTAAAATGTAGGAAAACATAATGAACAGCCCTATTATAATGGCAATGGCAATCCCTAACATGAGGTAAGGGATTAAATTCTCGAAAAACCTTGGTAATTTGCCATTCATGAGGTAATCCTAAAGTATGTGCAATGCGTCTTCATTTGAAATTATCGTCCACAAGTCAACTGGATGCAATGTGAAGTGTCTTTTTTGTGAGTTGTGGTGAGCAGTTACTTTTGTGATATTATATAATTTAATTATGGATAAGTAATGGAGCTAATTTCTCATTATCAATCTTTAAATCATTTATTGTGGAGTAACTTATGATTTATGGTCTTTTAAACCTATCGTTTTGGGGATACGTTATAGCGACAATAGTGCTAACACAGATTACTATCGCTGCAGTTACCCTGTATTTACATCGTTATCAGACTCATCGTGCGGTTACCCTGCACCCTATCATTAGCCATTTTTTCCGCTTTTGGCTCTGGTTAACTACCGGGATGGTTACAGGTCAATGGGTCGCAATTCACCGTAAACATCATGCTAGTTCTGATATGGTAGGAGATCCTCATAGCCCTAAGGTGTTGGGTTTGAAAAAAGTACTTTGGCAAGGCGCAGAGCTCTACCAAGAAGCCTCTAAAGATAAGGAAATGATTGCTAAATATTCGCATGGTACACCTACCGATTGGTTGGAGCGCAATGTCTATAGCCGCTTTTCTTCTAAAGGCATTTTGTTAATGTTTATTATCGATATCCTGCTTTTTGGTCTCCCAGGAATCACAATATGGGCTATTCAGATGATGTGGATCCCTCTTCATGCTGCAGGAGTCATTAATGGGGTAGGTCACCATACTGGTTACCGCAATTTTGAATGTCCGGATGCTGCCACCAATATTATTCCATGGGGATTTTGGATAGGAGGTGAAGAGCTACATAATAATCATCACACATTTGCCTCGTCTGCCAAATTTTCGGTGAAATGGTGGGAGTTTGATATTGGCTGGTTATATATTCGGTGCCTAGCTTTTTTGGGTTTAGCCAAAGTTAAAAAATTGCCACCTAAATTAGCAAGAGATACGGGTAAGTTGCAAATTGACCTGGATACGGTTAAAGCGGTTATCGGTAATCGCTTTCAGATCATGTCTTATTATTACAATCGGGTAGTACGCCCTATTCTTAAACTTGAACGGTCGAGTACAGTGAGCAAGGCGGAGAAACGGTTATTTCAGCGCGCTGGAAATTTATTCCGTCGCCAAGATATTTTGTTATCTCCAGGGGCGAAAAGCCGGTTACAAGCTTTATTGGAAAGGTATGAGCAATTGCGTGTGGTATATAACTACCGCCAATCTTTGCAAAATATTTGGCTAAAAACTGCTGCATCACAAAAAGAGTTGGTGGAGGCTTTGCAGCAATGGTGTAAGCAGGCCGAAGAGTCCGGATTAGAGGTATTACGCCAGTTTGCGTTGCATATGAAAAGTTTTGTGCCGCGACCTGTTAAGGTCTAACTGTTTTACAATCAACCACACTATAAGGAGAGTTATTCATGGAACGAATGACTGCTGTTGTAACTGGAGGTACAGGTGGAATAGGAACTGCCATTTGCCAGCGATTTGCCGCCGAATATCAAGTTGTAGCTTGCTACTTCAAGGGAGGGAGGCATGAGGAAGCTAAGCGTTGGCAAGAAGTCCAAAAAGAAGCTGGCTATAATATCGATGTAATTTATGCCAATATCACTGATTTTGCTGATTGTGAGAAATTAGCGGCACTCATTATGGAGCGTTATGGTCGTATTGATGTCTTAGTCAACAATGCTGGAATTACCGCCGATGCTAGTTTGAAAAAAATGACTCCCCAACAATGGCAGGAGGTCATCGATGCTAATCTAACTGCTGTCTTTAATGTGACTCGCAACACATTACCTAGTATGCTTGATAGAAGATATGGGCGGATTATTAACATTTCCTCAATTAATGGTCGTAAAGGTCAATTTGGTCAATGCAATTATGCATCGACTAAGGCTGCACTTTTCGGCTTTACTAAAAGCCTAGCTCAGGAAACTGCTTGTAAGGGCATTACTGTCAACACTGTTTCTCCTGGTTACATTGAAACGCCAATGCTGGCTGCAATGAAAGAAGATGTCCTAAAAAGTATTATCGCTAATATCCCTGTTGGCCGTTTAGGGAGGCCTGAAGAAGTTGCTGAGGCAGTTGCTTATCTCGCTACCCCTGAAGCAGCTTTTATAACCGGTGCTAATCTTGATATCAATGGGGGGCAGTATATGTAGCGGGCTTACGAATGTAAAAAGGAACGTGTTTATAGGGAATAAAATGGCAAGATTAATAAAGAAATATAAAAATCGCCGGCTTTATGATACTGAAAAGAGTCAATACATCACTGTTGAAGAGTTACAAGCTTATGTGATTGATGGGCTCCCTTTTCGGGTAGAGGATGCTGCCACAGGTAAAGATATAACTTCTGCTACTCTCCTACAAATTTTTGTCGAAATGGAAAGTGGCCCTACTCAGCTATTAAACCAGGAAATGTTACGCCAGTTAATCACCCTTGCTCATCATCCTATGAGTAAGTCGTTTAGAGGTATGCTGGAGCAGATGTTTTCCCAGATAGAGAAATTATTAGCAGGACATCCTTACTTAAGTGATTATCAAAAGGCAACTGATGCATGGAATCAGCAAGTGCAGCAGCTGGTAAACCAGTGGCAAAGCTTTTTTAAATCGTAATTGTGCTGCGGTGCAAAAAAAATTGCAATAATTGGTTGACAAGCTTGAAGGTCTAGTACTAAGATAATATTGTGCACTGCAACATTTTAGGAGAATTAAGATGAACCAACCCTTTGAAAAGTGGAGTGAGATAGCTAGAAAGATGCAAGCACCTTTCCAAGAGCTTGCCGAGCTTAATGTAAAAACTCTGCAAGGTTTTACCTATCTAAAACCAGATGAGCTCACAAATCTAAGAAAGCCAGAAGAATTGCTGGAAAAACAAATTGGCTTAGCTGTTGAAAATGGCCATAAGGCTTTAGATTATATGCAAAAATCATTTAACATTCTTGAAAAAGCTATGCTGTCTTTTGTGCAAGAAGTTAAAGATAAAACCGAAATTCAACACTAACCATCATTGCTGAGCACTAACCGTCATTGCGGCGCTAGACCCCGTCATTGCGAGCGTTAGCCCCGTCATTGCGAGCGAAGCGAAGCAATCCAGTGGCCTTATGAGATGCTAGGAAAGGTCGCTGGATTGCTTCGTCGCTACGCTCCTCGCAATGACGGCTTCACCTTCATCCGCTGTTTTATAACTTTTATGCACATAGTTTCCAGGAGCGTCCATTAAGCCCTTGAAGGGTAAGCTTGCAAAGGTAGGTGCTTTAACCAAACGGCCTGACTCTTTTTTTAGCCAAGTTAGCCATTCAGGCCACCAAGAACCTGGTCGGTGCTTCGCTTTCTCAAGCCATTGCTCTGCTGTGTCAGCCATGTTTAGATTACGATAAAAACCATATTTACCGCTGCTAGGGGGATTAACAATACCTGCAATATGCCCTGAGCCGCCTAATAAAAAGCGCTTTTTTCCACCTAGATGCTGGAAACCAAGGTAAGTCGCTTGCCAGGGGGCGATATGATCTTTTTGGGTGGAAACAAAAAAGCTGGGAATATCAATTTTACTCACATCGACAGGAACGTGATTGAGGTGTATTTTACCTGGTTTAACCAAATCATTATGAAGATACATCCAGCGTAAGTACTGGGAATGCATTTTTGCGGGCATATTGGTTACATCAGCATTCCAAAATAAGATATCAAACGGTACTGGATTTTGCCCTCGTAAATAATTTTTAATGAAAAAAGACCAAATCAAATCATTAGCACGCAGCGAGTTAAAGGTGCTGGCCATGAACCGACCATCTAAAAAACCCTTCGAGTGCATTTCTTCTTCAATGTGAAGAATTTGTTGCTCATCAATAAACACAGAAATGTCGCCTGGCTCGCTAAAATCAATCAACGATGCAAGAAAGGTTGCTGAGCGCACTGGATTTTCATGATGAGCCTTATAGTATGCGAGCATGCAGGCTAGCAGGGTACCGCCGATACAAAAACCAAGAGTATTGACTTGCTTGACTTGAAGTTGCTCTTGCATGACTTTGATAGCAGTCATAGGCCCATCGTTTAAGTAATCAAAAAGCCCTTTGTTAGCATAACTGGCATCAGGATTGACCCAAGAAATAACGAATACAGTAATTCCTTGTTTGACAAGCCAGCTAATGAGTGAATTATTTTCACTTAAGTCAAGAATATAATATTTATTGATCCAGGGTGGGATCATCAATAATGGTATGGATTTGACCTGTTCAGTTTGAGGGCTGAATTGCAACAATTCTATCATGTCATTACGAAAAATTACTTTCCCGGGAGTAGTTGCTAAATTTACTCCTACTTGAAAGGCATCGCTGTCAGTCATTTTGATGAGCAGGCGTGAGGATCCTGCTTCCAGGTCAGTCAGTAGATTTTGTAAACCCCGCAATAAATTTTTTCCTTGGCTTTGTAGAGTTTCTGCCATCAATTGGGGATTGGTATGTAAAAAATTAGCTGGCGATAGAGCATCCAAATATTGGCGGGTAAAAAATTGCACCCGTTTAGCGAGCTGTTTATCACCATATTCAATATGCTCGATCAACGAGCTCATGTGTTCGCTAGCAAGCAGATAGTGCTGGCTCATAAAATTGAAAAAAGGGTTATTTATCCATTCATCGCTGCTAAAGCGGCGATCTGTGATAGGCATAGGTTTGCCTTCTAACCAATAATTGAATTGCTCTTGGGTAAGGCGCATAGCATCGTGCCAGTAGGCTATTTGCATCTGCCAGACTTGCTCGGGGTTTTTTAAAATAACGGCGACTAAGGACTGAAAATCTTTAGTCAATCCAATATATTGCTTCACAAGTTTCGATAATTCCGCGGGCTGTTCTCTAATTCCTTGTAAAATCCGCATGCTTTTCTCAGCAACTGAGCGCATGATTTCACTAAGTTCTGGATCCTGAGTCATCCGAGCTCCTGCAAACAATTTCGCTATTTCTATTCTCACGCGATTTATAGCTGTTCGTCAATTCACCCATCCGATTTAGAAGCGGTGTAGCTAATCATCTCTTACCAGGTTATAATTCGACCCTCTTTTTTTTTCCCAAACACACTAAATGCAGCTAAAACAGTTAAAACTGGCTGGGTTTAAGTCCTTTGTCGATCCTATTGTTGTATCCTTTCCTAGCCAATTAGTTGGGGTGGTTGGCCCTAATGGTTGTGGGAAATCGAATATTATTGATGCTCTACGTTGGGTGATGGGTGAGGGCTCAGCGAGGAATTTGCGTGGTGAGGCGATGACTGATGTCATCTTCAATGGCTCTTCGCAGCGCAAAGCAGTTGGTCAAGCCTCAGTCGAATTGATTTTTGACAATAGCCTCGGGCGGTTAGCAGGGCAATATGCCAGTTATCAGGAAATTGCAGTAAAACGTTTAGTAACTCGGGATGGTGAATCGTCTTATTATTTCAATGGCAGCCGTTGTCGACGTCGTGATATTACCGATGTATTTCTTGGAACTGGCGTTGGGGCGCGCAGTTATTCCATCATTGGCCAAGGCACTATTTCCAGGATCATTGAAGCACGGCCTGAAGAACTAAGGGTTTACCTTGAAGAAGCGGCTGGGGTGTCGAAGTATAAAGAGCGCCGGCGTGAGACGGTATTGCGTATTGAGCATACACGTGAAAATCTAGCCCGGGTCGCAGATATTTGTAACGAGTTGAATAAGCAGTTGCAACGGTTGGAGCGCCAAGCAAAAACTGCCGAGCGCTATAAGAAGCTCAAAGCGGAGGAGCGGCAATGCAAAGCCGAAATGTTGGCTCTAAAATGGCAATCATTGACTAATGAACAACAAAAAAAGCAAAGTGAATTAAACATTCTCTTACTGGACTACGAAAAGCATCAAGCGAATGCGACAACTGCGTATAAGCGAAACACTGTACTGCGGGAGAAGTTTCACGATGATAATGAGGCTTCTCAACGAATCCAAGCTGAGTACTATCAACTTGCCACCGAGATAGCCCGCCTAGAAGAAACTCTGCAACAGAATCAACGTGAAAAACAGCGACTCACTAAGGATCAACAGCAAATGCAAGTTGACTGGCAACAGGTCAATCATCAGTTACAACAAGATACTGCGGCATTAACAGAGAGTGAGGTCAGGTTAGCTGGTTTGCAGATCAATCTGCAAATAGGCCAAAAAGAATTTGATAACAAGAAACAAGCACTGCAAGAGAAACAAGTACAGCAAACCAGCTGGAATGCCAAACTACAACAGGTGCAAGATGTTTTAACTAGCGCCTTAGGTGAAATGCAAGTGGAGCAAGTACGTTTGCAGCATCTCAATGAGCGGCGACAACAGTGCTTCCCTTCGCTTGGAAAAAATCCATGGTGAATTAAAATTGCTTGCAGTTGATCAATGTAATGCAGAATTAACAACGCTGCAGGGTTCCCTACACAGTTTGCAAGCCAATGCTCAGGTTGATGAAGACAACTATCAGAAAATGCTTGCGACTTGCTCGACTCTTCGTCAGCAGTTGACGGAAACAGAGAAATTAGTACACCAATCTGAAGATAGAGTATCTCGTTTGCATGCACAACAAGCGGGTTTGCTTGCTGCACAACAAGCCGTTTTAGGGCGACACGCAAATGCCACAACAACATTAACGCAATGGGCTGACAAACCCCGTCTTGTTGAAACAATCAATGTAGAAAAAGAGTGGCAACTTGCTTGTGAACTCGTATTAACTGAAGCTTTACAAGCCATTGTGCTTGATTCTCTCGATCTTTTATGGCCTGAAATCGAGCAGTTTGCCGGCAATTCTGCTCTGTTCCTAACCTCTAGCCAACTACTGAAAATAAAGGGGATTACCCATGCTTATCGGCGAAAATTATTGGTCCTAAGCCGAATTGGGTCCATCGTTTAGATAAGATTTATACGGTTTCTTCGCTGGCAGAGGCTATTGAATATTTGCCCAAGTTAAATTCAGATGAATCAGTGATTACCAAGGAGGGTTACTGGTTAGGCAAGGGTTGGGCGAAAATAGCCCAAAGCGAAACACAGGATGAACCTAGCCTATTAATGCGCCAGGAGGAGTTAACTCGCTGCAAAGAGGCCCTTGCCATTGCCGAGGATAGGCTGTTCGCTTTAAAAAGTGAGCGCGATTGTCTCTATGCCCAATTAAAAGAAAACGAACAGCAGCTTGAGATTTTGCAGACTCATTTATCGACTAGTCGAGATCATCTGCGCGCCTGTCAAACAGAAATTAATTATAAAGAACGTGCTGTGCAGCAAGCTGAAATTAGGAAGAATGCTTTACTCGATGAAAGCGAAGAGCTGCATAGCAATTTAGTGGAAATAAACAGCCAACAAGAAGCTACTGAGCAATTATTAATTGCAGTAAGGCAAAAGATAGAGCACTATGAACAACAAAAGCAGCAATTGCTGGATGAGAATGTAATTTGGCAGCAATCCGTGCAGACATGCCAATTAGCACTTGAAGAGGTTAGAGTGACTCTCCAGCAAAGTCAGGCGGAAACCGAGCGGGAAAAATTAAAGGTCCAGCAACTTAAGGATAACCTCCAACGTGAGCAGCTACACTTGGAAACATGCAATGAACGTTTGCAAATTTTAACGAATCGACTGTTTGAGCTTAAGCAACCAGATATCACGCTGAGTGAGTCGCTAACTGAAAAAATGAGCCAACATGGCAAATTAGAAGTCGATTTAGGTTTACGACGTGAGAACTTAGCAAACCTTGTGCAGGAATTGGAATCGCTAGAGTCTGTGATTAAGGTTGAGGAAAAACAGGCTAAAGCCGTACAAGAAAAAATCCAACAACAGCAAATGCAAGAGCAAGCTTTAGCAGTTCGGGCAGGCGGAATTGTGGAATCTTTGGCTGAATTGCAGGTAGCGATTGAGGATTTGCTTGTTACTCTTCCCGTGGGTGTTAATCAGCATTTGCGTGAACAGCAATTGCAAAATATCATTAATGAAATCAATGAATTAGGTGCAATAAATTTAGCAGCAGTAGCAGAATATGGCAGCGAATCACAACGAAAACAACACTTAGACGAGCAATATGACGATTTAACAAAGGCATTAGCAACGCTTGAAGCTGCTATTGAAAAAATGGATAAAGAAACGCATCATCGTTTGCGCGAAACGTTTACTGCAGTCAATAGCGCATTTCAATCACTTTTTCCTCGCCTTTTTGGTGGAGGACGTGCCATGCTAGAGCTAACTTGTGATAATCTATTGGAAGCGGGTATTTTGGTGATGGCACAACCCCCTGGTAAACGGAATAGTACGATCCACTTACTTTCAGGAGGGGAAAAAGCGATGATAGCAGTAGCTTTAGTCTTTGCTATTTTTCAGCTAAATCCTTCCCCGTTTTGTATGTTGGATGAAGTGGATGCCCCTTTGGATGATGTCAATGTCCGCCGTTTTTGTGATTTGGTAAAAGAGATGTCACAATTCGTTCAATTTCTATTTATTACCCACAATAAGGTGACCATGGAGTTAGCAGATCATTTGATTGGGGTAACAATGCGTGAGCCAGGTGTTTCGCGTGTGGTTGCAGTTGATGTGGAGCAAGCATTAGCCATGAGCGAGACTTGAAATTATTAGGAGTTAAACATGCAGGCAAATTGGAGCCTTATCCTCAATGTTCTATTACTCGTTGGAGTTGTGATTACTATTGGTCGCTTAATGAAAGCAAGACGGCGCAGTTTAACTCCTGCAAGCCATCAACCTTCCTTAGGACAGGGAGAAAATAAACATTTTGATGATATTATTGCAGTTCGAAAAATTAATTATGACTCTGTGCATGATGTAAATCCTATTAATGGAGTTACTGTGAAACCAACAGCCCGTAAAATAGCCGAAATTTCAGTGCAGATTGAGGCGAAAAATAACTATTTTGCACGCAGAGAAGAAGAGAAATCATTAATGATGTTTCTATTAGCTAAAGAAAATCGCCAATTAGCCGGTTATGAGTTGTTACAAGCTGTTCTTGCTGCGGGCTTGCGTTTTGGGGAGGGAAATTTGTTTCATCGCCATCAATATCCAAATGGCCAAGGCCCTATCCTCTGTAGTTTGGCGGCAGCAACGGCAAGTGGTGTTTTTGATCTACAGAATATTGGCGCGTTTAGTGTCCGAGGATTATGTTTATTTATGCAATCATCGGGTAATCCTGCGATCGATGCTGAACGTTTTGCCATTATGTACGAAACTGCCAGACAGCTTAGCGATGGTTTAGATACTTATTTGCTTGATGAAAAAAAACAGCCCTTGTCAGAGGAGAGCTTGGCTGACTATTGGAAATTGTTAAATATTCAGGATCATTAATCGATGTTAAGTTTAAATGATATTGCAGGATTATTTAATCAGATTTTCCCAAATAATCCATTGGTTACCGGTGTTTGTATTGATAGTCGGCAAGTGAAACCAGGAAATTTATTTGTTGCTTTGCAGGGGGAAAATTTTGATGGTCATGATTTTGTCCAAAATGTGGTACAACAAGGTGCTGTTGCAATACTTTGCTCTCGTGCGGATAAGCAAATAGCTATTGCGCAAATTGTCGTCACTGATACCCTCCAAGCTTTAGGAAAACTTGCCACACATTATCGGGAAACCCTTTCTGCCCTGTGATCGCACTAACGGGCAGTAATGGAAAAACGACAGTTAAGGAAATGATTGCTGCAATATTACCAAAACCTGCGCATGCTACACCCGGAAATTTGAATAACCATATCGGAGCCCCTTTGAGTGTGTTGCGATTACGACCTGAGCACCGTTATGCAGTATTTGAGTTAGGTGCTAATCACCCTGGGGAGATTGCCTATACAGTGGCTATAGTTAAGCCGCAGGTAGCCCTTATTAATAATATTGCTCCAGCGCACATTGAAGGTTTTGGCTCAATTGATGGTGTGGCCAGGACTAAAGGAGAAATCTATCAAGGTCTCGCTGTAGGTGGTACGGCAATTATCAATGATGATGACGATTATGCTCACTTTTGGGATGAACTGCTGATAGATAAAAAAATAGTACGCTTTTCCTTAACAAAACCAGTGGATGTTTATGCGCAAGACATTTCGTTTAATGCTCAAGGTTGGGCGAGCTTTTCTTTAGTTTTGCCAAGTGAGCATGGGCAAGTGAACCTACAGATTCCTGGTGAGCATACGGTACGCAATGCGTTGGCAGCAGCAGCATGCTGTTATGCCTTGGGTATCTCTTTAGTCGATATCGTTGCCGGATTGCAACAATTTTGTGGCGTTGCCGGTCGCATGACGTTCTTAAGTGGCAAAAATCACTCATTGGTCATCGATGACACTTACAATGCAAATCTGCACTCGGTATTGACAGCGGTTAAGGTATTAGCGAAGAGGCAGGGGCGACGAATTCTAGTTTTGGGGGATATGGGGGAGCTTGGTGCATGGACACAGCAGCACCATGAAGAAGTAGGGTATACAGCTTATCGTCTAGGTATCGATTTATTAATGACGTGTGGTAAACACAGTGAGTATAGCACAAGGGCTTTTGCTGGCACAGCAAAACATTATCCAAATCATGACGAGTTGGCGCAAGATTTGCTCCCTAAATTAGATAAGGATACTACTGTGTTGGTAAAGGGTTCACGTTCTGCCGCGATGGAAAAAATTGTTCATTGGTTAGTTCTTTAAAAGAAATTGTTTATTTAGAGAGGTAAACTATGCTTTATTGGTTAACACAGCTCTTTCAGGGGCAGTATCATGCGTTTAGAGTGTTCCAATATTTGACATTTCGTTCCATTTTAGCCGCTTTAACTGCTCTGCTTGTGGGATTATTTTGTGGTCCTTTGATGATCAATTGGTTGCGAAATTTACAAATTGGTCAGATGGTTCGTGATGATGGGCCAAAATCGCATTTAGCAAAGGCAGGAACGCCTACTATGGGTGGTGTGCTAATTTTATTAGCGGTATTAGTGAGTTGCCTGTTTTGGGGTGATTTACGTCAGCCTGCTTTATGGTTAGTAATGTTAGTTACAACGAGCTTTGGACTTGTTGGCTGGGTTGATGATTACCGTAAAGTGGTACGTAAAAATTCTAAGGGTTTATCGGGACGCTGGAAATTTTTTTGGCAATCGCTGATTGCCCTTGTTGCAGTGTTTTTTCTCTGTTGGAGTCCGGATATTCCAGCTAGCTCACAGCTCACTATCCCTTTTTGCAAAAATTTGCTCATTAATCTTGGCCCTTTATTCCCCTTGCTTGCCTATTTTGTCATCGTGGGAAGTAGTAATGCTGTTAATTTGACTGATGGATTAGACGGTTTAGCGATTATGCCCATTGTCATGGTGGCAGGGGCTTTAGGTGTTTTTGCTTATGCGAGTTCGAATGCTGTATATGCCCATTATTTAGCGATTCCCTATGTACCTAATACTGATGAATTGACTATTTTTTGCTCGGCCTTAGTGGGTGCTGGTCTTGGTTTTCTTTGGTATAACAGCTATCCTGCGCAAGTTTTTATGGGGGATGTTGGCTCACTGTCGCTTGGTGCCGCGCTAGGTATGGTGGCTATTATAGTCAGACAAGAATTAGTCCTGCTCATTATGGGTGGCTTATTTGTCATTGAAACAGTATCAGTCATTTTGCAAGTGGGATACTTTAAATACTACTGGAGGCAAACGTTTATTTCGCATGGCTCCATTGCATCATCATTTTGAATTAAAGGGATGGTCAGAACCCAAAGTCATCGTACGATTTTGGATCATGACAGTAATCTTCGTGCTTTGCGGTTTAGCAACGTTAAAATTACGCTAGGCGAATTATGAACCAATCACTCTATCTAGTTGCAGGTTTAGGAAAGACAGGCCAGTCTATCGCTCGATACCTGCGTCGGCGTAACAAGCCTTTTGTGATTTTTGATACCCGACCAGAGGTAGCCGGGTTTGCCTGAATTTACCGCTGAATTTCCTGGAGTCGATGTATTTTTGGGGAATATTCCCCCTACGCTCTATAAGCAATTGGCTGGGATTATCACAAGTCCAGGTGTAGCACTTGATGAGCCTTTTTTGCAGCAAGCGTGCCAGTTAAATATTCCCGTATGTGGGGATATTGAATGTCTAGCACGTGAAATAAAAGCGCCAGTCATCGCTATCACTGGCACCAACGGTAAATCGACGGTAACTACCTTAGTTGGAGAAATGGCTAAAGCGGCAGGATTAGCTGTGGCCGTGGCGGGAAATATCGGTTTGCCTGTCCTTGATTTACTGGATGATGGGCACCATTATGATCTTTGGGTTTTAGAACTATCGAGTTTTCAACTGGATCTCACTCATTCGTTAAAACCCATCGCGCGACTATTCTCAATGTTTCCCCTGATCATTTAGATAGGCATCATACTCTTTCTGCTTATATTGAAGCTAAACAGCGAATTTATCACCAGGCGCAATTCCTTTTAGCCAATCGTGAGGATGCTAACACTTACCCTACCCAGCAAACAGCCATTCCCGTACTGGCTAGTTTTGGTCTAGATAGCCCAACAGAGGGACAATGGGGAATAGCCGAAACAAGGTGAGTCGGCTTATCTTGCCTGGGGGAATGAACTATTATTGCCTGTAGAGCAATTACGCCTTAAAGGAAAACATAATTGGCAGAATGCACTAGCAGCTTGTGCCTTAGCTACAACTGCTGGTATTAAACTGGAATTTGTGATTAAAGTATTAGAGACGTTTGCAGGCTTGCCACACCGCTGTCAGTGGGTACGTAATATCGATGGTGTAGATTGGATCAATGACTCTAAAGGAACGAATATAGGGGCGGCTGTCTCTGCCATTTCTGGAATAGGAGGTTCCATGCAAGGAAAGATTGTATTGATAGCTGGCGGTCTTGGGAAAGGAGCAGATTTTACTGGACTTCGCGCCCCAGTGGCAGATTATGTTCGTTCGGTAGTGTTAATTGGAGAGGATGCAGATAAAATTGCCGATGCTTTAGCAGATGTGGTGCCTGTTTTGCGAGCGCCCTCGTTAGATGGGCAGTCAGCTTGGCAAAATCTCAGGCAATGCCGGGGGATGTAGTATTATTGTCTCCAGCTTGCGCAAGTTTTGATATGTTCCGTGATTTTAATCATCGCGGCAGCATCATTTACCGATTTGGTAGGCCAACTGTGAATACCATCCAGCCACGTCATTACAATCAACGAGGTAAGCCTACCAGTAAGCCTATTGCACTTTATGATAAATGGTTGATGGGTGCTGTACTCGGCCTGCTAATCATTGGTTTGATGATGGTTGCATCAAGTTCAATCATGATTTCAACTAAATACTATCACCAATCTTTTCATTTCTTGATTCGCCAATCTTGCTATTTATTTGCCGGGTTTATTGCCGCAATTATCGTAATGCGCATTGATAGCTCCTTATGGGAGAAAATGAGTATGCCTTTGTTGCTAACTTGCTTGCTCATGCTGTTGATTGTTTTAGTGCCTGGTATTGGTCGTACGGTGAATGGCAGTAGGCGTTGGCTTGCTTTTGGTCCCATAGGGATCCAAGTATCAGAGTTGGCCAAAATGACCATGGTTTTTTACGTCTCCGGATATTTAGTGCGGCAACAAGTCAGTATACGTCAGAGTATTGTAGGTTTCATTAAGCCAATGATTATTTTAGGCATGGTTGCTGTGCTACTTTTGCTAGAACCCGATTTTGGGGCTACGGTAGTTATTACTGGAACAATTATGGCTATGTTATTTTTGGCTGGGGTAAAATTACGTTATTATGTGGGTTTAGTGATTGTTGTTATTGGCTGTCTGGTTGTGCTTGCCTTATCCTCTCCCTATCGTGTAGCTCGCTTAACGGCTTTTCTTGATCCTTGGGCTGATCAGTTCAATTCTGGCTATCAGCTTACGCAATCGCTTATTGCTTTTGGTCGCGGTGGTTGGTTGGGAGTAGGCTTAGGAGAAAGTGTCCAAAAGCTGCTTTATTTGCCAGAAGCGCACACAGATTTTCTATTTGCTGTACTCGCAGAAGAACTCGGGTTGTTTGGCGTTTTTCTGGTATTAATTTTGTATAGTATACTAGTGGTGCGAGGACTAATGATTGGTTTTACAGCTCGCAACCAAGAACGGTTGTTTGCCGCGTTTACTGCTTATGGTTTGACGTTTTGGCTAGGCTTGCAAGCTGCCATTAATATGGGGGTCAACTCTGGACTATTACCTACTAAAGGGTTGACTTTACCACTACTCAGTTATGGTGGTGCAAGTATGGTTGTTAATTGTGTGGTCATTGCTCTTCTGTTACGCATTGATCATGAAAATCGTTGGCAGACTCTAGGATTGAGGCCGCCAACATCATAGATAATAGCTCAGGTCCCCTATGTCAATGCGTATTCCAGATAGGGGGGGATGATTTCTTACCACCATAAAGGGGAATTTTGTGAACAACAGCGAACACTTCTTGTCACCAAGGATGGGGCGAGTAGAGCAGATTCATTTTGTAGGTATTGGTGGTGCCGGTATGTGTGGTATTGCGGAAGTGCTGCATAATCAAGGTTATCGGATTACAGGCTCAGATATCAGTGAAAGCCGCACGGTGCAGCGGTTACAATCTTTAGGGATTAAAGTAACCATTGGCCATCGCATTGAAAATATTGTAGGTGCTGATGTGGTGGTGCATTCGACTGCAGTCGGAGCGGATAATCCAGAAATTATTGCAGCTAAAGAGCAATCGATCCCGGTAATTCCACGAGCGGCTATGCTCGCAGAATTAATGCGGTTTCGTCATGGTATTGCTATTGCCGGTACTCATGGAAAAACAACAACAACAAGTTTAGTGAGCAGTATCTTAGCCGAAGGGGGTTTAGATCCAAGTTTTGTCATTGGTGGTAAGCTAAATAGTTGCGGATCGAATGCCCAACTTGGGAAATCAACTTATTTTGTCGCTGAAGCGGATGAAAGTGACGCTTCATTCTTATTTTTAAAACCAATGATGGCAGTTGTGACCAATATTGATGCTGATCACATGGGAACTTATGACGATAATTTTGACAAATTGCGTAATACATTTATCGAATTCTTACATCACTTACCTTTCTATGGTTTAGCTGTCCTTTGTCTTGAAGACGAAGAAGTACGGCGTATTTTACCTGCAGTACAACGGCCAATTCGCACTTATGGTTTTCGCGAAGATGCGCATTATCGTGCTGTTGATTGGGTACAAAATGGTCTGCTGAGTGAATTTAAAGTTCAGCGTCCAGCACCCTATACGCCATTAGATATAAAATTTCCGTGGCCAGGGCGTCATAATGTTCTTAACGCTCTAGCAGCGATCGCTATTGCTACTGAGCTTGGGGTGAGTGATGAAGCCATCATTCATGGGTTTATACAAATTTCAAGGGGTAGGTAGGCGTTTTCAAATGCTAGGTGAGAAGCGATTTGAACATGGGTCGGCGATTATCATTGATGATTATGGGCACCATCCGCAAGAAATTACGATCGACTATCGATGCTTTTCGCCAAGTTTGGCCCGATAAGCGTTTAATTCATGTGTTTCAACCTCATCGCTATAGCCGCACCCAATCACTGTTTGCCCAGTTTGTCACTGCACTTACTTTAGCTGATGAATTGCTATTATTGGATATTTATTCGGCAGGGGAGCAAGCAATTCCGGGATTAACAAGTGAAACTTTGTTGCAAGGAATTAAGCAAAAACGTCCTAACGCCAGATTAGTTACTGCGCAGAATTTATTGCAAACTCTGAATGAATTGATTCAAGATGGGAATGTTATTCTCATGCAGGGAGCCGGTAGTATTGGGCAAATGGCACTTAATCTGATGCAAACAGTGAGAGAATCAGTGTGAAAACTGCTGACACGGTAAATGGCATTCCAGCTAATTACCAAGGAGAATTGTTGTTCAATGAGCCCTTGGCTGATTATACAACCTGGCGGGTAGGGGGCAAGGCAAAGCAGTTGTATAAACCCGCAGGGCTTGCGGATTTGGCGCTGTTTATTAAACAACTTCCTAAGGATGAACCCTTGTTATGGTTAGGTCTAGGTTCTAATTCCCTGATTAGAGATCGTGGCTTTACGGGTACAGTCGTGCTAACGCAGGGATGTTTAAAAGAAATAGGTGTAATAGGCGAGGGGCTTGTGCATGTTGAGGCGGGTGTATCTTGCGCAACAATGGCGCGATTTTGTGCGCGTGCGAGCTTTGCTGGAGGCGAATTCTGGGCAGGAATTCCTGGAACTATGGGCGGTGCATTGCGGATGAATGCGGGTTGCTTCGGTGGCGAAACCTGGCAAACCGTTGTTGAGGTCGAAACAATGAATCGCAATGGTGAAATAAGAGTACGCAGACCAGCAGAGTTTGAAATCGCTTATCGCCATGTTGCGGGTTTGCAAGATGAGTGGTTTGTGGCAGCAACTTGTCGCTTAGCCAAAGGGGAGAAAGACAAATCGCTTCAACTGATCAAAGAATTGTTGACTCACCGTGCTAACACGCAGCCAACAAATGAATACAATTGTGGTTCTGTATTTAGAAATCCACCTGGTAATTATGCTGCTCGTCTTATTGAGTCTTGCGGGTTAAAAGGGAAGCAAATAGGGGGGGCTGTTGTTTCGACAAAACATGCCAATTTCATAATTAATCATCAGGGTTGCGCTTAAGCGAGTGATATTGAGTCACTCATTGAGTTAGTACGTGACACGGTGCATCAATCAACAAATATAGAATTAATTCACGAAGTGCACATTCTTGGAGATCTTTAATGGCCAAAATAAATCTAGTATTGCTCTACGGTGGCAAATCTGGTGAGCACGAGATTTCGTTAATTTCTGCGGCATCGGTATTGGCGAATTTAGATGTGAATAAGTACCAGATCATTCCTATCGGCATGGATAAAGAGGGACGTTTTTATCAAAATGATTATCAAGAATTGTTGGCCTTTAAAGACAGCTTGCCTGTTATTACTCCCCATTCTCGTCCATTAGCGAGTTTGTTAGTTGATGGACGTCTTGTTGTGGATGCTGAAGTTGCTTTTCCTGTAGTGCATGGTCCTCTTTATGAAGACGGTTGTTTACAAGGTATATTGGAACATGCTGGGGTAGCCTATGTGGGTTGCGATGTGTTGTCTTCCGCAATTGGTATGGATAAAGATATGGCTCGCCGTCTTGTCTGTAATAATGGTATTCGCTCAGCACGTTACCGGGTATTGTCTTGGTATAGCTCTGCTCTTGAGAGACAGCAATTTTGTCAGCAAGTTGTTGCTGAGTTAGGTTGGCCATTATTTGTTAAACCCTGCTCACTAGGGTCCAGTGTCGGTATTCATAAGGCAAAAAATCCAGCGGAACTTATTCACGCCATCGATGATGCTTTGCGCTATGATGAAACTATTTTAGTTGAAGAATGTATCCCAGGAAGGGAAATTGAACTCGCGGTGTTGGAAGGTGCTACACCCTCCTCAGCCACCAAGAGTTAGTGTGGCGGGTGAAATTTGTGTCAACCATGCAGATGGATTTTATTCTTATGCAGCAAAATACCTGGAAAGTGACCAGACGGAATTGCATGTTCCTGCTAAACTGGATGAAAAAATAGCCAAACAAATAACAGAAATTGCTGCTGAAGTGTTCACTAAGTTGAAATGCAAAGGAATGGCGCGTGTTGATTTTTTTGTAAATGAGCAAACTGGTAATATTTATTTTAATGAAATCAATACCTTACCAGGGTTTACCCCGATTAGTATGTACCCAAATTGTGGCAGGCAAGTGGTTTGCACTATTCAGAACTTCTGGATGAACTGATCAATTTGGCAATGAATCATCATCGTTGTCGACAACAATTGGTAACCAGTTATCAGTAAAAGATAAGGCGATTGGATGGATGCTGATACTGGGCGCTTACGCTATGCAAGCTTTTTAATGGTTTTAGTCGCCATTGCATTTGTTTTAGCTGCACGCTTACTTTATTTGTATATGGCTTCTCCGCAGCGCTTTCCAATTAATACAGTTAAAATTGTCGCAACGCTATCAGCATATAACGCATCAACAGCTTGAATCTGTGTTGGCAAATTATTTAAGCTCAAGTTTTTTTACCTTATCTGTACGGCGGTTATATGCAGATTTAGCTGCTTTTGATTGGGCAAATAAAATTCAAATTGAACGAGTATGGCCAGATACGTTAAAAATTACCCTAACTGAGAAAATTCCTGCAGCGACTTGGAATAATGCATTGCTCACCTGCAAAGGGTGAAATTTTTAATCAAGGTGGTGTATTAACTGATTCATCGTTACCCCATTTGACTGGTCCAGCTAATCAGCAGAAAGAAGTCTTACAAGTTTATAAAAAAATGAGTAAGATATTGTCGATATATGGTTTACATGCAGCTGCATTAGAATGGCGCGATAATCACGCTTGGGAACTTACTCTGGCTAATGGTTTGCGGTTACGGTTAGGAAAACGAGATTTGGAGATGCGAATAATTCGCTTCTGTAAAGCCTATCCTGCTGTGTTTGCAGAGCGAGCTGAGCAATTGGTGAGTGTTGATTTACGGTATCCACGCGGTATGGCAGTCAATGGAAAAAATAAAAGCACAGTCAGAATAATTGTACAGTAACGCTTGTTTGAAAGTTACTAAACGGGAAGATAATGGCTAAAAAATTAGAAAAAAATATTATCACTGGTTTGGATATTGGAACATCTAAAGTTGTTGCTCTGATTGGGGAAGTGGCAGCGGATGGTGCAATAGAAATTATTGGTATTGGAAGTCATCCTTCTCGAGGATTAAAGCGAGGTGTGGTTGTCGATATTGAAGCAACAGTCAATACTATTCAGCGGGCAGTTCAGGAAGCTGAGCTCATGGCTGGATATGAGGTTAGAACTGTTTACGCGGGTATTGCTGGCAGTCATATTCGCAGTTTGAATTCACATGGGATAGTTGCTATTCGGGATCTTGAAGTTTCGCAAGCTGATGTTGAGCGAGTCATCGATGCCGCGAAAGCAGTAGCAATTCCTGCAGATCAAAAAATTCTCCATATTTTGCCACAAGAATTTATCATTGATAGTCAAGGTAGCATTCGTGAGCCTGTTGGTATGGCAGGGGTGCGTTTGGAAACGAAAGTACATATTGTAACCGGGGCTGTAAGTGCTGCGCAAAATATTGTTAAATGTGTACGTTGCTGTGGTTTAGAAGTGAACGATATTATTCTTGAGCAACTTGCCTCAAGTCATGCTGTTCTTACCGAAGATGAAAAAGAGCTCGGTGTTTGCTTGATTGATATTGGTGGTGGCACAACAGATATTGCCGTATTTTCTGCAGGGTGCTATTCAATATACAGCGGTTATTCCTATTGCTGGTGATCAAGTGACCAACGATATTGCCATGGCTTTACGCACACCTACCAAAGCTGCAGAAGCGATCAAAATTAAACACGCTTTTGCCATGCCAGAACTAGCTAGTGCAAATGATATGCTTGAAGTTTTAAGTGTTAGTGAGAGACCAGGGCGGAAAATTTCAGCCAAAGTCCTTTCTGAAGTTGTTTCTGCCCGTTATGAAGAATTATTTTCGTTAGTTCGTAATGAGCTGAGACGCAGTGGCTTTGAGCAGCGCATTGCTGCAGGGATTGTAATGACTGGGGGTGGCTCTTGCATTCAAGGTGCTGTTGAGTTAGCGGAGATGTGCTTTGAAATGCCGGTTCGTCAAGGTCGTGCGACACCATGTTTCAGGTCTGGTTGAGGCAACTGCTAATCCGTCATTAGCAACTGGAGTAGGTTTATTGCTCCATGGCTTTCAACAACAATATGAAGGTGGTTATAATGTCCCATCTTAAGTGATAACAGTAAAGGAATGTGGACACGAGTAAAAGAATGGTTTCACGGTAATTTTTAACGACAAGCAAGGGGCTGTTGGCGTTGCGTGTATCAGCCAAAGGGTCCTTCGTACGCTCTGGCTGACAATTGTCAACGATTCTAAACCGAGATTAATTCTAATCGCAGAATTTAGTGGGGAGAGTTCTAATGTTTGAATTAACGGAAAGTCAGCAAGAAAATGCTGTGATTAAAGTCGTTGGTGTTGGCGGTGGTGGCGGAAATGCTGTTGAACACATGGTGGCGGAAAAAATTGACGTTGTTGAATTTATTTGTGCCAATACCGATGCTCAAGCATTAAAAAATTCGCATGCAAGAGTTCATATTCAATTGGGTGAAGAGTTAACTAAAGGTTTAGGTGCTGGGGCAAATCCAAAAATTGGTCGCGAAGCTGCAGAGGAAGATCGGGATAAAATTAGAGAAATCCTAGCAGGTGCAGATA
Source organism: uncultured Gammaproteobacteria bacterium (assembly GCA_963760845.1). Classification (GTDB taxonomy): domain Bacteria; phylum Pseudomonadota; class Gammaproteobacteria; order Legionellales; family Legionellaceae; genus Tatlockia. The sequence goes on along the minus strand of CAVXEK010000004.1, from coordinate 57,622 downwards.
TGGTCTTTATCACTGCTGGCATGGGTGGTGGTACTGGAACAGGAGCCGCCCCTGTATTTGCTGAAATTGCAAAAGAATTGGGTATTCTTACTGTTGCCGTGGTCACTAAGCCTTTTTCATTTGAAGGTAAACAGCGTGCCTTAGCTGCAGAGGAAGGAATACGTCGTTTAGCTGAGCATGTCGATTCATTAATTACTATTCCAAACAATAAGTTACTCAGTGTACTGGGTAAAAATATTAGTTTGCTTAACGCATTTAAAGCAGCAAACAATGTGCTCTTGGGGGCGGTTAAAGGTATTTCTGATTTGATAACACGTCCTGGATTGATTAATGTTGACTTTGCAGATGTTCGCACGGTAATGTCAGAAATGGGTATGGCAATGATGGGAACCGGTAGCGCAACTGGCGAGCAAAGAGCGCGACGAGCAGCAGAAGCTGCGATTGCTTCACCATTATTAGAGGATGTCAATTTCTCCGGCGCACGTGGTATCTTGGTCAATATCACTGCTGGCTTAGATATGTCCATCGGTGAGTTTGAAGAAGTTGGAGACGTGGTTAAAGAATTTATTTCTGATGATGCTACTGTTGTTGTCGGTACAGTTATCGATCCAGAAATGACGGATGAAATGCGAGTTACTGTGATTGTTACTGGTCTTGGTGAGACACGGGCTCGCGGCAGTCAACAGCAAACAACAATGGGTAAAACTCGCATAGTCGAGTCAACCCGTAGTGATGGTTCTCTTGATTATCAGCAGCTTGATAGACCGGCTGTGATGCGTAAGCAAGCTGCTAACCCAGTAAAATCGACTAGCGAATTTTCAATTCCTGATGTTGATTATCTGGATATTCCAGCTTTTTTAAGACGCCAGGAAGAAGAGGTAGAGTAGGGTCTGTAGACAATTCTACTATTTTGGCCGAAAACGCCACGTCATCCTGAGCGTAGCGAAGGATCTCCTGAATATGGCATAGTGCTCAACCAAGGAGATCCTTCGCTGCGCTCAGGATGACGGCAGAAGAAGAGTAAATAATTAGACAAATCAATAAATTGCTGCTATGCTTAGGTAATTTGTTGTGCGTAAATTGTGGGATATCTGAAAAAGGTGAACACTGAATGATAAAACAAAGAACTCCTAAGAAAGTCATTCAAGCAACAGGGGTTGGTTTGCACTCCGGGGAAAAAGTTCTGCTAACGTTACATCCCGCTCCCATTAATACAGGCATTGTTTTTAGGCGTACTGATTTACATCCAGTGGTTGAAATTCCTGCTTTGTATGATCAAGTTGGTGACACTATGCTGTGTACCTCGTTGCAGCGGGATGGGGTCAAAATCGCTACGGTTGAGCACCTGCTTTCTGCATTTGCGGGTCTTGGGATTGATAATGCATATGTGGATGTCAATGCCTCAGAACTCCCGATTATGGATGGGAGTGCTGCCCCGTTTGTTTTCTTAATCCAATCGGCTGGGATTCGTGAGCAAAGTGCAGCGAAGCGTTTTCTGCGTATTTTAAAACCAATTCGCGTGGAAGAGAAGGGTAAATATGTGCAATTTTTACCTTACAATGGGTGCAAGGTTTCATTTACCATTGATTTTGATCACCCGGTCTTTAACGATAAACCACAAACTGCTACTTTTGATTTTGCGACAACGTCTTATGTTAAAGAAGTTTGCCGTGCAAGGACTTTTGGCTTTTTATCAGATTATGAGAAATTAAGGGAACGTGATCTCGCTAAAGGGGGTAGTTTAGATAATACCATTGTTGTGGATAATTATCGCGTTTTGAATGAAGATGGATTACGTTTTGAAAGTGAATTTGTTACGCATAAGGTGCTTGATGCAATTGGTGATCTCTATCTTTTAGGTTGCGGATTGATTGGTGCTTTTGAGGGGTATAAATCAGGTCATGGACTTAATAATCGCTTGTTGCGAGAGTTGATGGTTCGTGAAGATGCGTGGGAACACACCTACTTTGATGCAGAAACTTATCAACCCACAATTGCTCCTGAACTGCTCCCTATTGAGGCGTAAGAGATCATGCTTCCATGGCGTCATTGCCGGCAAACACACCGTCATTGCGAGCGTAGCGAAGCAATCCAGTGGCCTTATCAGATGTTAGGAAAGGTCGCTGGATTGCTTCGTCGCTACCGCTCCTCGCAATGACGGCTTCGCTGTGCTCGCAATGACGCCGCGGGAGCGGTGCGTGAGTTAGGGGGCGCCAGGGCGCCACCATCAGCTAAATGATAAAGCGCAGCTTGAAGCGGTGGGTAAGTGCAAAGTTCGCCAATCCTGCGTATATTATCCCGTGCTGATAAAGAGAGCTGGGCTTTGGTGCGTTCTTTATTAGCTATTTTTCCCTCTTCATAGTCAGTTACGGCAATTTTGATTGCAGTCAATTGGTACAAACCGGCTGTTCTAAGTTTATCGCGTAACTCAGAAAGGTTATAACGGAGCTCAGTGGCCCAGGCAGCATTTGCGGTAGTAAGAACTAAACAACCCTTATTAAATGAGCCAACTTGGCAATTATCAGCCAAAGGAGAGGATAAATTCTCTCTGACCATAGAGTTCAACCTGTCCAGTTGCATGGCCTGTTGATAAATATCAAGTAACTGCGAGGTTAAGCAACAATTGATGGTGCGAATCATAATGAGCCGACTTAGGACGTACAGGAAACACAGCATAGCAAATTTTTAGCATCTGCAATATAGTATAACTTCATAGGTACGTCATCCCGAACGAAGTGAGGGATCTCCTGAATTGACGTCCTTGGGGAGTTACAAAATAGTTACAATTTATGTTTTAAAATGAGGATAAGATGGCGGATAGTGATGTGATATACCAGGCAAAACTTCATTGGGTTGTGTTCCTTTGGCCAGTTGTACTTGCTTGTATTGCAATGTTAATCGGGATTAAATTTTATCTATTAAAAGAAGTGGCTCTTTTTCTTGTTTTATTTTCTATACTTTGGGCTGTGATGATGTGGATTAAATACCACTTCAGCTCAGTAACTATCAAAAAAAAGCAAGTTATATTGTGTACAGGGATGCTTACTAGACAAACTATCGATATCCCTATAACTAAAATTGAAACTATCGATATTACCCAATCGATATTGGGTGGTATTTTGCAATATGGCACGTTGATGGTCATTGGGACCGGTGGAACCCGTCATTTGATAAGTTGTCTGGATAAGCCGTTGACGTGTAGACGTTATATTGAACAGTTAATGCATGAAGAATGAACATTGGTCCCGTACTTTTCTTAAGCAAGAAATTATCTCAGTCCTTCAAGTAGGTGCTAACTTGGGAGACCCTCATCCGCCCTTCGGGCACCTTCTCCCCGAGGGGAGAAGGGAAAATGAAGGTGAAGGGTTGAAGCAACATCATCTGGAATTAGTCGAACTTGCCGACCATAGTAAATGGGTTTGTAAAACATTCTATCCACAAACTTGGCTTGGGCGAATCAACGAGTCTAACCTTGAATTTACTGAGACAGTGGCTGCGCAAGTAGCGACTAAGTTGGGAGTTACTTTTGCTGCTCACCGGGAGAATAATAGGGCTGTTCTTACTAGAGGAAAGGCGAAGGCAATTATTGTTCCTTATTGTGAAGGGCAGGTTTTATCAGTAATCACTGCACAGCAGGCCTATTTGTTGGGTTGTATTTTGGCACAGATGCATTTACTGAAACTTCCTACAACAGGTGCCAAACCTTTTCCAGTACTAAGCTTAAGTGATAAATTTTATCTCCCCAGCTGGTTAAAAGAACTCATTGCTAACTGTAATTTCTATTCTCACCATCAAGCGAGTGAATGGGTAGTTAGTCATCGCGATATTCATGCAGCTAATATTGTTTGGCGTAATGATGGGAAGCCTCATTTGCTTGATTGGGAAAGTGCAGGATTCATTCATCCAGCGATAGAGCTAATAGGGCTAGCAGCAAATTGCGCAGGATTTGCATACTGTGGTTTTGAAGCAAAGAGTTTTCGTGCTACGTTGATGGGTTATGGTGAATTTGCGCAAAAATTGCCAAAAATAAATACTAAATTATGGGTGCTGATCTTTTATACTTGGCTGCTGTGGTATTGTTTTTGTTTGCGGCAAAATTGGCTGGCAGAGGCTAGCCTAATTCTACAGACAATAGAGCTAATTAAAGAGAAAGCTGCGGAGATGCAGGAGATTTATGAAGATTGCTGTTCATTTTTTAGGTAATACGGATCAAGAGTATAACGAGCAAGTTCAGGATGCCCGACTTATCAAACCGTCACGTCCGAAAACAGAGGCTACGTACACGTTAGACCCTATTTAAACAATAAATTACGATTAATTTTTTTGTTTTGCCAACTGTTTGACTTCACCTGGAGATAATTTCGTTATTTTTGATATTGTTTTAATATCAAATTTTTCATCCAGCATGCGAAGCGCTGTTTCTCGTGACTCTTGTTGCACACCTTGTTGTACACCTTGTTGCAATGCCTGTTGTATAGCTTGTTGCCCCAACGTCATGACCTTCTCCTCAACCTCTTTTGAAAACTTACGGTGCAGAAACGCCCAAAATTTAGATGAGTCGTTTAAATTACCTTCTGTGTATATATACTGGACTTTGGACAAACTTCGATCTGAACGGGCCCGGGCCCGTGGGCGAGCCCGAGCCCGCCCGAGCTCCGAACAGTGATAAGTTACAATCAAATCCAGATTATTAGCAATATTCCAGCATAACAACGCGCAATCTGCACTATTTATTGACTATTTTATCTTGATTATGCAATGATTTTTTCATCAAGAGCCGTGTTTTTCCACTTTTTAACGATAGGATGGCGCATGCGTTTTACCTGAATGTTCCCCGCTTGTCGTCCAAGGGATTTTTTTCGGGGTTTGGGTGGTTGAGCTGGTGTCCCAATCATTCGAATAATTCGTTCAAAATCATTTTGAACTTGTGTTGGTTGCTTTATAGTTTCATTATACATGAAGAACATTATCGCTTAGCTAGAGATTTACTTATTCGTTATGATGTTGACTAAAATGGCGCAAAAAGTAGATTAGCCGGAGCTCGGGCGGGCTCGGGCTCGCCCACGGGCCCGGGCCCGTTCAGATCGAAGTTTGTCCAAAGTCCAGTCATTTAACTGATGATGAAATTAAATCCAAGTACAAAAAAAGAATTGGAGATGCCATTATTGCACCATTTATAGCTTGTTTGAACGATAGACCTATTGGGTTCATGCAATACTATCAAGCTGATAAAGTTGGTGATGGATGGTGGCCAGACGAAACAGAAGGAACCATCAATATCACAGGTTTCTCTAGTGCCCATAGAGCTTAGTTGTTTTTCGCTCTGTACGGAGATACACTGATTAAGAGCTTAGGGAATTGCGAGGACTTTATGAGAAAAGTTCGAATTGAGAGGAAGCTATTTGAGTTGTTTGGTTATAAGTTTTTGGTTTTTGAAAATTTTGTTGATAGTGATTTAAATATCGATGATGAATCCATTTATGGGTACGAAGACCAAAATCTGCTCGTTGATATCTTTGTTAGCAATAAATTTTATTCCATTTGGAGTGATGAAAGACGCCATAATGCCAGTGTCATTTGTGCCTGCGATGGTAATCTAAGCGTAGTGATTAATTTTCTAAACAGTATTAAAATTTCGACAAACTGCTATTCAACCTTTGATTGTGATCTGGGTGGTGAGGATAATGTCCTCTATATCACTTCACAGGATGCGATGCATATCTTTGCACATAATTTATTGTCTTCGGATGCTAACAAAAAATCGCCGCAAGCTGTGTTCTTTGCTCCCATCATGTTTCCGCTAAGAAAATCTGCAAGTAGATCAGAGTAAAAAGTAATAGCTCAGCTTTCTGGGATGCTCCGCTCCTATGGCGTCATTGCGAGCCTTTATACCAGAAGCTGAAAACCGTACCGAACTAACGTTAGACCGTCATTGCGAGGAGCTTGCGACGAAGCAATCCAGTGGCCTTATGAGATGTTAGGAAAGCTCACTGGATTGCTTCACTGCGTTCGCAATGACGTGCTTCACCTTATGTTCGAAATGACGAACATACGACTTTCTACAGCCCAGACTGCGCTTGAAGTTAGTTAAGAGCGTTAGCGAAGCAATCCAGGGGTGCTAGGCACAGATTATATATACTGGTAGCTTCCGGCTTCCAGCTTCGTATCCCTGGGTTGCTTCGCTAACGCTCGCAATGACGGAGCTACGTTCGATGACGGTATAGGGAAGAATCGTAGGAGAGTGAATTATTACCCCTCTTTCGAAACGTAATTACAATTCTCATTCGGGCAAATAATTTGTCGACCTGAGCGTTTGGTTTCTTTTACAGTGAGTATGGGCCAGCTGCATTGTGGACAAGGTTTATCAATGGGCTCATTCCATAATGCATAATCACATTGAGGATAGTTGCCGCAAGAGTAAAATATTTTTCCTTTACGTGATTTGCGCTTAAGAATTTTAGCATGATGACATTTGGGGCACTCGACGCCTGTATCAGTTGGTTTTTCCAATGGCTCCATGTGTTTGCATTGCGGGTAATTGCTACAACCGATGAAACGACCGTAACGCCCTGTTTTAATATGCAGGGGTCCACCACAATTAGGGCAAGTGCGGCCCTCAACGACCTCAGGTTCTATTTTTTCTCCCTCGCTAGTGCCGAGATCTTGGGTATAATCACATTCTGGGTAACCAGTACAGCCAATAAAGCGACCGCGCTTTCCAAGGCGGATTGCTAACGGTTTGCCACATTTTGGACATTGCTCTGCAAGAGTTTCAGTTGTTACATCTTTACGTTGCACTTGCTCATCCGTTGCATGAATTTGCTGAATAAAGGGTTGCCAAAATTCGTCTAAAACTGGGATCCAATCTTTTTCACCGCGTGAGATGGCATCTAAAGTATCTTCAAGTTGGGCGGTAAATTGATAATCGACATAGCGGGTAAAGTGGCCCGTAAGAAACCGGTTGACAATTCGTCCTACATCGGTCGGGATAAAACGCTTCTTTGCATCGATGACATATTCACGCTGCTGTAGTGTGTGAATAATTGTCGCGTAGGTAGAAGGTCGCCCTATATCGTACTCTTCTAAAGCTTTAATAAGCGAGGCTTCGGAGTAGCGGGGAGGTGGTTCAGTAAAATGTTGATTAGCAAGAATATCCAGCAACTTCACTTTTTCACCGACGTTGAGAGTCGGTAATATGTTTTGGTCTTCATCTTTTGAATCATCATGACCTTCTTCATAGACTGTAAGGAAACCAGGGAAAGCGATTGTCGATCCATTCGCGCGAAATAGGTTTCCTGCACCACACGTCAAATCAACAGCAACAGTATCAATCAATGCTTCGGCCATTTGGCAAGCTACTGTTCGCTTCCAGATCAAATTATACAGTTTGAATTGGTCTGCAGTGAGTGCTTGCTGTACCATTTCAGGTGCTCGCTTGATAGAAGTTGGGCGAATAGCCTCATGCGCTTCTTGAGCGTTTTTGGATTTAGTTTTGTAAAGACGTGGGTTTTTAGGGCAATTGTCGTCCCCATAGCGTTGCCGAATATAAGAGCGAATTTCTTCAATTGCCTCATTAGCTAAGTTTACCGAATCTGTACGCATGTAGGTAATTAAACCCATAGTACCAGTACCAATATCGATCCCCTCATATAATTGCTGGGCAACCATCATGGTTTTGCGCCCAGTAAAGCCTAATTTGCGCGCTGCCTCTTGCTGCAATGTCGAGGTAATAAAAGGAGCCGCTGGATTGCGTTTCCGCTGCTTCTTGTCAATAGTATTGACGAGTAAGTATCCTTGAGCTTGTTTGCTTAAATCATCTCTAATCCGATGGGCGTGTTCCGCCGCGGTGACCGTAAATTGTTGTAATTTTTCTTCCTGAAAATGGGTGAGCCTGGCTGTAAAGGGTAGATTGCCGTGTTCACATTGAGCAACAATTCGCCAATATTCTTGCGAAACGAATTGCTCTATTTCTTGCTCACGTTCGACAATAAGACGCAAAGCGGGGCTTTGTACACGGCCGGCTGAGAGCCCTCTGCGTATCTTTTTCCACAAAAGAGGGGATAGATTAAAGCCTACTAGATAATCCAAGGCGCGTCTTGCTTGCTGTGCATTCACTAAATCCATAGAAATTGAACGTGGATTGTTGATTGCCTCTTGAATAGCAGATTTTGTTATCTCGTTAAAAAAAATGCGGTGAACTTCTTTGTCTTTTAGTAAATTCCGCTCTTTCATCAATTCTAAAACATGCCAGGAAATAGCCTCTCCCTCACGATCAGGGTCGGTTGCTAACAGAAGCGAATCTGATTTTTTCAATGCCTTTGCAATCGATTCGATATGACGAGCATTTTTCTCGATTGGGCTGTAGATCATTGTGAATTGCTTTTCTGGATTAACAGAGCCTTTACGGGCAGGAAGATCACGAACATGGCCATAAGAAGCAAGGACATCGTAATCTTTGCCTAGGTATTTTTGAATAGTTTTAGCTTTCGCGGGTGACTCCACGATAACCAAGTGTCTGCTCATAAGACGCTAACCTTCCATTAATGCAATGGTAACTTGTCTTCTTTTTGGTATAGCACAAGATCGAGAAAAGCCAATTGAGCTGTATCAAGATTTTCGGCAAGTGCGTTGCGAATAGTCCATTTTGTTTCTTGCAAAGTAACGAAACGAGATTCTGAGAACAACAACTGATTAATAATCAACTCTAAGGTTTCTGGTGCGATGATCCCCCAAAGCAGTAAACGCGTTAAAAATTGATAGCTCGCTTTAGTAAATTTTAACTTCTCATCGTTAGTGAATATGCGCATGGCCTCACGATGAGGGGATTTCAATACCATGGTGCGACTTTCTAAGCTTGAGGCCTCATAGAGCTCAGATTCCTGGTCATTATTAGCATTCGCTTTATTGCTTTCTTTTAATTGCGCTAAACTTTTTTCAAAAAAATCCATTAACATTTCAAATAAGCTATCTTTCATAGTGAACACCTCATGTAACCGCCGGGCACTGCCCTAATGGTACCCTGGATTTCTAATGTAGCTAAGCCACAAGCCACTTCTTCCACACTTAAACCACTACGTCTAACAATTTGATCAACAGTTGTTATTTCAAAGCCAATGCACTTTACTAGGTTTTTATTATCTCTGGCAAGGGATTGGCTCGCATTAATTTCCAAAACTGCTAGATTGTCTAATCTTAACTCGTCTATCACCTCTTGACTCGATGTCACTAACGTGGCTCCCTGCTGTAACAGATGGTGGCAGCCGCGGGCTTGGGGGTTGAGGATGGAACCTGGTATAGCCAGGACATCGCGGTTTTGCTCTAAAGCGAGACGCGCTGTAATCAATGAACCGCTATGTATTGCCGCCTCTACAACCAATGTGGCCAATGATAAACCACTTATTATACGATTTCTGCAGGGGAAATGTCCAGCCTTTGGGGCAACTTTTAAGGGAAATTCGCTAATTAATAAGCCATTATCACAAATTTTATCGGCAAGGCGATGGTGCTGGTGCGGGTAAATGCAGTCAATTCCGCTCCCCATAACAGCAATTGTTTTACCGTTAGCCTCTAAACAGCCTTTATGAGCTTGCGCATCAATACCTAATGCGAGCCCACTGACAATGGTAAGCTGATGGGAAGCCAATTCATAGGAAAATTGCCAAGCTGTTTCAGCGCCAGTTATTGATGGCTTACGACTGCCGACAATAGCAATAGTACCTTGTTGCAAGCAGGCTAAGTCACCACGTAGGTACAAAACAGGTGGAGGGTCATGAATTTCCCTAAGTAATTGCGGGTAATCAGAGTCAAGCCAGGTGAGTAGGTGGTGATTAGCTGCCGCGTCTTGCCAACGCAAATCAGCCTCAACTTCGCTAAGATTAAACTCGGTGATTGCCGCGGCCAGCTGTGCAGAAAGCCCAGCTTGTTGCAACTGATTGGTTGAGAGGCGAAACATTTCTTCAAGATTTGGCCAGTGTGCCAGTAGTTTGAGTATTCTGCGTGGCCCTAATCCATTGATGCGGTTGAGGGCAAGTAGATAACAGTTGTTGTCCATATCCATACTAGCTTGCAGCCTTGCGAGGTTTTGAGGATAATAACACGCATTACCTGTAACAAAATAGATAGTCTATGACAATTCGTAAAATTTTATACTTGCCTGACGAAAGACTGCGGCAAGTTGCAAAACCAGTTGAACATTTTGATGATAATCTCCAAACGCTGATTGAGGATATGTTCGAAACAATGTATCACGCCAATGGTGTAGGCCTTGCGGCACCACAAATCGGGGTAAGCTTGCGCCTCTCAGTGATTGACGTCGAGGGTGACAAAAAACAACAACTTGTAATAGTGAATCCAGAAATTATCGCGCATGAAGGGGAAATGGCTTACGAGGAAGGTTGTTTATCCGTCCCAAGTGTGTATGACAAAGTCGTACGGGCAAAAAAAGTAACAATTCGTGCTCTCGATCGTTTTGGTAAGGAATATGAGATGAGTGCGGAGGGTTTGCTAGGTGAATGTTTTCAGCATGAGATTGACCACTTAAATGGCAAATTGTTTGTCGATTTACTTTCCCCACTTAAACGCTCATTGGCACGGAAAAAACTCGAGAAATTCAAACGATTTCATTCACGGTAAACCATGAACAATTTGCGGATTGTTTTTGCGGGTACGCCAGAATTTGCAATGCCTTGCCTCAAGGCATTAACGACCTCTTCTCATCAATTACTAGCAGTCTATACGCAGCCAGATAGACCAGCAGGGCGGGGTAGAAAGACACAGGCTTCTGCCGTTAAAACCTGGGCTTTGACCCAGCAATTGCCTATTTATCAACCTCTCAATTTTAAAAATGAGGACACTGTGGCACAACTGGCTGCTTTAAAGCCCGATCTTCTTGTGGTGATAGCTTATGGCCTTATTTTGCCGCACAACGTACTTTCTTTACCCCGCTTAGGTTGCATCAATGTCCATGCGTCTTTATTACCACGCTGGCGCGGTGCTTCACCCATTCAGCAGGCCCTCTTGCAGGGTGATCAACAGACAGGGGTAACCATTATGCAAATGGATGTGGGTATGGATACGGGAGATAAATTAGCTGAAGTGAGCTGCCCTATCCTGGCCGACGATACTGCGGGGAGCTTACAGGATAAGCTTGCACACTTGGCAATGGGACCTTTGCTTAGCACAATCGATGCCTTGGCCCGTGGGCAAATAAAACCTCAGGCGCAGGACAATAACCTAGCCACATACGCAGGTAAAATCACCAAAGAAGACGCAGCAATTAATTGGCAAAAGACTGCGGTGGAAATCGATCGCCAAATCCGTGCTTTCAATCCTTGGCCCATTGCTTATACCCATGTTGGTGAAGAACAATTGCGTATCCATCGAGCCCATGTCGTTGTTAGCACACACAGTGCGAAGCCAGGAACTGTGCTTGCCCTCGATAAAAAAGGGCTACTCGTGGCAACAGCTCAGCAAGCTTTGATGATAGAAACGCTCCAATTTCCAGGGGCAAAAGCAATGGCAGTAGCTGATTGGTTGAATGCAGGCCGTAGGCAGCTGTATGTTAATTTGATTTTGCAATGAAGAAAAATGAGCGCTTACAGGCGTTAGGTATTTTGTTGAAACTAGTGCAGGATAAAGTTCCTCTGGCGCAGTTATTGCGCGCAACCGATGGCTTATCGCCATTCGTAAAAGAAATCTGTTTTGGCGTTTGTCGTCATTATTATCGGTTGCAAGTTTTAGCTGATTGCCTAGTGCGTAAGCGGCCAAAAGAGGTGGAAATTTGGCTTGTCTTGCTTGTCGGTTTATATCAATTACACTTCATGCACAAACCCGAATATGCGGTTGTCAAAGAAACAGTTGCCTTACTTGAACCGTTAAAAAAAATATGGGCAAAGGGTTTAGTGAATGCGGTATTAAGAACGTTCTGCCGTGAGCAAGCCACCGTGCTTGCTCGTTTACAAGACAATGATCATTTCATTTATGGCCATCCTAGTTGGTTTATCCAGCGGCTTAAAACAGATTGGCCGCAGGACTGGCAAAATGTACTACAGGCCAATGATGAGCATCCACCCATGAGTTTGCGTGTTAATCAACGTCGAGTACAACGAAGTCAGTATTTAACCCACTTAGAGGCAATGGGTATTAGCGCTCGACCTCAGACTTATTCCTCTGTAGGCCTCAACCTTGAGGTGGCTTGTGATGTCCACGATTTACCTGGTTTTGGCACAGGTGATGTTTCAGTGCAAGATGAGTCTGCACAATTAGCAGTGACACTCCTGGCTTTAGAGCCTGGTCTTCGGGTACTTGATGCATGCTGTGCTCCGGGGGGGAAGACTTGTCATATAGTAGAAGCCGAGCCTAAGCTTGCTGAATGTGTTGCCATTGATGTGGATGAAAACCGCCTGCAGCTTGTCAGCGAAAATTTATCACGCTTGCATCTACAGGCCAGTTTGCGGCAAGCTGATGCGCTTAAACCGGAAACTTGGTGGGATGGCAGCCTTTTTGATCGTATCCTTCTCGATGCTCCCTGCTCAGCAACGGGCGTAATCAGGCGTCATCCAGATATCAAACTATTACGCAGCGAAACGGACATCAGCAAGGTAGTTGATTTGCAATTCCGCCTTTTGCACTCTTTATGGCCTTTACTTGCCCCTGGGGGTTTGCTTGTTTACGCAACTTGCTCCGTACTAAGCGCGGAAAACGAGCAACAAATTGCTCATTTTATTGCGCAGCAAGCTGATTGCCAATGCATCGCTGCCGATAAGCCTTGGGGCCGTTCTACTGACCACGGCTGGCAGATTTTACCCACGGCAGCGCATGGAGATGGTTTCTTTTATAGCGTACTTAAGAAAAGCAAATAGGCCAATCTGAGAGATTGTGGGTTGATCGTCACTTTTATTTGAGGCCAGTTATTGTTGGGCAAGGCCCAACCTACGTTTACGTAGGCTACTCAATCGTAGGTTGGGCCTTGGCCCAACAAGGCTACCCCTCAGTAGCTCGCATTTTTCTCATGTAACTGGCAAAATCTAGAATCTATTTCTAAGAGCATTGATATGCAAATTAAGTGGCCACTTGTTACGGTACTGTTTTCTCTTTTCTCTTCCAGGAATTTTCATCGCCATACCGCGCCTCATTAATTTGTTATTGCCTGATAGCAGTGAGGAATTAAGAGCACGGGTTAGCCGTATTGCCATAGGCCAAACCTTAGTTATGGTTTTATTGATGAGTTTGGCCGGTACGGTATTGGCAGAACGTACCGGACTTACTGCCGCTCTATTAGATGCTTTTTTAGTAGGGCAACCCGTATTAGCTTCTTTGCAAAAGATGATTTTGCCCGTTTTACTTTACACATTGGGAGGGTTAATTGTTTTCTTAGCATTATATTATGTCGTAGTTGCAAAATTTCTTGATGAGACAACCCTGTTAGCGATGAGAAAAATGCGTGCGGCGTTGCGTCTTGATGGCTGTATTCTTTACGCGGTTGCTGAAGAAATTCTCGCACGTTGGGGATTGATGAATGTCATTGCCTTTTTTTCCATTTTATTTTTTGCTCGTAAGGACTCTGCAATAATGTGGGGAGCAATTTTTGTTAGCGGTGCTTTCTATGCTCTCGGGCAATTACCTGCCTATTTGGCTGCAGGCTGCCAACTGAGCCGTCGTTTTATCTACTTAGCACTTTTGTTATTTCTTTGGCAAGCTGCGGTGTTCGGCTGGATTTTTTGGCAATATGGCATATTGGCTGCAATTGTTTCTCATATGTTGTTTCATTTAGGTTGGACCCTCTATGATAGGCTCCGTTGACCCTAGGGTTTACGGACCCTAAAGTGTAAAAATTCGGTAAACGCTAATGCTGTTAATATTGGGTTAATATTATTTATCTATTCTTTAGTTCTGGTATGAACTTTTATAAGAAGTAGCAATGGCAGTTTCACCCAATTTAATAAGTGAGTTGGCTTATCGGGCCAAGGCAGTAGCCGAAAACCCTGACAATTTTTACACCAAAGTAGAGACCTTGGTTTTGATAAAGCAAGTAAAGGGATTAGCTACTGAGGGTGATAAAATGGCGCAATATCAGCTTGCCCAACTGTATCCTAAGAATTCCAGCTCCTATTTAACCTGGATGCAATCCTCAGCAAAGCAAGGTTTTACCAATGCAATGTTGGCGTTAAGCCGAGATTTTGCTGAAAGTGGCACAGTATCTGGTATCCGCATGGCTGCCCAGTATGTGGTAAAAATTTTAGCTTCGGATGATAGTTATATAAAAACCGAAGCAAAAGCGCTAATGGAGCGGAATCGCATACTAGGTGCGGAAGTAGCACGGCAAATGAATAATGCTGGGGCTGCTAAGTCTGCATTTACTCTTTTTGCTCACGAAGCAAAAACAGCAGGCAATGAACAAGCAGATTTGCAAAACTCTATCCCTACCCAGGCTAGATGATAATTAACCACTAAAGTTAAAGAGTAACTCCCCACGTCATCCCGAGGAGCTTGCGACGAGGGATCTCCATGCAGTGGCACAATTTTTAAATACGTGCCGTTTGCTGGAGATCCCTCGCTGTGCTCGGGATGACGTGGGGAGTTACGTTAAAGATGCTTTTGCTTTGCTTTCTTAAGTTGTTTTTGATGATGCATCATATATTCTCTACACGCGGTATTGATTAAAGTTTGATATTTCTCTGCGGCATGTCTAAACCATTCTAATACATCGGCGTCAATCCTGACTGTGATCTGTTTTTTTACAGGGCGATAATATTTTCCAACAACAGTCTTTTCCCAATTGGTTATTTCAGGTGTATCTTTACCAGATAGGTCGATTTCGCGATTTTTAAGTGCTTTAAGCTCTTTTATCATTTTTTCGGTTAGCATAGTATCGTTTGGTTTCGTTCGGTGTAGCTGCTCTTGCCGAGATGATACGGATGATTTCTTCACCATCGTCGTCTTCCTCTGATCCAGCTTATAACCTCTATTATTTTTTTGTCGACCATTCCAGATTAAGCTTTTTGTGTTTTTGGGCACAATCACGCAAGTAGAGATTGATCAAGGTCTGATAGGGAATATCGTTATCTACCGATAGATCTTTAAAAAAATTGATTGTTTCAGTATCAAGTCTGATAGTCACTTGCTTTTTTATAGCTTGAATATAGGGATTTTTTTTAGCTTTAGAAAAATCATATTCTTTCTTCATAGTCAGCCACCATAGTATACTGGACTTTGGATAAACTTCGATCTGAACGGGCCCGGGCCCGTGGGCGAGCCCGAGCCCGCCCGAGCTCCGAACAGTGATAAGTTACAATCAAATCCAGATTATTAGCAATATTCCAGCATAACAACGCGCAATCTGCACTATTTATTGACTATTTTATCTTGATTATGCAATGATTTTTTCATCAAGAGCCGTGTTTTTCCACTTTTTAACGATAGGATGGCGCATGCGTTTTACCTGAATGTTCCCCGCTTGTCGTCCAAGGGATTTTTTTCGGGGTTTGGGTGGTTGAGCTGGTGTCCCAATCATTCGAATAATTCGTTCAAAATCATTTTGCACTTGTGTTGGTTGCTTTATAGTTTCATTATACATGAAGAACATTATCGCTTAGCCAGAGATTTACTTATTCGCATTGTTATGATGTTGACTAAAATGGCGCAAAAAGTAGATTAGCCGGAGCTCGGGCGGGCTCGGGCTCGCCCACGGGCCCGGGCCCGTTCAGATCGAAGTTTGTCCAAAGTCCAGTAGTATAGAATTGTAGTTTTTTTTCAAGTGAGAGTCTTGTCCACAACCTACGATATATTTGCATAGCGAGATGGGCTTATGAAACAATGTCTCATCGTTCGCTTGACCCTCCCAGTATGAAAACAATGTTTAAACTCATTCCGATTGAATCGTTGCAGCCGGGACGCTATCAGCCGAGGGTCAATTTTGATCAGCAATCCTTGCAAGAGTTAGCACAATCGATTGCTACCCAAGGGTTAATTGAGCCCTTAGTGGTTAGAGAGCTTGCTTCAAAAAGTTATGAAATCATTGCCGGGGAACGGCGCTGGCGCGCGGCAATGCTTGCTGGCTTGACTGAACTACCCTGCCTTATTGGCTCTTATACTGAGGAGCAAGCAGCAGCCGTTACGTTGATTGAGAATATTCAACGCCAAGATTTAAACCTCATTGAGGAGGCTTGCGGTTATCGTCGCTTGCAGGATGAGTTTCATTTTCACCAACATGAAATTGCTGCACTGGTTGGCAAGTCTCGTAGTCATATTGCTAATATTTTGCGCTTACTTAGCCTTGATCAATCCGTGCAAGACCGCTTAAGATCGGAGCAGCTCACCTTTGGCCATGCTCGTTTATTAGTTGGATTACATCCAGCTCAGCAAGTTGAGTTAGCAGAGCAAATTGAGAAAAATGATTGGTCTGTGCGGCAACTGGAAAAGAGGGTCAAGGAACTGAAAACAAGTGAGCAATCTATGGCTAACCCTAAAAGCGATCGCGATATTGAGCGTTTACAAATAACGCTAGCTGAGCAAATTGGTGCGCCAGTACAAATTATTAATGACCAAACTGTGGGTGGGTGGTTGCAAATACAATTTTTTGATAATGATACCTTGGCAGGACTTTTGGAGAGGATGGGCTTGCATTATGATTCATAAATCGATGAAAAGGATGTTGTCGGGGATATTATGCGCTTTTTTATTAGCGCCCTCCTATGCTAGTTTGCAAAGTGGTGCTGATCAGCTAATTAATGCAATCGATCCCACGATGAACATTGGTATTGAAGTCGTTGATTTAACCACCGGAGCAACCCTTTATAGCCGCAATCGCACGCGTACTTTTATTCCCGCCTCTAACATGAAGCTTTTTTCTGACGCAGCAGCGCTAATGGTCTTAGGGCCAGATTATCGATTCCAGAATCAGTTGAGTACAAATGCTACGCAATTACAGCAAGGGGCTTTAAATGGCTCTTTGTACCTGCATCTTTCCGGTGATCCTTCGTTTACTCATGATCAACTTGCTGCTCTTATCGCCGCTTTGAAAGCTTGGCATATCAATCGCATCCAGGGTAATGTGTACATTGATAGTAGCCACGCAGTAGCTAGTCCTTATCCTCCTGGATGGATGGCTACTGATTTAGTCTATAGTTATGGTGCACCTGCTGCGCCATTAATCATCGATACAAATCGTTTACTGGTAACAGTGAATCCCGCTGATAAGCCAGGTGAGCCGGCGGTAATTGAGACTAACGATGCTAGCGGCAGCATTGCGACCGATAATCAGGTAAAAACCAAAGCAACATCAGCACATTGTGGCATTGATTTTTCTATGGATAAGGAAAATCATTTGACCGTGCGTGGTTGTGTGGGAGTCGGTCAATGGGCAGTAATGCAGAAGATGGCCATTCGCAATCCTCTCGCTTATGCGCAAGGCTTAATTAAACGGCAATTGAGTGAAGCAAATATCGCCTTTGCAGGCGATGTGTTAATAGGTAAAGCACCTTCCGGTTCTTTATTGATTGCAACTGAAACCTCAAAGCCAATTGCTCAATTGATGGCTGATACGCTGAAGCCTTCTGATAATCTGTATGCAGATAGTTTATTTTTACATGCAGCAGAGAAATTAAATGGATCGCCAGTCGATTGGGCAGAGGCACAATTTATTATTAAAAAATTCATTCAACAACAAACGGGTATTGAACTTGGCAATGCAGTATTGACTGATGGTTCTGGTTTATCCCGCCATGATTTATTAACCCCCAACCAGACAGTGAGTTTATTGCGCTTTTTATATGAAAGGTTTCCTTTGTCGTATGAATATATTGCTGCTTTACCTGTTTCTGGTCGTGATGGTACCTTGCAGCGGCGTTTTAAAAAACCTAATCAGCAAGATATGGTGCGGGCAAAAACAGGGACGATGACTGGCGTAATGAGCCTTTCTGGTTATTTATATACTGCTAATGCTCATACCTTAGCCTTTGTTATTTTTATTAATAATCGGCCGGGGACAAGCCTTGCTATTTCTGGCCGCTATCGGTATCTGGTCGATGCGTTGTGTACCTATTTCTTACGTCAAAAACCAGGTAATAACATTTTATCTAGAGTGTTTGCTACAGCAACGCGTATTAAGTTTCAGCAAAATCCTACTCAAGCAGAGCAGCAACGAGGGAGACAAGCAAGATGGCGGCGTCTTGAAGCAGTGGTGAAACAAGCGCTCAAAGGGCAAGCAGTGACTGTCATCTATCGCAATAATGAATTGGTGCTTAAAGATAATCAAATCGAGGCAGCTAAGGTGTTGACTACCCTACAGGCATTACGGAAAAGAAATCCTTTTGCAGTTGTCCTCTTCTCGCAATCAATGCCTGCCACAACGGGGGATAAGCCTTTGGTATTGTGGAACCAAGCAGTTGATTCGCTCGGTCCAGCGAAACGGATCTGGATCATCCGTGAGGCAGTCGCCTAAGCTAGGCTTATGATAATTACGCCGACAAAAATCATGATTCCGCCAATAATTACGGCCAGATTGACATGAGTTTCGTGAAATAGGATCCAACTAAACAGGATAATAAACAATGGATAAATCAGCTCAATTATACCAGCTACAGTGGCATTTTTTAGATAAATGGATGCAAAAATAAAGAAGCTGGCGAGTAGTACCACAGTAATTTCAGCGAAGGTTAACCATCGAATACTGGGTTGAGTGAGTAGAACCTGCATATCCTCTTTCATGGTCGTAAAATAAGAGACAAGGGTAAAAATCACTGCCCCAACTATCATTTCCAAAGCCATTAGCGACGCTGGTGAAATGCTATAGAGTATCTTTTCTGCCAGGGCGTAGTTCAATCCCCATAAAATAGCGGCCAAGATAGCAAAAGTTAACCACATGATTAGACTCCAACTTAAGCTTGCTTTTTTCTGTGCTTATTTTTCCATTCACTATCGATTGAGCCTTTAGCAAAGCCGTTTAATTTTTGGTCAACAGCGACTCTATCATCAAACACAAAACAACTACCTTCCCACAATGAATTTTCTGCGGGGATTGAATCGAGATAATTCAATATGCCACCTTTCAGTTGATAGACTTCATTGAATCCCAGTTTTTTCAGATAGGAAGTTGACTTTTCGCAACGAATACCACCTGTACAAAACATGGCTATTTTTTTATCCTTTTTTGCAATTAAATGATTGTGCACATAGTCGGGAAAGTCCCTGAAATTTTCGGTATTAGGACTGATTGCATTTTTAAAGGTTCCAAGTTTGACCTCATATTCATTTCGGGTATCAATAAGAATAACTTCAGGATCCGCTATTAATTCATTCCATTCGTCTGGACTTAAGTGTGTGCCTGCAAGTTGTTGTGGGTCAGCCCCTTCAACCCCTAAACTGACAATTTCCTTGCGTAACTTAACCTTAGCTTTGTCAAAAGGATTGAAATCATTATAAGTCGGCGTAAAGACTAAGTTTTGCAAATTATCATAGGCTCTAAGATGGGACATTAAAGGGGTAATTTCATTTTCTTTGCCACACAAGCTGCCATTGATTCCTTCACTTGCTAAAATAATTGTCCCTTTAACCTGATTATCATGCATCGCTTTTAAAATGGGTTCTTTCATTAATTCATAGTCAATAAGAGAAGTAAATTTATAAAAAGTTTCAATTACATAGGGTTTCATGGTTTTACCTAATTTATGCAGATTAAATTCGCTCTATCTCGACTTTAGCCATTTTTATAATATTGCTCAATACTCCGTCATTGCAAGCCGAAGGTGAAGCCGTCATTGCGAGGAGCGTAGCGACGAAGCAATCCAGTGGCCTTATTAGATCTAGGAAAGGTCGCTGGATTGCTTCACTGCGTTCGCAATGACGGAGCTAGCATTCGCAATGACGGAGCTAGCGTTCGCAATGACGACGGTATAGTTTACTACTATTTGAGTGGTGAATAAATGCTCGCTATTCGTACGTGCCCCAGTGTACTTCACTACCTCATTTCACTATACTGATTCCTAGATCCTAACAAACAGGATGTGTGCTGATGTTAGACAGAGCTAGCGTAGTTGATGAACAATTTATGAAGCGGGTCAGCCTTGCTCACTTTCCTGGAGCCAAAAGCACTACTACTCCTGCCCAAGCTGGAATAGATAAGAAAAACACAATTGAACTGTTTGATTCGCAAATTAAATCACGATTGCTGGATCTCATCGCTCGGCAATTAAAAGAAAAAGGCTTGTCTTATTACACTATCGGCAGCAGTGGTCACGAAGGAAATACGGTATTTGGGCAAGTGTTTCGCGTTAGTGATATGGCTTTTTTGCATTATCGCAGTGCGGGTTTTTATTTACAGCGTGCTAAACAAGTACCGAGCTGTGATGGTGTTCGTGATATTTTATTATCGCTGGTTGCGGCTGCGGCAGATCCAATTTCTGGAGGACGGCACAAAGTTTTTGGTAGTGTACCACTGACTATTCCTCCACAAACGTCAACCATTGCCTCTCATTTACCAAAAGCTTTGGGTGCTGCAATCTCTATTACGCGTGCAAAAGAATTAAAACTACCAGCTAACTTACCTGCTGATGCAGTGATTCTATGTTCCTTTGGAGATGCGTCCGTTAACCATGCCTCAGCACAAACCACATTGAATGCCTGCTCTTGGATTGTTTCGCAGCAATACCCATTGCCTTTAGTGTTTATCTGCGAAGATAACGGCATTGGCATCTCGGTTCCTACTCCTCATAACTGGATTGAGGATTCAGTAAAACAGAGGCTTGGCTGGCATTATTTTGCCTGTGATGGCTTAAATCTAGCGGATGTTTATGTAAAAGCGCAGCAAGCAGAATACTGGGCAAGAACCAAAAAACAACCGGTGTTCTTGCACATGAAATGTGTCCGCTTATTAGGTCATGCTGGTTCTGATATTGAATCACAATACAATTCTCAGGCCGAAATTGAATATCATGAAGCGAATGATCCGTTATTGCACACTGCTAGGATCATGTACCAAGAGGGCTGGATGAGTACAAAAGCAATCTTGGAATTGTACCAAGATAATAAAGCACTCATCGCAGCAAAAGCGATGGAAGTCATTCGCTTACCTAAACTAAGTAGCGCAGAAGAGGTGAAATCGTCTTTATTACCGAAAACAGGTAATAAGGACACGTATTCATTACCCGATAATGCCCAGCGAGCGCAGACATTTGGTTACGCATTTAGTCAATTGACTATGAAACGAAACCTCTGCCATCACCTGAATTTTGCGCTAACCGATTTGATGCTGCAATACCCCAATATGTTAGTTTTTGGTGAAGATATAGGCAAAAAGGGGGGTGTTTATCGCGTAACAGCGGATTTACAAGCGCGCTTTGGCCAACGTCGCGTCTTTGATACGCTGTTGGATGAAACAACTATTTTAGGAACGGCCATTGGTCTAGCCCATAATGGTTTTTTACCTGTGCCCGAAATTCAATTCTTGGCTTATTTGCATAATGCCGAAGATCAGTTACGTGGTGAGGCGTCTACTTTATCCTTTTTTTCCAATGGCCAATATCAAAATCCCATGGTGATTCGTGTTGCTTCTTTAGCGTATCAGAAGGGGTTTGGCGGTCATTTTCATAATGATAATTCCATCGCAGTACTGCGTGATCTACCTGGAGTGATCGTTGCCTGCCCTTCAAATGGACCGGATGCTGCCAAGATGTTGCGTTCATGTGTGAGATTGGCGCATGAAGAAGGTCGTGTAGTTGTCTTTTTAGAGCCGATTGCTTTATACATGACCAAAGATTTACACGAAGCGGGTGACAATGAGTGGCTTTTTGAGTACCCCCCCGTTGAGCAGAGGATTGAATTGGGTGAAGTTGGTGTTTTTGGCGAAGGTGATACGGTAATCTTGAGTTATGCAAATGGTTATTATTTATCCCGACAAGCTGCGAAGATCCTCAGCGAGGAGCATAATATCGCCGTTAAGCTAGTCGATTTGCGTTGGCTCAATCCATTGCCTACATCAGCAATTCTGAGGGAAATCGCTAAGGCAAAACGGGTTTTAATTGTTGATGAAGGCCGGCAAAGTGGCTCAATGAGTGAAGGACTAATGGCGATGTTCGTTGAACAGGCAACCCATCGCTTGGAAATAAAGCGCGTCACTGGTGAAGATTGTTTTATTCCCTTAGGTGCCGCTTGGCAATATTTACTGCCTAGTCGTGATTCTATTATCGCGGCTGTTCTAGCCTTAAATTCAGTTAACAGGGAGAATGATCGTGGACGACTTGTTATTTCTTGATGAACAGTTACAGCCCGATGAGCGTATGATCCGCGATAGTGTTGCGCGTTTTGTTAACCATGACGTAGTGCCACTGATGGCTAATGCATTTGAGCATGCCCAGTTTCCTCGGGAGTTGATTAAAAAAACTGCGGAACTTGGCTTATTCGGCCTCACCTTACCTGCCCAATACGGGGGAGCGGAAGCGTCTTATGTTGCTTATGGCTTGGTTTGCCAAGAATTAGAGCGGGGTGATAGTGGTTTGCGCAGTTTTGTTTCAGTACAAAGTTCCTTATGCATGTATCCCATTTTTCGCTATGGAAATGAGGAGCAGAGGAAGCGATTCCTACCAGCAATGGCTGCGGGAACGATCATTGGCTGCTTTGGCTTGACCGAGCCCGATTCAGGTTCAGATCCAGCGAGCATGCGCACTTATGCAAAGAAAGTTGCCGGTGGTTGGTGTTTAAACGGATCAAAAATGTGGATAACGAATGCGTCTATAGCAGACATAGCTATTGTTTGGGCGAAAACAGATGCAGGTATTCGTGGTTTTATTGTCGAAAGAGATTTTAAAGGATTCAGTAGCCCTGAAATTAAACAAAAAATGTCGTTACGCGCTTCTATTACTGGGGAGTTGGTTTTTGAAGATGTCTTTGTGCCCGATGAGAATTTATTACCTAAGAGTGACAAAGGATTGGGTGCAGCTCTAAATTGTTTAAGTCAAGCGCGCTATGGTATTGCATGGGGAGCAATGGGGGCTGCAATGGCTTGTTTTGATATCACTCGCGATTATTTGCTTGAGCGCAAGCAATTTGCTAAGCCGTTGGCTTCTTTCCAATTAATACAAAAAGATTTGGCAGCGATGTACACGGAGATTGTCAAAGCCCAATGGCTGAACTTACAAATCGGGCGATTGAAAGATCAAAATCGCGAAACCCCTGTGATGCTCTCTCTAGCAAAAGGTAATGCTTGCCGTGAAGCATTAAGAATTGCTCGTACTTGCCGCAATTTATTAGGTGGTAATGGGATTAGCTTGGAGTATCATGTCATCCGCCATATGTTAAATCTAGAATCTGTCTTCACTTATGAAGGAACAGATAATGTCCACACGTTGGTTCTCGGGCGTCATATTACTGGGATTAATGCATTTGATTGAGTTTCCTTCTCCCCCTTGGGGAGAAGGTGCCCGAAGGGCGGATGAGGGTCTCTCAGAGCTAGCAACTATGGGTTGTTTGGCGAATATCCCAGCCAACTAAAAAAGTTGCGTACGGGCTGGAATTTGCTAAGTCTTTTCTGCCACAACAGGGTTTCCTGTTGTTTACTAGCAAGAGCATATTGCTTAGGCTCAGAAAGCTTGTGGGTTTCAGTTTTAACTTGTGCAGCATTTTTTGAACTTGTTTTACTTTTAATTGGCAATTGCTCCAATTCTAGTTGCATCGAAGAGTCTGCCCTGGCAAATTTTAATACTTCTTTTATAGTTTTCGATCCGCTTGAAACTTCTAGAACTGAGATCATTAGTGTTTAAGCCAATACCCGGTTCCCGCAATAAAATAGTATCTGCGGAACCATCCAAATTTAGATCATATTCATAAAAAAGTTCCTGACTGCGCGAAGTTTTTATCCGATAGGGGACCCATTGCCACTTCTTGCGTTCAGCTGAAATATCCAAAGAATAAAATTCCCTACCACGCCCATCATTGCTCCCAAATTTATAAAGGCGATTTCTACCATTATTTGAGGAAACATAATAATAAAACATTTAAGCTCTCTTACTTGTTATTTGGAGAGTTATTGTACAATGCAAACATTAAGGAAAAATTAACAAGCGCTATACAACCAGTGTTTTCTAATTTCAAAATGAGTCTGAACGAATATGATAATTAAATACACATTGTTCTTATAGTCTTCATTTTTTGTTATTAATTTTTATAAAAATTTGTTATTGAGCCTGTGGGTATGTGGTCGCGAAGCCAGCGAGTGTGGTCAAGCTGTGGAGAACGCGTCTTTTTGCGTTATCCATGGCTTGTCCACACGTCCCGGAGGGCGCTGGCTGGTCCGAAGGACGCGTCCACATATCCATAGGCTTGCTTCCTACACACTAAAATTTATTTAAGAAACGGGGAGCTGTTTTTTGCTATCCTCGGTAATGTGCTTAAATAATAGCGTACGTTGCTGTTGTAAGTAATCAGCAGCCTCATTATCTGTCATCTTATTGGCAATCTCATCCAGCATTTTGAAGGTCACCTCAGCCCTTATATACTGTTCTGCTTCTGGGATAGATTTAAATTTTTCATAGGGTGTCATCATATCTTTATATTCATATTTTTTTCGCTCTTTTCCCTTTTTATCAATAGTGATAGTTGGATAGAGACAGGGGCGATGGTAGTTCACGTATAGGTTTAGAGCGTTTTGATTAAACTCATTAATACGAACAGCATATCGTTGTGGGATATGGGTGTATCCAAAAATTTTGCGTACAACAGCAGCATTTTTTCCTTCCGCTAAGGCATTATCATTTGAATGCCTTGGCCTTGATTTTGTAAATTCAATCAATAACTTACTTAATAATGTTGCGACGGTTTTATTCACATACTCCCCGCCATTGTCTGTGTGAAAATTTAGTACTTTGAATGGAAATGTTGCTAGAAGTGTTTCGAGGACGGGATGTAGATAATGCTCAGAAATCCTTTCAACGCTAATGACTACCTCAAACTGAGTCACTTCATCCACTGCGTTAATATGATAGACCCCTTTACAGCCATCTAAGTCGCCCTGATGCACCGTGTCAATACGGATATAACCAGGCTTTCCGTTGGCCTGTGGCTTTCTGCGTTCGCCTATATGAACCCCTTTCTGACTTTTTGTTTTTTCATAATGGCATCTATATTTCCTATAGCCTGAAAATTTCCGCAAATTATAAATATGCGCCACCGATATCCTAGATAAGCGTTCATAGCTTTTTTCATCGAAACAATTATATGCACGCTCGCGTAGCTTCTTCACCATAAACCCATTGGGTGTAGCATGTCGTTGATCTAACTGGGCCAACAAGACCACATCCCCAGGCGTATAAATACACTCAAATCCATTGTCAGTCCTTTGGTAGCGCCTTACACTACCACACTCCGTGTAGCGTTGAATCATCCGTCTAAGCTGCTGCCTAGAGTATCCTGTGATTCTTTCTAAAAACCGAATAACAGTTCCTTTCTCATTGCGCTTGAGCTGTCTATATGAATAGCGTTTTAATACACCGTCTACGAATTTATAGCGGTCATCCTTTGTAGAGGCAATAGCAAATGCAATCGTTTGGCTACCATCTAAAAATAATCCCATTTCTGATACTGTTAACTTGTCTATATTCATGATCGTTTTCATCCGTTGATCATGAAGACTATTTATCGAGTGTCCAGACTCATTTCATGTTGGAATTACGGGACACCCTTCAGACTCATTTCATATTGGAAAACCTGAATATATCACTAAAATAAATTGAGGAGCTCCATTGCTTCATTAGATCAATGAGATAGAATTATTTTCGCCAAAAAACGATTCACCCACTGGGTGAAACAAGGAGCGAAAATGATCATGACACAGAGTGCATTACCCTTCCAGTATCAAACCGAAAAAACTGACTCTGGATTAACGGGATTTGCTGGATTACCACTCTATTTGGATCTTGCGAGACAAAGCGGTTTTGTTCAGTACATCAGTCAAACCCTGAAGACAAAAACACGGGGATGGACCGATGCTGAAATGATTTTGTCATTAATATTGTTAAATTTGGCTGGCGGTGATTGCATCAGCGATATTGAGCGCCTTGAACAAGATGCGGGGTTCAGGACATTGCTTATGCAATTTTCTACACACGGCATGAAACGAAAAGAACGACGGGCTTTTGAAAAGCGATGGAGAAAAGAAAAAAGCCGTGGATTACCTTCCAATGCAGCAATTCACCGTTATTTGCCAAAATTCCATTCAGCCGAAGAAGAAGCAAAACGTGTAGAAGGCACAGCGTTTATTCCTGAGCCCAATGCCAACCTGATTACTCTAATGAGTCTGAATCAACCCTTGATTGCTTGTATTCAACAGCAGTCACCCTCTAGTGTTGCGACATTGGATCAGGATGCAACATTAACTAACACCTATAAACGGAACGCCCTTTACTGCTACAAAGGTTTTAAAGCTTATCAACCGTTTAACACCTTCTGGGCAGAGCATGGCATGCTATTGCACAGTGAATTTCGAGACGGTAACGTGAATGCAGGCTTTGAACAATTACGGATTTTAAAAGAGACACTGAGTTTATTGCCATCGGATGTAAACCACGCCTATTTACGCTCAGATAGCGCTGGTTATCAAGAGGATTTGATACGTTATTGTGCGGAGGGTAATGACCCTCGTTTTGGTGTTATCCCATTTGCAATCGCAGCCCGCGTCAGCGCCGGGATTAAAAAAGAAGCGCAATCGCTTGATGAGAAACATTGGCACCCTATTTATCAAGAAGATGCTGATGGCACAAAAATAAAGACCAATCAGGAATGGGTTGACATTTGTTTTGTGCCAGAGTGGGCTGTAAGAAGCAAAGCCAGCTACCGCTATTTAGCCATTCGTGAGGTCATGAAGCCAGTAAAGACTAAAGGCGATGAAGAACCTGATTTGCCCTTTCAAACGATGACATCAGATAGGGTGACTTATAAATTATTTGCTGTTGTCACGAATCGCGACATGGATGGTTCAGATCTGATTCAATGGCATCGCAAGCGTTGTGGTAAGAGTGAGCACGTGCACAGCACACAAAAGGAAGGGCTGGCTGGTGGTCAGTTGCCATCGAATCTATTTGGGGCAAATGCGGCATGGTGGGCGATCATGGTGTTATCGTTTAATCTTAATCGGTTGATGCAAATTGCAGTGCTACCAAAAGATCTCAAAGAAAGTAAAATGAAGGCACTGCGATTTCATATCATACAGTTGCCAGGTCGCGTTATTCATCATGCAAGGCAAGTGTTTGTTCGTGTTGAGAGTCATTGTTGTGAGCTGCTTCAATTGATAAGAGGTAAAATTGCCAAAGTACGCAGTGGGATTGAATTATATGCACTTAATACGTCATAGGTTGGAGTCGCTAGCGCGACCTGTTTTTAAATCTACCTCCCTTGATCCTTTTCCACACTACATCTGGGAAAAAGGAAATGGATCCGTTTGGCCTGCTAGAGGGGATTTAAGACTTGTTGTTTGATAATTGAGAATAAAAATGACAAATACAATCTGAAAATGATAAATACACCGTGAATTTGACCACCAGTGTTTAATATTAAGTCAAAAATAGCTGCGCTGGTGGAAAAATGCTAGCTGTTTAATTTTTTGACGATCAAATTAGGAAAACCTGAATATATCACTAAAATAAATTGAGGAGCTCCATTGCTTCATTAGATCAATGAGATAGAATTATTTTCGCCAAAAAACGATTCACCCACTGGGTGAAACAAGGAGCGAAAATGATCATGACACAGAGTGCATTACCCTTCCAGTATCAAACCGAAAAAACTGACTCTGGATTAACGGGATTTGCTGGATTACCACTCTATTTGGATCTTGCGAGACAAAGCGGTTTTGTTCAGTACATCAGTCAAACCCTGAAGACAAAAACACGGGGATGGACCGATGCTGAAATGATTTTGTCATTAATATTGTTAAATTTGGCTGGCGGTGATTGCATCAGCGATATTGAGCGCCTTGAACAAGATGCGGGGTTCAGGACATTGCTTATGCAATTTTCTACACACGGCATGAAACGAAAAGAACGACGGGCTTTTGAAAAGCGATGGAGAAAAGAAAAAAGCCGTGGATTACCTTCCAATGCAGCAATTCACCGTTATTTGCCAAAATTCCATTCAGCCGAAGAAGAAGCAAAACGTGTAGAAGGCACAGCGTTTATTCCTGAGCCCAATGCCAACCTGATTACTCTAATGAGTCTGAATCAACCCTTGATTGCTTGTATTCAACAGCAGTCACCCTCTAGTGTTGCGACATTGGATCAGGATGCAACATTAACTAACACCTATAAACGGAACGCCCTTTACTGCTACAAAGGTTTTAAAGCTTATCAACCGTTTAACACCTTCTGGGCAGAGCATGGCATGCTATTGCACAGTGAATTTCGAGACGGTAACGTGAATGCAGGCTTTGAACAATTACGGATTTTAAAAGAGACACTGAGTTTATTGCCATCGGATGTAAACCACGCCTATTTACGCTCAGATAGCGCTGGTTATCAAGAGGATTTGATACGTTATTGTGCGGAGGGTAATGACCCTCGTTTTGGTGTTATCCCATTTGCAATCGCAGCCCGCGTCAGCGCCGGGATTAAAAAAGAAGCGCAATCGCTTGATGAGAAACATTGGCACCCTATTTATCAAGAAGATGCTGATGGCACAAAAATAAAGACCAATCAGGAATGGGTTGACATTTGTTTTGTGCCAGAGTGGGCTGTAAGAAGCAAAGCCAGCTACCGCTATTTAGCCATTCGTGAGGTCATGAAGCCAGTAAAGACTAAAGGTGATGAAGAACCTGATTTGCCCTTTCAAACGATGACATCAGATAGGGTGACTTATAAATTATTTGCTGTTGTCACGAATCGCGACATGGATGGTTCAGATCTGATTCAATGGCATCGCAAGCGTTGTGGTAAGAGTGAGCACGTGCACAGCACACAAAAGGAAGGGCTGGCTGGTGGTCAGTTGCCATCGAATCTATTTGGGGCAAATGCGGCATGGTGGGCGATCATGGTGTTATCGTTTAATCTTAATCGGTTGATGCAAATTGCAGTGCTACCAAAAGATCTCAAAGAAAGTAAAATGAAGGCACTGCGATTTCATATCATACAGTTGCCAGGTCGCGTTATTCATCATGCAAGGCAAGTGTTTGTTCGTGTTGAGAGTCATTGTTGTGAGCTGCTTCAATTGATAAGAGGTAAAATTGCCAAAGTACGCAGTGGGATTGAATTATATGCACTTAATACGTCATAGGTTGGAGTCGCTAGCGCGACCTGTTTTTAAATCTACCTCCCTTGATCCTTTTCCACACTACATCTGGGAAGAAGGAAATGGATCCGTTTGGCCTGCTAGAGGGGATTTAAGACTTGTTGTTTGATAATTGAGAATAAAAATGACAAATACAATCTGAAAATGATAAATACACCGTGAATTTGACCACCAGTGTTTAATATTAAGTCAAAAATAGCTGCGCTGGTGGAAAAATGCTAGCTGTTTAATTTTTTGACGATCAAATTAGGAAAACTCTCAACCTTGTTTTTTATGGGTAGACAAGCTATCATTCGCATCCAATCGGGGCGTAGCGCAGCCTGGTAGCGTACTAGCATGGGGTGCTAGTGGTCGCTGGTTCAAATCCAGCCGTCCCGACCAGTCACAGAGCCGCTCGCGTAAGCAAGCGGAAATTTTAAATCCCCAAATAATTTTTCTTGGCTACACATCTGGCTATATTTTTAAAAATTTAACCCATCGTGTATCCAATTGATTTTAGGATGAGTACGTGCCATGAAATCGAATCAGTCTTCTAAAAAGTCAAATAAAAAAGCAAAAAAGCCTAAACTGAAAATCGACATGCATAGTTGGAATACAACTGATGCAGACGAGATAGCTAGACGAAAAGTGCGAGCCGAGCTTGAGAAATTTGTTGTTGAAAACGCAAATCCTAACGAACTTTATTACAGTACATTTCGCATTTCAAATAACAAAGATAAACAGTATTGTGTAGAAATCCGATCTCTTACTTCATTGCACAATTCTTGTGATTGTCCTGATTACCGCAGCAATCGTTTAGGTACCTGTAAGCATATCGAACATATTTTATTGCATTTACGAAAAAAAGGGGGGCGAGCCTATAAGCAAGCCGCCAATACGGGTAGTCCCTACATTGAGATCCTCCTCAATCCAGTGGATGGTATGACGATTCAAATGAATAAGCCGATTCACTCGAAATCAAATATTGTAACACTGCTAGATCCATTTTTTGATGGAGAGGGCCAATTAATTGGCGATGTAGCGCATACTTTTGAGACGATTGAAAATATTTGTAGTAAAGAGCATTACGAACATTTACGAATCTCAAAGCACATCACGTACTTTGTGGATTATCAAAAAATTCAATCCCAGAAAAAGCATCAAAAAGAAATCTTCCTTAAAGATGTCGAATTGGGTAAACGAACAATCGATGTGGTGAAATATCCATTATTACCCTATCAACAAGATGGCATGTTGCATTTGGCTTTCACAGAACGTGCCTTATTAGCTGATGAAATGGGCTTGGGTAAAACAGTTCAAGCGATTGCTGCAAGTTTATTGTTAAAAGAAACCAAACACATTGAGCGCGTGTTGGTTGTAACCACTGCTTCTTTAAAAAGTGAATGGGAAGAACAAATTGCTAAATTCACTGACTTGCCCAGTTTAGCGATTTTTGGAAATCGAGCAAAACGTTTAAAAAAGTATCGGCAAGACACTTTTTTTTATCTCATGAATTATGAGCAGGTTGTTTATGATCATGTGGAAATTCAACAGATATTAGCGCCTGATGTTATCATCTTGGATGAAGCTCAGCGCATTAAAAATTGGCAAACTAAAACCGCTTCTGCTATTAAAGAATTGAAAAGTCGATATGCTTTTGTTTTAACCGGAACGCCTGTTGAAAATCGTATCGATGATATTTATTCCATTGTTCAATTTCTAGATCCGCATATTTTTGGATCTTTATTTCGTTTTAATCGAGATTTCTACATCCTGGATGAAAATGGGAAACCTATCGGCTATAAAAATCTTGATGAATTATACCGTCGTTTACGCCCTATTATGTTGTGTCGTAAAAAGAAAGATGTTGAAGAGGAGTTACCCCAGCGTATCAACAATAATTACTTTGTCAGTATGGATAAAGAACAGCGCTTGCGTTATGAGGAATATGAAGCGCTTGTTGCTCGATTAACAGCTAAAGCCAAAAAGACACCTTTAAGAAAAGAGGAATTTGAAAAGCTACAACAATGGCTTGCTTGTATGCGCATGCTATGTGATACGCCGTATATTTTAGATAAAAAATGCGATATCTCACCGAAACTTGAGGAATTAACACAAATTTTAGAGGAACTCCTCGCGGATAACACCAATAAAATTATTATTTTTTCTGAATGGACAGGAATGTTAGAGCTCATCAAGAATAAGCTTGAAGAGAATAATATTGATTTTTCATGGCATACAGGTTCTGTGCCACAACAAAAACGCCGTGAGATGATTCAACAATTTAAACATGATCCCAATTGTCGTTTATTTCTATCCACGGACTCTGGCAGTGTTGGTCTTAATTTACAAGTAGCCAATGTTGTTATTAATATGGACTTACCATGGAATCCTGCCAAACTCGAACAACGGATCGCACGTGCATGGCGTAAAAATCAAATGCGTCCAGTCCAAGTCATCAACTTGGTGACAGAAAATAGCATTGAACACCGCATGTTGTATTTGCTTGAACAAAAACAACGTTTAGCAGATGGTGTACTCACGGGCGCAGAAGAAATACAAGAAATGCAAATGCCCTCTGGTAGAGCTGCCTTTGTTGAACGAATGGAAGCTATGCTTGGGGATGTAATTCATCAAGAACCGGAAGTTAATGATGTCAAAGTAGCAAAACCTGTCGAACTCTCATCAACGGATAAAATTGCTAGCAATATTGCAAGCATCACTGGCTCGTCATTTGATTTGTATCATCTACACGATGAAGAAGAACAAATTTCAACCGCAATGGTTGTTGCAAACAATGAAGTATCAGAAGAAACTCAAGACCGCATCGCAAAGCAACTTTCCAATGACAATATCCATATCGAATGCATTGATCGTAAAACCTTTGAAATCATTCAACGCCTAGTTGATGCAAAATTATTGAGCTTTAATCCATTAGCAATATGTTCACAGCAGTCATCTGCCTCTGAGAATGTAATAAAACTCGATAAAAAGCAAATTGAACGAGCTCAAAATTATTTAGTGCAGGCTGAGCGAAAACAAAAAGTGGCGTCATTATTAATTCAAGGCGACCTTGCTGAAGAAGCTATCGCCCCTCTCAAACAAGCAGTTGAATCGAGCATTCATGCTTTTGCTGCCCTAAAAAACATCTATTTCGAACAGGAACCTGTTGATCTATCCTCTCCCGATATACATAAGACGTTCATATATCCAATCCTCATTGAACAGCACAATATGCCAGAGAGTATGGCATCATTATTCAGCCAATTACAAAACTCGGACGATCTTGATGCGCTATCATTACATAATGATCATCAGCATATTATTAAGCATATTCATGAGCACTTTGAGAAAGTTGTTTCGTAATCAATAGGCCAGCGGTTCGATTCCGCTCAACGGCACCAGCTGGTAAGGGATGTTAAAAATTGAACAGTGGTTTAGTGGCAGTATAGTGGCAATAAATAACAACAAATGGCAATAATTTAAATGAACAATTAAAGGTGTATTGAATATGATGTGGCAGCAACTTGATTCTACTTCTCAAGCGATTTTCCTGAATTTACTGGGGCTTTTTGAGGAATGTATTCTTCACACCAATCCAGATCAACATTACTACTTTGAAAAGCAAGATGGCGATATCTATTTTTCTAGCCAGATTCCATTTCCATTAATGAATAGTATGGTGAGTTACACTGCCAACCCCCAAGAAATCGATACAAAATGTGATGCTTTACTTAATCGATTTAAAACAAGCTCTTGTCCTATTACATGGTATTGGCCACATGCTGTTGATATGCCCAAAGAAGTCGCAGCAGTTTTTGATAAGCATGGATTTCAATCGATGGGTAACTATTTATCCATTGCTGTTGAGAGTCACTGCACAAATCATGATCTACAACAAGAATCAATGACATACGCAAATGGTTGCAGTGTTTCCGACCATGATTCTAAACAATACTTCACGAATACAGCGATAAAATTAGCTAATACATTTTGTACGCAAGCCCAACTCTTAGCCAAGCTACAGGGGGTAGGTGGGCAAAAAATTGTGGTTGAGCGAGTGGATGTATCTCATGGTGGGCAAGCGGTAATTGGAAATATTAACTCTTAAGATAGGTCTTGGAAGTTAAGCCCACAGAGCCCACAAAATAGGTATTGTTGAGTGATAAGGTCAAAATATGAAATCAACCCCATACACCGAGCCTAAATCTTATGCGTTTAACTATGCGCCCCGTTGTCTTGCAAAAACTAGGCGTGGCACTCTCTGCCAAGCTCCTGCAATTCGTGGACGTTCAAAATGCCGTTTACATGGTTGCGGAAAAGGGAGCGGTGCGCCTAGAGGAAATCAACATGCCTTAAAGCATGGGCAATCAACAGCCCAAGTTAAGTCATTTAAACAAGAAGTTCGTCAATTAATTAGACAAAGCCAAGAGCTTTTGAAGCATATGGACTAGTATTCTTTCAAAGGAGTTATGACCTATTAAGTACTTCATATGAAGTCATCACTTTGTATTAAAAGTTAAAATATGTCGAGACGGATGCTCTGGATCATAATCCACATTTTTAATTTCATGTGAATAAGCATTATTTGTAAAATCTGCAATAGTTTTAGACCAGAATGCTAAAGCATGGCTGTTTTGAGGAATAACACTTACCTCCCATTGACCCGTATGAGTTTCCCAAAGTTGTTTAGCAACCTGACTAGCTACACCTTTTCCCTGGAATTTAGCCAAGATAAAGAATTCACCCATGTTCCATTGGGTCGCTTCTGAAGTACCTGCTTGATTAAGTAAAACAAAACCCGCCAACTCTTTTTTTACATAGACTAAAAATGCTTTTCTTGTAGGATCTTCAAAATAGTTTTTAAAATCAAAGCTCTCATAAAGTCCATCTTTTGGACAAGCCCAATCTTCAGAGATAAATCCACAATAACGAGACATATCGTAAACATAAAATCGTGCCATATTTTGAATAGTAGGATAATCAAGCATGGAGGCTGATATTAGCTTTGGATGAAATAGATTTTTACTAGGCAGTTTATTCAATCCAGATAAATCCAGTGCCATATAAACCATATTCCATTCATACTCTGTGGGTTTTAGGTTAAAGAGAGGATTAAATCCTTGGCGCCCATAGAAATTGTAGGTGTTTAAATAATTGCTATCACATTCTGTCGGAGCTAGAGTTTCAACCGTCATTGTTATTGCTGACTGAGTGAATACCTGATTGCCTCTTGAATTAACTTATGCCCAAGGCCTTGCCCATGATATTGGCGAAAAATCCCCATCCAATAGATATTGCTATTTTTGGGATATGGGAAATCTAGACTTAGAAGGCCTATATATTTCTTATTTACTGGACTTTGGACAAACTCCGATCTGAACGGGCCCGAGCCCGTGGGCGAGCCCGGGCCCGCCCGAGCTCCGGCTAATCTACTTTTTGCGCCATTTTAGTCAACATCATAACAATGCGAATAAGTAAATCTCTGGCTAAGCGATACTGTTCTTCATGAATAATATTTGCACGTTTGGATACCTCCAGGATCGCCGCAGTTTCTGTGGCCGAACGTTTTGCCATGCGATAAAATCTGCTTTTTTCATTGGTGGAAAACTCACCTGAGCCTTCAGCAATATTCAATGAAATTGAGGTTCCAGCTCGTTGAAGCTGGTCGGTTAAATAAGCTCTGCCACGAGGGAAGGCTGAAGTGATTTTATCGATAGCGCGGATTTCATTTATTTACAGTAGACTGCACGCCACAGCCTCGTGGTTTTTCACCGAGGTTAGAGGACAGGAGTTATGTTTACGCGCCCAATACCGTCTGTGGCAACAAACCGATAACGCTGGGTCACAAATACAGCATTGCGGCTTACTTGCCTGAAAAAACAGGCACAAACACGCCTTGGTTGATCCCTTTGGCATGCACGGGTGTTGATACCGCAAAGCAACCAACACAAGTTCAAAATGACTTTGAACGAATTATTCGAATGATTGGGACACCAGCTCAACCACCCAAACCCCGAAAAAAAGCCCTTGGACGACAATCGGGGGACATTCAGGTAAAACGCATGCGTCATCCTATCGTTAAAAAGTGGAAAAACACAGCTCTTGATGAAAAAATCATTGCATAATCAAGATAATATTGTCAATAAATAGACCAGATTGCACGTTGTGATGGTGGAATATTGCTAAAATAATCTGGATTTGATTGTAACTTATGACTGTTCGGAGCTCGGGCGGGCCCGGGCTCGCCCACGGGCTCGGGCCCGTTCAGATCGGAGTTTGTCCAAAGTCCAGTCATTGATAAATTGATTAATAATAATTACACCAAGCCCTTGCCCTCGATTTTCATGGGTAGCAATAAATAGATCAATACCCGCAATTTGATTTGGGTGATAGCTTTTAAATAGGGAGCTTTCCTTTTGAATACCTTCTGGATAATGTTCTGATAGACAATAGTATTGAATAAAACCAATAGCCTCATTGTCCAGATGAATAATAAAGCTGGGTACCTTGTCATGGCCAGTAAGCCTTGGAAGGTATTTATTTTCAATATCTTTGAGCGACCATGTTTGACCCCTTGCGTAGAGCTGATTAATCGTTGGCTCTTGAAACCATCGATAGAGGAGCTGCAAGTCATCTTTATGGAAGGGTTTGAAATCAATCATTTCTCTGCAATCGCTTTTGTAACTTTCTGCATCATTTTGGCTGTAACCTTTTCCTGATTTTCAATCTTACTGACATAGGCAGTAACATTCATCAGCCTAGATAGCTCTTCTTGAGTGATGCCAGCTTGAATGCGAGCCAAGGCAACAGGATTATGTATATAATCTGCGGGGTCAAATACCTCATAATCTTCATTTTCTTGAGTCTGTTTTAATTGCTCAGTTGAAACAATATAAGGCCTTAGAAGCTCACCAAGCCGATGTCTATCAATAGCTCCTGATGCTGCTTGCTCGATAATATCTGGTAATTTACTATTTTCTTCTAGGGCGTAACCATTCATATCAAGAAAATAGGTAGCACTCAAAAAGGAGGTTCGCTTATTGCCATCAGGAAAAGCATGTGCTTTAGCAATGCCAATGATGTAGATAGCGGTTAATTCAATGATATCATTGACGTTTTCATAATAATGATATTGCTCCGCACGTTTAATAGCGGACTCAAGCTTGCCAATATCAGTGATTGGTGCGCTAGATAATATTTCGCTTTGGATAAATATCACATCGTCTACAGTTAAGAAAATTAATTCCATTATTTATCCGCTAAAGCTTTAATGGTTGCAGCATGGCGCTCTTTTAATCTGGAAATTGCTTGGGCACGTTTGCTATGTTTTGTTTCCTCGAGCTGGGCGTCAGTGGGAGTACCAACTTTCCCTATAATAAAGGGTTTTTGACCTTTACGAGTAAAGCAAATACGTTCACCATTAGCTATTTTTTCCATAATTTCACATAAATGCTCGCGCATATGGGTATAAGATACTGTTTGCATAATTCTCTCCACTAGCCTGTACATGTACAGTATAGTTGATTTTTATGATTATCTCAAACACACGCGTTATTTAGGCTAGGATTTAGTGGCAATGTAGTGGCACGAGATGGCAAGAAACTATGATTTACGGCAATAAGTGGCAATCATTGATTTAAGCTAACAACTTGATTTTATTATCGTTATTTGTCATGTATTATTGCCATTAATAGCGCAATATGGGATTCGTAATCAATAGGTGCAGGAGCACGGTTATATTATTTTACGGTTCCTTATACTACTGGACTTTGGACAAACTCCGATCTGAACGGGCCCGAGCCCGTGGGCGAGCCCGGGCCCGCCCGAGCTCCGAACAGTGATAAGTTACAATCAAATCCAGATTATTTTAGCAATATTCCACCATCACAACGTGCAATCTGGTCTATTTATTGACAATATTATCGTAACTGCCCAGGTACCCCGATCCCCGACGTCCCGCGACTTGCTCGCGGGATCCAGATGTTGTGGCATTAAAGGTATTGGATGGGTAAGTGCTTAGGCAAAAGAAGGAGTCTGGTCCGAAAGAAGGCCCTGAATAGCATCAAAAATGTTTTGTTGTTGCTTACGCATGGTTGATATAAATCCACGTATTCGAGCAAACTCTCGAGCGCCCTCAATAGAACGAAAACCGCCAGATATTTTCTGTTTGCACTTCATCATACGCAAGTCTTGCTCTGCTTGATTATTAGTAAAGGGAACCAGCGGGTCATACAAAAAATGCAACACACTTTCACGATAATCTCTAAAGCGTATCAGTAAGTTATGTCCAGGCCTTTTTTTAGCTCGACCTGGTTTCTTCTTTAGGCTGTCATCCGCTGGGGCAAGGCCCTCATGATATGTAAGCCCCTCTTCGATAATTCGTTCATACATCACGCTGAGTGATGTCAGTAGTTTATCTGGGAGCTTGTTTTGATAAAAATAACGGCGCTTTAATGCAAAGCGCAGAAATCGGTCCATTTTTTTAGCCCAAACTTCTTCTTCAAATTCAAGCAACCCCTTGAGCTCTCGTAAGTGATGTTGATTACAAAGCCCATGTTTCACTCCATGAATCGTGAAGTATGGTTTCCAATGGTCATGAACGATTGTCCCAAGCAGCCCATCAATCAATGACTTGCGTCTTCCTGCAATATGATAATAAGTTAATGTCGCGGAGCTTAGAACATGAAGCCAATAGGTTTTTGCTTTCACCCGAAAGCCTGTTTCGTCCAGATGCTTAACTGCTGCTTCTTTGAGCCGGGCTAACACTTGCCCTTCAAAATGGATGAGCTGTGTCGCTGCTCGATTGCTTGCTTGGGTTAACGTTGCCGTTGCAAGTTGTGTATCAAATAGGTCTTTAAAAACCTGTTGTACGCGCTTCTCAGGAATAAAATGTTGATGCTGTAAATAAACGGCCATGCTTTTTAGCCTAACTCCATATTGAGCTGGTGCATCCACCCCATCTGGAAAACCGCTACTTACCTTCATTTTGCAATGTGGGCATGCTTTGATTTCACTACGATGCTCTGTCACCTCTAATTGCGGTTTAGGGATATCAAAGACCTGCCTGACCACCATTTTTTGTATTGGCACGAACGATAAGTTCTCTCCACAGTCAGGGCAGCACAATAGAGGATGATTGATAACATGATGAGGGTGTGCAACTTGTTTGAGGGTACTTCCTTTATGCCCGTGCTGACCACCGCTTTTATTGCGACCCTTTTCTCGGAGTGATGTTGTTTGCGGCTTCTTGAAACCATCGCTTGATGGTGGTTTAGAGCTATTACGGCTGTTCTTATTTAGTCTTTGTTCCAGTTCTTTTATACGTGCCTCTAACCGCGCTATTTGCGCGGCTTGCGCAGCAATAATTTCTAGCAATGACTCAATGGTGGGGTTCGATATTTTCATCCCAGTATTTGATCATATTCTCATGATTTTTCAAGTGTTTTTTGAAAATAAAACTTTAGTGATGATTAATTCTGGATCCCGCGAACAAGTCGCGGGACGTCGAGGATCGGGGTACCTGGGCAGTTACATATTATCTTGATTATGCAATGATTTTTTCATCAAGAGCAGTGTTTTTCCACTTTTTAACGATAGGATGACGCATGCGTTTTACCTGAATGTCCCCCGATTGTCGTCCAAGGGCTTTTTTTCGGGGTTTGGGTGGTTGAGCTGGTGTCCCAATCATTCGAATAATTCGTTCAAAGTCATTTTGAACTTGTGTTGGTTGCTTTGCGGTATCAACACGCGTGCATGCCAAAGGGATCAACCAAGGCGTGTTTGTGCCTGTTTTTTCAGGCAAGTAAGCCGCAATGCTGTATTTGTGACCCAGCGTTATCGGTTTGTTGCCACAGACGGTATTGGGCGCGTAAACATAACTCCTGTCCTCTAACGTCGGTGAAAAAACACGAGGCTGTGGCGTGCAGTCTACTGTAAATAAATGAAATCCGCGCTATCGATAAAATCACTTCAGCCTTCCCTCGTGGCAGAGCTTATTTAACCGACCAGCTTCAACGAGCTGGAACCTCAATTTCATTGAATATTGCTGAAGGCTCAGGTGAGTTTTCCACCAATGAAAAAAGCAGATTTTATCGCATGGCAAAACGTTCGGCCACAGAAACTGCGGCGATCCTGGAGGTATCCAAACGTGCAAATATTATTCATGAAGAACAGTATCGCTTAGCCAGAGATTTACTTATTCGCATTGTTATGATGTTGACTAAAATGGCGCAAAAAGTAGATTAGCCGGAGCTCGGGCGGGCCCGGGCTCGCCCACGGGCCCGTTCAGATCGGAGTTTGTCCAAAGTCCAGTATCATATAACATCTGAATAAAATCATGCGCTAAAAATGTGGTGAATTCATCGTTACAGTTGTATTTATACATACGATGAATACTTGAGTACTCCAGAAAAACCGCAATACAGCTGTAAATAACGTGAATCATATTTTGGCATATGCACTCCAAGTAGGGTTAACATTACATTATCTTAATTTATTTTAGGGCATTTCTACAGAAACAGGTTAAAACGCTAAATTTATGGTTCTAACTATTTCGTAAACTCAGATGATATAATAACTATGCAAATCGGTCATAAGTGGCATCAATTAGAATCAGATGAAATAGAATATCGGTTTTATAGTGTAACAATGACAAATATGAAATCAGATGAAAAAATAAATATTACTGAACCCTTAGTACGCAACTTAATTGCTAAACAATTTCCCCAGTGGAGTCATTTACCCCTATCTACCGTAAAAACTAGCGGTTGGGATAATAGAACCTTTCATTTAGGTACTGAAATGCTAATTCGCATGCCGAGTGGCGCAGAATATGCTGGACAGGCAGAAAAAGAGCAGGCCTGGTTACCCAAATTAGCCCCTCAACTTCCTCTCCCTATACCAGTCCCTATTGCGATGGGGTAACCGTTCAGACCCCACCTAAATTAAAAAAATCGCAAAAAAATCGCAAAAATCGCAAAAAATCGCAAAAAAATCGCAAAAAAATCTTGACATGGTTTTGGCCGATCAATTTGGCATTTGCTCAGGTTGAATCAAAATCTCTTGAATAACACCGCTCAAAGATCGTCAGAGATCACCTAATACGAATTTCGCTTTTTGAGCAGGTCAATGCCTCGTTCGCGTCATGGCGAGGCTCCTGCAAGGCTGAAAAATCCCGTGTTATGATAGTCGCGTCAAATATGACTTAAACAATAATAAAGCAGCCGTCGCTATCGACAGGACATCGATAAACATGAAGTTAAGTGACCATGACCTAAAACAGATTGACAGGGAGTCCATACTAAGACTGTCCCCGGCGCAGCTTGCGGAATTGACTATAAAGGTCGTTGATGATCTTAAAG
Source organism: uncultured Gammaproteobacteria bacterium (assembly GCA_963760845.1). Taxonomy (GTDB): domain Bacteria; phylum Pseudomonadota; class Gammaproteobacteria; order Legionellales; family Legionellaceae; genus Tatlockia. The sequence continues at coordinate 17,018 of CAVXEK010000004.1, read as the reverse complement.
AAGCAAGGGATCGAATTAACCAAAATTCAAATAACAGCTCGCGACCATCAGGCAGTATGCCTCCGTGGGAGTATGGAAAAGATCCAGGCTCGTCTGATCAAAATCAACAAGAAGATGGTGATGTTGCCGAGGTTCATGAACATTCTGATGAACATGCAGAGAGCCTGGCAACAACGGCTGCAGCCAATGAACCAAAAGTGCCGGCTACATCAGCGAATGGCCAACAGACACCAGCAGAAGGAAATACGGTTATTGATCCAACACCCGTGGAATCTTTAAAACGAAAAGCTGGCAAACAAAAGGATGCCCCGGGTTTCGGCCGAACCCAGCGGCTACCTGTGACAAATACAGTGAATCATGTCGTGAACCATTGTATTGTTTGCAATAACTACTTGGGTGAACATGACGAACAGACTGCATGGACTGGTTTTTACAGCCTCGATATTGCGGAGCGAACGCCAGAGCAGATTGGGATTGTGTTGACTAATACGAAGCACGTTTTCTTCGAACAGATGTGCCCATGCGGTCACCATAATCGGGTACAACCTTATGTGGCTATGCCTGATATCAATTGGCCAAAAACAGATTTGAGTGAGTGGCGTCTTGTTGGCTCTCGCCTTGCCGTTATGATTGTGCTGCTGTCGAAACGTTATCGTAAATCTCGCAGACTGATTTCAGAATTTTTGCTGGTTTTTCTTGGACTGGAGCTCAGTGTTGGCACGATTGACCAAACCATTCGCGAAGCAGGTCGGAGTGTGGCGCCACTGGAAGATGAGTTGATAAGCGAGATTGAAAAAGCAGCGTTAGTTTATGCTGATGAAACCTCATGGAAAGAAGCCGGTGTTTTGCAGTGGTTGTGGGTTTTTAGAACATTAACCGTGGTGTTTTTCCAGGTAGGCAAGCGTGATCGTACTATTTTTTGCAAACTACTTCTGAATGGCCGATTCAAAGGCATTGTGATGAGTGATGGTTGGGTGGTTTATCGTGAATACGCCAATCGTCTTCGCTGCTGGGCACACCTTATTCGCAAGGCACGTGGGTTATCTGAATCCTGCAGTTGGCAAGCAGCTGAAGTGGGGCTTCTGATGTTGAGACTGCTCACGATTTTCCAGGATGCCATTTATGATGCCCGTAACCAGCTAGCGCAACCCCTTGGTGTACTGGTAATGCAATATCAAAAAGAAATTGATCAGTTGAAAGCACTTTGCTCTACGCATCAGGACAGTACACATGAAAAATTACGTGCTTTTGCTCGCGAGCTGTTAAAAGATTGGGATATAATCCTTCGGCCTCTGCATGATCCATCGTTGCCATTGACGAATAATGATGCTGAGCAAATATTAAGGCACTGGGTGATTGACCGTCGCTTAAGTCATGGAACCCGAACGCAAGAAGGAACGCGGTCATTTACATTGCTCGCCAGTGTGATTGAAACATGCCGTATTCGAGGTGCTCCTGTATGGGACTTTCTTACACAAGTTATCGATGCGGCGCGATGTGGACGGCAGATTTCCTGCTTGCCTGCAATGCAAGCTTGAATGTGCTGGCTGCGCACATCATGATCTGAATAATACAGGATACCGCTTATGAACAAGAATACCTCGTGTCAATGTACATCAGAATGCCAGACCAGGCGCTGTAATTGTCTTAAAATGGGACGGGCATGCACGGCTGAATGCCGATGTGAAAACTGCAAGAACCCATTTAACAACAGGGATCCTGAGGAGCAATTGAGTGATTGCGCTCGTTATCACATTAAAAAAGTGGCTTCGCTTACACCTCAAAACTTGAAGAAAAAATGCGCACTACCCTGCGGATGCGGTCACATAACACTTCAGAATCTTCTTCGAGATTATATCTGCCCAAAGTGTGATGAATTGTCTTATTATTCTTTTTGCCTGGACGAGGTGGTCGAAGAGAACGACTTGTGGCATTGCAATTCATGCGGGACTTGTCGAGAAATAACCGAATGGCATTGCACATCTTGTAATAAGTGCACCTTTGGACTTACTTTATCGTGCGAGCATTGCGGCGAAAAATCTCCTTATATGCCTACTAGGTTTAAATGATTATTTGATGGGGTCTGAACGGTTACGCGATGGGAAAACCCGATGAAACTTACCCTTGGAAATGGTCCATTAATCGCTGGCTTCCTGGTGAGACAGCTCTTGTCGCTCCAATTAATGATTTGTGTGGGTTTGCAAACGATTTAGCTCTATTTCTCAAAGCCCTGCAAAGCATCGATTCAGCGGGTGCGGGTCCCCACAGTTTTTATCGTGGTGGTGATATAGCGGTTTATGATTCAGAAACGCGACAGGCCATCGAAATACTGAAGGATAATATAGATTTCCTTGCCGCAACCGATGTTTGGGAAACTGCGCTATCCACTACCTGGAAAAAACGACCCGTTTGGGTACATGGCGATGTGAGTGTCGGTAATTTGTTACTCTCTCAAGGAAAGTTAAGTTTAGGTAGAGGGAACCTAAAGGGATGGAGTAGCGCAAGGATCGCTCTTATTGCATGCAACCGATGGTTGCAAAAATACTTGGAGGTTTATTAGTACTAGTCGGGGTACGTATTGGATTTCAGTTAGTTTGTTGTTAGTCATTTTGCAGTTCGATTCTTAAATAGCATCTTCTACAGATCTGCGGTTTTCAAAGCGAGTGTAAATCGTGTGCGCAGCAATGGTCTATTCCCATGTCTCGCTTTCTTTGAGGATGGATGCGATGACAGTGCGTGCTGTGTGAAAGGTTTTTGGATATTCGCCTTCGCGACTCAGGAAGTCCACCATGCTGGTCAGATCCAGCAGCTTCGCCGCTTTTTCCCAACCTTCAGGAAGCAGGCCGCCGCCTCGTTGATAGCCTACAATAAACGCTGCTCGAGCGTCAGTTGGATAGTCCTCCTTCTCGAAACGGAAAAAATTTCCGAAGTCGATGAGTGGGTGTCCAGCCATAGAAAATTCCCAATCAAGCACAGCGGTAACTTGTGGCTCTGGCAAGAGGGTGACCAAAATGTTTTTTGGATTGAAATCACTATGGACGAGCGTCGGGCCATTATACGTTTCGTAAACGAGATGCCAGTATTGTTCGGCAGTTTCGCGAAGACGCTGGGTTAGCCTAGGATCAAGGCGAGTACTTGCAATTCCGCTGAGCGTTGTCAGTAAGTACTCTTTGGCTTCATTACAAAAGTCAGGAAACGCATGAACAAGGTTGCATCCCGCACCAATGTGCCCGGCAGTCGGGAACTTTAACGAATGGATACGAGCAAGTTCAGCGCCGACTTCTGTGAATACTCCCATCGCTATATTCGGCTGTGTATAAAGTAGTGATGAAAGTAGCTCACCATCGACGAAGCGGAGAGCAGCAACGCCGCGACCATCAATAATCTTGTAGTCAATTACATCCGGGACGCAAATGCCATTAGCTTTCGCGAGTCTTAAAAGGCAAGTTTCGCACTCTCCGACAGATGGGCTCTCAGTAAAAAAACGGATAACAAATCGTTCATCTCCATAGTCGAGTAAATAATTCGTATTACGAAATCCGCCTGACAAGAGTTTAATGTGATTGGGATTGCCACGGTTGAAGAATTGTCGCGTGGCATTAGCAACGTCTATCAATGAAATTGTGTTTAGACCTTCACGCTGGTCATACCGATCATCAATATCTGAGCCGACGATTGACCCCAATTTCATGCTAATTTTTCCGTGTCTTTTCAGTAAGCCAATATAATACCCACTTTTTGAAAACATTTGTAATTGAAAATTTCTGTAGCATACCAAAATGGGATTATACAAAATGGCGCTTGCAAGCAAGCGTTTTGTAAGAAATTTCTTGGATTTAATCCCTATTTTTTCCTACATATTTGCTTATAAAATCTGGTTATAATTCAAAACTTGGGAGTTGTAAATCAAAGTTCAGAAAAGGATATTCTGAAAGGACAAGCAAGGATTGTGCTGGCCAATTTTGATTTGCAACTTACCAAACAACTCTCTCTCTGACTTCTAAAACTTCCTATAAAATTTATACAGTTCGATTCTTCTTCATCTTGATAAGATAGCTTATATTAGAATTGGTAGCGCAACTCCAAAATTAAATGGTCATCCGGCTTTTTTTCATAGATATTATTGCTCATATTTGAGCGGTTAAAAATGCTAATCCTCTGAGAGCATTGTTACATTCCCATGATGGATTATTTACCTCCATAATTCTCAATCGAGGGAACCTGCTTAATAAACTACTAATTGCAATTTCTGCTTCGAGATAGGTTAATTGTTCGCCAGGGCATAAATGAAGACCGCCACCAAAAGATAAAATTCTATTTAATGAACGGGTTATGTTAAAGAGATCAGGGTTTGGATAAGCTTCTGGATCGCGATTAGCTGAAGCGACGAGTGGTAATATATTATCTCCTTTGCAAATTTTAACACCATTCACAATCACATCTTCCAAAGCAACTCTTGCTGTAATTTGCATTGTAGATTCATACCTCATTAATTCCTTTAGTGCATTTGGCCACAAGGATTTATCATGCTTAAGCTTAGTCATTTCAGCAGGGAACTGATGCAATACAAGTATTGCATTCCCAATAAATTTCGCAGTAGTCTCAAAAGCAGCTAAAAATAATAATATAAGATTCGCAATTATGGTTTCACGATTAATAATGCCTTGTTTTTCACCCTCCATAAATATTGAAATAAAATCATCTGTGGGAGTTTGTAACCTTTTTATCAATAATTGCTCAAAATAATGAGTGAGATATAAAGCATTTTGATTAAGCTCTTTCAGATCTTCACGAGACAATAATGCTGGATTAAAGACTTTACCCAATGTACAAAGCAAGGGAACATTGTCTATAAATTGACGACGTTCATCACAATCCAGACCCATTAACTCACAAGAAACCAATAGAGAAACTGGATAGGCAAATTCACCAATAATATCAAAAGCTTTTTTACTGCCCAGCTCTTGAAGAAGATCATCAACGATTTCTTGAATTCTGGGGCGTAATGCTATGATTCTATTATGTGTGAATGCTTGTACTGCAAGTTGACGGGGGCATTTATGTTGGGGTGGATTCTGCGTCAATATCATTTGTTTCATTAACTTAATAATAGGCTCTTCATAAACAGAACTACCAAATTTTTCAACAAAAACCTCACCAAAACTTTTACCAAACCGTTTATCCGATAAAACTATTGCTACATCATTATGTTTGCTCAAAACCCAATATCCATAATGACTTTTGTACACGGGAGCATGTTCTCGCAGTTTTGCATAAGCGGGATAAGGGTTCTGAATGAAATTCACATCAGTGGGATTATATAAGATTTCTTGCACTTTAATTTCCATTGCTAACTCATTTAAGATAACAAACAATGAATATTTCGTTTTCGATGTGAAAAAAAACGCTCTTTCTCCATGCCCTAGTAAAATGTACTAAAGTTGAATGTTGATGAGGCATTAGTATGCACAGTAACATTAGCAAAAAGAAGGTGATAGATAACTAATAGCCGATTTTTCAGTTAAATATTGTTTGAATTCATGATTGGCATAATCAAGAGGTGTCTTTCTTAGAAGGTTTTCAGAGAGGATATTGACTTGATGTTCTATTAAAAATTCAACAATATCTTTGGCAGTTTTTGTCCTCTCGGGAGATGGATTAATTCTTTGTGCGAGTGTCACCCAGTGAAGCACTGAAGCTTTGCTAACACCAATATCTTCAAAATCTGCACCATGATTCATCAATACTTTTATGGTATTAAAATCCAATAATATAGCAGCCCATATGATAGCAGTATCATCAAAGTATCCTTTGAAATTGACATGCGAACCATTATGTTCAGGTTTAACTGAAGTTTTTTTCCCGATTTCTAAGAGTTCTTCAACCAATTTGTAATTATTCAAGCCGGCAGCAATGATGAGAGCGCTATTATTGTGATTAGGATTAGCTCTACCTGCAATTGCATATTTTTTAAGGGTATTTTCATAAGCAGAATTTAAAGGGATATTTTTAGTATTCGCCTGAGGGCTATGCAGTATCTCGTAGTACTCCTTTGAAAATTTTAAATAGCTAACGTATCCAGAATAATTCTCTCCGAAGATGAGTTTGGCATTTTCCGCTAATTTTCCTATACCCAGATCTCCTTCAAGAAGGAGAAAAAATTGATAGACAAAATCAGCTTCACGCCGTATTTCTAAACCATAGTCAAGTCGGTAGTTGACGGGCGCTCCTTCAGCAATTAGATTTTTTAATAGTTCTGGATTAGATTTATCATGAAATGCATCATATAAGCTGGCACCCAGCTTTTGTTCTTGAGTCGTGAGTGAATCTAAAGCATTTGCTGCTGCAATTTCTTCGAGATTTACAGTTTCAATCTTTGTAAACGCCATTCATTTCTCCTTGATTAATTAAAATTTAACTGTGAACTATTTAATATACTTAATAGCTCTAATTTAGTTTTGCAGTTAAGTTTTCTTTTAATGGAAGCAAGATGCACCTCAATCGTTCGATGTGAAATATTAAAGTGTCGCGCTATTTCCTTTGCAGATTTTCCGTTCGCTGTTAAGTTAAGACAGTCAATTTCACGTTGGGTTAAAGGACTTGGAAGATTCGGAGAAGAAGAGTATTTATCAGCCTTTAGATCCTTTTTCAGCAGGCTAGAGAGATCTTTGATTAATGTATTAGACTTCAAATTGTCTGGTAATTTCCTGTTTTTTAATAACTCCCATTCTTGTTCTGGAATATTTTCACTTAATCCCATAAAAGAAAAAATTCTCCCTGTAGTATCTTTTAACGGAATGGCAATATTTTTGATAAAATTAACTTCTCCATTGGGAAGAAAAACTTTATAGTAGATTGGTTCATTCTCATCTTTATTACTTAGGTAATTATTGATTCTTAGCGAGACACGGTCTATTATTTCGTGACGTTCGCTGGTGTCTATCGATTTTGTCCAACCTATTGGATTTTCATAAGCTTCTTGTAGGCTATAACCATAAATTTTTAAAAAACTTTCACTGATATATAACTGTTTTTTAAAATCTCCGGTTCTTACCCATAAGATTAAATTCGAGAACCCACTAAGATTAGAAAGAAGAAGATCTAAGCAAGCAGTGCTAAGTAAAATCATAAAAATTAATCCTGAATTTAACTATGATTGTACAATAATATCAAAATTATTACTATGTAATGAATACGTAATACTACGTATAGTAACCGTCTTCATCATTAGTCCATTCTTTCACCTAATGGGATTTTTTACAAGAGTAGGAGAGTATTTTTGTGCGATATCGTTTCCTAACAAATGCTTCGGCTAAGCCTGATAAACCTGTAATAACGCACCGAGATGACCCCATCTTCATTCAAGAATTCGAAGAAATTGCTGAAAATTACGCAACTCGGCCAGCTTTATATGCTGAGACTTCTTACCCCTATAATGATGGGAGCCCTTCTACCTTATTGACATACGCCGAATTAAATAGGAATGCTAATTATATTAGGCACTATCTTCAAAATGAATCGTTGTTACCGCAGTCAAAAATTGGGTTGTATTTATATGAGCCTTATTATACTCAAGCCGTACTGGGAGTTTGGAAAGCAGCAATGGCTTTTATACCCATTACAACAGGGCTATCAATCTCACCTAATCAATTATATGAAATTATTGAGGATAGTAGGCCTAGTCTAATCATAACGCAGAGAGCACTTTATTATCGCTATATTATTGGTGTCATCAGGACACGGAATCCAGATATTAGAGTCATATTTATTGAAGACGTTTTAGAATTAGGTACTTCAAACGAAGCATTTAATTTGAATATTCAATATAACGCTTCCCATTTAGCCTATATCATTTATAGCTCCGGTTCTACAGGCAAACCGAAAGGGATTAAAATTCCGCAGCGCGGTTTGTATTATGCGATGAAATCGCATATTACATTGATGGATATTAACGATAAAACTCGTATTGCGTTGTATGCCGATAATGGTTTTGATGCTAGCCTTATGGAAAGGATACAGGGACTAGGAGCAGGGGCATGCTTATATGCGGTTCCTTCTCATATAAGACATAATCCCAGAAAATTAAGCCAATTTTATATCGAAAACGAACTTGATATTGCTATATTTACCCCTTCCATGCTGATACAGTTAAATCCTCATGATTTTCCTCATTTAAAATATATTATATCGACGGGTGAAAAATTAAGTTATGAAACCTACAAAAAATGGTCTAAGTCTGGACGAAATTTTATTAATGGCTATGGGCCTTCTGAATATACTATTGTCACCAGCCTAGGAATCCTTGAGGATCTAAGGAGAAAACGAGGAGAAAATAAGAGACGCAGGCGAGCCTATAAAGGGTTGTGAGGCCTATATTTTAGACGAGAAGGCAAAGGATAATCCATCAGGTATTCATAATGAATTAAAAGAAGGAGAGGAGGGAGAGTTATATTTAACAGGAAAAGGGTTGGCAATGGGTTACCATGGTCATGCCGAAAGGTTAAATCAAAGTCGTTTTCTTAGGATGAAAATTAAAACTCAAAAAGGGGTTCTAGTCGAGAAAGATTTTTATCGTACGGCGGATTTAACTACAAAAAGAGCGAATAAGCTCGTCATCATAGGTAGGTTAGATAGAGCTGTCAAAGTGGGAGGCAAATATGTTGCTTTAGAACATATTGAAGATTCTATTATGAGCTCCTCAAATGTAGATCGGGTCCTCGTTGTAAGTACTAAGAATAGTGAAAATTTACATGATAAGTTTATTGCTTATGTCGTGGCTAAAGAAAATAAAAACATAAAAATCCGTGAATTACATAATTTGGTTGTTAGTAAACTTGACTCTGGTTTGTTACCCCAGCTATGGGTCATAGTTCCCAGGGAGAGTTTACAGAAGTATTTAAACAATAATCAGAAATTAGATGAAAAATGTTTAATACGGGATCTCTCTTTAAAAAAGATGACTGTAAATGAGTCTGATGAAAATTTAACGCCCTCAAAGACAAGTGGTTTCTACCCTACTACAGAACCTGAACAAAAAATAATAAGCGCATGGAAAGAACTTTTAAACTTAAGTGACAATCATGTTGTTCATTTGGAACAAGATTTTTTCGAATTAGGAGGCGATTCATTCATTTTTATAAAAATGATGGGCAAGCTAAGTAAGGAATTGCCTGAATTTTTTTCAGAAGAGAAGAAAACAATCAGTTATGACGAATTTCTGTATTATCCAAAGTTAAAAAAGTTAATAGAAACTCTACCGAGTCATAAAAATTATAAGAATTTTATAAAATGTTTAAAATCAGGAAATGATCAGAAATCCCCACTCTTCTTAATACCCAGTATCACAGGAGATGGGGAGAGAGATTTTACAAAATTATCCAGAAGTGAGCAATATGATCGATCGATAGTTACTTTTACAGATAATGCTCTAAATGATTCCAATTATGTTTGCCACAGTATTGAAGAGTATGCGGCGAAGTATTTAGCGGAATTACAAACTGTCCAAAATAAAGGTCCTTATATTATTGCTGGCTATTCTTCTGGAGCCGCAATCGCCTATGAAATCGCCTGTCAATTACAAGGAAAAAGTGAGGAGGTATCATTATTAATTATTGATGGGTTATCGCCATTGTTATTACAAAAAATGACTAAAGAAGCGCATGTGAAGTTATTGACTAGCATGGTGGGTAGACTATTAGAAATTTTGTTGATAAGCGATATCAAAGTTCCTCCTCCCTCTAATGAAATAATAGAAAGTGAATTATCGACTCAAGTTGAGCTTGTATTCGATCAAGTCATTAAGTTAATTACAGATGAAAAAAGTCGAAATGTTTTAATGTATGCAAAAAATCTTATGCTATGTCAATTAAAATACACTCCAAAATTTTATGTAAAAAATATTGTTTTTTTACAAGCGAGCAACCATGATGAAAATCAGAACCTATTAGGTTGGTGCGCTAGAACTTCAGTTAGATTATTCGGTGATCATTTTGACTGTTTGCAGTGGGATGAAAATTTCAAGATTATTTCGAGGGAAATAAGAAAAATTGATGCTAATGATATGTTAGCTGATATAGAAGTTGTCTGTAAAAAGCGTTATAAAATGTCAGATTATACGGAAATAAAAATTATTGGGCTTGAAGATGGAATAGAAAAGAGTATGCCCATAAAAAACTGTTTTGTTAATTTATCTTTAATTGATCAAAATACAGAATTTAACAAAAATCATGATTTAAAATTATATTATTCGTATGAAAATAGTCATTACCATTTATCTAAGGAAGAGATAAATTATAAAAACTTATTCCATTCTCGAAAAATTAGGTCAGGGGAAATCGCTGTTCCAAAAAAAATACTCATTACAGGTATCCCTGGAAGTGGGAAAACCGTACTTTCTAAATATTTTGCTCACCAAGGGGCTGTCGGAAAATTATGGGAAAGATTTAAGGTTATTATTCGATTTGAACTAAGAGAACTAAATGATGAAAAGATTGAAATAGACAGCTTATCAAAATTAATTGAACAAAAGATTCGATTTGAAAAGAGCTCTATTTTACATAAAAATCCTGAATTATTAAACGATTTAATTTCAAATTCTGCCGATAAGTTATTGATTATTCTAGATGGATTAGATGAATTTAATTTTCATCCGTCGAACAAATGCTATAAAGCGATAAACGAAATTATAGAAGATAGAAATATTCATTTAATTGTATTCTCAAGGCCCTACGATAGTGATTTAAAATTTGATCTAGTTTTAGAAAATGTTGGTTATACAAAAGAGAAAATCTATGAATATGTCAGAGTGTTTCACGAATCTCTCAATAGCGATCGAAATGAAACTGACTTACAAATAGAGATGACCTACAATAAAATTCTACAAAATTCAAGTTTGCTCAATATGGCACGCGTACCATTGTTGTTAAATTTAATTTGCTGCTTAGGAAAAAATGTCGAGGAAATTGATACAGTTACAGAACTATACGGAAAAATTATTGAGAAATTGTGGCATAGATGGCTAGAGAAAAAATTTGAAAAATCCGAAAATATTTTACGCTGGGGTAAACCACAAAAGGATGAGCATATAAAGCCTTTAGAGGTTTTTTTCAAGAGAATGTCGCACATAACCTATATAAACTATAAAGGCAATATATTTAAAATTAATGGTAAAGTTAAAAAAATATGCGAACAGATAGAGCTTGACTTTAATCTTAAAGATAATTTATGGCAAAAAGCTTTAAGCACTCCTTTTATTTCTAAAATAAAGAATTCGGATGAATTTGAATTTATTCATTACTCTTTTCAGGAATATTTCTTTGCAAAGTGTATTGTTGATGAGATGGAAAAATCTTCCTCAAAAGAGAAAACTGATATACAGGATATCTATGAACTGATGGCTGAATATAAATATGAGCCACGGTATCAACAAAATGTATTACCCTTTGTCGCGGGTTTGTTGCAGGAGAACAAAAGACTGTTAAAGGTGTTTTTTGACAACCTCAAACAAGAGCCTAATGATATTATCGGAAATGGGGATATTTATTTATTTTTACGTTGTATCGAAGAATCGAGAATGGACTGGTTTGGTTCGAAAGATGAATTCATCGGTTGTATAAGAGAGTCTATCATTTATAAGATTTTATATGTAGGAGCTATAGATTATATAGCTTATTTGAAACTTTGTCATCGATTAATTAATAACCATTTATTCAAAAAAATTGTTACTGATGTATTGATAAACGGCTATGAATCAGAGAGAAAAAATGCGGCGTTACTGATTTTAAATCTATGGAGCAATGACCATAAAATTATAAATGATTTGGAGTCAAAGAAATCAGATCCGAGAGATTGGATAAAGAGTGAAATTGAAAATCTGTTGTACACAATAAGTTATACAAAAATAATTGACCAATCAAATTCACAAGAAATTTTAGCAAGGAAAGTGCAAAATATTTTTCAGAATAATCGATTTCTACAAAACAGAATAACATTCAATGTCGATGAGAAATTAATTGAGATAGCTGCTTTAATTTATAAGCAAAGTAATAGCTCTATTATGAGCGCATATGAGTCGTTAAAAAAGTTATTAGAACATGAAAAACCAGAGGTGAGAAATGAGACGTTAAAAAATCTACCGTTATATTTCAAATTTAATGAAAAAATAGTAAATTTTTTGCTCGAGGAAGATCTAGTTAAACATGATAATGTCGTTTCATTATTAATGTGTATTTCTGAGCTGCAGGTAAGTAATCCTACTGTACAAAGATATCTAGAAAAATCATTAGAGAAAGGCACAAACGTTGTATACACTGCTCTATATTGTTTTAAAAAATTGCAGATAGTTAATCAAACTGCTATTGAAAAAGTAAATGCTATATTGAGCGGTACTGGCTATAATCTCGACTTACAAAAAATATCGATCGAGTATCTAGTCACTTTGAATTATAGGGAAGATTGGTTTGTTAACAAATTAGTTAGCTGTTTAGACGGTTATAGTCGTATTTTGGTGTTAAACAAAGAACTATCACAACAAGATTCCTTGCCGGTTAACACGATTGCACTCTTACCGAGGAATGGAAACTTAGTAGCCTATTGGGCGTCTGGGAAGAACGGGTTGGACAGTAAATCTCTTGAAATCAACGCAGATAGCGCCATTCAGTCCTTAATAGTATTATTAAACACTTTACCTAAGCTACAGGAAGTAGCTGTAGACAAAGCATTGATTAAGTCGATCACATCAAAATACGGGTGCACAAATCCATTTCGTCAAATTGCTATCGAATCATTAATGAAGTTAGATTATAACACTAAAACAAGCCGCCATGTCTTTTGGGAGGCGCCTCCTCCTACGACAACTTCTTCAACACCACCGATGATTAGCACAAATGTGACAGTGGAGGATACAGAAAATAACTATTTTAGAGAATTTATAACAAATCTGATTGAAGACAAAGAATCAAGCTATCATAACCATGAGTTGTTAAATAATATCCCTTCGGCCTTTATCAAAGCAGAGAAAAAATTTCTACTAAACAAATTAGAACGTACTGATGTTGCAGATGATGTTTATAAAATAACGATACTGCTGCGCAAAATCGACAATTATTCAATTGACGAGCTTAATTTTCTTTTTGGTCGATTTCTGAATTCTAATAGAAAATCTTTTAATAATTTTGAAGCTATTCTAAATCAGATGACGCTGAATGATCAAATTATCCTTGCTTTAATGGAAAAGTATCATTTAAGGCCTGATGATAAAGTAAAAGAACGATATAAAGGATTTTTAATTGAAAAATTGCAAGTTAGTGGCATTGACCTTATAAGGAAATTTATTGAAGATTATCGAAATGACTTTAATGCATTTCTTCCTGAATTTAATTTTGAGTTCATTCTTAAATTATTACAATACAGTATTTATCGAAATACAAATTGGCTTTCTATTTTAATTAATAAAATCGATTTAAATTTCGATTGGTATTATATTAAAAATAACAAACTTGTTTTTCATCATAATGAAAACACCTATGAAGTCAATCTCCAAGATAATGATGAAACGGCACATATCATTGAAAATCTAAAAAATGAATGTATTAAAAAATTAACTGAAAATTTTTTGCGGCATATCATTGCAAAGAAATTTAACTCGTTATCAAAGCGTATAATAGAACTAGGTCGCAATTCTGAAAGTACACATAAAATTAATTACCAGCTTCCGTTTGAAGCAGCGATCTATAATAGAAATTTGTTTGTCGCAAAATTACTTATCGATAAAGTGGATAATTTTCTCGAAAAAAGCAAGGATCGTGATCATTCGCCATTTATTCTGACCATCATTGAAATGACTAATAGTCATGAGATGAAAAACTTATTTACTATGATTTTAGATAGGTTAAAGAACAAGGGAATAGATGAAAACTTATTGATGAAGTTTAAACAGGGCTGTGAACTATGGAAAACGGGGAATTATGAGGAAGCAATAAAGTATTTTGAATCCATCATTAGTTCGGGTTCGAATAATATATTCTTAAAGTCGGCAGAGTTAATTTTGTCTAATATCTTATCTTGCATCGGTTCTCATGAGAAAGCCTATGCCATTAATAATAAATTATATCAGAATGAAGAAAGCAATATCGATTTTACCTGTAATTTAGCCTGGGATGCTTATAGGCTTGATAAGCTTGAAGAAGCAAAAAAATTATTTGAAAAGGCAAGAGCACTACCTCGGAGATGGTTTGATTCTGTTCTGTTAAATGAGATAATCATGAGAATAGAATTAGGAGAATTTGAAGAAGCTGGGAAATTACTGGCTTCATACGAGGCGAAAAGTAATAATAAAGAAAACTTCTATATCTATACGACCTATGCGTTGCTTTATGGGTTTCAGTGTCAACTTGATAAGGCTAGGGAGTATATAGAAATCTCTAGACATATCAATAAATGTTATACAACGATTGATAGTGATAGTCTCTATAATGAATCTTATATATTACATATACAAGCTCATCTTCATTCTTTCAATGAGGATTATCAAAATGCGTTAAGCCATATAAATAAGGCGATCCAGCTTCAACCTTTTAATATTGGTCATAGGATAGTATTAATTAATTCTTTGATCGAAAAAAATGAAAATCATGACGACATTGATAAACATATAAAGTATGTTTTAAAGATAAATTCTACTAATAGAGATGCATTGATATCGCAAGCCTATTTTTATTTCAAGTCAAAGCGCATTAAAGAGGCAAAAAATATCTTAGATTCCCTCGATGGTAAATCCGAGATAGAAAATAAATTTTACTATTACGTTAAAGCATTAATATATGTTGAAGAAAAAGATTACATAAAAGCAAAAATAGTGCTATTAAAAGCTCAAAAATTTAATAAATATGACAAGAAGCTATTGAGAGTAGACCACGAGATCTCAAAGGCTATGACCTCAGTTGGGAACTTGTTGCAGTTTAATCCTCTGTATTCGACGAAACAGGATGAGAAATCCAGTGAAGAGGATAGCGATAGTGATTTATACCAAACAGACCCTTGCATCGGAGGAGATTGAAAAATGCCCCGCTATATTGCTGATCAAAATCTACAAAAATTTGCTGAGGAATTAAAATTAGCGGATATTAATTTTGATAAAAATAATACCTGTATACTGGGGATTGACGATGAATTTTCTATGCACCTTACCTACGAACCTAATGCAGATGCTTTATATCTATACTCTCCGTTGCTAGACGATTTACCGAGCGATCCGGCTATAGAACTAGAATTATATCGAGAATTATTGGCAGGATCTCTGTTAGGCGGACAGATGGCAGGAGGAGGGGTAGGCGTTGCGCAGAAAGAAAAGCTTGTTTTGATTCATGCTGTTATAAGCATGAGAATTGGAACAGAGGATAATGCCTTAAAGAATTTTGCCCCATTATATGTTGAAACTGTTGAGAAATGGCGAAGTATTTGTAAAATGATTTACAATAGATATCGGTCAGGAGCTTATTCCGAGAAAGATGTTGAGTTGCTATCCAAATATAGTTATTTAAATCAGGGTGAGTTACCAAAACCTGATCAAGCGATGATAGAAGCTTGCAAGAAAAAAAATTTGGATGATATATTTCCTCTCATCAATTTAGTACACAATATTAATTTTACCGATGAAAATAATCTGTCAGCGCTACATTACTTGTTGAAGGAACTAACGAAAGATTCAATAGTATTAGAGGAAGCAAAAAAATTAGTTCCTTATATCAAAAAGCTACTTAGACTCCATGCTCGTACTGACTTACCCGATGCCGCCGGCAAAACGATTTATGAATTGTATGCCCAAAATGTGCGGGTTCCTGTTGAAATTTCAGAAATGATTAAACAGAGGCATAACTTTGAACAAGCTTTAAGCGGTCTGAATGAAGCAAATATGGCGAGTAAGAAATTTAAAACCGGATCATCAACGATTGCTTCAAAAAGTCGTTTTGGAGAATTTTTTGCAAAACACACCAACTGTAAATTTAATGTGCACAGCTTATCTGAATTAATCGTTGGTATTGAATGCTATTATGCAGGGAATGAGCCTAAAGCTGATGTGATAGAAAAATTGATTACGTTCTCAAAAAAGAATCTAAACCGAGAAATCTATGAAAGCATCGAATCAGTAGAAAAGAATTTTATGAGGATACAATTTAAAGATATCAAGAAGAAGAATGCGTTTCTCAAAGCTATAGAGAATATATTAGAGGCGATTAAAACTGAGGATAAAACGGTTAGGAATAAGATTTCTCGCGATAAAATTTTGGATAATCCATCTCATCAAGCCTCTTTAAATGAAGCTACATGGATGTCTGAAGCTAAAATCGAAAGTCAGAAAGATGACTGGCAATCTAAATTACACTCATTTTTTCGTGAATGTGAAGGGGTTTCCGTTTCTTCAAAAACTGAAAATAATTCTTATGTATTAACTCTAACTCATCTAGACTACAGTGTAGTAGGGTTCATTGTTGGTGAATTTTTGAAGGTCATTGAAGGGACTTTCTTCTATCACACTATCGATAATAATACTTTTGTATTGTTTACCTTTAAGGGAAAGTGCGCGGCGGATTGCCGCCGATGGCGTGATCGGCTTTCAGCACGCCAGGACCCTTGGGAGACGGCGCGGGATGGAGTCGATTAGAGAAGGCAAGCAGCCGAACTCGCCCCTGGAGCCGGGAAGAACCGAGTACGGTGACCAGCCGCACCTGTAGTCACCGCGCAGCTCGATCACCGCCTCACGGTCTCTCATGGTTCCCGCCTCGGTGTCAGGCCCCCAGGCTCTGCTGCCGGATATCACCTGGCCTTCATAGATCCGGAAGGCACCCGCATTAGTGGCCCGGCCATGCCCTGGCCGTGACCAGTAGCCGGAGTCATTAGACAAGACCAGGACCATCCCGCTCCAGCCAGAATGGCCGTTTACGAACCGCTCAACGCGCTGCACATGCTTCAGCACGTCGTAAGCGCGTATGTCCTGTGCTCCCAGCAATACGTCATGTTGT